>NZ_JBXAQB010000021.1:0-115878 GCF_058806835.1 Roseococcus sp. GW821-FHT12F05
ATGTCGGCCATGAAATTCCTGGCGTGCTGCAAGAATGGAAGCGCCTGACAACGTTTGGTCGGGCGCTGATGGAACTCGCGCGATGCACGCTGGTTTTTTCCAGTCGATCGCTAGGCGATGTTAGCCCCAAGCAAAAATGAGTAGGCTAGGAAAAATGATCAACGAAATCAGTGGTTAAAGCTTGAGGGTAAAATCGGGCTACCCTCAAGGTTTGGAGAGTGTCTGCCCTCCGGAGAGAGAAAATGGTCTCCGTTCCGGCATCGAACCATCAAGGTAGTTCCGCGGAACTCGGCCAAACCTGCGCCTTAGCGCGCTGCCAACCGATGAGAGAAAGTTTGTTCGGGGAAAGACTGGAGCGGGCGAAGGGATTCGAACCCTCGACCCCGACCTTGGCAAGGTCGTGCTCTACCCCTGAGCTACGCCCGCCCGCTCCGTGGGGCAGCATGTGCCACGGGGTTTCGCGGTTGGCAACCCGCCCCCGTCATGCATTTGCAGCATGGTGCCGCAGCGCGGATTCATCCCATTCGAGGCCCAGCCCGGGCCGGTCCGGGATCGCCGCGCAGCCGTCCTTCACGACCAGCTTCTCCTTCAGCAGAACGCCCGCGATATCGAGGTGCTCCAGGTAGTGCCGCTGGGGCGAGACGCTCAGCAGATGCGCGCTCGCCTCGATGAAGATGTGCGACGACAGCGGCACCCGATGCGCCCCCGCCAGCGCCATCCCGCGCAGGAAGCCGGTCACGCCGCCCATCTTCATCACGTCGGGCATGCAGAGGTCGGTCGCGCGGGCGGCCAGGCTGCGGGCCATGCCGGTGACGCCCCACCAGTTCTCGCCGCCCTGCACCGGCATCTCGAGCTGGTTCGCGAGCCAGGCCAGCCCCTCGTCGTCGGTGACGTGCAGCGGCTCCTCGATCCAGCGCACGCCCTCGGCCTGGAGCGCGAGGCCGCGCCGCAGCGCCTCGGGCCGGTCGAGGCCCTGGTTGTAGTCCACCAGGATCTCCACCTCCGCGCCGACGGCCTCCCGCACCGCGCGCACGGTCGCGAGATCGTCGGCGAGTCGCGGCGCGCCCAGCTTGAACTTCACGGCCTTCACGCCGAGCGCCGCCACGGTCCGCCCGGCCTCCTCGGCCACCATGGCGGGCCCCCAGCCGCGCAGGCTGCCATAGGCCGGGATCGGCGTGAGATCGCCGCCCAGCAGCCGCGCCAGCGGCATCCGCGCGGCCTTCGCCAGCGCATCCCACAGCGCCATGTCGAGGACGGAGAGGGCCATCTCCACCAGCCCCTCGGTGCCGAGCAGGCGGTGGCCGTTCTGCAGCTCGTCCCAGAGCGCGGCCGGCGCCACCGCGCGCCCCACCAGCGAGGCGCCGATGTTGCGCGCCAGCGCGGCGAGCGGGCCGAGGGCGGTCGGCGCATAGGCGAAGGCATAGGCGGTGCCGCGGGGCCCCTGCTCGGTCTGGATCTCCGCGATGACCAGCGGCGCGCGGTCGATGACGTTGAGGCTGTTGCGCAGCGGCGGATCCATGGGCGCGTCGACGGCGCGGATCTCGACGCTGCGGATGGTCAGCGCTGGTGTCATCTCGTTCCTCCCGGATTTCTTGCCGACACCTCAGCGCGAATCGGAGGCCAAGTCAGCCCAGCAGGACGAAGGTCAGCTCGTGCTTGTTGTGCGCGGAGTGGAACAGCATCGCGCCGGGGATCGCCGCGAACTCGGCCGCGATGTCGTGATCCGTCTCGCCCTGGAACTTGATCGAGCAGAAGAAATTCTTCGCGAAGCCCTGCCAGCGCCCGACCAGCCCGAGCAGCCGCTTCGGGTAGCAGATCACGTCGCTGAACAGCCAGTCGACGGCCTCGGGCTCGAGGCCGAAGGCGCTCTCCTGCCGCCAGGACACGCCGGGCATGGCCATCACGCTGAGGTCGATCGGCGCCTTGTCCACTGCCGTGACCGTGGCGCCGAGCTTCGCCAGCGCCCAGGTCCAGCCGCCCGGCGAGGCGCCGAGATCGAGGCAGGTCTCGCCCGGGCCGGGATGCCGCCCGATCCGCGTCAGCCCCTCCCAGAGCTTGAGGTAGGCGCGCGAGGGCGGCCCCTCGCGGTCCTCCACGAAGCGCGGCGCACCGCCGGGGAAGGGGGAGGATTTCGTCGGCGAGGCGAGGATCGTCTCCGCCGTCAGCAAGGTCCAGCCGCCGAGGTGCCCGGTCGGCGCCGGCTCAGGGAAGGCGAGGGCGCGCCCCTTCACCGGCGGCAGCCGCTCCTCGATGAGCGCGGCGCGGCGGTGATGCGCCTCGCCCGGCACCAGCGACCAGTTGCGCTGGATCGCCCGCAGCCCGTCCGCCGCCAGCTTCACGGAAGGGGCGGCGATCTCCCGCGGCGCGTCCCAGACGTCGAGCGCCCAGGCTGCCGGCGCCGGCGGATCGGGCGAGAGCGCGAGCCGGCCGTGCCAGGACGAGATGCTGCGCCCGGAGCGCGCCAGCTCCTCGGCGAGGGGCTGTTCCAGCCCTTCGTCGGCCAGGTAGGCGGCGGCGATCATCGGCGCCAGGCGAGGATCGCCAGCAGCGCCCATCCCGCCATCAGGATCGTTCCGCCCGTCGGCGCGACCGGCCCGAGCGAGGTTCCCGTGAAGGCGCGGAACAGCACCGCCCCGGCGAAGAGGATCATCCCCAGCGCGAGCACGCCGGCGACGAGAAATCCCTGCCGCCGGTTCCAGACGCCGAGCCCGATCAGCGCTGGCGCGTGCCAGCCCAGCAGCATGGCCACGCTCCGCACCATCTCCGGCGCGTCCAGCGGCAGGTGCGCGCCCACGGCGGCGAGGGCGACGGCGACGAGGCCGAAGACCCCGGCGAGGCTGAAGCTGAGACGTTGCATGGGACGAAACTACCCGCCAGCGGCGCGCCGCACCATGCCGGCTGCCTCATGGGCGAGCCGCGTCGGCTCGGGGAGTCGCCGCCCGGCCGATGTCGCGCGCACCCAGCGCAGCGCCGTCGGCAACGAGATCCGATGGCCGATGGAGATCCAGAGCGGATTGGCTCGTGCCCGCGTGCGCAGCAGCGCGCCCACCTCCTCGCCGCGGTCGTAGATTCGCGTCTCGCTGCCGGCCGCCTCGCCGAGCGGCTCGATGGGCGTGCCCAGCAGCCGCGACTTGCCCACGCCGATGGTCGGCAGGTCCAGCTTCACGCCGAGATGCGAGGCGATCCCGAGCCGCCGCGGATGCGCGATGCCTTGCCCGTCGACCATCAGCAGATCGGGTTTCACCGTCAGCTTCTCGAAGGCCTCCATCGCGGCAGGGACCTCGCGGAAGGCCAGGAAGCCGGTGATGTAGGGCAAGTCCGGTGTGGCAATGGATTCGGCCCGATCGACCTCGATCAGCCCCGGCCATTCCAGCACGACGATGGCCGCATAGACCTGCTGCGTGGGATCGAAGCGCGAGCAGGAGATGTCCACGCCGCCGATGAAGCGCGGCCGCTCCGGCAGCGCATCCTCCGCGATCACGCGCATGGCGAGCGCGCGCTGCTCCTCGCGCAGGGCCGCGAGATCAGCCATCCCCGCGCATCGCGGGGACCAGCAGCCCGACATTGTATCGCATCATGGCCTCGTAACTCGCGGCCGGGCCGTCGGTCGCGGAGAGCGCGTCGGCATAGAGCCGGCCGCGGATCCGCACGCCGGCCTCCTCGGCGAGGCGCCGCAGCGTGGCGGGGCTGCCGATGTTCTCCAGGAAGACGGCGGTGACGCCCTGGGCGCGGATCTGCCGGATCAGCGTCGCCACCTGCTGGGCGGAAGGCTCGGCGCTCATGGAAACGCCCTGCGGCGCCCGGAAGCTCACGCCATAGGCCGCGCCGAAATAGCCGAAGGCCTCATGGCTCGTGACGACCACGCGCCGCGCCTCGGGCACGGTCGCGACCTGCGCGCGGATCCATGCGTCGAGCGCCTCCAGCCGTGCGGCATAGCCGGCAGCGCGGGAGCGGTAGGCCTCCGTGCCGGCGGGATCGGCGCGGGTCAGCCCGGCCTCGATGTTACGCACGTACTGGATGGCGAGCCGCACGTCCTGCCAGGCATGCGGGTCCTGCCCGCCATGGCCGTGGCCGCCTGAGGCCGGCCGCAGTGCCACGCCCTCGGTCGCCGTCACCGCCACGCCGGCGAAGCGCGTCGAGGACAGCAGCCGGTCGAACCAGGCGTCGAAGCCGGCGCCGTTGCGGATCGCGATCCGTGCGCCGCGCAGCGCCTCGGCATGCGAGGGGCGCGGCTGGAAGTGGTGTGCGTCCATGTCCGGCCCGACGATCACCTGCGCCGCCAGGCGATCGCCGCCGACCTCGCGCAGCATGTCGCCGAGGATGGAGAAGGAGGCCACAGCCGGCACGGAAGCCTGCGCGCGCGCGGCGCCGAGGGAGGCGCCAAGGGAGGCGCCAAGGGAGGCGAGGGGGAGGGCGGCCGTGGCGGCCAGCAGGGTACGGCGGTGCATCGGGCACTCGAAGAATGTTACTTTATAACCTATCGACCGCCGAAGCCGAAAGGTCAACGCCCGAGCAGGCGCTTGATCCAGCCACGCAGGCCCTCGCCGCGCTTGATGCTCTTCTGGTGCGCCACATGCGGCCGCCGGAGCGGCGGGGGCAGGGCGGTCGCCACGCTGTGGCGCGTGGTGTCCTCGGCCTCGATCAGCCGGAGCTCCAGCAGCAGCACCTGCGCCACCGCCTCGGGCGGGTCGTCGCGCAGCAGGGCGCGGGCGGTGTTGGCCGCGTCGTCCCATTCCTCGGCGCGGCGCAGCGCGTCGACGATGCGCACCGTCTGCTCGGCGTCGAGCGGCGGCCCGCTGCGCCAGAGCGCCACGGCCTCCAGCCGCCAGGACCGCGCGAGGTCGAGCTTGCCCAGGTCGTCCGCCGTCCAGGCCGCGTGCAGCGTGGCCTCGGCGGCGGCGTGCAGCGCGCCCGTTTCCTCCAGCACCAGCGCCCAGGCGAGGAAGCGCCGGGCCAGCGGCGGGTGCGAAGCGTCGTTCAGCAGCGCGCGGAAATTGGCCGCGCCCACGGCCTGGGCGGCGGCCGGATGCGCCTGGGTGATGTCGGGCGCCGCATAGCCGCAATGCGGGCATTGCTGCAGCCAGCGCGGCATCGTCCCGCGCACGGGGTGGCCGGGCCGAAGGTCGAGGTCCGGCGCCTGCTCGGGCGCTCCGGGCCGGAAGGGGTTCTGGCGGCTCTCGGTGCCGCAGACGCCGCAGACAGCATCGCGCGAGGCGACGGAAGCAGAACTCTGTGCGGGCCGCGGTTGTGACATTTCCCCTAAATTAGGGAAGAGATGGCGTTTGGCGAAGGGGCAAAAGCGCGCCGGGCCGCATCATTCTTCATCCATCCGCGATCCCCCGGGGTTCCGGTGCGGCGCAGCAACGCCTAACTTTCGCGCCTTCCTGGCCGAGGAGCCGTTTCTTCATGGGCGACCGCAACGCCGAGATGCGCCGCGCCATCGGGATGGATTGGACGGAGGCGCCCTATTATCGCGACGCCGAGGCGTGGCTCAGCACCTTCTGGGGCACCGGCAGCGCCTTCCTGCCGCTGTTCCGCCGGCTGGACCTCACGCGGGTGATCGAGCTGGCCTGCGGCCATGGCCGCCACACCGCGCAGATCCTGGACCAGGCGGGCGAGGTCACGCTCATCGACTTCGAGCCCCGCAACATCGAGGCCTGCCGCGCGCGCTTCGCGGGGCAGGACAAGGTCCGGTACATCGTCAATTCCGGGAACGACCTGCCGGGCTGCGAGGACGGCGGCTACAGCGCCGTCTTCTGCTACGACGCCATGGTGCATTTCGAGCTGCTGGACGTGATCGACTACCTCAGGGAGACGCATCGCGTGCTCAGGCCCGGCGGGCGGGCACTGCTGCATGTCTCGAACAACCGGCAGAACCCGGGCGGCTTCTACCACCAGAACACCCATTGGCGGAATTTCGGCAGCCTCGACGTCTTCCTGCACGTCGCCGACCGGCTGGGCTTCGACCGGCTGGCTGGCCGGACGCTGGACTGGTCGAGCGCGCCGCAGCTCGACGGGCTCATGCTGCTGGAGCGGCGCGCCCCCTGATTTCATGATTGGCTCTGGAGGCCGCGCGCCGTCTGACCTACATTGACGCCGCTTCACTTCGGCCCCTGAACCGGAACCCAATGCCGCGCGGCGATCTTTTCCCCGACATAGCCCCCTTCGAGACGGGCCTGCTGCCTTTGGGCGACGGCCACGTCATGTACTGGGAGCAGGTCGGCAATCCGCGGGGCCAGCCCGTGCTCTTCCTCCATGGAGGCCCCGGCGCGGGCGCGGGGGCGGTGCATCGCCGCTTCTTCGACCCGGCGCATTGGCGGCTGATCGTCTTCGACCAGCGCGGCGCCGGCCGCTCCCGCCCGCTCGGCGAGCTCAAGGCCAACACCACGCCGCACCTGGTCGAGGACATCGAGACGCTGCGGCGCTTCCTCGGCCTCGAGAAATGGCTGCTCTTCGGCGGCTCCTGGGGCTCGACCCTGGCGCTGGCCTATGCCCAGGCGCATCCGCAATGCGTGACGGGCTGCGTGCTGCGCGGCGTCTTCCTCGGCCGTGACGAGGAGGTGGACTGGTTCCTGCACGGGTTGCGCCGCTTCTTCCCCGACGCCTGGGCCGCCTTCGCCGAGCACATCCCCGAGGCCGAGCGGCACGACCTGCTGGGCGCCTATCTGCGCCGCCTGACCGATCCCGACCCTTCGGTGCACCTGCTCGCGGCGCGCTCCTGGAGCCATTACGAGGGCAGCTGCTCCACCCTGCTGCCGAGCCCGGAGACGGTGGCCTCCTTCGCGCAGGACCGCACGGCGCTGGGCCTTGCACGGATCGAGGCGCACTATTTCGCGCACAAGCTCTTCCTCCGCGAGGGCGGGCTGCTGGCGGGCATGCAGTCCATCGCGCAGATCCCGGCCGAGATCATTCAGGGCCGCTACGACATGGTCTGCCCGGCCGAGACGGCCTTCGAGCTGGCCCTCAACTGGCCGCGCGCGCGGCTGACGGTGGTGCCCGATGCGGGGCACTCGGCGCTGGAGCCGGGCATCCGGACGGCGCTGGTGAGCGCGGTGGAGCGGTTCCGAAGGCGGTGACCTTGAGGGGGCGTTGCCCCCTCAAACTCCCCCACCAAGAAACTCAGTTTCTTGGATCTTCGATCAGTTGAAGGGTCCAGGGCCAAAAGCCCTGGCGGGGGTTGGCGCCGAAGGCGAGACAACCGAGGGCAGGGCCCCTCGCATCAATCCGCCGTGATCCCGGCCGCGCGGATCACGGCGCGCCAGGTCGTCACCTCGCTCCGCGTCAGGTCGGCCAGGGCCTCCGCCGTGCCGCCCATCGGCTGCACGCCCTGGCGCTGCAGCGCGGCGAGCGTGTCCGCATCGGTCAGCGCCGCGTTCACCAGCCCGTTCAGCCGCGCGACGATGGGCGCCGGCGTGCCGGCCGGCGCGTAGATCGCCCACCAGCCCTCCACGACGAAATCGGCGAGGCCGGCCTCGGCCATCACCGGCACCTCCGGCAGCACGGGGCTGCGCGCCCGGCCGGTCACCGCCAGGGGCCGGATCGTGCCGGCCTGGATGTGCGGCAGGAAGCCGAGCGGGTGGTAGAACATCGCGTCCACCTGGCCGGCGATCAGGTCCGTCACCGCCTGCGCGCCGTCGCGATAGGGCACATGGGTGGTGTCGACGCCGCCGCGCAGGTTGAACATCGCCTGGGAGAGATGCCCGGTGGTGCCGATGCCGGCCGAGGCGAAGGTCAGGTTGCGCCGCTTCCCCAGCGCCACCAGCTCCGTCACGCTGGAAACGCCGAGCCCGGGCCGCACGCCGAGCACGACCGGCGTCTGCACATAGGTGGAGATCGGCGCGAAGTCCCGCACCGGATCGTAGCCGACGTCGCGGACGATGTTCGGATTCACCGCGTGGGTGCCGATGGTGCCGAGCAGCAGCGTGAGCCCGTCCGGCGCGGAGCGCGCCACCGCAGCCGCGCCCACGCTGCCGCCGGCGCCGGAGCGGTTCTCCGCGATCACCGGCTGGCCGAGCCGCTGCGAGAGGAAGTTGCCCAGCAGCCGGCCGAGCGTGTCCGTCGTCGTTCCCGGCGCGAAGGGCACCACCAGCCGCACCGGACGATCCGGCCAGGCGGCGGGCTGCGCGGAGGCGGCCACCGGCAGCAGCGCCATGCCGCTCAGCCAGCGGCGACGGGACAGGATGCTCATGTTGTTTCCTCTGTGACGTAGCGCGCGATATCGCCCTGATCGACGCCGCGGCGCAACGGCACGCAGGCTTCGGGCGGCTCCTGCGTGAAGACGGCGCCGGCGTCGATCAGGCCGCCGAGAAAGCGGTCGAGATGCCGCATGGCGCCGTTCGGCATGTCATGCAGCACCAGCAGCACCGGCTGTTCCGCCGTCTCGATCATGGTGCGCGCGGTCACGGGCCAGCCTTCCGGGTTGCGGAAATCGCCCGGCACCGCATTCCACAACACGACCGTATGCCGGTGCGCCACGAGATATTCCAGCGCCGCCGCATTCAGCAGATGCGGCCCGATCAGGCCGCCTCCGCCGTTGGGGCGGAACAGCCGATCCGGCCCATGCAGCGGGCCCATCAAGGCATCGGTCTCGGCGATCTCGGCCACCGCCTCCGCCGCGCTGCGGCCCCCGAGCGGCGCGCCGTGGGTCAGGGTGTGGTTGCCGATGCGATGTCCCTCCGCCTTCGCCCGTTCGGCGAGGGCAAAGGCGCCCGGCGCGCGCAGCTTCTGGCCGACGACGAAGAAGGTCGCCGCCAGCCCGCGGCGCGCCAGCACGTCCAGCACGCCGGGCGTCACCTCCGGCTCCGGCCCATTGTCGAAGCTCAGGCAGATCGGCTGCATCACGACCGCTTCCGCGCGGCCCGTCGCCGACTCGCAAGCTTCAGAAAAGTCATGCCGCTTCCCACTGACCGGACGGGAACAGGAGCGCACCCCGGCTGGTCGCGCAAGGTGCCGGAGCGCGGGTGCAGAAAGGGTGAACGCCTACTTCGCGCGGACGCGGTCCATCACGGCGCGCAGCACCGCCGGCACGCCCTCGCCGGTGGCACCCGCGGCCAGCATCACCTTGGTTCCGCAGGCCTTCTCCAGAGCCTTCACGCGCGAGGCCTTGGCCTGCGGCGTCATCGCATCAAGCTTGTTCAGCACGACGATCTCGGGCTTCTCGTCCAGCCCGCCGCCGTATTCCGCGAGCTCGTTGCGGATCATGCGGTAGGCGGCGGCCGGGTCGGCCTGGCTGCCGTCCACGAGGTGCAGCAGCACGCGGCAGCGCTCCACATGGCCGAGGAAGCGCGTGCCGAGGCCCGCGCCCTCGCTGGCGCCTTCGATCAGGCCGGGGATATCCGCCAGCACGAACTCCTCCGTGGCGTTCAGCCTGACGACGCCGAGTTGCGGATGCAGGGTCGTGAAGGGGTAGTCCGCGATCTTCGGCCGCGCGGCCGAGGCGGCGGCGAGGAAGGTGGATTTTCCCGCGTTGGGCAGCCCCACCAGCCCGGCATCGGCAATGAGCTTCAGCCGCAGCCAGACCCATTTCTCCTCGCCCGGCCAGCCCTTGTCGGCGCGGCGGGGGGCGCGGTTGGTGGAGCTCTTGAAGTTGGCATTGCCGAAGCCGCCGTCGCCGCCCTTGGCCAGCAGCGCGCGCTTGCCCGGCGCGTCGAGGTCCGCGATCAGGGTTTCCTTGTCCTCGTCGAGGATCTGCGTGCCGACGGGGACCTTCATCACCACGTCGTCGGCGCCGGCGCCGGTGCGGTCGCTGCCCGCGCCGTTGCCGCCCTTGCGGGCCTTGAAGTGCTGCGCGTAGCGGTAGTCGATGAGGGTGTTCAGCCCCTCCACCGCCTCGGCGTAGACGTTGCCGCCGCGGCCGCCATTGCCGCCGTCCGGCCCGCCGAACTCGATGAAGCGCTCGCGTCGGAAGGCGATGACGCCGTCGCCGCCGTCACCCGACTTGATGAACACCTTGGCTTCGTCGAGGAACTTCATGATGGGCCTTCAAACGCAAAACGGGGGCCACGAGGGCCCCCGCTGCCGTACTTCTGAGGAAGCGCAGACTTACTCGGCAGCCTGCTTCATGGGCTCGACGGAGACGTGGACCCGGTCCTCCGCCTTGCGCTCGAACTTCACGTGGCCCTCGACCAGCGAGAAGATCGTGTGGTCGCGGCCCAGGCCGACATTGCGGCCCGGCTTCATCTTCGTGCCGCGCTGCTTGACGAGGATGTTGCCGGCCAGCACGTGCTCGCCGCCAAACTTCTTCACGCCAAGCCGCTGGCCGGGCGAGTCGCGCCCGTTGCGCGAGGAGCCGCCTGCCTTTTTATGTGCCATCTCTGTAGCTCCTTACGCCGCGATGGTGGCGATGCGCAGAACGGTCTGCATCTGCCGGTGGCCACGCTTGCGGCGGCTGTTCTTGCGGCGGCGCTTCTTGAGGATCAGCACCTTGTCGCCGCGGTTCTGGTCGATGACCGTCGCGGTGACGGTCGCGCCCGGCACGGTCGGCGCGCCGAGCTGCAGCCCGGCCTCGCCGCCCAGGGCCAGCACCTCGTGGAAGGTGACGGTCGAGCCGGGCTCGGCCTCGAGCTTCTCGACGGCGAGCACCGCGTTCGGCGTCACCCGGTACTGTTTTCCGCCGGTACGGATCACTGCGAAGGTCATCACACGCGTCCTTGGGGCCGCCCGCGAGAGCGAACTGCCCGTGAAACTTGAAAAGATTTCGGCCGCTTGCCGGGAGAAGAACCCCCATGAACGACCTCGGGCGACACGCATGCGCCGCCCGGGAGGGGCCGTTTAGGGGGGAGGGCGGGTTTGAGTCAAGTCGTCTTGCTGGCCCCGTTGCGCAAGAGGCGGCCTCAGCCTATACGGCGCGCCGGCCAGGACAGGTGGCGGAGTGGTCGATCGCGCCGGTCTCGAAAACCGGAGTAGGTGCAAGCCTACCGTGGGTTCGAATCCCACCCTGTCCGCCAGTTCCATATAGGCGTGCTCGCCATCCGACCGATTGACGCCTTAGGGAATAGGCTTCAAGTCCCGCAAGCCGTCAGATCGGCGTTCACGTAAAGCCCGTCTCGTGAATAAGTTCGTGCCGGCGGGCCTTCTTCCTGGACAGCCACACATCCCCTCTTGGGTCCATGAAGGTGCCTTTGATTTCGATGCGAGGCGGGTTTGGCATCGGCAGCTGTGTGCCGTTGTTATAGCCGTCGTCACGCCAACGCTCTGGCATCAGTAGATTGTAATCGCCCCAATCCCCTGCCTTCTCGGGCGCCCAAAGCTTGCTGTCTACGCCCAGCAGGGAGCGTCGCGCGTCGCCCCAGGGGACAGGACCCGCAGCGTCCGCACGCCAAGCGATCTCACATGCACTCTCGACTGCCTGAACAAGCTGATCGTTGAAGCGGCGTCCATCATCAACGGACAGCCAGTACGCAGCGCGGTAGCTGCTGCGGCCGTTGAAAAGCCAGTCGAAGAGTTCGCCGGTTAGAGGGCAGGTCACCTCGATGCGAAAGAAGCCTAGCTGGCAGTCTGCTTCCTGCCAGAAGAGATCGAGCGTTCCGGCCTCAGCTTCCTGAAGCGCGGTGGACGAGAAGCGGTCGATGATTGCTTCTGGGGGCGGCGCATTCTCAAGCAGGAGCTTGCGGCGGATGGCAGGGACAGAGTTCGCGATAAACCACTGAGCAACTGGCACCATGGGAAGAGGCATCTTATCCATACCTGCATGCAGCCTACAAAGGCGGTGTCAGCCATTGGCCTCACTCCGCCGCCAGCGGCACCGGCCCGGCAAACCGCGGCGCCACCTCCGCCATGAACAGCCCGATCGACCGCGCCGCGACATCCGCCGCCATGGGCCCGAGCCGGAAGGACCCGATCACCCCGCCCACCCCGGTCGCGTCGAGCTGTGCCATGCGCGCGGCCACCGTCTCCGGCGAGCCGCAGATCAGCGCATGCTCGGGATCCACCCGCGCGGCGAGCGAGACCTCCTTCTTCATCATGATGCCCTGCTCGGCGTAGATCTTCGCCCGGAGGCTCTGCCGGTGCGCCTGCATCTCCTCGAAGGCCGGGATGCCGATCCGCCGCGCCTCCTCGTCCGTCTCAGCCACCACGACGTTGCGCCAGACCCAGCTCTCAGACAGGCATTTCGTCACATGCGCGGCATCGAACCCCGTCTCCGCCATCGTCGCGGCATAGCGCGCCAGCCGCTGCCGCGTCGTCTCCAGCGACTGCACGTTCATCAGGAAGGGCAGCCCGCGCCGCGCCAGGTGCAGCGCCCCCTCCTCGGAGGAGGCCGCGCGGATCACCGTGGGATGCGGCTTCGTGTAGGGCAGGGGCCGCAGGCGCGGCACGTTCAGCGTCCAGAAGCGGCCCTCGTGGTGGAAGCCGTCCGGGCTGGTCCAGGCGCGGAGCATGATGCCCTCCGCCTCCTCGTAGCGCTCGCCCGCCTCCTCGGCGGCGATGCCGTAGCCCTGGTACTCGTAGACGTTGTAGGCCGTGCCGCGGCCGAGCCCCACGATCACGCGGCCCTTGGAGATGTTGTCCAGCAGCGACATCTGCTCGGCCAACCGCATCGGATGGTGCAGCGAGACCTGCGCCACCGCGAAGCCGACCTTGATGCGCTTCGTGCAGGCCAGCACGGCGGCGGCGAAGCTCACGGGGTCGACATAGGCGCAGTTGCCGTCGAAGTGATGCTCGGCCAGCCACAGCACCTCCACGCCCAGCTCGTCGCAGAGCCGCGCCTCGGCCAGGCTCTCGTCGATGACGCGCGCGTCGAATTCCGGCTCGCGGCTTTCGGGGAAGAGGAAGTTGCTGAAGCGGAGCATGGGCTGGCCTCGGGCTGTGCGCGGGAAAGCTTAGCAGCGGCGCGGGGCGTCACAACCGCTTGCCGAAGTGGGTTGCCCCTGGGGATCGTTACGATGCTAGCCTGAGCCATGCCCTATCGCCGCGCCCTGCTCGCCGTCCCGCTGGCCACGCCGGCCCTGGCCCAGGAGCGCAGCGTGCAGCTGATGGTGGGCTTCGCGCCGGGCGGCAATATCGACCTTGCCGCCCGCATGGCGCAGCCCTTCCTCGAGCGCTACCTCGGCCTCGGGCCTCTCATCGTCGTGAACAAGCCCGGCGCCGGCGGGATGATCATGCTCCACGAGATGCTGGGCGTGCCGGTCGATGGCCGCAACGCCGCGCTTGTCTCCTTCCCGGCGCTTGTGACGGCGCTCTACGACAGCGCGCCGCGCTACCGGACCGACAGCTTCGCCTATGTCGGCCTGCTGACGGACGAGCCCTATACCCTCACCGTCGGTCCGCAGGCGCCCTGGCGGACGCTGGGCGAGCTCGTGGAGGAGGCGCGCCGGAAGCCGGAGGAGATTGCCATGGCCGGCGTCGGTGTCGGCAGCGCGCCGCACCTGGCGCTCATGGGCTTCGAGCGCGCGGCCGGCGTGCGCTTCACCTGGATCCCGACCCAGGGCGCCAGCCAGGCGATGCAGCTGGTTCAAGGCGGGCACGTGGCCGGCTTCGTCTCCACCGTCAGCCTCACGGTGCCCGCGCATGTGCAGGGGCAGATGCGCGTGCTGGCGCTGCTGGAGGCGCAGCGCTGGGAGCGGGCGCCGGACCTGCCCACCGCCGTCGAGCAGGGCTTTCCCACCACCGCCGGCTCCGCCCGCGGCTTCGCTCTCCCCGCCGCGACGCCCGCGCCCATGCAGCGGCGCTGGGAGGAGGCCGTGCGCGCCACCGCCGAGGATCCCGCGTTCCGCGCCCTGGCCGATCGCGACTACCTCATCGTCCGGCACATGGGCCAGGCCGCGATGACGCGCTTCGTGGCGGAACAGGCGGAGCTCTACGGCAGGCTCTGGCGCAGCGCGCCGTGGCGACGGTAGGGGCGGTCACCCCGCCCGACTGGCATGTGGGTCCCGGAGCCTATGGCTTCGGCGGTTCCTCCCAGGCGAGGAACAGCGCGGCGTCGCCGGGGATGCCGTCCTTGTACTCGACGATGCGCGCCCGCAGCAGGAAGCCGCGCGGCTCGAGCTCCCGCTGGAAGAACTCGTAGGCGCGCGCCGCCCCGCCCGTCAGCTCCTGCGTCCAGTCGCCGTACAGCGAGGTCAGCGACCGGCCGTTGTCCTTCATGAAGTCGCTGGAGAAGCGGTAGACCTGCGCCTCCTTGTGCCCGTCCTCCAGGGCGCGCTCCACCAGCCGCATGACGCGCTGCATGGCGTCCGGCGGAACCTGCACCTTCTCGAAGGCCTCGCGGAGCGCCCGGTGGTTCGCCTCATGCGCCTCGTGCTCGGCGAGCTCCGCCGCCAGCTTCTCCTCGCGCTTGCGCTGCAGCCGCACCTTGATTCCGGCGGCCGTGAACTCGCTCGGATCCATCTTCCTGCTCCTCTTTCCGCAATTCCGTCCCTTGCGCCGTCAGCCCGGAACGCCCCGCAGCACCGCATCCGTGTGGCGGGCGATCATGGCTTCCTCGTCGGTGGGCACGACCCAGGCGGCGACGGCGGAGCCCTCGGCGGTGATCCGGCCGTTCCCCGCGCGGTTGCGCGCCTCGTCCAGCCGAAGGCCGAGCCAGGCGCAGCCCGCCACGACCTCCGCCCGCGTGGCCGCGTCGTTCTCGCCGATGCCGGCCGTGAAGACGAGCGCGTCGAGCCCGCCCAGCGCGGCGGCCAGGGAGCCGACTTCGCGGACGATGCGGTAGGTGAAGAGCGACGTCGCCTCCGCGGCCCTGGGGTCGGTGGAGGCGCGGAGCGTCCGCATGTCCGACGAGATGCCAGAGACGCCGAGCAGCCCCGACTCGCGGTAGAGCAGCCGCTCCAGCGCGCGCGCGTCCATCCCCTTGATGTCCATCAGGTGGATCAGCACGCCCGGATCGATGGTGCCCGAGCGTGTGCCCATCATCAGCCCGTCCAGGGCGGTGAAGCCCATGGTGCTGGCGACGCTGCGGCCGCCCTGCATGGCGCAGAGGCTCGCGCCGTTGCCCAGATGCGCGACGATCACGCGCTGCGCCGCCAGCGCCGGATCGAGCTCCGGCAGGCGGCCGGCGATGAACTCGTAGGAGAGGCCGTGGAAGCCGTAGCGGCGGATCCCGGTCTCGCTCAGCGCGCGCGGCAGGGCGAAGGCCTGCGCGATCTCGGCCTGGCTGCGGTGGAAGGCCGTGTCGAAGCAGGCGACCTGCGGCAGCTCCGGCGCGAGCTCCGCCAGCGCGCGGATGGGCGCCAGGTTGTGCGGCTGGTGCAGGGGCGCCAGCGGGCACAGCGCCTCCAGCGCCGCGAGGACGGCGGCATCGACGAGGACGGGGCCGGAGAAGCCCATGCCGCCATGCACGACGCGATGCCCGAAGCCGCGCGGCTTCAGCCCGGCCATCGCCTCCGGATGGAGCTCCAGCATCACCCGCATGGCCGCGGCGTGGTCGAAGCCCTCCGGCGGGAAGCGGCGCTCCAGCAGGGTGGCGCCGGCTGCGTCGCGCAGGCGCAGGTGCGGCGCGGTGCCGATGCCCTCGATCAGGCCGCGCAGCAGCTCCCGGAAGGGCGCCGCGGCGGCATGGACCGCGAACTTGATGCTCGAGGAGCCCGCGTTCACGACGATGAGGCAGTCCTCCATCGCTCAGCCCGCCACGGCCGCGACCGGGTCCGCGCGGCGCGCGGCGGCGGCGAGCGCGGCCACGGCGCAGGAGGCGATGCGCGTCGTCAGGCTGTCCGCGCGGCTGGTCAGGATGATCGGCACGCGGGCGCCGAGCACGATGCCGGCGGCCGTGGCGCCCGCGAGGAAGGTGAGGCTCTTCGCCAGCATGTTGCCGGCCTCCAGGTTCGGCACGATGAGCACGTTGGCCTGGCCGGCCACGGGCGAGACGATGTGCTTGGTCTCCGCTGCCGCGAGGCTGATCGCGTTGTCCAGCGCCAGCGGCCCGTCCAGCACGGCGCCGGTGATCTGCCCGCGATCGGCCATCTTGCACAGCGCCGCCGCCTCCAGCGTGCTGGGCACGTCGGGATTGACCGTCTCCATCGCCGAGAGGATGGCCACGCGCACGACCGGGAAGCCCAGCGCATGGGCGAGGTCGATGGCGTTCTGCGTGATGTCGGCCTTCTCGGCGAGCGTCGGCGCGATGTTGACCGCGGCGTCGCTGATGATCAGCGGGACGTCGTGGCCCGGCACGTCCATGATGAAGCAGTGGCTGATGCGGCGCTTGGTCCGCAGGCCGTCCTTCGCGACCACCGGGCGCAGCAGCTCGTCCGTGTGCAGGCTGCCCTTCATAAGCGCCTCGCACCGCCCCGCGCGCACCAGCGCGACGCCGGCCTCGGCCGCGGCGTCGCTGTGCGGGGCGTCCTCGAGGGGGATGCCGGCGATGTCGAGCCCGGCCTTGTCCGCGGCGGCCAGGATCTTCGCGCGCGGCCCTACCAGGACCGGGGCGATGAGGCCGAGCTTCCGCGCCTCCAGCACGCCCTCCAGCGAGCACGCGTCGCAGGGATGGACCACGGCCACCGAGGTCGGCGGCAGCCGGGCGCAGGCGGCGATGAGCTGGTCGTAGCGCGGACGGTGTTCCGGCTTGGCCATGATGCGGTCGGGCTCCGGGTTCAGGCGACGATGTTGGCGCCGCCGTCGACGTAGATCGTGCCGCCGGTGACGCGCCGCGCATGCTTCGTGGCGAGGTAGGTGCAGGTGAAGCCGACATCCATGATGTCCGCGAGCTGGCCGAGCGGCGCATGCTGCGCCGCCTCGACGAGGAGCAGGTCGAAATCCTTCAGCCCGGAGGCCGCGCGCGTCTTCAGCGGCCCCGGCGAGATGGCGTGCACGCGGATGCCCTGGTGGCCGAGCTCGTGTGCCAGGTAGCGGCAGGAGGCCTCCAGCGCGGCCTTCACCGGGCCCATCACGTTGTAGTTGGGCACCACCCGCGTGGCGCCGTAGTAGCTCATGGCGAACATCGTGCCGCCTTCGGCCATCAGCGGGGCCGCTAGCTTCGCCATGCGCACGAAGGAGTGGCAGGAGATGTCCATCGCCCTGGCGAAGCCCTCGGCGGAGCAGTTCAGCAGCCCGCCCTGGAGGTCCTCCTTCGGCGCGAAGGCGATGGAGTGGACCAGGATGTCGAGCCGGCCCCAGCGCTCGCGCACCGTGTCGAAGACGGCCTCCAGCTGGCCGGGCACGGAGACGTCGAGCGGCGCGAGGATCTCCGCCCCCAGATCGGTCGCGAGCGGCTCGACGAAGCGCTTCGCCTTCTCGTTCAGGTAGGTGAGGGCGAGGCCGGCGCCGGCCTCGCGGAAGGCCCTGGCGCAGCCATAGGCGATCGAATGCTCGTTCGCGACGCCGACCACGAGCGCCCTTTGGCCGGCCAGCACCGGATGGCCTGTCGGTTCCATGTCCTGCTCCTTCAGGCCGGGCGCTTCCGCGGCGCGCCGATCGGCCTCGCGGCCCCGGGGAGGCTGTCGTGGAGCGCCTGGAGGGACAGCGTGGGCACCGATTCGTTCATGGCATCTTCCTCAGCAGTGGCGCCGCGTCCCGGCGAAGGCTTCGTCCCCGACTGGAGCCCGGGGGCGGAAAAGCCCTGGCGCCCAGCCTATCACCGGTCTCACCGCCCCGCGCGGGCGGGGTGGTGAGAGTTCCATGACGCCTGTCGTGAACGGCGCGACCTTGCGCGGGACGAGGGGCTGCGCTCCTGATGGAGATCAGGACTCGGCGCCGTCCGGCTGCGCGGGTGGAAGGAGAGGCGTGATGCGTCTGGCGATCCTGGGGGCGGGCGCCATCGGCCCGGCCTGCGCGGCCCTGGCGGCGAGCCGCGGCCATGAGGCGGTGATCTGGTCCCCCTCCGGTGCCGGGACGCGCGGCCTCGAGGGCCGGCTCCACGCCGAGGGCCTGCTGGAGGGCGATTTTCCCGTCGCCGTCGCCGCCACGCTGGACGAGGCCTTCGCCGGAGCCGACGTCGCGCTGCTGACGGTGCCGGCCTATGCGTTGCCCGGCCTGCTGCCGCGCATCGCCGCCGCGATCCCCCGGACCCTGCCGCTGCTGATCTCGCCCGCCGCCTCGCTGGCGCCGCTCGCCTTCGCGCGGCTGCGCGGCCCGGGCGCGCCGGTCGGTGCCATGGCGACCACGCCGGTCACGGGACGCCGGCTCGCTCCGGACCGTGTGCGCATCGCCGCCATCCGGGCCGAGGCGGAGATGGGCGCGGTCCCCGGCGCCGCCGCGCCCGGACTGGCCGCGCTGGCCGAGGCGCTCTTCGGCAACCGCTGGCCGACCGTGCCGGACGCGCTCGCGGCTGCCTTCATCAACACCAACCCGATCGCGCATGCTGCCCTCGCCCTGGGCAATGTGACGCGGATCGAGACCCGCGAGTCCTGGGGGCAGTACGGCCTCATGACCGAGGCCGTCTGCCGCGTGATGGACGCGCTGGGCGCCGAGCGCGACGCGCTGGCCGCGCGCTTCGGCCATCGCCCGCCGAGCATGGCCGAGGCCTTCCACCGCACCAACGGCGTGCCGCGCGGCAGGCTGCACGAGATGGCGCTCGCGATCGAGCGGGGCCGCGGCTTCGTCGCCGGGCCGACCGACATGGCCACGCGCTACGTCACCGAGGATGTGCCCTACGGCCTGGCCTTCTACCTCGCCGTGGCGGCGGCGGTGGGCCAGCCCATGCCGGTGACCTCGGCGACCGTGACGATGCTGGAGACCTTGTGGGGGCAGGGGCTGCGCGAAAATCCGTTGCTCGCCGGCCTCGACCTCGCGGACCTCCCGGCGGCCCTCGCGCGCGGCTGATACACACTGGATCAGACGAGTTCGCATCCGCTCACTCATCATGATCCAGTCCTTTGTATTGTCGCGGGATTCGGACCTCCGGCGCCTTCGCGCCTCCGGTCATCCCGCTTTAGGTCCGTTTCGGCACGAATATTGCATCGCACAATTCTTCCAACCGGGAGACTTGAGCCATGCATCGACGCAGCCTGCTTGTCGCCGCCGCCTCTCTCACCACCGCCCCGCTGGTAACACCCCGCATCGCACAGGGACAGGCGCGGACGACCCTGAACTTCGTCCCCTATGCCGACGTCGCCTCGCCCGATCCGATCTGGAGCAGCACCTATGCGACGCGCACCTCCGCGCTCGCCGTCTTCGACACGCTGTATGGCGTGGACGAGAACCTCGTCGCGCGGCCGCAGATGGTCGAGGGCCATGTCGTCGCCGAGGACGGCCGGCTCTGGACCCTGAAGCTGCGCGACGGCCTGGTCTTCCACGACGGCGAGCGCGTGCTGGCGCGCGACTGCGTCGCCTCGATCAACCGCTGGGGCAAGCGCGACGCCTTTGGCCAGCAGCTCCTCGCCGCGACCGACGAGCTGAGCGCGCCCGACGACCGCACCATCGTCTTCCGCCTCAAGCGGCCCTTCCCCGCGCTGCCGGATGCGCTGGCACGCCCGAGCTCGCTGGTCTGCGCCATGATGCCGGCCCGCATCGCCGCGACCGACCCCTATCGCCAGATGCCCGAATGCATCGGCAGCGGCCCGTTCAGGTATGTCGCGAACGAGCGCATCCCCGGCGCGCGCGTGGTCTACGAAAAGCACGCCGGCTACCAGCCGCGTCCGGACGGCACGCCGAGCTTCACCGCCGGCCCGCGCATCCCCTATCTCGACCGCGTCGTCTTCAACGTGATGCCCGATCCCGCCTCCGCCGCCTCTGCGCTGCAGGCCGGCGAGGTGGACTGGATCGAGCAGCCGCTGATCGACCTCCTGCCGCTGCTCCGCCGCTCGCGCGACATCACCGTCGAGGTGAAGGACCGCTTCGGCTATCTCGGGCAGTTCCGCTTCAACCACCTCAATCCGCCCTTCGACAACGTGGCGATCCGCCGCGTGGTGCTGGCGGCCATCAGCCAGGTGGACTGCATGCGTGCGGTGGTGGGCAACGAGGAATCCATCGCCAACAGCCGGGTCGGCATGTACTCGCCGGGCTCACCGATGGAGACAGATTCCGGCATGCGCTCCGGCCTGCCGGACTTCGACGCGCTGAAGCGGGATCTCGCGGCGGCCGGCTACAAGGGCGAGCGCGTGGTGATGCTCGCCGCCGCCGAGGTGCCGCGCATCACCGCCGTCTGCGAGGTGACGCGCGACGTGCTGGTGCGGCTCGGCTTCAACGTGGACTACGTGCAGGCCGACTGGGGCACGATCGGCGCGCGCACCACCAGCAAGGAGCCGGTCGAGCGCGGCGGGTTCAGCTGCTACTGCACCTATGTCGGCGGCATCGACGCGATGACGCCGGCCATGCATTCCTACCTCCGCGGCAACGGCGTGAACGGCGGCCCGGCCGGCTGGCCGACCAGCGCACGCATCGAGGAGCTGCGCGCGCAGTTCTTCACCGCGCCCGATGCCGACGCGCAGAAGGCAGTCGCGCGCGAGATGCAGTTGCAGGCCTTCCAGGACACGCTCTTCGTTCCGCTCGGCCAGTTCATCCAGCCGATCGCCTACCGGAAATCGCTGACGGGGATGGTGCGGGGCGTGCCGCTCTTCACCAACATCCGGAAGGCGTAGCTGGAGCGGGATGACCGGCGGCCTGAATCCCGCGCCGAGACAAGAGGGCTACCGCACCAGGCCCTGGATCAGCCCCGGCGCCGGCAGATCGGCGCTGGAGCTGCGGATGATCGAGAGCTGCCCACGGGACTCCAGCACGGCGAAGCGGACCTCGCCTGGGTCCTGGATGCCCTGCTGGCGCAGCAGGCTGTGCAGGTCCTCCTGCGTGAGGCCGCAGCGGCGCAGCTCGCCATCCAGGATCTCGCCCCGGGCCACCAGCAGATGCGGCGCCCGGTCCATGACGCGCGCCATCGCCGGCACATGCCGCAGCCTGGTGACGACGCCGTGCGTCAGCAGCACAGCGGCCAGCGTGGCGAAGCCCGCGAGGTAGCTGGCATCATGTGCGTTGGGCACGCGCCCGACGATGGCCCCCACCGCGACGGCCGCCACGAAGTCGAAGGGCGAGAGCTGGGACAGGGTCCGGCGCTCGCCGAGGCGGAATCCGAACACCGCCGTCAGATAGAGCAGGACGGCCTTCAGGGCGATCCAGCCCAGCGTGTCCGCCTCGCCGAAGAGATGTTCCAAGCCCAGCCTCCGCCTCGATCCTCGAAGGAGGCAGGTTGCTCCCGCCCGGCGCGCCGAAGCTAGTGCCCGAAATACGCCCGGTACTTCGTGTCCTGCTCGCCGAGGAAGGACCCGAAGGCCGGCGCGTCCAGGAAGCGCAGCCCGAAGCCCTGCTGGGCCATGAAGTGCTGGAAGACCTCGTCCTGCAGCGCCGCCTGCACGGCGCTCTCCAGCCGCGCCAGGACCGACGCCGGCGTGCCCTTCGACGTCGCGAGGCCGCGCCAGGTGCTGACGTCGAGGTCCAGGCCCTGCTCTCCGGCCGTCGGCACGTTGGGATAGGTCCGCATCCGCTCCGGCGCGGCGACGGCGATCATCCGCGCCTGTCCGCCGCCCACCGGCGCCCGCACCTCCACGGCGCTGAAGGTCACCGCGTCGATATGGCCGCCGACCAGGTCCTGCAGCGCGGGTCCCGCGCTGGCATAGGGCACGTGGATCAGCTCGATCCCCGCCTTCTTCTCCAGCTCGAGCGAGAGCATGTGCCAGGAGCCGCCCTGGCCGCTGTTGCCCACGCGGATGCTGCGGGGGTTGCGCCGCGCGTCCTCCAGGAACTCCGGCAGCGTCCGCCAGGGTTTTCCCGCGCCCACCGTGACCGAGCCCGGGTCGGTGTTCAGCAGCGCGAGCGGCTGCAGCTCGCGCCAGGTGATCGGCACCGTGCCCAGCAGCGGCCCGGTGATGAGCTGCGGCGTGATGAAGCCGATGGTGTAGCCGTCCGGCGCCGCGTCGCGGATCGCGACATGGCCGACCGTGCCGTTGCCGCCGGCCCGGTTCATCACCGGCACCGGCACGCCGAGGTTCTTCGAAAGCGCCAGCCCCAGCGCCCGGCCGACGGCATCCGTGCCACCGCCCGGCGCCCAGGGGACGATGAGCGTGACCGCCCGTGCCGGCCAGTCCGCCGCAAGGGGATGACCGGACAGCGCGGCGGCGCCGGCGACGCCGGCCCCCGCGCGCAACCACCAGCGCCTGCTTTGCATGGCCATCTGCTTCCTCCCTGGGCGGATGTCTCTCCGCTTCCGTAACCGTATCGTGCTCAGCCTTTCAGCAGGAAGGGCTTCGCCTGCGTGTCGTAGTCGCCGTAGCCGAGCGTCGTGCGCAGCTCCGCCGGCGACAGCGCCGTCGCGGATTCCGCCCCGCCTGCCAGCAGCGCCGCGAGCCCGGCCTTCACGCCGGCGATCGAGGGCGAGAGCATGCCCGTCGGATAAGTGCCGATCTTGATGCCGAGCGCGATCGCCTCCTCGCGATTCGGGATGCGCCGCCCCGGTCCGGGCGAGAGCACCGCGAAGGACGGCCGCCCCTGCGCGGCCGCGACGGCGCGCTTGAATTCCTCGTCGTCGGCGGGGCTGTCGAGGAAGAGGATGTCGGCGCCCTCATCGAAGAACATGCGGATCCGCGCCTCGGCCTCGTCGATGCCCTGGGTCGGGCGGCAATCCGTGCGCGCCATGACCAGGATGCCGGAGTCCTTCGCGGCCTCCACGGCGGCGCGGAGCTTCATGCGGGCTTCCTCGCGCGGCAGGCAGGGCTTGCCCGCGGACGTCAGCTCGCGCGGGGTGATCTTGTCCTCGATGAGGATCGCCGCGGCGCCGGCGCGGCCATAGGCGCGCACCGTGCGCTGCACGTTCATGGCATTGCCGTAGCCGTGGTCGCCATCGGCCAGCACCAGCAGGTCCGGCGCGGCGCCGTGCACCATGTTGAAGCTGTCGAACATCTCGCCGAAGGAGATGAGGTCGAGGTCGGGCCCGCCGAGCCGGCTGGCGGCCACGCAGGAGCCGGACAGGAAGGCCGTCGCGAAGCCGGCGCCGGCGGTGAGCTTGGCGGTCAGCCCGTCCCAGACGGCGGGCATGGTGACGAAATCGGGCTTGGCCAGCAGGGCGCGCAGACGTTCGGGGGCGGTCATGGAGTTCCTCGGGGATGTTCCTTATGAGGAACGCTATCGCCGATCGGCGCGGCCACCAAGGTGCCGGCACGAATTCGTCGCCGGCATCCGCCGTGCGGATGCGGATGGGCCGCCCGCGAGTCGCGGGAGCTTCATCGAAGTGATGCGCCACTGCCACCGGCGCGCCCTACCAACGGGAGCTTCGGGAGGTGATCCGCGATGTCCCCAGCCGGCGAGCGCCTCGCCCTTCTGATCATCCTGGACGGGCTGCGGCGCGACGCGGTCTCGTCGGCCCGCACGCCGAACCTCTGGCGGCTGACGCGCCGCGGCACGCGCTTCGGCACCTACCGCTCCATGTTCCCCTCGGCGACGCGCGTGGTCTCCGCCTCGACGGCGACGGGCTGCCTGCCGGCGCGGCACGGGCTGCTGGGGAATTCCTTCGCGCTGCTGGACGGGCAGGGGCGGCTGCACGCGCACGACGCCGGCGCGCCGGGCTTTCTCGACGCGCGCCGGGCCCTGCGCGGCCGCGCCCTCGACATGCCGACGCTGGCGGAGCGCCTCGCGCTGGAGGGCGGCGCCTTCCTCTGCAGCAACGTCTCGCCCGGCGCTGCGCTGGCCCATGATCCGGAGCGCGCCGGCTGGCTTCTGCATCGTGCCGTCGCGCATGCGCCGCATCGCGAGATCGCGCCGCCCGAGGCCATCACGCTCAGCATCGCCGGCGACGCGCTGCTCACCGCGCGCTTCATCGCCGAGGCCGTGCTGCCGACCGGCCGGCGCCCCGCCTTCGGCCTGCTCTGGCTCGGCGAGCCCGACGCCGCGCAGCACGCGCACCCGCCCGGCTCGCCCGAGGCCTGGGCGGCCATCGCCGCCGCCGATGCGCGCCTCGGCGAGGTGCTGGAGGCGGTGGAGCGCCGCCGCCGCACGGGCGACGAGGTGCTGGTCCTGGCCGGCTCCGACCATGGCCACGAGACGGTGGAAGGCGTGATCGACGTCGACGCCGAGCTGGAGGCCGCGGGCCTGCGTCCCGGCGCCGAGCATGGGCTGGTCGCGCTGTCCAACGGCACGGCTGTCATGGTGCACATGGCGCCCCACCGCGACGCCGCGCCGGTCCTTGCCTTCCTCCGCTCGTGCCCCTGGGCAGGCCGCCTGTTGGAGGGCGAATCCCTGCGCGCCTTCGGCCAGCGCCAGGGCGCGGAGGGGCTGGTCTGTGTCGTCGCGATGCGGCGCCGCGATGCGCCCAACGCCTTCGGGCTGCCCGGCCTCGCGCTGGTGGCGAAGCCGGCCGGCGGCAAGCCGGACCGCCTCGGCTGCGGCCAGCATGGCGGCCTCGGCGCGGCCGAGCAGGCGCCGGTGATGATCGCCGAAGGCCCGGGCTTCGCCGCCGATGCGCTGGATCCCGCGCCCGCCTCGCCGATCGACCTGGCGCCGAGCATCCTGGCCTTCCTGGGCCGGGGGCAGGGCGGGCCGGCGATGGACGGCGCCGCGCTGCAGGGGCGGCCGGCGCTGCGGGCCGCGGCCTAGGTCCGGAAGCCAACCTCGCTCATGTCGATCGAGATCATCAGCATGTCGAGGATGGGCCGCCGGTCCGGTCCGCGCGTGTAGGCGCGGCGCTTCGTCGGCAGGCGCATGCCCTGGACCTCCACGTAGTCCGACGTCAGCTGCGCCGCGGGGAAGCCGCCGGCGATGTTCACGTGGTAGTCGTGGCGGCGCATCATCAGGTCCTCGCCGAAGAAGAAGTCCTGCGCCTGGCTGTGCGTCTCGATCGTTCCGGGGAAATGCGCGCGCAGCACGCGCATGTCTCCGGCCCCTCCTGCCAGGGGGCCGTCTCCTCGACCCGGACGCCCTCCAGGGCGAGCAGGAAGGGCGTCGTCGGATAGGTCCAGAGCGCCTCGCCGTTGAAATAGGCGCGATGCAGCCCGTCCCATGGCGTGCTCATCTGGTGGCCGGCGAAAGAATCGCGCGGGTCGAAGCGCTCGGCGACCACGGTTCCGTCCAGCTTCTCGATGGCGATCCGGTCGGGCGTGCACCTCATCGAGGATGCGGGACAGCAGCTCGTTCATGATCATCTCCACCCGGACGGCCGAGCTTATCCGGGGGATCCCGCGTGCCTCCTAGAACGGTTGGTCCGTTCCGGCTCAGCCCAGCGTCGGGTCCAGCCGGTCGCGCAGCCAGTCGCCGAGCGCCGAGACGCAGAAGGTCGTCACCACGATCACCGTTGCGGGCGAGAGCAGGATCCAGGGCGCGCGCGTCAGGTACTCGCGGCCGTAGCCGACCATGGAGCCCAGCGAGGTCGCCGGCGGCTGGACGCCGAGGCCGAGGAAGGAGAGCCCGCTCTCCAGCAGAATGATCTCGGGGAAGGCCAGGGTCATCGAGACGATCAGCGTCGAGGCGATGTTGGGCAGGATGTGGCGCCCGTAGATGCGCCAGGGCGTGGCGCCAAGCTGGCGGACGGCGGCGGCGTAGCCCTGGGCATTGGCGCCAATGGCCAGCCCGCGGGCGATGCGCGCGTAGCGCTCCCAGGCATGCAGGCCCAGCAGCGCCACGAAGAGGCCGAGCGAGTTGCCGAAGAATGCCAGCACCGAGAGCGCGAGGATCAGGAAGGGCAGGCTCGCGGAGAAGTCCACCAGCGCCATCACCGCCTGCTCCGCGATCCCGCGGAAATGCGCCGCCAGCAGCCCGAGCGAGGTGCCGATGGCCGCGCCGATCAGCGTGGCGCCGAAGGCGATGAGCAGGCTCGTGCGGATGGAGTAGATCAGCCGCGAGAACACGTCCCGCCCGAGCTCGTCGGTGCCCAGGGGATGGAGCCAGATCCCGCCCAGGCCGATCGGCGGCGAGAGCCGGTTGCGCAGGTCCAGCGAGGTATAGGCATAGGGCGCGATCACATCGGCCAGCAGCGCGGTGGCCAGCATCAGCGCGAGCCAGCCCAGCGCGAAGATCGCGAGCAGCGGCAGCCCGGACTTCGCGCGCTTCGGCGCCTCGACGACGGGTGGCGGGAGGAGGGGGGCTTCGGGCATCAGTGCGCTCCGCCCGGATTGGCGCGCAGCCGCGGGTCGAGGGCGCCGTAGAGCAGATCCACCACCAGGTTCGAGACCACCATCGTCGCCGCCACCAGCAGCAGGATGCATTGCACGACGGCGAGGTCGCGGTTCGCCACAGCCACCACCAGCAGGCGTCCCACGCCGGGCCAGGAGAAGACGCTCTCCACCACGACGGCGCCGGCGATCAGGCTGCCCACCATGAAGCCCACGATGGTCACGGTCGGGATGGCGGCATTGGGCAGCGCGTGTCCCCAGACCACGGCGCGCCAGGGCACGCCCTTGGCGGAGGCGGTACGGATGTAGGACTGGCCCAGCACCTCGAGCATCGCCGAGCGCGTGAAGCGGGCGAGCACCGCCGCGCCGCCGACGCCGAGCGTGATCACCGGCAGGATGGCGTGGCGCCAGCTCTCCTGCCCGCCCGAGGGCAGCCATCCCAGCTGCACGGCGAAGACCAGCACCAGCAGCAGCCCCAGCACGAAGGAGGGCACGGTGAAGCCCGCCACGGCCAGCGCCATCACCAGCCGGTCGATGACGGAGTTCCGGTGCAGCGCGGCGACGATGCCGGCGGGGATGCCGATAGCCAGCTTGATGAGCAGCGCCGGAATGGTCAGCGCCAGCGTCGCCGGGATGCGCTCGGCGACGAGGGCGATGGCGTCGCGCCCGTCGCGCATGGAGCGGCCGAGATCGCCGTTCAGGATGGCGCCGAAGTAGCGAAAATATTGCTGCCAGAGCGGGTCGTCGAGGCCCCAGGCGGCGCGGAAGGCGGCGACGGCCTCGGGCGGCGCGTCGGCGCCCATGATGATCTGCGCGGGATCGCCCGAAAGCCGCAGCACGATGAAGGCGAAGGTCACGACCATGGCGATGGTCAGCGCGGCCCGGAACAGGCGCGAGGCGAGGAAGCGCAGCATCTCAGGCGGCCTTCGCGACGGGGTTGTGCGCCAGGTGGCAGGCGACCATCCGGCCGTCCTGCGGGCGCCGCAGCAGCGCCGGCGCCTCGACGCGGCAGCGGGCGATCGCCTCGGAGCAGCGCGGATGGAAGGCGCAGCCGGTCGGGCGGTCGGCGGGGTTGGGCGGGTCGCCGGTCAGCAGGATGCGCTTGCCGCGCCGCGTGGGATGCGGGATGGCCGAGACCAGCGCGCGCGCATAGGGATGCGCCGGGTCGTGCAGCACCGCGTCCGGCTCGCCCTCCTCGACGATGCGGCCGAGATACATCACCGCCACGCGATGGCTCACCTGCCGCACGGCGCGCAGGTCGTGGCTGATGAAGAGCATCGCCATGCCGCGCCGCGCCTGCAGCTCCATGAGCAGGTTCATCACCTGCGCCTGGATCGAGACGTCGAGCGCCGAGATCGGCTCGTCGCAGACCAGCAGGTCCGGCGAGGTCGCGAGCGCGCGGGCCAGCACGGCGCGCTGGCGCTGGCCGCCGGAGAGCTCGTGCGGGTAGCGTGCGCCATGGTCCTCGCGCAGGCCGACCTCGGTGAGGAGCGAGGCCACCCGCGCGGCATCCGCAGGCTGGCCATGGATGGCGAGGGGCTCGGCCACCTGGGTGCCGATGGTCAGGCGGCGATCCAGCGCGCCGAGCGGGTCCTGGAAGACCATCTGCATCCGCGCGCGCTGGGCGCGCCAGGCGGAGGTGCCCGGTGCCGGCATGGACGCGCCTTCGAAGCTCACGCTGCCGGAATCCGGCGTCTCCAGCCCGAGCACGAGGCGCCCGGTGGTGGATTTCCCGCAGCCGCTCTCGCCGACGAGGCCGAGCGTGCGGCCCTCCTCCAGCGTGAGGCTCACCCCATCCAGCGCGCGCACCTCGGTCGCCTTGCCGAAGGGGCCGCGGCGCATCCAGTAGCGGCGCACGAGGTCGCGCGCCTCCAGCAGCGCGCTCATGCCGGCTCCAGAACGGGCTGGGCGAGGAGGCAGGCGGCGCGGTGCTCCGGCTCCATGGCGCGCAGGCCTGGGATCTCGCCGGCGCAGACAGGCCGCGCCTGCGGGCAGCGCGGCGCGAAGGCGCAGCCGGACGGCATGGCCCAGGGCTCCGGCACGCCGCCGGGGATGGCAGTGAGGGGCCGGCGCTCGCCCTCCAGCGGCGGCAGGGCGCCGAGCAGCCCCTGCGCGTAGGGGTGCAACGGCGCGGCGAAGAGGCGATCCACCGGCGCCTCCTCGACGATGCGGCCGGCATACATCACGGCCACGCGCTCGCAGGTCTCGGCGACGACGCCGAGGTCGTGGGTGATGAGCACCAGCGCCATGTTCCGCTCGCGCCGCAGCGATTGCAGCAGGTCCAGGATCTGCGCCTGGATGGTGACGTCGAGCGCGGTGGTCGGCTCGTCCGCCACCAGCAGCTCGGGCTGGCCGGCGAGGGCCATGGCGATCATCACGCGCTGGTTCTGCCCGCCGGAAAGCTCGTGCGGATAGGCGTCGAGCCGCCGCGCCGCATCGGGCATGCCGACGAGGTCCAGCAGGCGCTTCGCCTCCGCCCGCGCCGCGGCGCCGGAGAGATCCTGGTGCAGCCCCAGCGCCTCGACGATCTGCTTGCCGATGCGGTGCACCGGATTGAGGCTGCTGGCGGGATCCTGGAAGATCATCGCGACGGTCCCGCCGCGCAGGTGGTCCAGCCGGGCCGGCCTCGCGCCGAGCATCTCCTCGCCGCGGAGCGTCACGCTGCCGGTGATACCAGCCGTCCTCGGCAGCAGGCCGAGCGCCGCCAGCCAGGTGACGGACTTGCCGCAGCCGCTCTCGCCGACCAGCCCGAGCGCCTCGCCCGGATGCACGTCGAGGCTGATGCCGCGCAGCGCCGGCGACCCGCCGAAGGCCACGGCGAGATCGCGGATGGAGAGCAGCGCCTCAGCCACCCCAGTTCCCCGGCCGGAAATCCATCAGGAAGGATTGCGCGGCCTTCCACTTGATGTCCCGCCGCTTGCCGGTGAAGTTCGCCGCCTGGTGCAGGATCGCATAAGCGGGATCGTCATGCTCCAGCACGGTGAGCAGCTTGCGCATCGCCTCGCGACGGCGGGGCTCGTCCATCTCGGCCTCCAGCGCGTCGGCGGCGGCGAAGGCCTCCTCGTTTCGCCACTCGCCGCCCGCCTGGTAGGAGCCATGCCGGCCCCAGGTGTTCGGCATGTTCGAGACGGGATCGGCGATGAAGACGGTGCTCGACCAGTCGCGCAGCCCGCGGTCGCCGGGGGCGGTGATCTGCCCCCAGTTCTCGCGCATCTGGATCTGCACGTTCAGCCCCGCTGCGCGCCACATCTCCACCAGCACCTGCGCCGTCGGCGTCTGGGCGGTGTAGTAGTTGTTGAGGAGACGGTAGGGGATCGGCTCGCCGCGATAGCCCGCCTCGCGCAGCAGGCGGCGGGCCTCGGCGAGGTCGAAGCGCGGCTTCGGCCAGTCGGCGAGGTACATGCTGCCGTAGAAGGGGAACTGCATGCCGCGCGGCACCTCGGTGCGGCCGGACCAGAGGCCCTGCACGATCGCGTCGCGGTCGATGGAGAGCGAGACGGCGCGCCGCACGCGCGGATCGGCGAGCTGGGCGTGGTTCTTGTCGAAGGTGATGAAGCGGTGGTTGGCGATGAGGCCGCCCAGCACCTCGAAGCCGCGGTTGCGCTCGATCTCGGGAATCTGGTCGGGCGGGATGTCGCAGGCGAAGTGGTACTCGCCGGAGAGCAGGCCCGCGATGCGCGCCGAGACCTCCGGTACCTCCACGAAGCGGATGCGGCGCAGCGGCGGGCGGCCGCCCCAGTATTCGTCGAAGGCCTCCAGGATGAGCATGTTGTCCGGCCGGAACTCGGCGATGCGATACGGCCCGGTGCCGATCGGCTTGCGCGACCAGGCGAGCCAGTTCGGCGCCTCCTCGATCGCGCGCTTGTTGACGACGATGCCGATGCGGTGGCCGAGCCGCTTGTCCAGCACCGGATCGGGCCGCTCGGTGATGAAGCGGATCGAGTGGCGGCCGGTGATCTCGGTGGTGAGGCCGGGATAGACGGCGCGGCCGTAGTTGCGGACCTCGTTGGGCACGCGCGCGGCGGCGCCGGAGGGGCCGCCCATCAGCCGCTCCGGCCCGAAGGAGGCGGCGACGTCCTCGGCGGTCATCTCGTCGCCGTTGTGGAAGCGCACGCCGGGGCGCAGCGCGACGTCGACGCTGTGCGCGTCCCGCCGCTCCCAGCTCAGCGCGAGGCCGGGGCGGGGCTGGAGCGTGTCGATCCAGTCCGTGTCGACCAGCACCTCCGTGTAGCAGGAGAAGTGCCGCGTCCCGACATTGCTGTTCTCGCGCGCGATGTCGAGCGTGTTGCTGTTCGCGACCTTCTGGACCGCGACCGTGATGCTGGGCCGGTTGTCCGTCTGCGCCCGGCCAATGGCGGGCGCGGCAAGGGACGCGGCGATGAGGGACCGACGGTACATCCGCTCAGCTCCCGAAGTTGCCGGGGCGGAAGTCCATCGCGAAGGCGGGGCTCGCCTTCCATCGCGTCTCGCGGCGCTTGGCCGTGAAGGTCGCGTTCTGGTGCAGCACCGTGTAGGCGGGGTCCTCGCGCTCGCAGATCTCGAGCATGCGGCGGAAGGCCACCTTGCGGCGCGCGCGGTCCGTGCTGCTCTCCAGCTCGACGGAGAGGCGGTTCATCTCCTCGTTCGTCCACTCGCCGACCTGCTGCTGCTGGCCGTTCGGCCCATGCTGGTTCACCAGCGAGGAGACGGGATCGTTGAAGGCGGCGCTGTTCGACCAGTCGCGGACGGCGCGGGTGGGGCCGCGCTCCAGGATCTGCGACCAGTTCTCCTTCATCTCGATCTGCACGTTCAGGCCGGCGGCGCGCCACATCTCCGTCAGCACCTGCGCCGTCGCGGTCTGGTTCGTGTAGTAGTTGTTGAGCAGGCGGTAGGGGATGGGCTCGCCGCGGTAGTTGGCCTCGCGCAGCAGGCGGCGGGCTTCGGCCAGATCGAAGCGTGGCACCGTCCAGTCCTGGATCAGCATGTCGCCGTAGAAGGGCCATTGCAGCCCCTTCGGTACCTCGGTGCGGCCGGCCCAGAGCGCGTCCACGATGGCCTGCCGGTCGATCGCGTGGGTGAAGGCGCGGCGGATGCGCGGGTCGCGCAGGGTGGCGTGGTTCTTGTCGAACACCGTGAGGCGGTGGTTCAGGATGGTGCCGCCCTGCACCTCGAAGCCGCGGTTGCGCTCGATGCCGGTGATCTGGTCGGGCGGGATGTCGCAGGCGAAGGTGTAGTCGCCGCTGAGCAGGCCGTTGATGCGGCTCGCCACCTCCGGCACCTCGACGAAACGGATCTGGCGGATCGGCGGGCGGCCGCCCCAGTACTCGTCATGCGCGGCGAGCGTCAGCACCGCATCGGCGCGATAGTCGACGACCTTGTAGGGGCCTGTCGTGATGGGCTTGCGCGCCCAGTCGAGCCAGGTGGCGGCCTCGTCATAGCCGCGGCGGCTGACGATGTCGGCGCCGTAGCGGGAGAGGCGGCCTTCCAGCGTCACGTCGGGCGTGGCGTTGTGGAAGCGGACGGTGAGGCGGTCCACGGCCTCGACGCGCTCCAGCGCGGGGAAGGCGCGGCGGGCGATGGCGGGGACCTCGGCCGGCAGCTCCTTGCCGGGGCGCGGCGTCGGGATGTTCTCGCCATAGGCGATGGTGCGGCCCTGGGCGGTCGCCAGCGTGTCGCCGAACATGCGCACGCGGCCGAAGGAGAAGACCACGTCCTCAGCGGTCATCTCGTCGCCGTTGTGGAAGCGCACGCCGGGGCGCAGCGAAAGCTCCAGCACGGAATCCGAGACGCGGCGCCACTCGGTGGCGAGGCCCGGGCGCGCGGAGAGATCGCCCAGCCAGTCGCGCCCGATCAGCCCTTCCCAGAGCGAGGAGTAGAAGACGCGCTCGCCCACGTTGGACTGCTCGCGCAGCGGCTCCAGCGTGTTGGTGTTGCTGATCTTCTGGACCGCGATGGTGATGGAGGGGCGGTTGTCGGACTGCCCCAGCGCGGGGGCTGCGAGCAGCGTGGGCAAGGCGAGCAGGGGACGGCGGGAGATCATGCGAAGACCCTCCTGGGGAGAAGTGCGGGTTCGGTGCCGGGCAGAGGCGGGAGGCCCAGCAGGTGAAGGATGGCGGGCGCGAGGTCGCGCAGGCTGGTGCGCGGGATCACGCCCTGCGGCATGCCGCCGCCGGCGAGGAAGGCGACCGCGTCATCACCCGGCGAGCCCGGCGCATTGCCGTGCGTCGCCACGACGATGGGCGCGCCGCTGGGCGTGGTGACATCGGCGCGGCGCTCGAAGGCCTGGCCCTCGGGAGCGACGAAGGTGGTGACGCGGCCCTGCATCGCGACCGGCAGATGCGTGCCGTCGATCGGGCGGATGCTGTGGGCGGCCAGCGCATCGTGATCCACGCCCGTCGGCTCCAGCACGTGCAGCGCGCCGCCCTCGGAGGCCCAGACCCGGCCGGGCAGGATGGCGCCGGGATAGAGCGCGGTGCCGATCGGCGAATGGCCGTGGTCGCTGGAGACCACGATCAGCGTGTCGTGCAGCCGCCCGGCCTGCTCCAGCCGATGCACCAGCCGCCCGACCAGCATGTCGGCCATGGCGATCGAGAGGTCCGCCGCGGCGCTGTCCAGCCCGTGGTAGTGCAGCGCGGCGTCGGGCGTCGCGATCTCGGTCAGCACCAGCCGCGGCGGCGCTGCGCCGCAGAGCAGGTCGGCGGCCGCGTCCACCTGCGCCATGTCGCAGGCGAAGCCGACCATCTGCGGCTGCACCATGCCGTGCATCGTGGCGCGTGGGCCAAAAGTATATGGCATGCGGCGCAGCGCCGCTTCCAGCCGCCCGGCCGGATCGTGGCGCAGCCGCAGCGGCATGGGCGAGGGACCCTTGGTGTTGGCCCGCTCCTGCTCGTCGAGGTGCTGCCACCAGGCGTCGGAGGCCATGTCGGTGTCGTCGGGGTCGACCAGCGCGAAGCCGATGCTCGCGACTTCGCCGCCGGCCGCGCGCACCGCGGCGGCGAGCGTCGGCACCGCGATGTCGCCCGGCTGCGCGGTGCGGAAGCGCGTGCCGTCGAAGATCGAGTTGCCCCAGACGCCGTTCTCCGCCGGCGGCCGGCCCGTCAGCATCTCGCCGCGGCCGGGGTAGGAGAGCGAGGGCTGGGCCGGTGTCACGCGTTCCAGATGCGCGCCGCGCGCGGCGAGGGCGGAGAGGTGCGGCAGCCGCGACGCCTGCTCGGCAAAGACGTCGGCCGGCAGCCCGTCGATGAGCAGGAGGATGGCGCGCTCGGCCATCAGCGCGCGCCCGTGCGGAGGAAGGCAGGCCGGAAATCCATCCATTCGACCGGCAGCGGCGTCCAGTCCACGTCGCGGCGCTTGCCGTAGAAGAGGCCGAACTGGTGCAGCACCGTGCCCGGCGGATCCGTGTTGTCGTAGATCTCCAGCATGCGCGCCCAGGCCGCGCGGCGGGCGGCAGTGTCGACCGAGCCCTCCAGGATCGCGCCATCACGGTTGAAGTCGGCGTTGGTCCATTCGCGGTAGCTGCCCTGGACCGGGCCGTTGCGGCCGTTCAGGCGCCAGAGGCTGCCGACGGGATCCGGCAGCGTCATGGTGTTGGACCAGTTGCGGATGGAGGTGCCTGGCTGTCCCGTGATCTGGGCGAAGTTCTCCTTCACCTCGATCACGACGTTCAGCCCGACGGCGCGCCACATCTCGACCAGCACCTGCGCGGTGGCGATCTCATTCGTGTAGTAGTTGTTGAGCACGCGGTAGGTGATGGGCTGGCCGCGATAGCCGGCTTCGGCCAGCAGGCGGCGCGCCGCGGCGGGGTCGAAGCGCGGCATCGGCCAGTCGGCGAGGTAGAGCTCGCGATAGGCGGGGAACTGGTGGCTGCGCGTCACCGGCAGGCGATTCTCCCACAGCGCTGACACGATGGTCTCGCGGTCGATGGCGAGGCTCAGCGCGCGGCGGATACGAGGGTCGCGCAGCACGGGATCGTTGGTGTTGTAGGAGAGCACGCGGTGGTTCGCGACGCCGCCGCCCACGATCTCCAGCCTGTTGTCGGCCGCCACGACGGGGAACTGGTCGGGCGGGATGTCGGTGGCGATCTGCACCTCGCTGCTGCGCAGCGCGGCCACGCGCGCCGCGACCTCGGGCACCGCCCAGAAGCGCAGGCGCTGGGCCGGCGGGCGGCCGCCCCAATAGGCGTCGTGCGCCTCCAGGATCAGCTCGTTGCCGGTGCGGTAGGCCCGGACACGGTAGGGGCCGGTGCCGATGGAATGCTGGTTCCAGGCGGCGAAGCTGGGGGCCGCGCGATAGGCGCGCGCGCTGATGATGCTGCCGGGCAGCGTGCCAAGGCGCTGCTCGATCAGCGGGTCGTCCGAGGCGGTGGTGATGCGGACCGTGCGCGCGTCCACCGCCTCGACCGAGGCGAAGGTGCTGAAGAAGGTGCGGCCGACGCCATAGCCGGGCGCGCCCTCGTTGCGCATGTGCTCGGGGCCGAAGGTGAAGGCGACGTCCTCGGCGGTGAGGGGGCTGCCGTCGTGGAAGGTGACGCCCTGACGCAGGGTCAGCTCCAGCGTGCGGCCGTCGATGCGGCGCCAGCTCTCGGCGAGCGCAGGAAGCGGCCGGAAGTCGCCGGCGAAGTCCATGGTGAGCAGGCCGTCGAACATGTTGGCGTAGCCGCGCCAGTCGACATTGCCGAACTGCGTCATCGGATCGAGCGAGCGCGGCACGTCCTGCACCGCGACGGTGATGGCGGGACGCGTGTCCTGTGCCAACGCCGGCGCCACGAAGCCCAGGGCCGTGGTGGCGGCGAGGAGAAGGCGTCGCATCATGGGATGTCCTCGGCTCATTCGGCAGCGTCGCGCAGAGGCGCGGCTGATGGCGCCGGATGGCGCTCCTCCAGCCCCTGCGGCGTGGCGCGGAAATGGGTCAGCGTGCGTTCGGCATGCGACAGCCGCCAGGACAGCGCCTTCTGGGCGTAGTCCTTCACGATCGATGCGTAGGCCGGGTCTTCCGCGAGGTTGCGGAACTGGTGCGGGTCCGCGGCGAGGTCGAAGAAGAGCGGCGGCAGGGCGGCGAAGTGGACGTATTTGTACCGCTCGTCCTGCACGACGCAGAGGCTGCTCTCGTCCATCGAGAGGCCCAGCGAGCTCTCCGGCTTCGAGTAGAAGATGTCCCGGAAGTCGTATTCGTAATGCAGCAGGTCGCGCCAGTCGGCGGGCGCCGGGCCTTCCAGCAGCGGCCGCAGCGAGCGGCCGTCGCAGGCGCGCGGAATCTCGCCGCCGAGATGCTCGAGGATGGTCGGCATCACGTCGATGCTTTCGGTGAAGGCGCTCTCGATGGCGCCCGCACGCCGCGGCTTGCCGCGCTCCTTCACCACCAGCGGGATCCGGAAGCTCTCGTCGAAATAGCCGATCTTGCCCAGGAGAAAATGGTCGCCCAGCTGCTCGCCATGATCTGACGTGAAGATGATCGTGGTGTCGTCCCACTGGCCCGTCTGGTCGAGGTATTCGAAGACGCGGCCGAGATTGTCGTCGATCTCCGTCATCATGCCGGCATAGGTCGCGCGCATCTGGCGGATGGCGGCCTCGTCCAGCTCCGTCGCGGCGCCGCCGGCGCCGTGGAAGAAGCTGCCCTGGCTGATGCCGTGCAGGTAGAAGTCGAGCAGCGGGTGCTGCGCCGCCTCGTGCCGCCAGTCCTCGGCGCGGATGGGCGCCGGCATGTCCTCGGCGCGGTACATGGCGTGGTAGGGCGCGGGCGCGATGAAGGGCGGGTGCGGCCGGTAGTAGCCGAGATGCAGGAACCATGGCTTCGGGCCGACACCCTTCAGGTAGGTCAGCGCGCGCTCGGTGAAGTAGGCGGTGTCGGAGAGCTCGGCCGGGATGCGGCTGGGGCGGGTGGTGACGCCGGGCTCGCTGTCCTCGCCCTCCGGCAGCCAGATGTTTTCGCGCTTTTCCGGCAGCTCGTAGCCGTTATGCGCGAGCCAGCCGAAATAGCCGTCCATGGTCGGCTCGAAGGCGCCGACGCTACGGAAGCCGTCCATGAGGTCGCCGAGGTAGGTGAAGCGCGGGTCGCGGGGCCCGGTGCTGCGCGGATCGGGCGTGGAGGTCGTGTACCCGATCAATGCAGGGTCGTAGCCGATGCTGCGGAGCTGCTTGGCGAGGTTGGTATGCCGTGCATCCAGCGGCACCGTGTTCTGCACGGCGCGATGGTTCATCAGGTAGAGGCCCGTCAGCAGGCTGGCGCGCGCCGGGCCGCAGGGGACGGTTGTCGTGACGTGGTTCCGGAATGTGACGCCCTCGCGGCAGAGCCGGTCGATGTTCGGCGTCCGCAGGAAATCCGCGCCGAGATTCGAGAGAAAATCCGCCCGCCACTGATCCACGACGATCAGCAGCACATTGCGCCGTCCAGTCATCACGCCTCGCTCAATCTGCGGGCGTGGGCCTAGCCCCCGGCGGCGATGAACCGATGACAGATCGGTTTCAGAACCGTGAAACCGGGCCCTTATCCACCGCTCATCGCGGTCAGGATGAGCACCTCGGAATCCGCTGATATCGGCGTCTCTAGACAAGCTTTCTGGCTGTCTACGAACACATTGAGATGTCGTCGTATCCGGGGCGTGGAGTCGGCCACCCGGTCGCGCAGGCCGGGCCAGCTGATGTCCATGATATCGAGCAGTCCCGCGACATCGGCAGCCTCGATCTCGAGCTGCCGCGGCGCGCCGGGGAAGAGCCGGGCCAGCGCGTCGGCGAGGATCACGGTGGCCATGCGCTCAGCCCGGGACGCGCAGCGTCTCGACCGAGAGGATCGGCGGGAGATGCTGCGCGAGGCAGTGCCAGCTCTCGCCCTCGTCCGCGCTGCCGTAGAGCTCGCCGGTGCTGGTGCCGAAGTAGATGCCGGCCTGGTCGAGCCCATCCACCGCCATCGCCTGGCGCAGCACGCCGGCATAGCAGTCCTTCTGGGGCAGTCCCTCACGCAGCGCCTGCCAGTGGCGCCCGCCGTCGCGGGTGCGCCAGACGGCGGCCTTCGCGTCGGGCATGAAGCGGCCGAGGGAGTCGCCGTTGAGCGGCAGCAGGTACAGCGTGTCCGGATCGCGCGGATGCGCCGCGGCGGGGAAGCCGAAGCTGGAGGGCAGCCCTTCCTCGATGCTCTGCCAGCTCTGCCCGCCATCGTCGCTGCGGTACATGCCGCAATGGTTCTGCTGATAGAGCCGGCCCGAGCCACCGGCCGCCATGGTCAGGCAGTGCACGCATTGCCCCAGTTCGGGATAGCGCTGGTCCTCGGGGGCGTAGTCGCAGCGGATGCCGCGGTTGCGTGGCGTCCAGCTCGTCCCGCCATCCGCCGTGTGGAAGACGCCGACCGAGGAGATGGCGACCCACATCTGCGCGGCATCCTCCGGATGCGGCAGGATGCCGTGCAGGATCAGTCCCGCGCCGCCCGGCTGCCATTGCGGCCGCGAGGGATGGTCGCGCAGGCCCTGGACGTGCTCCCAGCTCTCGCCGCCGTCGGTGCTGCGGAAGAGGCCGGCCGGCTGGACGCCCGCATAGAGAGCGCCATCGGCGACGGCCAGCGACCAGGCGGTCTTCACGGGCTCCTCGCCCTCGGGATAAGCGAGGCCCTGGCTGGAATGCGTCCAGGTCCTGCCGAGATCGGTGGATTTCCAAACGGCCGGCCCGAACCACTCATTGCCGCCGGCGCCCCAGATGGTGCCGGTCACGGGGTCGGCGACGACATGGTTCAGCGGCCAGGTCTCGCAGAAGGGGCCGCGGAGCGCCCAGTCGCGTCGGAGCTCGTCGCCCTCCAGCAGGAAGGCGCCCTTCTTCGTGCCGAGCAGCAGCAGGAGCCGGGACATGGCCTCAGCCGACCCGCCGGTAATGCGCCTGCATGATCTGGTGCCACTGCCCGTCCGGCCCCTTCATGCGCGAGGTCAGCGTGCGGTGGTCATCGCTGACCAGCTCGACGATGTCCTTGTAGGAGCCGGTCTGGCCTGGATTGGCGAAGTCCGGCCCCTCGCAGTCCAGCGTGAGCACCTCGCCGGACAGGCTGCCCTCGTAGATCCAGAGATTGCCCATCGCCGAACTGATGAAACTGCCCACGAAGCGGGCCTTCGCCGGGTCGTAGCCCAGCGTGATGATGTTCTGCGCCTCGCCGCCGCCTAGCATCTCGCCGCGGCTCTCGCCGAGGATCCAGAGCCCGCCCAGCGCGCGCACCGTCTCGGTGCCGGTGGTCTTCTCGGGCGGTTTGCCGGGGCCCATCTCGCAGCTGCCTTCCATGGTCCAGGTGCCGAGCATGCGCTGCAGCCAGCGGTGTTCCGCCTGGGGATCGGGCATCATCATGGTTCGTTTCCTCCCTGTGGATGTTCAGGCCGCGTCGGCCTCGGTGAAGGCCCCGGCAAGGCGCTCGAAGCTTTCCGTCCAGCCGCGGCGGTGGTTGGTGGCGGACTGCGCATCCACGAAGCGGTCGTGGATGAGCGTGACCTCGGTCCCCTCCGGCACGGGCCGGAAGGTCACCATCACGCGGGACTCGCGCTCGGGCGTGGAGACCCAGGCCCAGGTGAAGACCAACAGCCGCGCCGGCTCGAACTCCGTGTAGCGGCCGGAGACCTGGTGGCGCTCGCCATTGTCCTCGATGAGCCGGACGGTGAAGCCGCCGCCGTGCCGGGCGTCGATCTCGGCGGAATCCACCTTCGTGCGATGCGGGCCGAACCAGCGCGCCAGCGCCTCCGGCTGCGTCCAGGCCTCGAAGACGCGTGCGGGCGACGCCTTGATGCGACGGACGATCGTGACGCTGGGCATGGCAGTGGTCATGGGTTCTTTTCCACGAGAGGGTTCTCCTCCACGAAGGCGGCGAGGCGCTCGAGGCTTTCGGTCCAGAAGCGCGCGTAGCGGGCGAGCCAGGACATGGCGTCCTCCATGGGCGCGGCGGTCAGCCGGCATTCGACGGTCCGCCCGGTCTTTCGGCGCGCGATGAGGCCCGCGCCCTCCAGCACGTCGAGATGCTTCATCACTGCCGGCAGCGACATGTCGAAGGGCCGCGCCAGTTCCGAGACGGAGAGGCCGTCCTCCGCGTCCAGCCGCGCGAGCAGGGCGCGGCGGGTCGGGTCGGTGAGCGCGCCGAAGACGCGGTCGAGCTGCGCGGGCTGATGGTTAACCATTTGGTTTAGATTACGCGGTGGTTAATCCATGCGTCAAGAGGTTATTCGGCGAGGCGCTCGATCATCGCCATGGCGGCGGCGGGGTTGTGCGCCTTGTGGCCGCTGATGACGTAGAGGAAGACGTCGCGCGGCTTGCCGTCGGGCTTGTGCTTGCCGAAGGTCTCCAGCCCCTTGGGCGCCTTGCCCTCGGCCCATTCCTTTGCCCGCTCGACCCATTTCGTGAGCGTCGCGGTGGGGTAGCCGAGCTTCTCCTCCTCCTTGGTGCCCATGATGCGGGCATAGACGAAATCAGCGGTGACGTCGGCGATCTGCGGAAAGTCGGAATCGCCGGCCGTGACGATGGCGACGCCGTGTTCGCGCATGACGGCGACGAAGTCGGGCGACTGGAAGCTCGGATGCCGAACCTCGACGGCATGGCGGATCGCGTGGCCCTCGTACCTGTGCGGCAGCAGTTTCAGAAAACCCTCGAAATCCTTGGGATCGAACTGCTTGGTCGGCGCCATCTGCCAGTTGATGGGGCCGAGCTTGTCCTTCAGCTCCAGCAATCCGCTGCCGAGGAAGCGCTCGATGGATTCGCCGGCCTCGGCAAGGACGCGGCGGTTGGTGGTGTAGCGCGTGCCCTTCAGCGAGAAGACGAAGCCCTCGGGGACCTCGTCATGCCACTTCCTGAAGCTGGCGGGCTTCTGGCTGCCGTAATAGGTGCCGTTGATCTCGATGGAAGTGAGCTTGCCGGCCGCGTATTCCAGTTCGCGCTTCTGCGTCAGGCCCTCGGGATAAAAAGCGCCGCGCCAGGGCTCGTAGGTCCAGCCGCCGACGCCGATATGGATCTTCCCCTTGGCCATGCATCCCTCCCTGGGGCGCCAAGCTCAGGAAACGCCCGGCGCGCGACTCAGTTCCATGCTGTAGGTGTAGCGACCCTCGGGATGTGTGGTGACGGTAATCTCGAACAAGCCGCTGCGCGCGCCATAGTAGCGGCGGACGACGGTGAGGGCAGGGGAGTCCGCCTCCGCTTCGAGCGCTTCCGAAAGATCGGCCGGGATGCGGCTGACGAAGATGTCCAACTCCGCATGCTCGATCGCCTCGCCGAACATCTTTGCGACCTGCTCATGCACGGGCGCGCGGCCGTGGTCGGGGCGCGTCTCCACCGCCGCGTATTTGGGCAGCACGTAGATCTCGGTCCAGGCGAGCGGCGTCGTCATTCCCAGCCCGCGGCGGATGGAGGAGATGCGGAACCAATGCTTGCCCGGCTCGCATTTCAGCAGCGCCGCGAGCGTCCGGTCGGCCGCGATCTCGGCGGAGCGCTGGGTCTCGCGCCAGGTCTCCGTCGGATAGCGCAGCCATTCCGACAGCGAGGTCACGCTATGGTGGAAATGTGCCGGCGGCTCGCTCGCCATCACCACGGAGCCTAGGCCGGCGCGCCGCTTGATCAGCCCCTGCTCGGAGACGATGCGCAGCGCATCGCGCACCGTGTGCCGCCCGGCGGCGAAGCGCAGCCCAAGCTCCACCTCGGTGGGCAGCAGCGCGCCGGGCGGGTAGACGCCGCGGCGGATCTCCTCCGTCAGCTCGGCCGCGACCTCGCGGTAGCGGGGGAGGGGCTTCGCGGACGGATCTTCGATCCGCCTAGGGCTCATCGCAGTCGATCGGGATTCCGGCATCGAGCGACCTTACCACGGCCTCGAAGCCGATCATGGTGGCGAGCACGTCACGCTCGGCGATGGCCGGCGGCGCGCCGTGCTCCACCTGGGCCGCGAAGGCGTCCAGCTCCGCGCGCAGCGAATCCTCGGGCGGGAAGGTGATGCGCTCGGGCCCGGCATTGGCGCGGCGCACCACCATCTCCGTCTCGCCCAGCACCTCGGCCGAGCCTGCGGTGCCGAAGACATGCACGCGCCAGAAGAAGGGCGTGGCGCGGATCGTGGCCATCATCCCGCTCGTGCCGTTCGCGAATTCCAGGATGACGGAGATGGAATCGCGCGGCGCCGGCGCGGGCGGATGCTCCATGAGCCGCGCCGTCACGCGCCGCACCGGGCCGAAGAGGCCGATGCAGGCGTCCAGCGCGTGCAGCCCGGCGCCGGTCATGCCGCCGCCGGGCGATTCGCCGGGCGAAACGCGCCATCCGACCGTCACCGCGTCGGAATTGAGGTTGCTGTTGTGGCCCTCGATGTGCAGGAGCTGGCCCAGCGAGCCCTCGGCGATCATGCCGCGCAGGGCCTTGATCGCGGGCCAGAAGCGCCGGTTGTGGCCGACCGCCATCGGCACGCCGGCCTGGCGGCAGGCATCCAGCATGGCGCGGGCATCGACGGTGTTGAGCGCCAGCGGCTTCTCGCAGAAGACGGCCTTGCCGGCGGCGGCCGCGGCCTCCACCTGGGCCCGGTGCAGCGAATGCGGCGTCGCCAGCACGACGGCTCGGATGGACGGATCGGCCAGAACCTCCGCCTGGGTCGAAGGCCGCAGCCCGTGCTTCGCGGCGAAATCGGCGGCCGGCGCCATCTCCGGGTCGATCGCCCGCGTGAAGCGCAGCCCGCCGCCCGAGGCCTCCACCAGCGCCCGGCCCCACCGCCCGAGGCCGAAGATCGCGGCCTCGATCACGTGGGCCGCCCGGGCCGGATCGCCTCGATCACCGCCGAGCTGTCCAGGTCGCCGCCGACGAGCGCGACCGCGTGGCGCAGCAGCTCGCGCTGCGCCGCCATCAGCGGCAGCTCCTGGCCGGATGAGCGGGCCGTTTCGAGAATCATGTCGGCGTCCTTGAGCGACTGGGCGATGCGGGATTCGGGCCGGAAGTCACGCGCGGCCATCTTCGGGCCCTTGCCCGCCATCACGGCGGAGGCGGCGGCGCTGCGCCGCAGCGCGGTCAGGAAGACGGCGGGCTCCAGCCCCAGCGCCTCGGCGAAGGCGAGCCCCTCGGCCAGGGCGGCGCGGTTGAGCTGCAGCACGAGGTTGATGCCGAGCTTGGCGCGGGCGGCGTCGCCGGCCGGGCCGAATTCCAGAAGCTGCGGGCAGAGGGCGGCGAGCAGTGCGGCATGCTCCGCGCGCGCCTCGATGTCGCCGGCCACGAGGCCCGTCGCCTCGCCGCGGCGGATCTGCGCGCTGGTGCCGGAGATCGGAAACTCGATGAACGCGTGGCCGCCCTGGGCCATGCGCCGCGCGACGGCGGCGGCGCGATCGGGCGTGCAGGTGGTGACGCAGAGGCAGGTCAGCCGGTCCGCGCCTTCCGTCAGGCCTTCGGTGCCGAACAGCACCTCTTCGACCTGCTCGGCGCTGTACACCGCGACGATCGCGGCCGCACAGGCGCGCGCCATCTGCACGAGCGAGGACGCGACATGACCGCCCTGCGACGCGAGCAGCGCGCCGCGGGCGGGATCGGGGTCCAGGCCCATCACCTCCTCGCCGGCCTCCAGCAGGCGCTCGGCGAGCGCCATGCCGACGAAGCCGAGGCCGACGATCCCGACCGTCACAGCCGGTACACCCGCAGCGCGTTGTCATGCAGCACCGCCGCGCGCTCCTCGCGGGTGAGGCCGACGAGGCATTCTCGCGTGGTGGCGATGATGGCGGCGTAGTCGGTCCAGAGCGTCTCGATCGGCCAGTTGCTGCCGAAGAGGCAGCGTGCCGGCGAAAAGATCTCCAGCGTCTCCTGGGTCACGGGCTTCCAAAGCTCGACCGAGCAGGCGTGCTCGAAGGTGCCGAGGCCGGAGAGCTTGGACACGACGTTCGGGCAGGTCGCGAGCTGCCGCATGCCCGCGCGCCAGGATTCCCAGCCTTCGGCGCTGCGATCCTCCAGCATGCCGGCGTGCTGGAGGATGAAGGTCGTTTCCGGATGCGCGCGCGCCAGCTCCGCCGCGTCGGCCATCTGGCTGGTGAAGACCTGCAGGTCGAAGGAGAGGCCGCGGCGGCCGAGCTCCGCCAGCCCCGCCAGCCAGGCCGGTTCCTTCATCAGCGTCGGGCTTTGCGCAAATCGGTAGAGCGGCGTCTCGTGCCAGTGCAACTGCTGCCGGACGCCGCGCAGGTTGGCGAAGGCGCCCTGCCGATCCAGCACCTCGCCGATATCCGGCGCGGCGAGGTTCGCGTAGCCCACGATGCCATGCGGGAAGCCGTCGATATCCGCCACCGATTGCGCCCAGGCGACCTCCTCCACCTCGGCGTCCGGTGCCACGTTGATCTGGATGAAGACCGATTTCACCACGCCCTGGGCGCGGCAGTTCTCCAGGTACTCGTCGATGAGATGGTCGCGCCGCAGTGGCCCGTAGTCGCCGAAGATGCGCGGCACCTGCGGCCCCTTGAGCCAGGGCACCGCATCCAGCCGCCAGATGTGATGATGCGCATCGACGATCGGCTGATCCGTCACTGCGGTTCGATCCCCGCCTCGCGCGCGGCCGCCGTCCACTTCACGATCTCGGCGCGGATGAAGTCCTGGAACTCCGCCGGCGTCTGCGGTGCGGTGCTGAGGCCGATCTCCGCCATGCGCGTGCGCGTCTGCGGCAGCGAGAAATAGCCGGAGACCAGCGTAGCCAGCCGGTCCACGATCGGCTGCGGCGTGCGCGCCGGTGCGGCGAAGCCGTACCAGATCGTCACGTCGAAGCCTGGCAGGAACTCGGCCATGGCGGGCAGGTCGGGCATGAGCTCGCTGCGCGTGCTTCCCGTCACGGCCAGGCCGCGCAGCACATTGGCCTGCATCTGCTGCAGCGAGATGGCGTAGTCGGCCAACGAGAAGGTCAGGCTGCCCTGGATCACATCCGCCACGGCGAGCGGCACGCCGCGATAGGGCACCGGCTCGGCCATCACGCCGCCCGCGCTCCGCAGCCGCGCCAGCGACATCTGCGCCGCGCCGGAGCCGTAGCCGCCGGACATGGTGTTCGGGTTGCGGCGCGCATATTCCAGGAATTCCGGGAAGGTCCGCGCCGGGAACTCCGGTCGCACCAGCAGCACCATCGCCGTCGTGATCGCACGGCCGATCAGGGCAAAGTCGGTGATCGGGTCGTAGGCCAGCCGCCGGAACATCGAGACGTTCGAGGCATGCGTGCTGTTGGTGATGATGCCGAGCGTGTGTCCGTCCGGCGCCGCGCGCGCGATCTCCAGCGCGCCGATGCTGCCGAGCGCGCCCGGCCGGTTGTCGATCACCACCGGCTGGCCGAGATTTTCCCGCAGGTGCTCGGCGACCAGGCGCGCGACGAGGTCCGGCCCGGCACCGGCCGGGAAGGGGACGACCATCCGCAGCGGGCGGGTCGGGTAGTCCTGCGCGGTGGCGGGGAACACCCCTCCGAGCAGGCACAGGATGGGCAGCAGGAGGCGGCGCAGGGCCCGGCGCATGGCGAATCTTCCCTTTGATGACGGGGCCGGTTGGTCCGGCCTCGCAGATAAATATCCGGATATTTGAGCTGGCGCGCAACCCTTCCCGTCGACATATTTCTGCGCCTATAGATGGGGAAGCCCGGAGCTTTATCCGGATAAAGGGAGGGGTTGATGGAGCTCGACGATCTGGCGGTCCGCGACTTGCGCGAGCGGGGCCTGGCCCTGCGCAAGGCCATGTTCGGCGAGGCCGGCGTCGAGGCGCGCATGAAGGCGGCCGGGGAATTCGGAGCGCCACTTCAGAACATCATCAACGCCTATGTCTATGGCGATATCTGGAGCCGCGACGGGCTCTCGCCCGAGATGCGCAGCCTGGTGATGCTCGGCATCACCGCCGCCTCCGACCGGACCGAGGAGTTCAAGGTGCACATGAAGGGCGCCATCGCCAATGGCTGCACGGCGGCGCAGATCCAGGGCGTGCTGCTGCTCGTCGCGATGTATTGCGGCGTGCCGGCGGCGATCCACACCCACACCATCGCCGCCGAGATGCTGGAGTCCGCCAAGTGAGCCAACTCACCGTCACCCTCGCCACCGCGACCCCCGGCGGCGGCTTTCCCGCCTATGGCGACGCCTTCGCGGGCGCCATCATGGCCGCCGATCCCTCGATCACGGTGGAGTGCCGGAACACCAAGGGCAGCCTCGAGAACGTGAACCTGCTGGCCGAGGGTTCCGTGGATCTCGGCCTCGTCGCGGGCGAGACGGCGACCACGGCGCTCAACAACGGCAAGGGCATCACCATCCTGACGGCGATGTACGCGACGCCCGGCATGTTCGCGCTGCGCGGCGACGCGCCGGAACGGACGATCGAGGAGCTGCGCGGCAAGACCATCGCCTGGGGCGCGAAGGGCTCCGGCTTCGTCGTGCTGGCGCGGCAGGTGATGGCCGGCCTCGGCCTGGACATCGATCGCGATTTCAACGCGATCCTGCTCGACAAGGCGGGCGACGGGCCGGCCATGGTGCTGGACGGGCGCGTCGCGGCGCTCTGGGGCGGCGGCGCGGGATGGCCGGGCTTCGCGGGCGTGGCCAAGGGCGAGCATGGTATCCGCTTCCTGCCGCCGAGCCCGGCGGAATGTGCACAGATCATGAAGGCGGACTCGACGCTGCAGCCCATGTCCCTGCCGGCCGGAAGCTATGCCGGGCAGGAGGCGGCGATCCCGTCCGTCGGCACCTGGAGCCTGGTGCTGGCGCGGCCGGAGCTGGACGAGGAGGCGGGCCATCGCCTCGCGCAGGCGCTGCATGCGGCGCGCGAGGATATCGCGAGGCGGCTGCCGCAGGCCTCGGAGACGACGGGGGAGAACACGCTGGCCGCGGCGGCTTCGGCGGCGATGATCCATCCGGGCGTGCGGAAGTTTCTGAAGGCGTAGCGAATTACCTTGCCGGCCGCACCGTCGCCGGGTCGTTCCGCTCATCCGACCGCGCCTCGTAGGTGATGTTGGAGCGCATCGCCCAGATCGCGTTCTGCAGGTAGAGCGGCACGATCGGATAGTCCTCCAGCACGAGGCGCGTCGCCTGCTGCAGCAGCGCCTCGCGCTTCGCGTCGTCGAGCTCCACCTCGGCCTGGCCGATCAGCCCGTCCAGCGCTGGGTTCGAGTATTGGATCCGGTTCGACGAGCCGTGCCCGCGCTCGCGATTCACCGTGCGCAGCACCGAGTTCAGGAGGACGGAAACCTCGCCGGTGGAATTGCCCCAGCTCAGCAGGTTCGCCGGCGCCTCGCGCCGCGACGCGCGGCCGATGAAGGTGGCGTAGGGCTGCGCCTCGATGGTCGTGCGGATGCCGATGCGCGTCCACATCTGCCCGATCGCCTGCACCACGCGCGCATCGTTCATGTAGCGGTCGTTCGAGCCGGCGAGCGTGAGCGAGAAGCCCTGCGGGTAGCCGGCCTCGGCCAGTAGGCGGCGCGCCGTATCAGGGTCGGCGGCCGGCACCGGCAGGTCGGGCACGTAGCTGAAGCTGTCCGGCGGCATGAACTGTGCGGTGGCGAGCGCCGAGTTCTCCATCACGCGGTCCTGGATCATCCGCCGGTCGATCGCGAGCGAGAGCGCGCGCCGCACGCGCACATCGGCCAGCGGGTTGCGGTCCAGCGCCGCGCCCGTGCTGGAGGCCAGCGCCGGCACGGGCGGCGCGCGCACGCCGTCGAGCGTAAGGTACATGGTGCGCAGGCTCGTCGTCTCGGCGACGCGGAAGCGGCTGTCGCGCCGCATGCGGCCGATATCGCTGGTCGGCACCTGATCGATGAAGTCCACGTCGCCGGCCAGCAGCGCCGCGGTGCGCGCGGTGTCGTTGGTGATGATGCGGTAGTTCACCTCGGCCCAATGGGGCTTCTCGCCCCAGTATTGCTCGTTGCGCGCCAACACGATGCGGTCGTTGTTCGTGTAGGAGACGAGGCGGAAGGGCCCCGTGCCGACGGCGACACGGCCGCTGTTGAAGTCGGCCGTGGTGGCGCCGGTGTGGATCTTCCGGCTCAGCATCACGACCTGGCTGAGATAGGTCGGCAGCAGCGGCGAGGGGCCGCTGGTGTAGAGGCGGATCGTGCGGTCATCCACCACCTCCACGCGGTTCACGGGACGGATGAGCCCCGAATAGGAGGCGCCGGGGCCGGTGACGGTCGGGATGCGCTCCAGCGTGAAGGCGATGTCGTCGGCGGTGAAGGGGGTGCCGTCGTGGAAGCGGACGCCCTCGCGCAGCCGGAACTCCCAGCCCTCGGTGCCGAGCGCGCGCCAGCTCTCGGCCATGCGGGGGTGGATGCGCGCATGCGGGTCGGTCTCGGTCAGCGTGTCGAAGATCGCCTGCGCGATCTCGCCGTTGGAGCGGAGCTGGTGGTAGTGCGGATCGAGCGAGGAGATGGGCGAGCCCACGCCCATGGTGAGCGTCTGCGCCCTGGCGCCGGCGGCGCCTACGAGCGCGCCGGCCGTGCAGGCCAGGCCGGCGGCGGCGCCGAGCAGCGCCCGGCGGACGAAGGACCGGCCAACGAGATTCCGCATGGAAAATTCCCTCCCGCGCGCCGGTTCGGCGCATTGATTATAACCAATCCGTGATCGACCGACCGACCGGTCGATCGGCCCGGAAACTAGGCTGGAGAGAGCCCCGACGCAAGACGCGAAGACCCGATTGCGAAGGCACGCATTGCGACATATGCTCGGATGAGAAACCGACCGACCGTCCGGTCAGCGGTGCGAACTTCGCCGTCGTCCGCAGAGGCGGCGGCTCGGGACAGGAAACGCTCCCATGACGAGATCCGACCGCGGCACGACCGCATCCTTATCATCTTTGCCGGCCGGCGGCGGCGTGTCACGCCGCGCCGCAATATCGGGTGTCCTGGCGGCGCCCTTCCTGGCGACGGCGGCGCGCGCCCAGGCGGACTACCCGAACCGGCCTATCCGCATGGTCGTCCCCTTCGTCCCCGGCGGCGGCGCCGACATCACGGCGCGCTTCCTGGTCGAGCCGCTGGGCGCCGAGCTCGGCCAGAGCATCATCATCGAGAACCGCGGCGGCGCGGGCGGCACCATCGGCACCGCCAATGTCGCGACCTCGCCGGCCGACGGCTACACGCTGCTCTACGGCACGCCCGGTCCGCTCATCACCAACCGCTTCCTGATGCCGAACCTGCCCTATGATTCGGACAAGGACTTTTCCCCCGTCAGCCTGCTGACCCGTGGCGCCTATCTGCTGGCCGTCCACAAGGACGTGCCGGCGCGCACCATGTCGGAGCTGCTGGCCCTCGCCCGCGCGCGGCCCGGCGAGCTCACCTTCGCCAGCGCGGGCAACGGCGCCGGCAGCCACCTCTCGGGCGAGCTGCTTTGCATGATGACCGGCGTGCGCATGACGCATGTGCCCTATCGCGGCACCTCGCAGGCCGTGCAGGACGTGGCCTCGGGCCGCGTCACCATGTCCATCGACACCTATGGCGTCATGATTCCGCAGATCCAGGCGGGCAACCTCCGCCCCGTCGCGGTGACGAGCCTGGAGCGCTTCGCCGAGCTGCCGGACGTGCCTACCATCGCCGAGACCGTGCCGGGCTTCGACGTCGGCGTCGTGAACTATGTCTGCGTCCGTTCCGGCACGCCGCGGCCGATCATCGATCGGCTCAACGCCGCCTTCGTGAAGGTGCTCGCCGATCCGGGCCTCGGGCAGCGCATGCGGGATTCCGGCAGCAGCCCGCCGGCCTCCAGCACGCCGGAGGGCCTGGCGGACATCCTGCGCTCCGAGGTGGCGAAGTGGGGTCCGGTGATCCGCCGGGCCGGCATCACCGCGGGGTGAGGGGCCGCATGGAGAGGCTTGCGGAGCGGCCGGGCGGCGTGTCATCGCGGGGCATGGACGATCTCGCCGACATCCTGGAACTCGACGCCGCCGGCAACCCGCTGCAGGGGAGGATCGTGCAGATCTTCCAGGTGGCCTGCCGGCTCTTCGCCCAGCGCGGCTTCGACGGCGTGTCGATGCGCGACATCGCCGCCGAGTGCGGCATCTCCAAGGCCACGCTGTACCATTATTTCCCGGACAAGGATTCCATCCTGCGCCCGCTGGCGATGGGCACGACGAAGTCGATCTTCGTGCATGTCCAGAAGCACGACGATCCCTCGAAGCCGCCGCTCGACCGCCTGCGCGTCTTCCTGATCGAGACCGCCGTTTTCTTCGAGAAGTTCCGCTGGGCCTGGATCGCCGGCTCGACCGCCTTCTGGAGCGACCCCAAGGCGCGCTCCCGCAAGGAGCGCATCGGCTGGCGCGACCGCTACGAGCAGCTGCTGCGCGACATCCTGCAGGCAGGCGTGGAATCCGGCGAGATCAAGGTGGCCGACGTGCGGATGGCTGGGCGCTTCGTGCTCGGCAGCATCAACTGGATGGCGCGCTGGTACGACCCCGACGGACCGCTGACCGCCTCCGACGTGGCCGACCAGTTCTGCGACATGATCGTGGACGGCATCCGCGCGCCCGCGCCACGGAAGCGCTGAATATAAGGATTGAGGGTGGGTTGCGCGCGGCTGCTGGCCGGCCTAGCTTCCCGACCGATCGGTCGGTCGAATGCCGGCCAGCAGCCATCGCGTGGCGGAGGGAACCAAGAGCATGTCATCTGACACCGTGAAATTCGAAGTGTCCGACTATATCGGCGTCGCGACGCTGAACCGCCCGCCGGTGAATGCGGTCAATGCCGAGATGAAGGACCGGCTCATCGAGATCTTCGATGCGGCGACAGACCGCGAAGATGTCCGGGTCGTCGTGCTGACCGCACAGGGCGGCATCTTCTGCGCCGGCGCCGACCTCAAGCAGCGCCCGGATCCGAACGTCCCCGGCCAGTACTGGCACCACAACCGCACCACCCGCGAGCTGGGCAACTCGATCAAGGAGTGCACCAAGCCCGTCATCGCCGCGGTGAACGGCACGGCGCTGGGCGCGGGCTTCGGCCTGATGGCCGCCTGCGACATCATGATGGCCTCGGAGAATGCGGTCTTCGGCATGCCGGAGATCGACGTCGGCCTGGCCGGCGGCGCGGCCATGATCCGCGAGATGTTCGGCAAGTCCTGGACGCGCCGGCTCATGTTCACCGGCGACCGCATCCCCTCCGCCGAGCTGTATCGCCAGGGCATCATCGACAGCATCTGGCCGCAGGACCAGCTGCTGCCCGAGGCGCTGAAGATGGCTGCGCGCATCGCCTCCAAGAGCCCGCTCGGCATCAAATACGCGAAGAACAGCTGCAATTTCGTCGAGCTGATGTCGCCGAAGGACGCGTATCGCTTCGAGCAGAACTTCACCTACGAGCTCTCCAAGACGGAGGACGCGAAGGAGGCCCGCATGGCCCAGCTCGAGAAGCGCAAGCCGAACTTCAAGGGCCGCTGAGGTATGAGCGCCACCATCGACTACGAGGCCTTCCGCGCGGAGGTGCGCGACTTCGCGCTGCAGAACTGCCCGCCGGAGATTCGCGCGGTGGTGGCGAGCTACCGCAAGCTGTCGCGGAAGATCTGGTATCCCTGGCAGAAGATCCTGTTCGAGCATGGCTGGGGCGCGCCGAACTGGCCGAGGGAGTTCGGCGGCACCGGCTGGGACACGCGCCAGCGCGTCATCTTCGACGAGGTGATGGCCGAGTGCGATTGCCCGCCGCAATACCATCACGGTCTCAGGCACCTCGGTCCCGTCATCATCGAGTTCGGCAACAAGGAGCAGCAGGACCGCTTCCTGCCCGGTATCCTGAACGGCACGGACTGGTGGTGCCAGGGCTATTCCGAGCCGGGCGCGGGCTCGGACCTCGCCTCGCTGCGCACTTCGGCGCGGCGCGAGGGCGACGAGTACATCGTGGAGGGCCAGAAGACCTGGACCTCGCACGCGCATGAGTCGGACTGGATGTACACGCTGGTCCGCACCTCGAAGGAGCCGAAGAAGCAGCAGGGCATCAGCCTGCTGCTGATCCCGCTGAACTCTTCCGGCATCACCATCCGACCGATCCGTACGATCGACGGCTGGCATCACGTGAACGAGGTGTTCCTCGACGATGTCCGCGTGCCTGTCGCCAACCGGATCGGCGAGGAAGGGCAGGGCTGGACCTACGGAAAATTCCTGCTGGAGCGCGAGCGGCTGGGCAACGCGAACATCGCTCCGCACCGCATGGCGCTGGCGCGCGTGCGCGACCTCGTCGGCAAGGAGCTGACCGGCGAGACCCGCCGTGCCGAACGCGACCTGCTGCAGCACAAGCTGCTGCTGGCCGAGGCCGAGCTGCTCGGTGCGTCCGAGCTCGGGCGGGAATCGGTGGAGGCCGTCATCGCCGGGCGCTCGCTCGGGCTGATGCCGGCCGTCATCAAGCTCAGCACATCAGTGACCATGCAGACCATCAGCCAGGTCGCGTTGGATGCGGTCGGCGAGCGCCTCGCGCCGCGCTTCGCGCGCATCGACGGCGAGGGGGCGAATGCCGAGGCGCCCGGCATCGAATGGGTGCAGAACTACATGTACGCCCGCGTGCGCACGATCTACGGCGGTAGCAGCGAGGTGCAGAAGAACGTCATCGCCAAGCAGCTGTTCGGAATCTGAAAATGGGTTTTGAAACCAAGCCGATCGTCTCCGGCGAGATGTACGACATGGCCTCCCGCTTCGCGGTGGATGCAGGCGAGGAACTGGCCTCCATCGCCGAGGCCCCCGCGCAGGCCGCCTGCATCGGCAGGCACTGGAACGCCATCGCCGAGCTCGGCTGGATGGCAACGGCCATCCCGGAGGAGCAGGGCGGCGCCGGCGGCGATCTCTCCGACCTCGCGGCGATGGCCGCCGGCGCCGGGCGCGCCGCGCTGGCGCTGCCGGTCGCCGGAAGTTGCGGCGTGGTGCCGACCTTGCTCTCGGGCCATCCCATCCTCGCCGATGTGGCGAGCGGGGCCGCGCGTGTGGCCGCCATCCTGCCGGGAGTCTCGCGCGATGCGGACGGCAAGGCGCCGAAGGCGGGGGCGACCCTCGACGGCGACGCCGTCGGCGTGGAGACGCCGCCGAACCCGACGCATCTCGCGGTGGTCGTCGACGGCGACGAGCCCCTGCTGCTCCTGGTTCCCGCCGACACCGCCGGCATCCAGACCGCGACCTTCCTCCGCATCGACTGGCGCCTCGCCGCCGATTTCCACTTCGGCCATGTTGCCGTCCAGCCCGAATGGATCATCGCGCGTGGCCCCGAGGTGCTGGAGCGCGCCGACGCCGCGCGCGACATCGGCGCGCTGCTCACCTGTATCGAGGGCGTCTCGGCGATGGGCGCGCTGGTCGAGCAGACCATCCAGTACCTGCTGAACCGCGTGCAGTTCGGCCAGCCGCTCGCGACCTACCAGGCGCTGCGCCATCGCGTCGCCGACATGTATGTCGAGTACGAGAACCTCCGCGGCATCGTGGCCCGTGCGCTGCGCGCGGCGCAGTCGGGCGAGGGGGCCTGGCAGGCCATTGCCTTCGCCAAGCTGCGCCTCGGCGAGGCCGGGCGCGCCGCCGCGGAATCCGCCATCCAGTGCCATGGCGGCATGGGCATGACGGAGGAGCTGCCGGCCAACCGGCTCTGCAAGAGACTCATGATGGCCGAGTTCGAATACGGCAATCGCGTGTTCCACGCGTCGCGCCTGCTCGCGGACCAGGAAGGCTGAACATGCACAATCTGGAAAAGATGTTCCGGCCGCGCTCGGTCGCGGTGATCGGCGCCTCGGCCGATCCCGAGAAGCTGGGCGGCCGCGCGCTCTGGCACATCAAGGAGCTGGGCTTCCAGGGGAAGATCTACCCCATCAACGTGACGGCGAAGGAGGTGCAGGGGCTACCCGCCTATCCCAGCGTGCTCGACCTGCCCGAGGTCCCGGACACGGCGATCATGGTCCTGCCCGCGAAGCTCGTCGCGAAGGCGCTGGAGGAATGCGGCCAGAAGGGCATCAAGCTCGTGCAGGTGCTGTCCTCCGGCTTCGCGGAGGAGGGCGGCGAGGGCATCGCCATGCAGGCGGAGCTCGTCGACATCGTGAAGCGGCACGGCCTGCGCATCACGGGGCCCAACGCGCTCGGCAGCATCAGCCCGCCGGATGCCTATTTCGCCACCTTCTCGAGCCTGCTCGCCACCGCACGGCCTGGTCCCGGGACGGTCGGCGTGGCCACGCAGAGCGGCGCGTATGGCTCGCACATCTACGCCGTGGCCGGCTTCCGGGGCGTCGGCATCAGCCGCGCCATCGCGACGGGCAACGAGGCCGACATCGACGTTGCCACCTGCATCGATTACCTGGCCGACGATCCTGGCACGGCGGTCATCTGCGCCTCGTTGGAGGGCTGCAAGGACGGCGCCGGTCTGCGCCGCGCTCTGCTGAAGGCCGCTGCCGCGAAGAAGCCGGTCATCATCATGAAGGTCGGCAGCACGGAGGAGGGCGCCGCGGCCGCGGCGACCCACACGGGCTCGCTGGCCGGCGAGGACCGGATCATCGACACGGTGTTCCGCGAATGCGGCGCCATCCGTGCGCAGTCGATCGAGGAGATGATCGACATCGCCTATGTCTGCTCGATCGCCCCGCTGCCGCCGTCGCGCGGCGTGGGTATCCTGAGCGTCTCGGGCGGTCTCGGCGTGCTGATGGCCGATGGCGGTGTGAATGCCGGGCTGAAGGTCCCGGCCATGTCGGACGAGGTGCTGGCGACGATCCGCGAGATCCAGCCGCCCGCCGGTGGCCGCAACCCGATCGACACGACGGCGCAGCTCAACGGCCGCATGCATATCTTCGAGAGCATCAGTCAGGCGATGCTGGGCGGAGCGGAGCTCGGCTCCTTCGTCTTCTACCTCGCGCATCTCGGCCGCGACCTGCGGCGCTTCCCGCCGCTGGAGAAGGCGCTGACGGAGCTGCGCAAGGCCGCGCCGGACCGGCTGGTCGTCGCCGTCATGACGCATGTCGACGAAATCCGCCTGAAGCTGGAAGCGGCCGGCATCCCCGTCTTCGAGGACCCGTCGCGTGCCATCCGCGCCATCGCGGGCGCGACCTTCGTGCGCGAGCTGCAGGCAGCGGCCGTTGCGGCGCCGGAACTCGCGAAGGGCCCGCCGATCGTGCTGGCCTCGAGGAACGAGGCGGCGGCAAAGGAGCTGCTGGCGCAATCAGGCGTGCCGGTGCTGCCGGAGAGGGCCTGCGCCACGGCCGCTGAAGCGGCTGCGGCGGCGACCTCGATGGGCTTCCCGGTGGTGCTGAAAATTCTGTCCGACGACATCCCGCACAAGACGGAGGTCGGCGGCGTGCTGCTGAATGTCGCGGATGCCGCGGCAGTCGCCGCCGGCTTCGACGAGCTGTTCCGTCGTGCGGGCGAAAAGAAGCCGCAGGCGAAGCTGGACGGCGTGCTCGTCGCGCCGATGGTCTCCGGCGGCGTCGAGACCATCATCGGCGTGCAGCGCGACCCGGTCTTCGGCCCCATGGTCATGTTCGGCCTGGGCGGCGTTTCGGTGGAGCTGTTCAACGACGTGGCCTTCGCCACCGCGCCGCTGACGCCCGAGCGCGCCGAACAGCTCATTGCCGCTGTGAAGGGTGCTAAGCTGCTCGACAGCTTCCGCGGCCGTCCGCCGATGGACAAGGCCGCGCTGGTGAAGGCCCTCGTCGCCGTCTCCGAACTGGCCGTGGCGCAGCAGGACGTCATCGAGAGCGTCGAGATCAATCCCTTCCTGGTGCGGCAGGAGGGTGCCTACGCCCTCGACGCCCTGGTGGCCCTGCGCGGAGAATCCGCCGGCCACTGACATCGCATGTTGCGGATGCGAGACACCTCCGTCAGGATTGCTCCCGCATCCGAAAGGCGCAGCCCCGATGAACCAGATCAGCACGCCCGACCGCTACGGCCAGGATTTTCTCTCCCTCCTCCGCGACGGCCCGCCTGTGCGGACGATCGAGGAGGAGCGCCTGCACCGGAAGCAGATGCTGGCGGCGACCTTCCGCCTCTTCGCGCGCAACGGCTACGACCAGGGCCTCGCCGGCCATGTCACGGCGCGCGACCCGGAGCGGCTGGACCATTTCTGGGTCAACCCGCTCGGCTTCCATTTCGGCCGCATCCGCGTCTCGGACCTGATCCTGGTGAATGATGACGGCGAGGTGGTCGAGGGTTCCCATGCGGTGAACCGCGCGGCTTTCGCGATCCATTCGGCGATCCATGCGGCGCGGCCGGATGTGATCGCCGCCGCGCACACGCATTCGACGCATGGCAAGGCCTTCTCGACGCTCGGGAAGCTGCTGGATCCGCTGACGCAGGATTCCTGCGAGTTCTACCAGTCGCACGCGCTCTTCGACGACTTCACCGGCGTCGTGCTGGAAGAGGAGGAGGGCCAGCGCATCGCGCAGGCTCTCGGCCCGAACAAGGCGGCGATCCTGAAGAACCATGGGCTGCTGACGGTGGGCCAGACGGTCGAGGCGGCGGCCTGGCGCTTCATCGCCATGGACAATTGCGCACGGGCGCAGCTGCTCGCTGAGGCGGCAGGCACGCCGCAGCTGATCCGGCCGGAGATCGCGGAGCTGACGGCGACGCAGATCGGCAACGAGAAGGGCGGAATCCTGAATTTCTATCCGCTGTGGGACAAGATCACGTCGGAAGAGCCGGATCTGCTCACGTGACTGAGAGGGGCTCCGCCCCTCCCAGCGTTGTCTCCGCTTCGCGGCCAACCCCCGCCAGGGCTTTATGCCCTGGACCCTTTAACTGATCGAAGATCCAAGAAACTGAGTTTTCTTGGTGGGGGAGTTTGAGGGGGCAAAGCCCCCTCAATCCATCGAAGCCCCGGACGCCCGGATGATCGGCGTCCACGCCGCCAGCTCGTCCCGCACATACTGCTGCGCGTCATCCAGAAAGACGCGCCCCGGCGCCGTCGCCGATTCTGCGTAGCGCCGCAGCAGGTCCGGCGATTGCAGCGAGTCCCGCGCAGCCGCCGCCAGCCGTTCCAGGATCGGCCGCGGCGTGCGCGCCGGCGCCGCGATGCCCGACCAGCCATCCACCACCAGTGAGGGGTATCCCAGCTCCACGAAGGTCGGGATATCCGGGAAGCTGGGCACGCGCTCCGGCCAGCTGTGCGCCAGCGGTCGCAGCGCGTTGCTGCGGATGTTCGTGCTCGCCGCCGTCAGGCTGTCGATCATCATGGGCAGCGTGCCGCCGATCACGTCCGACACCGCCTGCGCCGAGCCGCGATAGGGCACGTGCGTCATGCTCAGCCCTGCCGCCTGGAGGAAGCGCACCATCACCAGATGCGGCATCGAGCCGATCCCTGAAGTGCCGTAGGAGTACCGGTCCGGCTCGCGCTTCACCGCCTCGACCAGCTCGGCGACGCTGCGGATCGGCAGGTCCGGCCGCATGAGGATGAGGTAGGGCGTGCTCATCACCATCGCGACATGGGCGAAGTCGCGGTCCGGGTCCCAGCCCGCGCGGTCGCCCTGCAGCACCTTGCCGACGATCATGGAGCTGATGACGGAGAGCACCAGCGTGTAGCCGTCGGGCGCGGCGCGCGCGACCTGGCCGGTGCCGACCATCGCCCCGCCGCCAGGACGGTTCTCGACGACGATGCTCTGGCCGATCCGGCGCGACATCTCCGCCGTGACGATGCGCGCGATGATGTCGGTGGTGCCGCCCGGCGCGAAGGGCACGACGAAGCGGATCGGCCCGGCCTGCGGCCAGGGGGCCTGAGATTGGGCCTGCGCCAGGGCCGGCGTGGCCAGGGCTGCCGGCAGCAGCCCGAGGGCGCGGCGCTTCAGCATCACGCCACCCCCGCCGCGAGACCGTCGCGCTGCGGGTCCGCGCCGCCTTCGAGGCGGCCGTCCCACATCGTGATCCCGTGCACGCCGGCAAAGGGGAAGGTGGCGGCGGTGCGCTTCACCTCGTAGCCCATGGCCTCGACCTCGCGCTGAACCGCGCGCGGAATGCGGTTGCCGATATCGATCGCATCGCTGGTCGCGCTGAAGCGCGGTGCGGAGATCGCCTCCTGCATGCCCATGCCGAAATCAAGCAGGTTCACGATCACCTGGGCCACCGCGATGGGAATCCACGCGCCGCCCGGCGCGCCCAGGGTCGCCACGGCCTCCGTGCCCTCCAGGATGATGCTCGGCGTCATCGAGGAGAAGCGCCGCTTGCCCGGGGCGATGGAGCCGGCGCGGCCCGGCCGTGGATCGCACCAGTTCATGGCGCCGTTCAGCATGAAGCCCGTGCCGGGCGGGATGACGCCCGAGGGCACGCCCAGCGTGTGCGTCATGGAGACGACCATGCCGTTGCCGTCCACGCAGGAGATGGTGGTGGTGTGCTTGGAATCGGATTCCGTGCGCGGCAGATGGTACTTTTCCCCTGCCAGGATCGCGGCGGCGCGCTCGTCCGCATAGGCGTCCGAGAGAAGCCGCTCCAGCGGCGGTGGCACGAAGCGCGGATCGCCGATGTGGAGGTCCTTGTCGCGGCCGGCGACCTTCATCGCCTCCGCCACCACGCGCAGGTACCCGGCGCTGTTGTGGCCGAGGGACGGCAGGTCGAAGCGCTCGAGGATGCGCAGCATCTCGGCCACCATGATGCCGCCTGCCGGCGGGGCCGGCACGGCGATGGTGCGGCCGCGATAGTCGATGGTCAGCGGCGGCCCGATCTCCGGCGCCATGCCCGCGAGGTCGGCGGCGGAGAGCAGCCCGCCATGCGTCTCCATGTCCGCGACGATCTTGCGCGCGATGCTGCCGGTGTAGAAATCCTCGGCGCCTTCGCGGGCGAGGATGCCCAGCGTCGCGGCCAGGTCGGGGTTGCGCACAGAGTCGCCCACGCGCTTCGGCGATCCGTCCGGACGCAGGTAAAGGCGCTTGCCGTCCTCGGTGAAGGCCAGCTTGTCCCGATAGGGCAGGCGGCCATAGCCCGCCTCGTCCAGCGCGAACATGGTGGCGACGTGCGGGCGCACCAGCCAGCCCTCGTTGGCGATCGCGATGGCGGGATCGAAAAGCTGGGCCCAGGGCTTGCTGCCCCAGCGGCGATGCGCCTCGGCGAAGACGCGCAGGATGCCCGGCGTCGTCACCGCGCCGTGTCCGAGCTCGTTCACGTGGCCGGTGAGCACATAGCCGTAGCCGTCGGAGCATTCGCGCTCGAAGGCATTGGCCCACATCATCTCCGTACAGGCGCCAGGGCAGGTGGAGAGCCCGTTGATGACGAGATGGTCGCCCGTCTTCGGATCGAGGATGTGCAGTACGCCGAGCCCGCCGATGCCGCACATCATGGGGTCGACGACGCCCTGAGTCAGCGCGCAGGCGAGCGCGGCGTCGAGGGCATTGCCGCCGGCGGCGAGGATGGCGGTGCCGGCCTCCACCGCCTCGGGCTGCGGTGCCGCGATCATGGCGCGCGGGGCGGGGATGCGGCGTTCGGGACGGGCCATGCTTTTCACTCCGCCTTGATGCCGCGGCGGCGGATGAAGGCCGCGATCTCGGCGCTCTCCGTCTTCGCCCGGTCCTGGATGGCTTCAGCGCTGCCCGAGACCGGCTCCAGCACGACCTCCCGCAGCTTCTGGGTCACGGCCGCGCTGTCCACCACGGCGCGCGTGGCAGCATTCAGCCGGCCCACGATGGCTTGCGGCATGCCGGCCGGGCCAACGAAGGCGTACCAGCCGGGGAGGGTGATGTTCCCGAGCCCGGCCTCAGCCAGCGTGGGCGTGTTGGGCAATGCAGGCGAGCGCTCGCGCCCCAGGGTCACCAGCGGCACGACCTGCCCGGCCTCAGCGGCCTGCAAGGCGCTGCCGAGCGGCGTGAACATGCCGTCGACATCGCCCGCGATGATCGCCGTCAGCGCCGGCGCCGAGCCGGCGAAGGGGACGTGGGTGAGGCGGATGTTCGCGCGCTCGGCCACCATCTCCATGCCGATATGCGTGGAGTTGCCGATGCCCGCGCTGCCGAAGGTGATGCGCTCCGGCTCCGCGCGGGCGCGCTCCACATATTGCTGCATGCTCGTGATCCCCGTGCGGCGGCCCACGATGATCGCGTAGGGCGTGTCGGCGATGGGCGCGATCCAGGAGAAGTCGCGCCAGGGATCGTAGGGCAGGTTCGCGAAGAGGTTCGGGTTGAAGCTGAAGATCGAGACGCCGCCCAGCAGCATGGTGTTGCCGTCGGGCCGCGACTGCTTCAGCGCGTTGATGGAGACGATGCCGTTCGCGCCCGGCCGGTTGTCGATGACGACGCTGCGGCCGAGCTCGCGCGCGAGCGGCTCGGTGAGCAGGCGGGCGAGCACGTCGGTGGCGCCGCCCGGCGGCTGCGGGATGATGATGCGGAGAGCCGTCTCCTGCGCCCGGGCGATGGCCGGCGCGGCGAGGAGGAGCGCGGCCGCCCGGCGCGCGATGGGGTAAGTCATGGTGCGGGTCCTTTGAGGATGCGCAGGATGGGGGCGACGGCCAGCGCCGCCAAGACGTTCAGGACGGGCAGCTGCGCCTCCTGATAATGACCGGCCGCATCCAGCAGGTTCAGGGCGCCGAGGGTCTGTCCGTCCCAGCGCACCGGCACGTTCACTGCGCCCTCGCAGCCGAGGGCGAAGATGATCTCGTGGTCGAAGAAAGCGCGGACGATGTCGGCGCGGTCGCGGCAGAAGCGCGCCTCCCCCGCTTCGACCACGCGGGCGAAAAACTCGCTGGTCCGGTCGATGGGCTTGTACCCGCCGACCGGGTATTCCGCCGGCCGGCTGGAGTGAAAGCGCCGGTTCACGCCGCGCGCATGGTCCAGCACCAGCACGGTGAAGAGCCGATGGCCCACCAGCTCCCCCGCCGCCGCTTCGATCGCCGCCAGCCCCGCCTCTGGCTGCCCCGGAGCGGCCAGAGCCTGCGCGACGCCCTCCAGATTCACAGGATGGTCTGCGAGGCGAGGGTCTTGGGCGAGTGCGTGATCACCTCGGGCGCCGCGCCCACGATCACCGTGTCGTCGTGCCGGAAGCCGCCCAGGCCCCATTGGTACAGGCCGGGCTCGGCCGAATAGACCTCGTTCTCCAGCAGCGGGCGGTGGTTGAAGGCCATGTCCTCGGGGAACTCGTGACCCATCGTGCCCATGCCGTGGCCGGTGCGGTGCAGGATCAGATCGGCGACCCCGGCCTTCTCGATCACCGCCTGGGCCGCTGCGTCGATGCCGCTGACGGGCTTGCCGGTGATGGCCGCCTCGCAGGCCGCCTCGTTGGCCGCGCGCGCCGTCTCGAAGAGGAAGGCCTGCCGCTCCGTGGGCCTGCCGCAGAACCAGGTGCGCTCGTTCTCCACCACCAGCCCGTTCACGCGGGGGATGACGATGTTCACGAGACCGTCGCCCTTCTCGATCCGTTGGCCGGAGGAGCGCCCGTCGCCATGCGGCGCGCAGCTTGCCGGGCCGGAGAGCGTCCAGCAGCGCATGATCTCGAGGTGCTGGCCCGGGAAGCGGTTCGCGGATTCCTCGGCGAGCCTCGCGGCCATGGACATGTCGAGCTCCTGCACCAGCCGGCCGGGGCGGATGTTCTCCCGATATTGGTCCTGCACCCAGTCGGTGAGGGCGGCGATCTCGCGCAGCAGCTGCAGCTCCTCCGGATGCTTCACCCAGCGCAACTGCCGGCAGCCGGCGGTGGCGCCTTCGAGCTTCAAATGCGGCAGCAGCGCCGTGGCGCGGGCCAGCATGCCGCCCGCGGCATCCGCGCCGATCCGCGCCTTGGCGAGCCCCGCGCGGCGCAGCCGGTCGGCGACGAGTTGCGGCCATTCCGTCACCAGCGGCAGCCGGTTCGCGAGGCGCGGATGCTCGGCGTAGAACTCCGTATCGGTCACCCAGAGCTTCTGGGCCTCCAGCCCGAAGCGCCAGTGGTTGGTCGAGAGCTCGCACAGGACTGCGAAGGGCTCGCCGTCGCGCGGCACGATGCAGAGGATCGGCCGCTCCCAGGGCTGCACGTCGGTGGCGAAATTGGTGGCGAACTGGAAGAAATCGGCTCCGGTGAAGGCGAGCGCGTCATAGCCCTCCCGGTCCATCAGCTCGCGCATGAGGGCGAGGCGATGGTCGCGGACGGCGGTGCTGAGGGTCATCGGACGGGTCCCGTGGATTCGGATGGATCTCCCGGGACGATGGCATGGCGGCCGGCATGCGTCATGCCGGCCTTGCCGCCGCCCTCCCGACGGGCGACATCAGGCGGACAGGAGCCTGACATGAACGAAACCCCCAAGCCGCGCGGCGAGCTGCAGATCCGTCAGCTCGCCATGCCCGCCGACACCAACCCCGCCGGCGACATCTTCGGCGGCTGGGTCATGGCCCAGATGGACGCGGCGGGCGGCATCGCGGCCGCGGGGGTCGCGCAGGGCCGCGTGGTCACGGTGGCCGCCTCCACCATGGTCTTCATCCAGCCGGTGAAGGTGGGCGACGTGGTCTGTGTCTACACCCAGCTCGCACGGGTCGGGCGGACCTCCATCACCTTCGACATCGAGGCCTGGGTGCTGCGGCAGCGGATCGGCGACCGGGTGAAGGTCACCCAGGCGGAGTTCACCTTCGTTGCGGTGGACGAGAACGGAAAGCCGCGGCCGGTGCCCCCTCAGGAAACGCCCCCGCAGAATTCATCGCCCTGATGTTCGGGGTGTTACCTTCGGGACAGTTCCGGCGAAGGAGGCGTGGTTGCCTGCCGCCTCCACCGGAAGCCAAGGAAACACCCAGATGATCCGCCTGTTCACGATGATGTCGCTCATGGCCGGCGTCGCGGCCTGCGCCGCCCCGCCGCCGAGCGAGGCCCTGCGGGACCGCCCCGTCTCCACCGGGGCCTCCCGCGACGCCGCGGAGCTGGCCCGGCCCGGCGGCCAGCCGGTGCCGGTCAACTTCAACCCGCTCGATACCGGCGTCTCGACGATGCCCGGCTCGGGCGGCGGCGGCTACTGAGGCTCATCGCTCCGGACGGCGACGTCCGGAGCGCGGCCGCTCAGGCCATCGCGCGCGAGAGGCGGCCCGCGCTCCGCGTTGCGCGGATGCCGAGCCACACGAAGAGGACCAGCACCACCACCTGCGCGATGGCGAAGGGCGGCTCCGACTGGGTCGGCGCCAGGACGTTCAGCGCCGGGATCTTCGCGAAGGCCTGCGCCACCAGCACGAAGACCAGGAAGTAGAGGCTCGCCACCATGCCGACGGCGTCCGCCTTCCGCCAGCCGCCGCCGAGGCCGAAGGCGTAGCGCGCGGCCAGCACCACCGCGAGCACGAGCAGCGCGATGCCGCCGACGATGTGCGAGGGCAGCACGCCGCTGAAGGGGAAGAGGTAGCCGGTCGCGCTCGTCAGGATCGCGGTGGCGAGGAACAGCACGGTCCAGAAGGGCGTCGTGCCTGCGCGCAGCAGCTCGTAGACCACCACCACGCCCGCCGCGATGGCGATGAAGCTGAGGGCGGTGTGGATGGTCACCAGATCGAAGGCCATGAATGAGTCTCCTGTAGGCGGTGCGGCCGGTCCGGGGATGGCTGCATCCCGTTGCTCTTCATCCTTCCCGGATTCGGAGGAGAACGCCACCGACAGTTGCAGGTCAGTGGCCGGCGTGGCGCGTGTTGTAGATCTGCAGCTGCGCGTTCACCGCGCTGAGCAGCGGGGCCTGGACGCCGGCTTCCGTGCCGCGGCGGATCAGGTCGCCGATGATGTGGTCCACCTCCAGCCGCGGCACGCTCTGCTCGATGTCACGCATCATCGAGGCGGCCCAGCGCGAGGCGGGATCGGTGAGCTGCCTGTTCACCTGGTCCAGGGAAGGCTGGCGCGGCGCATGGCCCAGCGCGGTCACGATGCCGCGCGTCTCGGCCATGATCCCCTCGGCGGTGGCGAGGCCGGTAGAGGTCGCCATGATCTCGCCGACCGTCGCGCGCATCAGCGAGGTGAGGCCGGCGCCGGCCGCGATCATCGCCCATTTCTCCCAGAGCGCCTGGACGATCTCCTTCGTCGCCGTGGCGTTCACCCTGGTGCCCGCGAAGGCCTGGGCGAGCTCCTGCGCGCGCGGCGAATCCCGGCCTTCGCGGTCGCCGAAGAGGATGGTGTCGTTCGGGCTCGTGTGGCGGATGGAGCCGTCGGCGGCGAGCGAGGTCGCGATGTAGCAGACGCCGCCCAGCACGCGCTCCGCGCCGAAGCGGGCGTCCAGCGCGTCGAAATGCGCCATGCCGTTGAGGATGGGCAGCACGGCCGTGCCGGCGCCGACCGCGGGGGCGATGGCATCCATCGCGCCGTCGAGGTCGAAGGCCTTGCAGGTCAGGAAGACGAGGTCGTAGGGCGCGCGGACCTCCTCGGCGAGAACCGTCGGGATCCTGCGCTGCAGCACCTCGCCGCGGCTGTGCACGACGAGCCCGTCGCGCGCCAGGATCTCCGCGCGCTTCGGGCGCACGAGGAAGGTCACGTCCGCGCCGGCCCGGGCCAGGTGCATCCCGTAATAGCCGCCGATCGCGCCGGCGCCGAGGATCAGGATGCGCATCAGTGCACCGTCTCGATGGCGACCGCGGTCGCCTCGCCGCCGCCGATGCACAGGGCCGCGACGCCCTTGCGCTGCCCGCGTTCCTGGAGCGCGTGCAGCAGCGTCACGATGAGCCGCGCGCCCGTCGCGCCGATGGGATGGCCCAGCGCGCAGGCGCCGCCATGCACGTTCACCTTCTCGTGCGGCAGGCCGAGGTCGTGCATCGCGGCCATGGTGACGACGGCGAAGGCCTCGTTGATCTCGAAGAGGTCCACCTCGCCGGCCTCCCAGCCCACGCGGTCCAGCAGCTTGCGGATGGCCGGGGCGGGGGCGGTGGTGAACCATTCCGGAGCCTGGCTGTGCGTCGCGTGGCCGAGGATCTTCGCCAGGACCGGCAGGCCCTGCTTCTCGGCGTTGGAGAGCGTCGTCAGCACCAGCGCGGCCGCGCCGTCGGCATTGGCGCTGCTGCTGGCGGCGGTGACGGTGCCGTCCTTGGAGAAGGCGGGCTTCAGCGTCGGGATGCGCTCGGGCGAGAGCTTCTGGGGGATCTCGTCCTGCGCCACCTCGCCGACGGCGACCACCTGGCTGGCGAAGGCGCCTGACGTCACGGCCTCCTTGGCGCGGCGCAGCGTCTCCATGGCATAGACGTCCTGCTGGCCGCGCGAGAACTGGTAGCGCTCGGCTGTCGCCTCGCCGAAGCTGCCCATGGAGCGGCCGGTCTCGTAGGCGTCCTCCAGCCCGTCCAGGATCATGTGGTCGTACATCATGGCATGGCCGGCGCGGTAGCCGCTGCGCGCCTTATCGAGCAGGTAGGGCGCGCCCGACATGCTCTCCATGCCGCCGGCGACCACGATCCCCGCCGAGCCCACGCGCAGCAGGTCGTGCCCCAGCATCACCGCCTTCATGCCGGAGCCGCAGACCTTGTTGATCGTGGTGGCGCCGGTCGCGTCCGGCAGGCCGGCGCCGCGCGCTGCCTGGCGGGCCGGGGCCTGCTTGAGGCCGGCAGGGAGAACGCAGCCCATCAGCACCTCGTCCACGGCGTCGGGCGCGACGCCCGCGCGCTCGACGGCGGCGCGGATGGCGGCCGATCCGAGCTCCGGCGCGCGGACGCCCGCGAGCCCGCCCTGGAATTTCCCCAGCGGCGTGCGCACGGCGCTGGCGATGACGATGGGATCCTCGTGCATGGCTGACCTCCGGGGGCGGATGTTTTCGTGGCGACCGCCATCAATATGGATATTGATTGCGTTCGTCATCAAATCTGTCAAGGAGTGGGGCGAAAGGAAAAGCCGATGCGGGTTTCGAAGGAGAAGGCGGCCGAGAACCGCGCGCGCATCCTGGCGGAGGCCGGCCGGCTCTTCCGCGAGCGCGGCGTCTCGGGCGTCGGCGTGGATGCGCTGGCCGAGGCGGCGGGCCTCACCCATGGCAGCCTCTACAGCCAGTTCGGCTCCAAGGAGCAGCTGGCCGTCGAGGCGCTGACCGAGGCCTTCCGGCACAGCGGCGAGAAGCACGAGGGCAAGGACCTTGAGGGCTTCCTCGACCATTACCTCTCGCCGCGCCACCGCAAGGCGATCGGCGAGGGCTGCGCCATCTCCGCCCTCTGCGCCGAGATGCCGCGGCAGGCTCCGGCGCTGCGGCGCAGCTTCACCGAGGGACTTCGCGCCATGTTCGGCCGGGTCGGCGCCAAGCTCGCGGCGCGGCGCGGCGTGGCGGACGAGGAGGAGGCGCTGGCGGCGGTGTCCTCGCTGGTCGGCGCGCTGGTGCTGGCGCGCGCGGTGGACGATCCAGCGCTCTCGGAGCGCATCCTGGCGGCGACGAAGGCGCGGCTGCTGGACGCCTAGGAGGGCCTTGCCTTCATCACAGCGTCGCGATCACCGACCACCAGGCCCAGGCCGTCAGCATCGACAGCGGCACGCCCACGCCGATGAGCAGGGCGACGAGGTCGGGCTCCAACTCGTGGTCCATGGCGATGATGCTCGCTCCCAGCATGGGCGGCATCGCCATCTCCAGCATCGCGACCTTGGCGACGGGATCGCCCGCCTGGCCCAGCGCGAGATACATCGCCAGGATCGCCAGCGGAGCCAGCACCAGCCGGTAGCCGAGCCCCACGCCGAGCGCCGCGACGCGGCCGGCGATGCGGTCGAAGCGCAGCGCATAGCCCACGGCCGCCAGCGCGATCGGCGTCAGCGTGTCGGCGAGGGAGACGAAGATCTGCGTCAGCCAGTCCGGCCGCTCCAGATGGTTGGTGGCGAAGGCGATCAGGATCGCGAGGAAGGGCGGGAAGGTGGCGATCCGCTTCGCGACCGCGCGCCAGTCGAACCGCCCCGAGCTCGCGACCGTGGCGACGGCGAGGCCCAGCGTGGACAGCGCGAGGTAGGAGCCGAAGAGGTCGATGACGAGGCCGAGGCCGAGCCACTGGCTGCCGGCGAAGGCGGCGATCATGGGCAGGCCCACGAAGGAGGTGTTGCCCCAGCCGCCCACCAGCAGCAGCGCGCCGGCCCGCTGCCGCGTCCAGCCGAGGGCGCGGCAGAGCGGGACGATCAGCAGGATGGCGAGGATGGCGCCGATCCAGGGCGTCGCCGCGGCGAGCCACCAGTCGCCCGCCGGATCGAGGTCGTGCACGCTGCGCAGGGCGGCGGCGGGCAGCGCCACGTTGATGACCCAGCCGCCCAGCGCCTTGGTCGCCGTGTCCGGCAGCCGTCCCGACCAGCGCAGCGCGACGCCGATGGCCAGGCACAGGATGATCAAGGCGATTTGCTGCACGCGGCACCTCGGCGGATCGGTTGTCGATCCCGATCCGCGGCTGCGTCAGGACGGGCGGGGCGGGTGGCGCCGCGGCGATCCTCGCCGATTCCTCCGAGACCGTCAGCTCATTCGTGGGCAACCGGTGCGGGGCGATGCTACGCCTTCGCCGCCCCCAGGATTCCGCCACCCGCGGCCTGCAGCAGAACCGCGATGCGCTCGCCCTCGGGCTTCGGCTCCACCACGCGCAGCGGCTGCCCGAGCCAGGCGCCGACCTGCGCGATGCTGCGCACCACGTTCACGTCGGTGAGCTTGCGGCCGCTGTTCTCGCCGCTGCGCACCTCGGTCTCGTGGCGGGCGTCGTAGCCGATCAGCCAGACCGCCGCGACGCCCGTGCCGGCGCCGACCTGCACGGTGACGGAGGTCCTGTTGGGCGTGACGGTGATCGGCACGCGCGGCGCGTTGCGCGCGGCCTCGATGGCGGCAAGCACCGCGGCCCGGTCGGAGCCGACGGCGTCGGTCCGGCCCTGCACGACGAGCTGCGGCGTATAGACCTGGCCGCGGTAGCGCGAGCCCACCAGGGTCGAGGAATAGCGCCGCTGCCGGTCGGTGGCCTCGCGCATGGAGAAGCGGTCGCGCCAGCCGGTCCGGTCCCAATAGGTCACGTGGAAGGCGAGGGCGAGCACGTCGGGCCGGTCGCGCGCCAGCTCGCCGAGCAGGGCGTCGGCGGCCACGCAGGAGGAGCAGGACTGCGAGGTGAAGAGCTCGACCACCACCGGCTGGTCGGCGGCCCGGGCGGGGAGGGAAGCGCCGGCGAGCAAAGCTGGCGCGGCGAGGAAGCGTCGGCGGATCATGGGGCCTCCATGCGATGCCGGAACAGGCGTCGTCATGAAGTATACGCCCATCGAGAGCTGGAGGTTAGCTCAGGCTGCCGCCCGGGCCGGCACGCCGCGCGCGAGGCCGCCAAAGAGGTCCAGCATGCGCTCCATCCAGGCGTGGAGGGGGTCGCTCTCCTCCAGGATCCGGAGCGGGCTCACCACGCGGGCCCACATGAAGCCGCCGAACATGATGTAGTCGGCGTAATCAGGGGATGCGCCGGCCACATAGGGCTGCTGCATCAGCACGGCGCGCAGCGGCTGCAGGGTGGCGCGGAACTCGGGCAGCTTCGCCTCGCGATCGGCGGTCACCTGCTCGAGCGACATGCCGAAGCGCTTCTCCCGGCTTTCGACGAAATACTTTTTCTCGTTCTCGCCGAGCAGGCCGGGGATGTCGGAGACGATGAGCTTCACGAGGCCGGCATTCAGCACGCGGTCGGCCCAGGAGGCGGTGAAGCGCAGGCTCGCGGAGTTGCCGGGGAAGAGCGCGGGCCGGTCGGGATAGGCGCGGTCCAGGTACTCGGCGATGGCCCAGCTGTCGGCCACGGTCTGGTCGCCGTCGATCAGCACGGGCACGGTCTTCGAATTGGCGAAGGCGATGGCCTCGCTCTGCGTGAAGCGCCAGGGGATGGTCTCGGTGTCGAGGCCCTTATGCGCCAGCGCCATGCGGATGCGCCAGCAATAGGGGCTGAAGCGGCGCTCCGGATCGGTGCCGCAGAGCTCGAAGAGTTTTCGCTGTGCCATGGAGTTCCCCGTTCCGGCTCGGACGATACGGAACAGGCCTGCGAAGGGCAAATCCGGTCGGGCGGGACGCGCCGGCGCCGGCTATGGATGACCCGATGAAGGACGCGGCACGAAACTACCATGCCCGGATGCAGCGGGTGCTGGCGCATATCGACGCGCATCCCGCCGGCGACCTGAGCCTCGAGGCGCTGGCCGATGTCGCGGCCTTCTCGAAGTTCCACTTCGCCCGGCAGTTCTCCGAGCTCTTCGGCCTGTCCCCGGCGCGCTACGTGCAGCTCGTGCGGGTGCGGCAGGCCTCCTGGCGCCTCGCCTTCCATGGCGACACCGCGATCACCGAGCTGGCCTTCGACAGCGGCTTCGACACGCCCGAGGGGTTCTCCCGCGCCTTCAAGCGACACACCGGCCGGATACCGAGCGCATTCCGCGACGATCCGATCCTGCCATCGCATGGGGAGAGCCCGCGCATGCCGACCGAAGCCGAAGTGCGGATCGTGGATTTTCCGGCGACGCCGGTGGCGCTGCTGGAGCATCGCGGCGATCCCGCCCGGATCTGGGAAGCGGTGCGCGCCTTCATCGCCTGGCGCCGCCGCGCGGGCCTGCCGCCCTCGGTCAGCGCGACCTTCAACGTCTTCCACGGCGAGGACCGCATCGACCTTTGCGCCGCGACCGACCGTGAGATCGCCCCCAATCCCGAGGGCGTTCGCGCAGGCCTCATTCCCGGCGGACGCTGCGCGGTGCTGCGCCATGTCGGGCCGGCCGAGGATCTGCGCTGGGCGGGGCGACTGCTCTATGCGGACTGGCTGCCCGGCGGTGGCGAGGAGCCGCGCGATTTTCCCCTGTTCGTGCAGCGAATCCGCTTCCATCCGGAGGTTCCCCAGCACGAGGCGGTGACGGACGTCTTCCTGCCGCTGCGGTGACGGCCGCGGCGGCTGGGCAGAATCTTCGCATTCTGCCTCTTTGCGATCGCCGTGCGGCCGCTCCGGGCGCTTTCGATGGCGGCGCAGGCATTGCCGGTTCCGGACGGCTGCTCCAGGGTTCCGCCCGTCGAACGGAAAAGGTTTTTCATGCGGCGTCCCACCCTGGCGCGACGAGTGGTGCTCTCCCTGCTGGCCGCGCCGGCTGTCGCCTCCGCGCAATCCTGGCCCAATCGCCCCATCCGCCTGATCGTGCCCTTCCCGCCGGGCGGCGGCGTGGACCTCACGGGGCGCCTGCTGGCCGAGCCGCTGGGGCGCAACCTCGGGCAGCCCGTGGTGGTGGAGAATCGCGGCGGCGCGGGCGGGGTGATCGGCGTCGAGGCGCTCTCCCATGCCGCGCCGGATGGTTATACGCTTTCGCTGACCGGCGCGGGCACGCTGACCGTCGGCCCGCATCTGCGCCCGCTGCCCTATGAGCCGCTGGGCCTCGCGAACATCACGCGGCTGGTGCGGATGCCTTTCATCCTGGCCGTGCGCACGGACCTGCCGGCACAGACATTGCCGGAGTTCATCGCCCTCGCGAGGCAGGGCAACCTCCGCTACGCGAGCGGCGGCGCCGGCACCAGCCAGCACCTCACCGGCGAGCTGTTCAACCAGTCGGCCGGCGTGCGCATCGAGCACGTGCCCTATCGCGGCACCGGCCCCGCGCTGAACGACCTCGCGGCCAAGGTGGTGGACGCCTATTACGGCGACCCCGCGACGCTGACCCTCATCAACGGCGGCCAGGCGCGCGCCATGGCCGTGACCTCGCCCGAGCGCTGGCCGCTGCTGCCGAACACGCCCGCCGTCGCCGAGGCCGTGCCCGGCTTTGCCTCGGAGAACTGGTACGGGCTCGTGGCGCCGGCCGGCACGCCCGAGGCGATCCAGGACCGCATCCATGCGGAGGTGATGCGCGTCTTCGAGGACCCCGCCTGGAAGCGCCGTTTCGACGAGGCGGGTCTCACCCCCGCGCCCATGCCGCGCGCCGACTACGTGGCGTTCCTCCGCGCGGACACCGAAGTCTGGGGGCGCGTCGTGCGCGCCGGCAACATCAGGATCAACGACTGAGATGCAGCATCGCCTGGCCGTCGACATCGGCGGCACCTTCACCGACCTCGTGCTCGAAGCGCCGAGACGAAGCTATTCCCACAAGCTGCTGACCACGCCCGACGCGCCGGAGCGCGCGGTGATCGAGGGCACGCGGTTGCTGCTGGAATCGGCCGGCGTGGAACCCTCGGCGATCGGCCTTGTGCTGCACGGCACGACGCTGGCGACCAATGCGCTCATCGAGCGGAAGGGCGCGAAGACGGCGCTGATCACCACCCAGGGATTCCGCGACAGCATCGAGATCGCCTACGAGCACCGCTTCGCGCAATACGACCTGACCATGGAGCGCCCCGCGCCGCTGGTGCCGCGCGCGCTGCGCTACACGGTGCCCGAGCGCATCGCGGCCGATGGCGGCGTGCTGCTGGAGCTGGACGAGGCGGCGCTGCGCGCGGTCTGCGGGCAGGCGAAGGCGGATGGCGTCACCGCGATCGCGATCTGTTTCCTGCACTCCTTCACCAACGACGCGCATGAGCGCCGCGCGGCGGAGATCGTGGCGGAGATGCTGCCGGGCGTGTCGCTCTCGCTCTCCTGCGAGGTCTGCCCGGAGGTGCGCGAGTACGACCGCGCCAGCACCACCATCGCCAACGCCTATGTGCGGCCGCTAATGGACGGCTATCTTGCCGGCATCGAGCAGGGGCTGCGCGGCCTCGGCCTCGATGCGCCCGTGCTGATGATGATGTCCTCGGGCGGTTTGTGCACCGTGGGCGCCGCGCGGCGCTTCCCCGTGCGGCTGGTGGAGAGCGGCCCGGCGGGCGGCGCCATCCTCGCGCGCCACGTGGCGGCGCAGAACGCGCTGGACCGCGTGCTGGCCTTCGACATGGGCGGGACGACCGCGAAGCTGACGCTCATCGACCATGGAAAATTCCACATGGCGCGCAGCTTCGAGGTCGCGCGCGCCTACCGCTTCGTGCAGGGCAGCGGGCTGCCGATCCGCATCCCCGTGATCGAGCTGGTGGAGATCGGCGCCGGCGGCGGCTCCATCGCCCGCCACGACACGATGGGCCGCATCCAGATCGGTCCCGACAGCGCCGGCAGCGCACCGGGCCCGGCCTGCTATGGCCTGGGCGGCGCCTCGCCAACCGTCACGGATGCGGACCTGCTGCTGGGGCGGCTCGATCCGAACCTCTTCGCCGGCGGCACGATGAAGCTCGATCCCGATGCCTCGGACCGGGCCTTCGCGGCCATGGGCGCCAGCGCGCCGGTCGGCGTGGCCGAGATCGTGGACGAGACCATGGCCAGCGCGGCCCGCGTCCATGCCGTCGAGAACGGCGAGGACACCGCCGGCCGCACCATGATCGCCTTCGGCGGCGCGGCGCCGCTGCATGCCGCGCGGCTCGCGCAAAAGCTCGGCATCGCGAAGGTGCTGGTGCCGCGAGGCGCCGGCGTGGGCTCGGCCTATGGCTTCCTGCAGGCGCCGATCGGCTTCGAGGTCGTGCGCACGCGCTACACGCGGCTCGACGCGATGGACGGCGCCTCGCTGGAGGCCATGTTCACGGAGATGCGCGCCGAGGCCGAGGAGGTCGTGCTCCAGGCCGCGCCGCCCGAGGGCCTGGTCGAGACCCGCACCGCCTTCATGCGCTATCGCGGCCAGGGGCATGAGATCGCCGTGCCCATCACGGGGAGCATCGATGCCACCACGCTGCACGACGCCTTCGTCGCCGCCTATCGCGGCATCTTCGGCCGCGCCATCCCAGGGCTGCAGCCGGAGATCATGACCTGGGCGCTCTCGCTGTCCCGGCCCGTGGCGGACCCGGCGGTGCTGGCGGAGCTGCCCTCCCTCGCGGCCCCCGCGCCCGAGCGCGAGCGCCCGCTCACCGACCCCGCCACCGGCCGCACCGACACGGCTGCCATCCACGTCCGCGACGCGCTGCCGCCGGGCGCCATGCTGAAGGGCCCCGCCCTCATCATCGAGGACGAGACCACCACCGTCGTGCCCGCGGGCTGGACCGCCCGCATCAACGCCGCCGAGCAGATCCTGCTGGAGTTCGCCGCATGAACCAGAACGACGACATCCGCTACCAGGTGATGTGGAACCGGCTTCTGTCGGTGGTCGAGGAGCAGGCCAAGACTCTCGTCCGCACCGCCTTCTCCACCTCCGCGCGCGAGGCCGGCGACATCTCCGCCGGCGTCTTCGACGTGGAGGGCCGCATGCTCGCCCAGGCCGTGACCGGCACGCCCGGCCACATCAACTCCATGGCCCGCAGCGTGAAGCACTTCCTGGCCAAGATTCCGGCCGAGACGATGAAGGAGGGCGACCACTACGTCACCAACGACCCCTGGCTCGGCACGGGGCATCTCTACGACATCGTCGTGACCTCGCCGGCCTTCCACAAGGGCAAGATGGTCGGGCTCTTCTCCTGCACCGTGCACGTGGTCGACATCGGCGGCATCGGCCTCGCGCCGGACGGGCGCCAGGTGTTCCACGAGGGCATCCGGATCCCGATCATGCCCTTGGCGCGCGAGGGCGTGGTGGACCAGTGGCTGGTGGACTTGGTCCGCGCCAATGTCCGCGAGCCCGTGCAGGTGGAGGGCGACATCTACGCCCTCATGGCCTGCAACGAAACCGGCGAGCGCCGCCTCTCCGCCATGCTGGCCGAGAACGGGCTCGACGACCTGGAGCTGCTGGGCGAGCACATCATCACCCGCTCGCGCGACGCCATGCTCAAGGAGATCGCGGCGCTCCCGAAGGGCACGTGGAAAAGCCACATGCGCATCGACGGCATGGAGGCGCCGATCGACCTGCACGCGACGCTCACCATCGCCGAGGACCACATCGCCGTGGACTATACCGGCACCTCCGGCCAGAGCAGCTTCGGCATCAACTGCCCGCTCTGCTACACCGACGCCTACACCGCCTTCGGCGTCCGCTGCATCATCGGCCCCGAGATTCCCAACAACGCCGGCACGCTGGACCTGATCCAGGTGACGGCGCCCGAGGGCAGCATCGTCAACGCGCTCTTCCCCGCGGCGGTGAACGCGCGCAGCACCATGGGGCACATGATGCCCGACGTGGTGTTCGGCGCGCTCGACCAGGCTTTGCCCGGCCGGGTGCCGGCGGAGGGGACGTCGAACCTGTGGAACCTGAAGCTGGGCGCGGGGCAGGGGCTCACGGGCGACACCCAGCGCCCCTTCATGGTGACGATGTTCCATTCCGGCGGCTCCGGCGCGCGGCCGGCGCAGGACGGGCTCTCCGCCACGCCCTATCCCTCCGGCGTGAAGAACGTGCCGGTGGAGGTGACGGAGACCGTGGCCCCGCTGGTCGTCTGGCGGAAGGACCTGCGCGATGATTCCGGCGGCGAGGGCAAGTATCGCGGCGGCGATGGCCAGATCATGGAGGTCGCGCATCGCCACGGCGAGGCCTTCGGCATCTTCGCCACCTTCGAGCGCGTGAAGTACCCGCCGCGCGGTCGTCACGGCGGCGGCAACGGCGCCAACGGCGTGGTGAAGCTGGCCTCGGGCGAGGTGCTGAAGGCCAAGGGCTTCCAGGTCATCCCCGCCGGCGACCGGCTGGTGGTGGAGATGCCCGGCGGCGGCGGCATGTTCCCCAAGGAGCCAACCTGACGGGAATGTGAAGGCTGCGGGAGGTCGTTACCTCCGTAGCAATCTTCGTTCGCTTCGTCGCGGACCGGACCTATCCTGACGGCCTGGATCAGGAGAACCGCGAATGCCCGACGATGCCGCCGAAACCGTGACGCCCGATGCCGTGCTGCAGCTCGGCATGGCCTTCTGGGGCTCCAAGGCGCTGCTCTCCGCCGTCGAGCTGGGCCTCTTCACGGAGCTGGCCGCGCAGGGCCCGAGCGACGGGGCCACGCTCGTCGGCCGCCTCGGCCTGCATGGGCGCGGCGCCAACGATTTTCTCGATGCGCTGGTCGCCCTGGGCATGCTCACGCGCGACGATTCCGGCCGCTACGCCAACACGCCACAGACCGCGACGTATCTCGACGCGGCCAGGCCCTCCTATCTCGGCGGGCTGCTGGAGATGGCCAACCGCCGCCTCTACCCCTTCTGGGGCCGCCTTACCGAGGCCCTGACGACGGGCAAGCTCCAGAACGAGGCGCGCGAGGGCGGCGACGACCTCTTCGAGGCCATCTATGCCGACGAGGACACGCTGGAGGTCTTCCTCCGCGCCATGAGCGGTGTGAGCCGGCCGACCGCCCGCGTCCTCGCCGAGCGCTTCCCCTGGGCCGGGTATCGCAGCTTCGCCGATGTCGGCTGCGCCCAGGGCGCGCTGGTCGCCACGATCGCCCAGGCCCATCCGCATCTCGCGCCCTTCGGCTTCGACCTGCCGCCGGTCGGCCCCGTCTTCGAGCGCCACATGGCCGAGGTCGGCCTGGCGGACCGCGCCCGCTTCCTGCCCGGCGACTTCTTCACCGGCGCGCTGCCCTCCACCGAGGTGCTGGTGATGGGCCACATCCTCCATGACTGGGGGCTGGAGGAGAAGATGATGCTCCTGCGCAAGGCGCTGGACGCGCTGCCGCCCGGCGGCGCGCTGATCGTCTATGACGCGATGATCGACGACGGCAGGCGCCAGAACGCCTTCGGCCTGCTGATGAGCCTGAACATGCTGATCGAGACCAAGGGCGGTTTCGACTACACCGGCGCGGATTGCGTCGGCTGGGCGCTGGAGGCCGGCTTCGCCGAGGCCAGGGTGCACCACCTGACCGGTCCCTATTCGATGATGGTGGCGAAGAAGGCGAAATAGCCCCCTCGCCGTGTAACGCATTGCCGCGATGTGCGATCCGCGCTTTGCGGCAGGCTCAGCGGCGCCTATCTGAGGCCAGCGCGCGCCACGCTTGATGTGGGTTTGCGCCCCATCAGGATTCCGAAAGTGCCCTTTCCCACGCTCGCCGCGCCCATCGCGGCCGCCCTCGCCGAACGCGGCTATGCCGAGCCCACTGCCGTCCAGGCCGCCGTGCTCGAGGCCGCGACCGCCGGCCGCGACCTCCTCGTCTCCGCCCAGACCGGCTCGGGCAAGACGGTCGCCTATGGCCTGGCCATCTCGCGCGACCTGCTCGGCGAGGCCGAGCGGCTGCCCTCCGCCGGCCTGCCTCTCGCCCTCGTCGTCGCTCCCACCCGCGAGCTGGCCCTCCAGGTCCAGACCGAGCTGAACTGGCTCTATGCCCGTGCCGGGGGCCGGGTGATCTCCTGCGTCGGCGGCATGGACCCGATGACCGAGCGCCGCCAGCTCGCCCATGGCGCGCATATCGTGGTCGGCACCCCCGGCCGCCTGCGCGACCATATCGAGCGTGGGAACCTTCGCCCAGCCTCCATGCGTGCGGTGGTGCTGGACGAGGCGGACGAGATGCTCGACCTCGGCTTCCGCGAGGACCTCGAGGCGATCCTGGAGTCCCTGCCGGCCGAGCGCCGCACGCTGCTCTTCTCGGCCACCGTGCCGCGGCCGATCGCGCAGCTCGCGAAGAACTTCCAGCGCGACGCGCTGCGCATCGCCGCCACCGGCGAGGGCAGCCAGCACAGCGACATCGAGTACCGCGCCCTCTCCGTCGCCCCCGGCGAGATGGAGCGCGCGGTGGTCAACACGCTGCGCTACCTCGATCCGCGCACGGCCATCGTCTTCTGCACCACCCGCGCCGCGGTGAACCGGCTGCACGGCAACCTGGTCGAGCGCGGCTTTTCCGCGGTCGCGCTCTCCGGCGAGCTCTCCCAGGCCGAGCGCACCCGCGCCATGCAGGGCCTGCGCGACGGCCGCGCCCGCGTCTGCGTGGCCACCGACGTCGCCGCCCGCGGCCTGGACCTGCCGGACCTGGCGCTGGTCATCCACGCCGACCTGCCGAACGATCCGGAGACTCTCCTCCACCGCTCGGGCCGGACGGGCCGCGCGGGGAAGAAGGGCATCAGCGCGCTGGTCGTGCCGCACAACCGCCGCCGCATCGCCGAGCGCCTGCTGATGGGCGCCAAGGTGCGGGCCGAGTGGTCGCCCGCTCCCTCCGCCGAGGACATCCACGCCAAGGATGTCGAGCGTCTTGCCGAGACGGCGACCACCATGCTCGATCAGATGCCCGAGGAGGCCGACCTGGCCCTCGGCCGCCGCCTGCTGGAGGGCCGCAACCCCGAGGCCGTCGCCGCGGCGCTCGCCAAGCTGCTGCGCGCGCACCTGCCGGCGCCCGAGGAACTGGCTGGACCGGTGCAGTACGCGCCCCGCGCCGAGCGGGACTACCAGCGTCCTGTCGCCCAGGCCCCGCGCGACTACCCGGCCCAGGCGCCCGTCGCCGTCGAGGGCGTGTGGTTCCGCATGAATGTGGGCCGCAGCAACCAGGCCGATCCGAAGTGGATTCTGCCCTTCCTCTGCCATCGCGGACATGTGACGCGCGACGCCATCGGCCAGATCCGCATCCTCGACCGCGAGACCCGCTTCGAGGTGGCGCCCCACCTGGCGGACCGCTTCGCCATCGCCGCGGCCAAGCCGGGCCAGGACGACGCGCATATCCGCATCGAGCCGGCGGCCTCCGCGGGACCAGCCGACCGCGCCCCGCATGCGGCCGGTCCGCGCCCGCCCTATGCCGGCAAGCCACGTCCCGCCTACCAGGGCAAGCCGCGCGCGGCCGACGGGGCCAAGAAGCGCTCCGCGACGTCGCGTCCGCCGCGCTCGTAGGGGGCACGCCCATTCCGTTGTGAAGGCCCAACGGTTCGGGCTAGATGCGGGCCGCCTTCGCAAAGCGCCCGCAGATGACGACAGCAGCCCTCCCCCAGGGAATCGACGCCGCTTCCCTGACGGTGGCGCTGCGGCGATCGGGCCTGCCCGGCGAGCGCCGGGTCAGCCAGGTCTCGGTCCTCAAGGCCTTCCCGACGATCCTGTCCCATATCTTCCGGCTGCGCCTGACCTATGACGGCGAGGCCGCCGGGCTTCCCGAGACGTTCATTCTGAAGGCCGGCCTGCTCGAACGCGCCGGCGGCCCCTGGAAGGCCGGGCGGCAGGAGGTCGACTTCTATGCGCGGGTCGGCTCGGCGACGCCGGCGGGCCTCGTCCCGCGCTGCTTCGACTCCCATTGGGATCCGGCCACCGGCGCCTGGCACCTCCTGCTGGAGGACCTGACCGACACCCACCGAATCGCGACACCCTGGCCGCTGCCGCCGGAGCTGCCGGATGCCGTGGCCATCATCCGGGCCCGGGCGCGCTTCCACGCGGCCTGGTGGGACCATCCGCGCCTCGGCACGGAGGTCGGAAGCTGGACGGACGAGGCCGGCATGGGCCAATGGCTCCAGCGCCTGGCGGCGAATTATGAGCGTTTCGCCGAGCAGGCCGGCGACGGCCTGTCGGCCGATCGGCGCGAGCTCTATGCGCGGCTGCTCGATGCGGCGCCGAAGCTGGTCGGGCGCTACCACCGCCATCGCCACATGACGGTCATCCAGGGCGACGCGCATGTCTGGAACTGCTTCCTGCCGAAGCAGCAGGGCGCTGGCCAGGCGAGGCTCTTCGATTGGGATTCCTGGTCGGTCAACGTCGCGACCATCGACCTCGCCTATATGATGGCGGTCCACTGGTATCCAGAGATGCGCCGCGGGCGGGAAGGCCATCTGCTCGACGTCTACCACGCCGAGCTGCTGATTCAGGGCATCGGCGGCTACGACCGCCGCGCCCTGCAGGAGGATTACCGCCTCTCCGTGCTCTGGCAGGTCACGACGCCGATCCAGCAGCAGGCCTTCGGAATTCCGCCGCTGATCTGGTGGAACAACCTGGAGCGCGTCCACATGGCCGCCGAGGATCTGGATTGCCGGGCGCTGCTCGGCTGAGCCCGGCTCTGGGGTCAGCCGGCCGGGCGTCTCAGCCGCTGGCCTTGGTCCTGCTCCGCCCCAGCCCGAACCCCTTGGCGAGCTCGGAGCGCCGGGCGGCGTAGTTCGGCGCCACCATCGGATAGTCGGACGGCAGGCCCCACTTCGCGCGGTATGCGTCGGGGGTCAGGCCATAGGAGGACAGGTGCCGCTTGAGCATCTTCAGCTTTTTCCCGTCCTCGAGGCAGATCAGGTAGTCCCGCGTGATGGACTTCTTCACCGGCACGGCCGGCTCTCTCGCCTCGGGCGCCGCCTCCGGAGTCGCGGTTGTCCCCAGCGCCGCCAGCGTGCGGTGCACCTCCGCGATCATCCGGGGCACATCGGTCGCGGAAACGGAATTGTTGGACAGGTGCGCCGAGACGATCCCGGCGGTGATGCCGAGCAGGTCGTCGGCGGGGTGGCTGTCGGACATGGAGATCTCCAGCTCGTGATTTGAATTTGCGCATCGGATCAATGCCCGGCGGCCCGGATCGGCGCAAAGGAAAAGGCCACGCGGGCCGGGGGGCGGCCCGCGTGGCTCAGTGTCCCGGACCCCCGGAGAGAGGGGGGAAAGGGGTCCGGGAAGCTCCGACGGTGTTAGCCCCGTGCGGGGATCTGCACCGCCACGAAGGCGCTCTGGCCCTCGCGGATGATCCGCAGCGCGACTGCCGCGCCCGGCTGGCGGCCGGCCTCGCGGATCGCCGTCGCCACGGCGTTCACGTCGACCACGTCGCGGCTGCCGACGCCCACGATCACGTCACCCTCGCGCAGTCCGGCCTCGGCGGCCGGGCTGTCGGGACGGACGCTCGCGACCACCGCGCCGCGGGTGCCCTCGGGCAGGTTCAGCGCCTGCCGGGCCTGCTCGTCGATCGGGGCCAGCGCCACGCCCACCGGGCCGCCGCGCTGCTGCTCGCGCTCGCCGCGCTGGCCGGGCTTGCCGCCGCGGGCGGGGCTGCCGTCGCCGTCCTGCAGCGTGGCCAGGGTCACGCTGAGGTCGCGGCTCTGGCCGTCACGCTGGACGGTCAGCTGGACCGTGCTGCCCGGGCGGCTGTCGCCGATCAGGCGGGCCAGGTCGCGCGGGTTGGCCACGGCCGTGTCGCCGACCTTGGTCACCACGTCGCCGGGGCGCAGGCCGCTGCGGGCGGCGGGGCTGTCCGGCTGGATGTCGCCGACCAGCGCGCCCTCGGGGCGCGGCAGGCGCATGGCGGTGGCCAGCGCCGGCGTCAGGTTCTGCGTCGTGGCGCCGAGGAAGCCGCGCTCCACGTGGCCATTGGCCTCGATCTGCGTCACCACCTGGCGGACCATGTTCGACGGGATGGCGAAGCCGATGCCGACCGAGCCGCCCGTCGGCGAGAAGATCGCCGTGTTCACGCCGATCACCGAGCCGTCCAGGGCGAAGAGCGGGCCACCGGAGTTGCCGCTGTTGATGGAGGCGTCGATCTGCAGGAAGTCGTCATAGGGGCCCTGGCCGATGTTGCGGCCGCGCGCCGAGACGACGCCCGTGGTCACCGTGCCGCCCAGGCCGAAGGGGTTGCCCACGGCCACCACCCAGTCGCCCACGCGGGCCCGGGCGCTGTCGCCGAGCTCGAGGAAGGGCAGGGGGGCGCCGGCGTCGACCTTCAGCACGGCGATGTCGGTGCGGGCGTCGCGGCCGACGATGCGGGCCGGCAGCTCGCGGCCGTCCTCCAGGGTCACGGTCACGGAGCCCGCGTCGCGGACCACGTGGTTGTTGGTGACGATGGTGCCGTCGGCCTTCACGACGAAGCCCGAGCCGAGGGCGCGGCCGCCGCGCGGACGCTCCTGACCCTGGCCGCGCTGCTGGCCCTGGTCGCCGAAGAAGCGGCGGAACATCTGGTCCTGCTCGCTGCCCTCGGGGAAGGGCGAGCGGCCGGAGACCTGGGCCACGCGCTCGGTCGCGGTGATGGTCACGACGGCCGGGCGGACGCGGTCCACGAGGTCGGCGAAGCCGGGCAGGGCCACGGCCTGGCGGGTGACGGGGGCGGGGTTGATCGGCTGGCTCTGGGCGCCGGCCTTGCCGTCCCAGAAGGCCAGGCCGCCGAGCGCGGTGCCGGCCATGAGCACGGCGGCGAAGCCGGCGCGGCGGCGGCGGGAGGGGGTGGAAGTCGTCGTCATGAAGCGTCTCTCCAGTTCATCGGTCACGGGACAGTCCCGCTTGGGATGACGGGAGCTTCGTCCCGGGACGCTGGAGGCGACGGGGAGCGACCATGAAGATCGTGTCAGAAATCTTTGCCCTCAAACGCCGGGCGCGCGCTCCGCGCGCTTGGCTTCGCCGCGCGACTGCGGCGCTTGTTGTGAAGTCAGTTGGGCGGTGCCGACCGCTGTGCGGCCGGATTCGTCGTTGGCGCGTTCGACCTGGCCGGTCGCGCAGCCGTCAGGGCGCCAGCGTCAGCCTCGCCCTGAAGCCCTTCCCGCCGGCGCCATCTTCCAGGACCAGCGTCCCGTCATGCGCCCGTGCCGCCGCGGCGACGAGCGCGAGGCCGAGGCCCGTCCCCGGCGTCGAGCGGCTGCGGTCCAGCCGGTGGAAGCGCCGGACCGCGGCCTCGCGCTCCTCGGCGGGGATGCCCGGCCCGTCGTCCTCGACCTCGATGACCGGACCCGGCCGCAGCCGCAGGACGATATCAGAGCCGCCATGGTGCACGGCGTTCTCGATGAGGTTCACCACCGCCTGCCGCAGCAGCGCCGCGTCGCCGGGCAGCGTGACCCCGGGGGCGATCTCCGTCCGCAGCGCCTTGCCGGCCTCCTCGGCCACGGGCGCGTAGATCTCCGCGCTGGTTTCCACGAGGGCGGAGAGGTCCACCGGCGCAAACCCCTGCCGCAGCACGCCGCTCTCGGCCCGGGCGATGCGCAGAAGCGCAGAGAAGCTGGCCAGCACGGCGTCCAGCTCGGCCATGGCGCGCTCCAGCACCTCCGCATCCGTATCAGGGTCGCGCGGCCCGGCCAGCGCGCCCTCCAGCAGCTGCCGCAGGCGGGAGAGGGGGCTGCGCAGGTCGTGCGCGATGTCGTCCGTCACCTGCCGCTGCGCGATCATCAGCCGCTCGATCCGGCCGAGCAGCGCGTTGAAGGTCTCGGTCAGCCGGTCGAACTCGTCGTCGCGGCCGCTGAGCGGCAGGCGGCGGGTGAGGTCGCCCTCCATCAGGTCGCGCGCGGCATCCGAGGCCGAGGCCAGCCGCCGCTCCATCCGCCCGGCCGCGACGAAGCCGAGCAGTAGCGCCAGCAGCGCTGCGGCGCCGCCGGCCATGGGTGGCGTCCAGGCCAGCGCCATGGCCGCCTTGTCCACCGGCGTGAGGTCGGCCGCCACGAGCAGCGTCGCGCCGCCCGGCAGCGTGCCGCCCAGCACGCGCAGGCTCGGCCGCTCGCCCGTGCCGGGGAGGTTGGCGAAGCCGCGCAGCGGCGGCGGCGCCTGGGGCAGGCGGCCGGCGATGATCCGCCCGTCCGGCGCCAGCAGCGCCACGAAGAGCGGGCCGCGCCGGCGCGCATAGGTCTCCACCGAGACGGCCAGCCCGCGCAGCCCGGTCTCCTCGAACTCGCGCACGAAGCCCTCCGCCTCGGCGGCGATGGCGAGGTCGAGCTGCTGGCGCAAGGCCGCTTCGGCCCGCCACCAGCCCCAGTAGGAGCCGAGCAGCGACAGCACGAGCATGACGGCGGCCGAGGCCGTCGCGGCGCGCAGCGCGAAGCTGGAAAGATGCCTCACACGTCGACGTTCCCGGGCGCCGAGAGCGCATAGCCTGCGCCGCGGACCGTGCGGATCATCGGCGCCTCGCCCGGCAGGTCCAGCTTTCGCCGGAGACGGCTGACATGCACGTCCACCACGTTGGTCGTGGGATCGAAGGAAAAGTCCCAGACCTTCTCCAGCAGCATGGTCCGCGTGATGACCTCGCCCGGATGCCGCATCAGGAATTCCAGCAGCCGCCATTCCGTCGGCAGCAGGTCGAGTTTTCTCGCGCCCCGCGTGACGACGCGCTGCAGCAGGTCCATGCGCAGCTCGCCGAGGCTCAGCACCGACTGCTCGGCCGGCGGTCCTGCGGGGCGGCGGGCTAGGGCACGGATGCGGGCGCGCAGCTCGGCGAAGGCGAAGGGCTTTCCGAGATAGTCGTCCGCCCCGGCCTCCAGCCCCTCCACGCGCTTCTCGACGTCGCCGAGCGCGGTCAGCATCAGGATGGGCGTGGTGATCCCGGCCAGCCGGAGGGCGCGGATGATGGAGAGCCCGTCCGGTCCCGGCAGCATCCGGTCGGTCACGATCACGTCGAAGGGCTCGTTCATCGCCAGGAACATGCCGTCGCGGCCGTTGTTGGCGTGGTCCACGACGTGGCCTTCCTCGCGCAGGCCCTTCGCGACGTAGCCGGCGGTGGTCTCGTCGTCCTCGATCAGGAGGATGCGCATGTTGCCCGTGCAGCCTGTTGGGCCGGCCAGCCTGCCATGAATCCCAGCCCGGCGGGAGAGAGAGGCAACCCGCGCCCCACCCGGGTGCTATGAACGGACATGCCCGAACCCGCTCCCGCCGCGCTCCACACCCAGCCGACCGGCCGGGCGCGGGACGTGCTCGCCGTCACCCACTCCACCACCTACCGCTACGCGGTTCCCGTGACCCTCGGTCCGCAGCGCCTGATGCTGCGCCCGCACGACAGCCACGACATGCGGCTGCTCTCCGCCTCGCTGACCCTCTCGCCGCCCGGCAGGCTGCGCTGGTTCCACGACGTCTTCGGCAACAGCATCGCCATGGCCGAGTTCGACGCGCCCACGCGCGGGCTCGTCATCCGCAGCGACCTCGTGGTGGAGCGCTTCGGCGACGAGCGGAACCGCGACATCGCCGCCGAGATCGCGCCCGAGGCCCGAAACTGGCCCTTCCTCTATTCCTCCGACGACCGCGCCGACCTCGGCACCATGATGATCGCGCAATACCCCGATCCCGGAGGCCGTGTCCTGCGCTGGGGGCAGGGCTTCGTGGCGGCCTATCCGACACCGACCCTGGGCCTGCTGCGCGACATCAACGCCAGCATCCAGGCCGGCTTCACCTATCGTGCTCGCGAGGAGGCCGGCACCCAGACGCCCATCGAGACGCTCGACGGCGGCTCGGGCACCTGCCGCGACTTCGCCGTGCTGATGATCGAGACCTGCCGCGCCCTGGGCTTCGGCGCCCGGCTCATCAGCGGCTACCTGCGCGTGCCGGAGGAGAGCGCGCTGCTCGGCGCCGGCTCCACCCATGCCTGGTGCGAGGTTTACCTGCCCGGCGCCGGCTGGATCGCGTTCGACCCGACCAACGGGCTGATGGGCAGCCGCGACCTGATCCGCGTGGCCACGGTGCGCGACATCCGCCAGGCGGCGCCGATCAGCGGCAGCTTCATCGGGCGCCCGGAGGATTTCCTGGGGATGGAGGTTTCGGTGGAGGTGCGCCCCGTCGCCCCGGGGGCGCTTCCGCCCGCGTGACTCCAGGGCCTATCCTTCCGCGAAACGGAGGACGCCATGAACGAGCCGCTCGACCCGAAGCATCTGCCCGCGGGCATTCGCGCGCGCATTGTGAGGCATGTGAACGGCCTCGACATGCACCTGCTGGAGGCCGGCGAGGCCGGGCGCCCGCTGCTCCTGCTGCTGCACGGCTTCCCGGAGCTGGCCTTCTCCTGGCGCCGCGTCATGGTCCCGCTGGCCGAGGCCGGCTACCACGTCGTCGCGCCCGACCAGCGCGGCTACGGCCGCACCACCGGCTGGACCGCCTCCTTCGACGGCGAGATCCAGAGCTTCGGCCCGCTCAGCTACGTGCGCGACACACTGGCCCTGGTGGCGGCGCTCGGCCACACGGAAGTGGCCAGCGTGATCGGCCATGACTTCGGCTCGCCCGTCGCCGGCAATTGCGCGATCGCGCGACCGGACGTTTTCCGCTCCGTGGTGGTGATGAGCGGGCCCTATGGCGGCCCGCGCCCCTGGCCGATGGGCGAGCAGGCAGCGCCCGAGGCGCCTGCCGGCCTGGCCTCGCCGGCGATGAACGAGGCGCTCGGCCTGCTGGACCCGCCGCGCAAGCACTACCAGTGGCACTACTCGACGCGGGGGGCCAACGAGGACATGTGGCACGCGAAGCAGGGCCTCGCGAACTTCCTCCGCGCCTACTACCACCACAAGAGCGCCGACTGGGCGGCCAACCGGCCGTTCCGGCTGTCGGGATGGGTGGCGTCGGAGCTCGAGAAGATGCCGCACTACTACATCATGCCACGCGACCTCGGCATGGCGGCGACCGTCGCCGCCGAGATGCCGAGCCCCGCCGAGATCGCCGCGAACAGGTGGCTCCCGGACCGGGACCTCGCCGTCTACGCGATGGAATACGGCCGCACCGGCTTTCAAGGCGGGCTGCAATCCTATCGCTGCACGACATCGGGGCTGGTGGGCGCGGAGATGCGGCTCTTCGCCGGCAGGTGCATCGAGGTGCCCGCCTGCTACATCGCCGGCGCCAGCGACTGGGGCGTCCATCAGAAGCCCGGCGACTTCGAGGCGATGCAGAGCACGGCCTGCGCGGATTTCCGCGGCGTCCATCTGGTGCCTGGCGCGGGACATTGGGTGCAGCAGGAACAGCCGGAGGCGACCGTCGATCTACTGCTGGATTTCCTGCGCCGGAAGGACGCGCCCGGAGGAAGGGCCGACCGATCAGACTAGGCGCATGATTCAGACCCGCAGGCCTTCGCCTTGGGCCGTCACGCTCCGGCTCCCGCGCCGGAGCGGCGGATTGTAGCATCGCCGGATGCCGCGGGAGAGCGAGGTTGCCCATGCTGGTCACGACGGAGGCGATCGTCCGACAGGCCATGCAGGCGGACCTCGCCTATACCCTGCAGCGCATCGGCGTGATTGCGGAACGGCCTGGAAATCCCTTCGGCGTCGCGACGCGGCGCTTCGGGCATGCGACGGCGCTGGCGGCTTCAGGCCTTCCGTCGCCGCGCTTCAACCGGCTCGTCGGCCTGACCGCCGGGGAAGCGCCGCTGCTGGCCGAAATCCTCGCCTGGTATGGGGAACGCCAGGTCTCGCCGCGGATCGAGATCAGGCCGGGTCATCTGGATGCCGAACTGGCGGACACGCTGGCCGGGGCCGGCTTCCGGCAGACCGCGTTCCACGCCTCCCTCGTCGGACTTGCGATGGAAGGGGCGGGACCGGACAGGATCATCCGGTCCGTCGAAACGCCCGAAGCCATGGAGGCCTTCCTCGCCGTCTATCTCGCCGGCTGGGGGTTTCCAGCGGCGATTCATGAGGGCGCAAAGGTGAACATGCGCGGGTGGCTCGGACTGCCTGGGTGGAATCTCTATCTGGCCGAGGCCGACGGACAGCCCGCCGCGGCGGCCATCCTCCATGTGCAGGACGGCATCGGCTATCTGGCCGATGCCTGCGTGCATCCCGACCATCGGGGCCGTGGCCTGCATTCGGCCCTGCTGGCCCGTCGGCAGCGGGAGGCGGCCCGTTTGGGCGCGGCGTGGCTGTGCAGCCAGGCCGATTTCGCCTCGACCAGCCACCGCAACATGGAGCGGGCAGGCTTTCGCCTCCTGCACACCCAATCGGAATGGACCCTGCGGTGAGGCAGGCCAGGACGAGCCCGAGCGTCGGACCCTTCGCGAGGCAGGATCAGCCGCGCTCGATCGGCAGGGATTCGTCCTTGGCCCATTCGCTCATGGAGGCGTCGTAGACCGCCAGGTCCGAATGGCCGAGCTGGTGCAGGAGAAAGGCGTCCAGCGTCGCCGCGATGCCGCCGCCGCAATAGAGGATGATCCGCTTCGACCGGTCGGCGCCGACGGCGGCGAAGCTCTCGGCGACCTCCTCCGGCGGCCGGAAACCGAAGGTCTTGGGGTTGACCAGAGATCCCACCGGCACGTTGACGCTGCCGGGAACCCGGCCCGGCCGCCCGTATCGCGGATTTTCCCCGCTGTGCAGGTCCGGGGCCAGGGCATTGATCGTACAGGTGCCGGCGTCACCGATCGCCGCCTTCACCTCCGCCTTGCCGACGAACAGGCCCGGACGCGGCCGGACGGCGAGGGGGGCCGGCGGATACTCCGCGCGGCCGGCCTCGATCGGCCGCCCTTCGGCTTGCCACTTGTCCACGCCGCCATCGAGCACCGCCGCATCGTCGAAGCCGATGGCCCGCAGCATCCACCAGACGCGCGTGGCCCACTGCATGTTCTTGCGGGAATAGAGGACGACGCGGAACCCGTCGCCAATGCCCTTCGCCGCGAAGCGCACCGCGAGATCCTCCGCCGCCGGCATGGTGAAGTTAAACCGGCTCGACCCGTCCGAGAGCTCGCCCTGCAGATCCAGGAAGGCCGCGCCGGGAATGCGCGCGGCCTCGTAGTCGCTGCGCCCGCTCTCGACGCGATAGGGCCTGCCAGTGCCCGTCTCGTAGATCAGGTAGGTCGTGCAGTCGAAGATGCGCAGCGACGGATCGTGAAGATGCTCTTCCAGCCACTGCGTGCTGACGATGGCGTCCGGGTGGACGTAGCGGGCGGTGGTCGGCATGGGCGGATCCTCCGGATGGTGATTTTCACCGGAGCTTGGCCCAAATCCGACCCCTGACAAGCTCAGGGCTCTGTCCCTCAGATCCGGCGGATCAGCGCCGTCGGATAGAAGCGCCCGTTCTGCCGTCCGCCCGTCAGCACGTATTGGCCGGGCATCTCGATCACCGCCGCGTCGGCCACGGAATCCGCCTCCGCATCCCAGGCCTCGCGCAGCGGCCGCCCGTCCATGCCCTCCACCGGCACGCCGAGCAGGTGCAGCAGCGTCGGCACCACGTCGGTGAGGTCCGCCATGGCGCGCACCGTGGCGCCGACGCGGAAGGGCCCGCCCTCGAAGCCCATCACGGTCGCCAGCTCGCGCCGGTGCAGCCCGCCATGCATGCCGCCGCCCTCCGGCACGTCGCCCGCGTCGAAGGGCGCCTGGCCCGCGATCCCGAAGCGGTCCGGCCCCTCCTCGCCCGCGAAGAGCAGCACGAGGTCGGCGGAACGGGCATGCTCGGCGTTGAGCAGCGCCAGCGGCGCCACGCGGCCGGGCAGGATGGAGGGATCATTGGCCAGCAGCGAGCCGAACCAGTCCTGCTCCGCCAGCCAGTCCGCCACCTGTGGCGCCAGCGATTTGTCGCGCAGCCAGATGCCCGGCGCGCCGGCCGGCGCCACGGTGATGTCCGTGCCGCCGTCGCTCGCCGGCAGCCCGGCCTCGGCCATGCGCTTCGCGACCGAGATCTTCCGGGGGCCGGTCACGTGCCCGTGGTCGGAGAGGACGATCAGCCCGATCTCCCCCGCATCCGGCTGCGCATCGCGCCAGGCGACGATCTTGGCCACGCAGGCATCGGCCTCGGCGATCGCGAGCTGCGTGTCGGCGCCGTCCAGCCCGCGGTAGTGGAAGGAGACGTCCGGCTCCGAGCACCAGAACAGCGCCACGTCGGGCTTGATCTCCGGCAGCACGAATTCCGTCAGCACCCGGCAGGCGTGGCGGTTGCGCTCGAGATTCGGCACCGAGGCCGGCGGCACGGGGCCGAGCCGTGCGGCCGCGGCCTTCGCATCGGCGGAGTCCACATCCGCCGCGTTCCAGCGGAACTGGCCGAGCCGCGTCGCGGCCGGATGCGCCACCAGCGTCTGGCCGGGCGTGCCGGCCGAGACCACCGCGAAGCTGCGCCCCGCCGCGGCGAGCCGTTCGCCGATGGTCAGGCGCTGCAGCGGCGATTCCTTCCCCGCGGAGAGGGTGAGGAAGTCCGCCGGCTCCTTGGTGCGCAGCAGCCGGTCGGGCGCCAGCGCCGCGTCGAAGACCGTGTTGCCCACCAGGCCGTGCGAGGCCGGCCGGCAGCCGGTGACCAGCGAGGGGGTCGCCACGCGCGTCTCGCTCGGGAAGACGCTGCGCGCCTCGGCGAAGCGCGTGCCGCGCGCCATCAGCGCGGAGAGCGCGGGCATCCGCGCGGCGGTCACCAGATCGGGCCTGAGCCCGTCCAGCACGATCATGACAAAGCGCATCCATCTCATCCCTTGGAACGTTACGGAGCATGCAGGCTCGCCTTCGATCCGTCATGAGGCGAAGCTGTGAAGATTGGCGCGAATCCATTCGGCGTGCTGCAACACTCAGGCAGTATGCTGCCAGCTTCGTTGCTTAGCAGAGCTGGGCGGCAAGGGCCGGGCTCAGGCACAAAAGGGGACCGGCGAGGTTGGAGCGAGAGATCGCAAACGTCATGAAGGCGAGCGGGCTCCGGAATTTCCGCTACACCGCCTTCCCGCCGATGGTCTTCGAAGCCCCGGCACGCGCCGTGGAGGAGGAGGAGGCGGTCGTCCTGCCGGAGCCGTCGCCCGGCGAGCCGGAATGGGTGCTCGCGCCCGAGAACACGCTGCCCGCCGCCCCCGAGCCGGCACCGGCCCTGCCGCCGCTTGCGCCGCATGTGGAGCCGGAGACACCCGCCCCGGCGCCCCCCGTCACGATGCCCCCCGTCACGACGCCGGTGGCGCCGCCCGCCTGGACCCGGGCCGCGCCCGAGCCGATCCCGGATCCGCCGAGCTGGTCGCAATCCCCGCCGCCTCCGGCGAGGCTCGCCTCCGGCCTGCGGCTGCTCTCCGAAGCCGCGGCCGCCGCCGCGCCGCCGCCGGTTTCGCCGAAGCCGCCCGGGACGCCGCCTCGCTTCGCCCTGCTCGACGATATCTCGACGGACATGCGCCCGCGCCGCGCCCGTACCGGCCGCCGCAAGCCCGGGGACGTGCTGTGAGCGCCCCATGCCGCTGATCGCCTTCGCCTCGCCCAAGGGCGGCGTCGGGAAGACGACGATCGCCGCCCATGTCGCCGCGATCCTGGCGCGGCGCGGCTACAAGGTCATCGCCCTCGACCTCGATCCGCAGAACGCGCTGCGGCTGCATCTCGGCCTCTCCATCCGCGAGGAGGGGCGCTTCCTCTCCGGCCTTCTCTCGCGCCCGCTCTGGCGGGACTGCGTGATGGAGACGGAATCCGGCGTGCGCCTTCTGCCCTTCGGCCCGCAGGACCCGCTGGGCACGCTGGAGCTGGCCGTGGCGCTTACGCAGGATCCCGCGCTGCTGGCCGACCCGGTGCGCGACATGCTCTCCAGCCCCGACCAGATCGTGATCGTGGACAGCCCGCCCGGCCCCAATGCCGCGCTGACCGCCATCACCTCCATGCTCGACCTGCTGGTGCTCGTGCTGCTGGCCGATGGCGGCAGCGCGGCGATCATCCCGCAGATCGCCAGCAACCGCTTCCTCGGCCGCGGCACGCTGGCCAGCCGCTCCGCCGACCGCGCCGTGGTCGTGCTCAACCAGGTGGACGAGGCCGAGCCGCTCTCCGACGCCGTGATGGAGATGGCGCAGGCCGCGCTGGGCAAGCGCCTGATCGGCGCCATCTGCCGCGACCAGGCGCTCGCCGAGGCGCTGGCCGACAAGCGCATGCTCGTCGGGGGCGAGGAGGGGGCCGGCGAGGATTTTCAGGTCCTCGCCGACGCGATCGTGAAGAGCCTCAGGCTGCCGGGCACCGGGCCGCAGGGCTACCAGGGCCTGTTCGAATGGAGACAGCCTTGAGCGGCGCGCGGTTCTCGGAATTCGTCCAGACCTTCCCGGGCCCGGCGCCCCGGGCCGCGCGGCTCAAGCGCCTCGTCGCGATCGTGCTGGGCTTCCTCGGCGCCTTCTTCTTCATCACCGCGCCCATGGCGGAGGAGGGCCAGGTCTGGCTCACGCTGGGCGGGATCGTGGCCTTCCTCATCCTGAACCGCAGCGAATCCCGCAAGGTCGGGCTGATCCTGGTGGTGATGTCGGTGATGGTGAGCGCGCGCTACCTCTTCTGGCGCGCGACCGAGACGCTGGAATTCGATTCCCTGCTGCAGACGCTGCTGGGCGCGGGGCTCTTCGGCGCCGAGCTCTTCGCCGGCACGCTGATGACGCTCTCCTACATCCAGACCTCCTACCCGCTGGACCGCAAGCCGGTGCCGCTGCCCGCCGATCCCGAGACCTGGCCGACGGTGGACGTCTATATCCCCAGCTACAACGAGAGCCTGGACCTCGTGCGGCCGACGGTGCTGGCCGCGATGAACATGGACTATCCGCGCGACAAGCTGAACGTCTGGATTCTGGACGACGGCCGCCGCCCCGAGTTCCGCGACTTCGCCGAGGAGGCGGGCTGCGGCTACATCATCCGCCCCGACAACAAAGGGGCGAAAGCCGGCAACCTCAATCACGCGATGCGCCACACGGACGGCAAGTACATCGCCATCTTCGACTGCGACCATGCGCCGACCCGCGCCTTCCTCCAGCTCACCCTGGGCTGGCTGGAGCGCGACCGGCGGATCGCGCTGGTGCAGACGCCGCACCATTTCTACTCGCCCGATCCCTTCGAGCGGAACCTCGCGCGCCAGCGGCCGGTGCCCAATGAGGGGCTGCTCTTCTACGGCGCCATCCAGCCGGGCTCCGACCTCTGGAACGCCTCCTTCTTCTGCGGCTCCTGCGCGGTGCTGCGCCGCGAGGCGCTGGAGGAGGTGGGCGGCGTGCCTCATGTCACCGTCACCGAGGACTGCCACTGCGCGCTCAAGATGCAGCAGCGCGGCTGGCACACGGCCTATATCCGCATCCCGCTGGCGGCCGGCCTCGCGACCGAGCGGCTTGCGCTGCACATCGGCCAGCGGCTGCGCTGGGCGCGCGGCATGCTGCAGATCATGCGCACGGAGAACACGCTCTTCGCGCCCGGGCTGAAATGGGCGCAGCGCTTCTGCTACTTCATCGCGGGCTTCGGCTTCCTCTTCGCCCTGCCGCGGGTGATCTTCCTCACCTCGCCGCTGGCTTTCCTCTTCTTCGGCGAGAGCGTGATCGCGGCCTCGCCGCTCGCCATCATCGCCTATGCCGGCAGCCACATGTTCCACGCCGTCGGCACCACCGCGCGGCTGAACGGCAAGCACCGCCACTCCTTCTGGTCCGAGATCTACGAAGCCTCGCTCGCGGTGCCGCTGCTGCCGGTGACGCTGCTGACGCTGTGGGATCCGTCCAAGGGGAAATTCAACGTGACGGACAAGGGCGGCATCCTGGAGGCAGGCTATCTCGACTTCCGTGCCGTGCTGCCCAACCTCATCATGCTGGTGCTGCTGGGCCTCGGCTTCGGCATCGGGCTCTGGGGCTGCTTCACCACCGAATTCGGCACGCTCGAGAACAACGCCTACCTGCTCAACACCATCTGGGCCGGCATGTGCCTCATCCCGCTCTCGGCCAGCGTCGCCGTGGGGCGGGAGCGCGAGCAGTCCCGCGTGCGCGCCCGCGTCGAGGCCGACCTCCCCGGCTACCTCATCCTGCCGAGCGGCGAGCGCCTCGCCGCGCACAGCGCTAACCTCTCGCTCTCGGGGGCGCGGCTGCTGCTGGACCGCGCGCTCGGCGTGGCCGAGGGCGACCGGGTGACGGTCGCCTTCGAGACGGGCGGCGACATCGTCGAGCTGAAGGCGGAGGTGATCCGCTGGGACGGCGCCGAGGCCTATCTCCAGTTCGTCATCGAGAACATCGCCGACGAGGCCGCGGTGGTCCGCGCCTTCTTCGGCCGGCCCGACGCCTGGCTCTACTGGGACCATTGGCCCGAGGACAAACCGCTGCGCTCGCTTCTCACCGTCGTCCTCGCCACGGCCGATGCCGTGTTCCGCAAGTACCGCTTCGGCATCCTGCGCGCGGCCAAGGTGCTGGCGCCCGCCAAGCCCCAGGCGCCGCGCGTCTCGGACGTGGTGGCTCCGCGCCGGCCGCGCACGCGGGAGCCGGTCCCGGTCGCCGAGACCATTCCGGCCGTGCTGCTGGCGCTGGGCCTGGCGCTTGCCGGGCCGGCCGCCGCGCAGGCGCCCGCCCCGGCGGCGACCGCGCCCGCAGCACCGGCCATCCCCGCGCCCGACCCCTCCTTGGCCGACACGCTGCCGCCGGGCGCGCGGGTGGTGACGCGCACGCTGCGCGACCTCGGCCTCGGCGGGCCAATGCAGCTGCGCGGCATCGCCGACCTGCAGGGCGTGCTCTTCGGCCTGCGCGCCGACGAGGTGGTGACCGAGGCGCGCCTGACGGTGGCGGGCGGCGCCTCGCCGCAGCTCATCCCCGCGCTCAGCCAGATCGCCGTCACGCTGAACGAGCAGTCCATCGGCACCATCCCCATGGAAGCCGGCCGCGAGAGCTTCGGCCCGCTCGAATTCCCGCTCGACCCGCTCTACTTCGCCGAGGTGAACCGGCTCAACTTCCGCTTCGCCGGCCGCTACACGACCGAGTGCAACGACCCGCTCTCCGGCCTGCTCTGGGCGACGGTGTCGGATCTCTCCACCTTGCGGATGCGCATCGAGCGGCTGCCGCCGCAGCGCGACCTCGCCCGCCTGCCGGAGCCGCTCTTCGACCGGCGCATCCTTCAGGGCATCGTGACGATCCCCACGGTGCTGCCCGAGACCCTGGGCCCGGCCGGCCTGCGCGCCGCCGCCATCGCCGCCTCGTGGTTCGCCGTGCAGGCCGACTACCGCGGCGCGACCTTCCCGGTCTCCCGCGCGCTGCCCGTACGCGGCGACGCGATCGTGATCGCCGTCGGCGCGGACGCGGTGCCCGGCCTGGCCCTCCCGCGCATGGACGGGCCGACGCTGGCGCTGGTCGCCAACCCATCCGACGCCTTCGGCACGCTGCTCGTCATCGGCGGCCGCAGCGAGGCCGAGGCGGTGGCTGCGGCGCAGTCCATGGTGGCCGCCCGCGCGGCGCTCTCCGGCGAGACGGCGCGCGTGGTGGCGCCGACCATCCCCGGCCGGCAGCCCTATGACGCGCCGCGCTGGATCCGCACGGACCGGCCGGTGGAGCTCGGCAGCCTCGTCTCGCGCGAGGAGCTGCAGGCCCAGGGCTACGCCTCCGGCTCCATCCGCATCCCGCTGCGCACGGCGCCGGACCTGCTGACCTGGCGCGGCCGGGGCTTCCCGCTCCGGCTGGACTACCGCAGCCCGCCGGGGCCGATCCTGGACGTCTCGGCCTCGCGGCTCGACGTCGCGGTCTCCGGCTCCTACCTGCGCTCCTTCCGCCTCGCCGATCCGGAGTTCTTCCCGCCGCTGTCGGCGGCCTGGGACTGGATCGCCGGTCAGGCCGGGCTCGGCGGCGGGGAGACGCGCAGCGGGCGCGTGAACATCCCGCCCTACTTCGTGCTCGGGCGCGACGAGGTGCAGCTGCGCTTCGACATGCGCCCGCTGGCGCGCGGCGACTGCGTGGCCGTGCCGGCCGACGTCCGTGCCGCGATCGACCCGCAGAGCACCATCGACCTGCGCCGCGCCCATCGCTACGCGCGGCTGCCCAATCTCGGCTTCTTCGCCTCCTCGGGCTTTCCCTTCACGCGGATGGCCGATCTCTCCGGCACGGCCGTCGTGCTGCCCGAGCGCGCAAGCCCGGTGGAGGTGACGGCCTTTCTCGACCTCGTGGGCCAGCTCGCCGCGACGGTGGGGCTCGCCTCGACCGGCGTGCAGGTGGTGACGCCGGGCGGGCTGCAATCCGTCGCCACGCGCGACCTGATCGTGATCGGCACGCTCGGCCGCAACCCCGCGCTCGCCACGCTGCTGCGCGATTCGCCCGTGCGCGTGGAGAACGACCGGCTGACCCTCGCGCTGCCCGACGCCCTGCAGGAGGTGCGCGCCGTCTTCCTCGACGCGCCCGGCAGCGCCGAGCGCGGCCGCGCCAGCGTGGCCCTTTCGGAGAGCGGCGAGGGGATGGCGGCGATGCTCGGCGCGGAGAGCCCGCTGCAGTCCGGCCGCTCCGTCGTCGCGCTGGCGGGCGCCACGCCGGCGGCGATCGGCCAGCTCGTCGCGGCGCTGCGCGACCCCGAACTCGCGCCCCGCATCCAGGGCGACCTGGCGCTGCTCTCGGGCGGGCGGATGCAAAGCTTCCGCACCCAGTCGTTCTATGCCGTCGGCAACCTGACCTGGTGGCTCCGGCCGCAGGTCTGGCTCGCCGAGCGGCCTGAGCGCGTGCTGGCGCTGCTGCTGGCCTGCGCCGCGCTGATCGGCATCCCCTTCTTCTGGATGCTCCGCCGACGTTCGCTTTCGCGGTTGCGTGCCCGCACGCATTCGTGAGATTCTTCCCGACGGGGGATTTGATATGCGCGCCGTGCCTATGGCCCTGCTGCTCGGGGGAGCGGTGCTGGGTCCCGCCGCCGCCCAGACGACGCCCGTTGCGGCCGATGCGGCTGCAACGCCCGCGCCGTCGCGCGCGGTCGATGTCCTGATCCGCCAGGCCGAGCGCTGGCTCGCGCAGGACCGTCCCGACCTCGCCGCCGCCTCCATCGAGCGCGCGCTGGCCGCCGAGCCGCGCAACACCGCCGCCCTGGCGCTGGCCGCCCGCATCGAGGCCGCGCGCAGCAACCGCGCCGCCGCCGCCGGCTTCGCCACCCGCCTGCGCGAGGCCGGCGCCACCGAGGAGCAGCGCGCCGTCGCCGAGACCGCGCTGCGCGGCGCCACCATCGACCGCGCCGCCATCGAGGAGGCGCGCCGCCTCTCCCGCGAGGGCCGCGTCGACGAGGCCGCCGCCCGCTATCGCCAGATCTTCGGTGCGCAGGGGCCGACGCCCGCTTTCGCGCAGGAGTACTATTCCGCGCTCGCCGCCACGCAGGCGGGCGGCGACGCGGGCCGCGCCGGCCTCGCGCGCCTCGCCGAGAGCCCGACCGCGACGCCGCGCACGCGCTTCGCCTTCGCGCAGAACCAGACCTTCCAGCCCGGCACCCGCGCCGACGGCATCGCCCGCCTCCAGGCCCTGGCGAGCGACCCCGAGGTCGGCGCCGATGCCCGCCGCGCCTGGCGTCAGGCGCTGATCTGGAGCGCCGCCGACCCGGCCTATGCCCCGCAAATCCAGGCCTATCTCCAGCGCGCGGGCGACGATCCCGAGCTGCGCCGGGCCATGGAGACGGCCCGCACCGCCGCCGTGCCCGCCGACCCCAACGCCGCGCTGCGGCAGGAGGGCTTCGCCGCGCTGGAGGCCGGCGGCGCCGCGGGCCTGCGCGACAGCGCCCGCCGCTTCGAGACCGCGCTCGCCGCGAATCCGCGCGACGCGGATGCGCTGGGCGGCCTCGGCATCGTCCGCCTGCGCGAGAACCGCGCCGCCGAGGCGCGCGATCTGCTGGAGCGCGCCGTCGCCGCCGATCCCGCGCGCGCGCAGCAATGGCAGTCCGCGCTGGACGGCGCGAGCTACGGGCTGGAGCTCGCCGAGGCCCGGGCCGCGCTCCGCCGCAACGACATCGAGGGCGCCGACACCATCGCCCGCAGCGCCGCGCGCCGGCAGGTGGAGGACCGCACCGATGTCGAGGTGCTGCTCGGCCAGATCGCGCTGCGCCGCGGCGATGCCGCCGCCGCCGAGCAGCGCTTCCGCACCGCCCTCTCGCGCCGCCCGGGCTTCGCGCCGGCGCGCGACGGGCTGAGCCAGTCCCTGCGCGCACAGGGCCGCCTCGCCGAGGTGCCGCGCGAGCGGCCGCCGCGCATCGCCGGCGACGCCGCCGAGCCGACCGGCGCCGGCAGCCAGCTTCGCGCCGAGGCCAGCCGCTCCATGGACCCGGTGGTCGCCGAGGCGCTCCTGCGCCAGGCGCTGACCCAGCAGCCCGACGACCCCTGGGTCCGGCTCGACCTCGCCCGCGCGCTGCGGCGCCAGGGTCGCGCCGCCGAGGGCCGCGCCGTCATGGAGGAGCAGGTCGCCCGCGACCCGCGCGGCGACAGCTTCTTCGCCGCCGCCCTCTTCGCCGACGAGGACAACCGGGCGGCCGATGCCGAATCCTATCTGAGCCGCATTCCGCCCGCCGCCCGCAGCCGCGACATGTCGCAGCTCCAGGCGCGCATCCGCACCCAGCGCGACGTGGCGCGCGCCGCCGCGATGATGTCCAGCAACCGGGCCGAGGCGCGCACGCAACTGCTCACCATCGCCGCGCGGCCCGACCCTTCGGGAGCCACCGCCGCCGCCGTCATCCGCGCCTTCGGCGATGCCGGCGAGCGCTTCGGCGCCGCCGAGGCCGCGCGCGTGGGCGAGGCCGCGAACCGCGCGGGCGGCGCGCCCGTGCGCATCGCCATCGCCGGGGCGCTGCTCGGCGCCGGGCTGGAGGCCGAGGCCATGGCCCTGGCCGACCAGGCGGATGCCGGCACGCTGACGGCTGAGCAGCGGCGCGACGTCGCCTCGCTGCGTGCCGGCATCGCCGTCCGCGCCTCGGACCGGTTGAACGACGAAGGCCAGCAGGCCCAGGGCTTCGAGCGCCTCCGCCCGGCCCTGGAGCGCGACCCGGACAACGTGGACGCCAACCTCGCGCTGGCCCGCCTCTTCCAGGGCGCGCGCGAGCCGGCAGAGGCGCTGCGCATCGCCGAGGGCGTGCTGGCGCGCAGCCCGCGCAACTTCGACGCGCGACAGGGCGCCGTTAGCGCCGCCATCGCGCTGCGCCAGCGCAGCAAGGCCGAGCAGCTCCTGGCCGAGGGGCGGGAGTTCTTCCCGAATGACAGCCGCATCTCGCTGATGGAGGCGCGCATCGCCCGCGCCTTCAACCAGGATGACCGCGCCCGCCGCGCGCTGGAGACGGCCCAGGCGCAGCGCCAGGCCGAGGTCGGCCGGGTCGCCACGCTGCCGACCGGCGTGACCACGACCACGCCATCAGGGCTGCAGAATCCCTTCGTCCGGCCCGGCGCGGCCGTGCCGCTGCCGACCGTGGACGGGCGGGCGGTCGTGGCCCAGCCCAGTGACCGCATCGCGCGCGAGATCGCGCAGGAGCTGGCCTCGCTGGAAGCGCTCAGTGCCGGCCGGGCGACCGTGCTGGCCGGGCTGCGGCAGCGCACCGGCAGCAACGGGCTCGACAAGCTGCAGGAGATCAGCGGCGGCGGCGAGGTCGAGGTCACGCCGCCGGGCATCGGCGGGCGGCTGACCGCAACGGTCACCGGCGTCGCGTTGGACAGCTCCCGGCTCGGGACCGACGCCAACACGCAGCAGCGCTTCGGCAGCAACGCGGCCTTCGGCACCACCCAGTCCCCGCGCAGCAATGCCGCGGGCGTGATGCTGGGCGCGACCTACCGGCGCGGCGAGGTCTTCCGGGCGGATATCGGCTCTTCGCCGCTCGGCTTCCCGACCACGACCTTGCTGGGCGGGCTCGAGATCGCGCCGCAGATCGGCCAGGTGCGGCTCCGGCTGACCGGCGAGCGGCGCTCGGTGACGGACAGCCTGCTCTCCTGGGCCGGCCAGCGCGACCGCCCGACAGGGCAGAACTGGGGCATGGTGGTCCGCACCGGTGGGCGGGCGCAGCTCGAGATGCCGTTCGGGCCGGGCTATGCCTATGTCGGCGGCGGCTATTCGGTCTTCGAGGGCCAGGGCGTCGCGGACAATAACCGCGTCGAGGCGGGAGCGGGCTTCTCCTACCCGGTGATCCGCCGCGCGGGCGGCGAGCTGAGCGTGGGCACCGACCTCGTCTACTTCTCCTACGATCGGAACCTGCGCTTCTTCACCCTCGGCCATGGCGGCTACTACAGCCCGCAATCCTTCGCCGCGCTGAACGTGCCGGTGGACTACCGGGGGCGCTCGGGCGACTTCAACTATCGGCTGGGCGGGACCGTCGGCTATGCGGTCTGGCGCGAGGAGACGGCGCCGCTCTACCCGGACAACCCGACGCTGCAGGCGATGGTGCAGGCGCGGGCCGCGGCCGACCCGACCATCATGGCCGTGTACAACGGCCAGAGCCGGCAGAACTTCGTGGGCGGGCTGCGGGCGGACCTGGACTACCAGGTGACGCCGGGCGTGAACCTCGCGGCCGGCTTCCGCTACGACAAGTCGGCGAACTGGGACGAGACACGGGTGCTGCTGCGACTCAATGGACGATTCTAGTCGCTATCTGAAAGATTCAACTATTTCCGTGGCATAGTAAACTATCCCGCGAGTGATTTATTTGCGTGGACACGCGGAAGTTGCGTTGTATTCCGCGGATGCACGCGGTTCATTGGCCGCATGCGCGTCACCTGCGTGCTCGGCACGCGCCCCGAGGCGATCAAGCTGGCTCCCGTGATCCTGGCCCTCCGGGCGCGGGGCGTGGCCTGCGACATCGTCTCCACCGGGCAGCACCGGGAGATGCTGGGCCAGGCGCTCGGCGGCTTCGGTCTGGCTACGGACCATGATCTCGGGCTGATGCGGCCGGACCAGACGCTGACGCATCTGACGGCGGGCGCGCTGGAAGGGCTGGCGCCGCTGCTGCCGGCGCTGCGGCCTGACTGGCTGCTGGTGCAGGGCGACACCACGACCGCCTTCGCCGCCGCGCTGGCCGGCTTCTATGCGGGGGTGCGGGTCGGGCATGTGGAGGCGGGGCTGCGCACCTGGAACCCGCAGGCCCCCTGGCCGGAGGAGGCGAACCGCAGCCTCATCGCGCGGCTCGCCACGCGGCATTTCGCGCCCACGCCGCTGGCCGCGAGGAACCTGCGGCGCGAGGGCATCGCGCCGGGCGCCGTCGCGGTGACCGGCAACACCGGCATCGACGCGCTGCTGATGGTGGCGGCCCAGGTGGAGGGCGACGCGGCGCTGGCGGCGCGCTTCGGCTTCCTCGATCCGGCGCGGCGGCTTGTCCTCGTGACCGGCCACCGGCGCGAGAATTTTGCCGGCGGGCTGGACCGGATCGCGCAGGCCGTGGCGGCGCTGGCGGCGCGGTCGGACGTGCAGGTGGTCTTTGCGCTGCATCTGAATCCCCGCGCGGAGGCGCCGGCGCGGGCGGCGCTGGGGCATCTGCCGAACGTGCATCTCCTGCCCCCGCAGGACCATGCGGACTTCGTCTGGCTGATGCGGCGCGCGCATCTGGTGGTGACGGACAGCGGCGGCGTGCAGGAGGAGGCGCCGAGCCTCGGCCGGCCCGTCCTTGTCACCCGCAACGAGAGCGACCGGCCGGAGGCGATCACCGCCGGCACGGCGAGGCTCGTCGGCACGGACGGCGCGACGCTGCTGCGCGAGGCCGTGCGGCTGCTCGACGACGACGGCGCCTGGCGGACCATGGCGCGGGCGGAAAACCCCTATGGCGACGGGCAGGCCGCGCCGCGCATCGTGAATGCGCTGCTGGCCGAGGGCGCGCGGGCGCCTGCGATCAGCCTTCCTTTGCCGGACGACGGCCATCCGACCATGCCCATGTCCTGGGGGTCCTTGGATGCTGCCGGATTTCGGCCGCAAGGCGGCTGGCGCCGCCCGCTCCGTCTTCCGGTCGGCGGTGCGGCGAAGCCAGGCCGCCGGAGGCGGCGCCTGGCGCTTGAGGGAACCGACTAAACCGTGAACTGCTCCGAGATGATCCGCTCCGAGAGATTCCGGTCCGGGTCGAACAGCATCGTCATCGTGATGCTGCGGTCCTCGCGCACCTCCACCCGGCGCACGTCGCGCACCTCCGTGTAATCGGCCGTCGCGGAGACGGGGCGCTTCTCCGCCTCCAGGATCTCGAAGACCACCCGTGCCGTCGAGGGCAGCAGCGCGCCGCGCCAGCGCCGCGGCCGGAAGGCGGAGATCGGCGTCATCGGCAGCAGGTTCGCGTCCAGTGGCACGATCGGCCCGTGCGCCGAGAGGTTGTAGGCCGTGCTGCCGGCGGGGGTGGAGACCAGGATGCCGTCGCAGATGAGCTCCGACATGCGCTCCTTGCCGTCGATCAGGATGCGCAGCTTGGCCGTCTGGCGCGTCTGGCGCAGCAGCGAGACCTCGTTGACGGCGAGCGTGGCGTGGGTCTTCCCATCGGAGGAATGGGCGCGCATGCGCAGCGGATGCAGCAGCGCGGCTTGCGCCGCGCGGAGGCGGGCGGGCAGGTCCTCCTCGCGGTACTCGTTCATCAGGAAGCCGACGCTGCCGCGGTTCATGCCGTAGATCTGAGCGTTGCGGCCGAGGAAGCGGTGCTGCGTCTCCAGCATCATGCCGTCGCCGCCGAGCGCCACGATGAACTCGGCCTCGCTGGGCTGCACCTCGCCATAGAGCGCGGCGAGGCGGTCGCGGGCCATCTGCGCGACCTCGGTGGTCGCGGCGAGGAAGGCGATGCCCAAGGGGGCAACGGAAGGCGAGTCGCTCAAGCGAGCCGGCGGTGCTCGAGCACCGGCATGTCGCGCCGCACGCGCGCGGTGACGGCCGGGTCGATGCGGGCGGTGGTCCAGCCGATGCCGTCGCTCGCCTTGGCGACGACATGGCCCCAGGGATCGGCGATCAGCGAGTGGCCGTAGACCTGCCGCATGGCGCCGCGCTCCTCATAGGAGCCGTGCGAGGCGGCCGCCACGATCCAGCACTGCGTCTCGATGGCGTGGGCGCGCAGCAGGACCTCCCAATGGTCCTTGCCGGTCATCAGCGTGAAGTTGGACGGCACGAAGATGACGTCGGCGCCGGCGCGGCGGAGGGCCAGGTACTGCTCGGGGAAGCGCATGTCGTAGCAGATGGTGCAGCCGAAGGTGGTGTCACCGGCGCGGAAGGTGACGATCTCGTTGCCGCCGCCATAGAGCGCGCTTTCGCGGTAGCCGGTGCCGTCGGGGCCGGTGATGTCGAAGAGATGGATCTTCCGGTAGCGCGCGATCTCGGCGCCCATGGGGTCGAAGACGACCGTGGTGTTGAAGAGCTTTTCCGGGCCCTGCTCGATGATCGAGCCGCCATGCACGTGGATGCGCGCGTGGCGGGCGATGGAGCGCAGCATCTCGTAGGCGGGGCCGCCGGGCTCGTTGGAGCCGACTGGCGGCAGCACTTCCGCCGCGGCGGTCCGGGACTCGCGGCCCCCGCCGAGATTGGTCCAGGTCTCGGGGAGGGTGACGATGTGGGGGCGGTCGGCTTCCAGCGCGCCTTCGATCAGGCGGCGCGCCTGATCGAGATTGGCCTGCTTGTCGCTGCCCTGGTTCATCTGGATGGCGGAGATGCGCATGGGGGTATCAAGCCATAGAACGCGACGCGGACAAAGCGGGCGCCCTCAGGCGTGGAGGCAGCCCCACAGCATCGCGATCGTGCCGAGCACGCCGAAGGTCACGCGCGCGAGGTGAAGGTGGCCCCATCTCTCGATGAGCGCGCGGCTCTGCGGCCCGGCCTCGGCGGGCTCGACGGCGAGGATCGCCTTGTTGGTCCGCATCATCACGAAGAGGGTCCAGGGCCAGCCGGCGAGCAGCAGCAGCGCGCCCTCCAGGAAGGCGGGATGCCCGGTTCGCCCCCAGGCGATCACGCCGAGCACGAAGGCGACGATCGCGATGGAGGCCTGCATGGCGAAGCCTCTGATGTAGGAGGGCTTCCACTGGATCAGCAGCGCGCGGTCGTCGAGCTTCAGGCGCGCGGGCTGCTCGGCGACGGTGACGTAGACGGCGGCGCCGGCGAAGACGGAGGCTGCGATCAGTGCGAGCAGCCCGGGCAGCATCGCTAGCGCTTGGGCCAGGAAATCTTCGGCTCCGCGCGGCCGCCCGGATAGATGGCTGGATGCTGGTCGGAGAGGGCCGAGGGATCCAGCCGTGCGGCGGGCGTGGGCAGCTCGATCTCGTGCTCGCCGGTGCCGCGCCATTCGGGCCGCCGCGCCTCGGGCATGCGGGCCGCGAAGACGCGCAGCTCGGCGCGGATCTCGTCCAGCTGCGCCTCGATGTTGTCCAGCCTTCCCTTCACCCCGAAGACGGAAAAGGGCATCACCACGAGACAGAGCGCCAGCAGCGCCAGCACCAGAAGCGCCACGAGGCCGGTCCATTCCGGCAGGCCGGGCAGGGTGAGGCGGGTCGCGAGGTCCTGCAGCATCAGCCCCCCGTCACGCTCATGTGACGCGCGACCGCGGGCGACTTGTGGCGGCGGTCGATGATGAAGTCGTGACCCTTGGGCTTGCGCGTGATGGCCTCGAGGATGGCGGCGCGCAGGCCCTCGTTGCCGATCTCCTCGTCGCGCAGCGGGGCGCGGAGATCGGCGTCGTCGTCCTGGCCGAGGCACATGTAGAGCTTGCCGGTGCAGGTGATCCGCACGCGGTTGCAGCTCTCGCAGAAGTTATGGGTCATCGGCGTGATGAAGCCGAGGCGCGTGCCGGTCTCGGCCACGTCGTAGTAGCGGGCGGGGCCGCCGGTGACGTAGTCGGTGGAGTTCAGCGTCCAGCGCTGCTTCAGCTTCGCGCGGACCACGCTGAGCGGCAGGAACTGCTCCGTGCGGTCCTCGCCGGTCTCGCCGAGCGGCATGGTCTCGATGAGGCAGAGGTCGAAGCCGTGCTCGCCGCACCAGGCGAGCATGCGGTCGAACTCGTCCTCGTTCACGCCGCGGAGGGCCACGGCATTGATCTTCACATGCAGGCCGGCGGCCTTGGCGGCGAAGATGCCGCCCAGCACCTTGTCGAGGTCGCCCCACCGGGTCGCGGCGCGGAAGATGCCGGCATCGAGCGTGTCGAGCGAGACGTTCACGCGGCGGATGCCGGCGGCGGCGAGGTCGTCGGCGTGGCGGGCGAGCTGGGTGCCGTTGGTGGTGAGCGTCAGCTCGTCCAGCCCGTGGCCGAGCCGCGCGCCCAGGCTGCGCACCAGCGAGATCACGTTGCGCCGCACCAGCGGCTCGCCGCCCGTCAGCCGGATTTTTCGCACGCCGAGGTCGATGAAAGCGCCGCAGAGGCGGTCCAGTTCCTCGAGGCTCAGCACCTCGGCCTTCGGCAGGAAGGTCATGTCCTCCGCCATGCAGTAGACGCAGCGAAGGTCGCACCGATCCGTGACGGAGACGCGGAGATAGGAGATGTCGCGACCGAACGGGTCGATCATGGAAGCGGGAGCCCCGGAAATCTCATTACATCCGTCATTTGGGGCGGGCGGGGGCGCGCTTGCAACCCCTACCAACGTTTAGGCGGCGGCGATGCGCGGACCCTGGCCCGGCGCGCGGGTCATCCAGTTCAGCGCGCTGGCCAGGATGCCGACCACCACCATCACCGGCCAGAAGGCGTTGTAGTTGCCCACGGTCTCCATCAGCACCGCCCCGGAGCCCGCGCCGAGGAAGCCGCCGATCTGGTGGCTGAAGAAGCAGACGCCGTAGAGCGCGCCCAGGTTGGCCACGCCGAAGCGCCGCGCGATGGCCGCCGAGGTCAGCGGCACCGAGCCCAGCCAGACGAAGCCCATCACGGCCGCGAAGACGATCGTCCCCCATTCGGTGGGCGTCGTGTAGGCGAAGATGGCGATGGCGGTGGTGCGGATCAGGTAGATCCAGCCCAGCCCGTTCTCCGGCCGGATGCGCGAGGAGAGCCAGCCGCAGAGCCAGGAGCCGGGGATGTTGAACAGCCCCACCATCATCAGCGCCGTCATGCCGACGGAGGCCGGCAGGCCGCAGAGCGCGATGTGCGAGGGCAGGTGGGTCGTCAGGAAGGCGAGCTGGAAGCCGCAGGCGAAAAATCCGCCGGTGAGCAGCGCGAAGTCGCGATCGGCCAGCGAGGAGCGGGCAAGGCCGGGCAGGCCGCGCAGGCCCGCCGCCGGCGGGCCGACTCGCGGCGCCGGCTTCCACTCGATGTTGCGGGCGATGGGGATGATGAGCAGCGCGGAGATGGCCAGCGTCGCCATGGCGCCGGTCGCGCCCACCCAGCCGATGGCATTGAAGACCAGCGGCACCATGGCCGCCTGTCCCAGGCTGCCGCCGGCGCTGGCGATGCCGATGAACTCGCCGCGCTTCTCGGGCGGTGCGAGGCGGCCGACGGCGGCGAGCGCGAGGCCCGTGCCGGCGCTGGCGACGCCCAGGCCCGAGAAGAAGCCGATGCCGATCAGCACCGTCGCATTGGAGGGGAAGAGGGCCGGCAGGCCGCAGCCGATGAGGTAGAAGATGCCGCCGCCGGCCATGACGCGGCCGGAGCCGTATTTGTCGGCCATGGAGCCGCTGATCGGCTGGGCGAGGCCCCAGACCAGGTTGTGCAGCGCCACCGCAAGGCCGAAGGCCCAGGGCGCGATGCCGTTCTCGGTCGCGAGGGGAAGCAGCAGCAGCCCGTAGGTCTGCCGGATGCCCATGGCGAGGCTGGAGGTCGCCGCCGCTGCGATGATCGCGATCCAGAGGACCGACTTGGCGGAACGCGCGGCAGCGGCAGGACTTTGCATATACAAATCAGACCGGAGGGTCCGGTGTTGCACAAGCGTAAGCCACGCCGGGACCGTCATGCGTCAGGCGCAGGGCAGACAGAAGGGAGGCCCGGCCGGAAGGGAGCGCCGGCCGGGTCGAGGGGCCGAACTGAAAGTGGAAGTTCAGCTTCCGGAGATCAGGCGGCGCGCCGGACCTCGGCATGGTCGTTGGCCGGGCTCGGGATCGAGGCTTCCGCGGCGGCGACGATACCGCTGCGCGAGATGCCGATATCGGCGAGCTCGCGATCCGACAGGCTGCGGAGCTGCTCGATCGTCTCGCGGCGGGCGCGAAGCGTGGTCAGGGCATTGCGCAGGCCACGGAAAAATCCGCTGATGCGGGCGGCGATGGCCTCGTCGCGGGCGCGGCGCGCCTCGGCGATCAGGCGGGCGATCTCGTCGGCCTTGTCGTTGCGCGGGGCGAGGGGCATCAGCAGCGCGGCCTCGGCTGAGATGATGCGGGAGTTCATGATAGGATTCCGTCTTGGCGGGCAGCCACCTGCCCTGTCGGCGGGTATGTAGGACGTGAAACTGTGGAAAGCTTGCGCGAAGCCCATATCTCAGCCGCGCGCTCACTGCATGACATACTGTGAAATGCTGCGTTTTTGACGGATCAGAGACCATGCCAGATCATGCCGCCCCTTGGGCCGCCCGCCTCGCCGCCCTCCGCTCCGTGCTCGCCGCGGCGGGCGTGGACGGCTTTCTCGTGCCGCGTTCGGACGAGCATCTCGGCGAATACGTCCCGCCCTCCGGCGAGCGGCTTGCATGGCTCACGGGATTCACGGGCAGCGCCGGCATGGCTGTGGTGCTGGCGGACAAGGCCGCCGTCTTCACCGACGGCCGCTACACCACCCAGGTCCAGGCCGAGACCGACGGCAGCCTCTACGAGCGCCGCCACGTCACCGAGGAGCCGCCCGACGGCTGGCTGCGCGCCCATGCGGAAGGGCGCCGCATCGGCTACGACCCCTGGCTGCACGGCGAGGCCGCGCTGAAGCGGTTCGCCGGCGTCCAGCTCGTCCCGCTCAGCCCCAATCCGATCGACGCCATCTGGCGCGACCGCCCGGCGCCGCCCGTGGCCGCGGTGGTGCCGCACCCGCTGGAATATGCCGGCGCCACGGCCGAGGCGAAGCGCGAGGCCGCCGCGGCCGAGCTGCGGAAATCCGGCGAGGAGGCCGCCGTCCTGGCCGACGCGCATTCCGTCGCCTGGCTGCTGAACATCCGAGGCGCCGACCTCGCCTATACGCCGCTGGCGCTGGCCACGGCTCTGCTGCGCGCCGACGGCTCCGTCCGCATGTTCCTGAACGCGCCCGAGCGGGTCTCCGCGGAGACGCGGGCCTTCCTCGGCAACCGCGTGGCCGTCGAGCCGCGCTCGCACATCCCGGCCGCGCTGCAGGAGCTCGCGGGCAAGACGGTGCGGGTCGATCCCGACCTCACCCCCGCCTGGTTCGCCGCCGCCCTGCGCGAGGCCGGTGCCACGGTCGTCGCCGGCGAGGATCCCTGCCGCCTGCCGCGCGCCACCAAGAACGCGACGGAGCAGCAGGGCGCCCGCAACGCCCATGCCCGCGACGCCGTGGCCGTGGCGCGCTTCCTCGCCTGGTTCGCCGCCGAGGCGCCGAGGGGCGGGCAGACCGAGATGTCGGCCGCCAACCAGCTTCTTGCCTTCCGCCGCGAGGTGCCGGGCTTCGTCGCCGAAAGCTTTCCCGCCATCTCGGGCGCCGGTGAGAACGGCGCCATCGTCCATTACCGCGTCACCGAGGCCAGCGACCGGCCGATCGCTGCCGACGAGTGCTACCTGATCGACAGCGGCGGCCAGTTCCCTGACGGCACCACCGACATCACCCGCACCCTCTGGACCGGCCCGGGTCCCGCGCCGGCCGGGCTGCGCGCGCGCTACACGGCGGTGCTGCGCGGGCATATCGCGCTCGGCACGCTGCGCTTCCCCGAGGGTGTGGCGGGGCCGCACCTCGACGCCATCGCGCGCCGGCCACTGTGGGATTTCGGTCTCGACTACGACCACGGCACCGGCCATGGCGTGGGCAGCTTCCTCTCCGTCCACGAGGGGCCGGCCGCCTTCAGCCGGGCGGCGCGGGTGGTGCCGATACGGCCGGGCATGATCATCTCCGACGAGCCCGGCTACTACCTGCCGGGCCAGTACGGCATCCGCATCGAGAACCTGCTGATGGCCCGCGCCGCCGAGCCGCAGCCCGACCAGGTCCGCCCCTTCCTGGAATTCGAGACGCTGACGCTGGCCCCCTATGCCCGCGCGCTGATCGAGCCGGCACTGCTCACGCCGGCGGAGATCCGCTGGATCGACGCCTATCAGGCGCGTGTGCTGGAGGAAGTCGGGCCGCAGCTGGACGAGGCGACCCGAGCCTGGATGGAAGCGGAGTGCGCGCCTCTGGAGGCCTGATCAGCCTGGAAGCAGGCCGGTCCAATGGGCCGCGAAGGCCCATTGGTCGGCCGCTTCCTCGACGATCTTGTCCATCGGCTTCCCCGCGCCGTGGCCGGCGCGGGTCTCGATGCGGATGAGGTGCGGCTTGTCGCCGATCCCCGCCGCCTGGAGGGTCGCCGCATATTTGAAGCTGTGGCCGGGAACGACGCGGTCGTCGGTCTCGGCGGTGGTGACGAGGATCGCGGGATAGTCCTGGCCCGGCCGCACGTTGTGGCAGGGCGAGTAGGCGAGGAGGTTCCGGAAATCGGCCTCCTTCTCCGGATCGCCGAAATCCTCCATCCAGAGCGCGCCGCCGGTGAACTTGTGGAAGCGCAGCATGTCCATCACGCCGACGCCGGCCAGCGCGGCGGCGAAGAGGTCGGGCCGCTGGTTCATGACGGCGCCGACGAGCAGCCCGCCATTGGACTCCCCCTGGATGGCCAGCCCGTCCGGCGCGGCGATCCCCTCCGCCTTCAGGTATTCGGCGGCAGCGATGGCGTCGTCGAAGACGTTCTGCTTGTTCCCGCGACGCCCGGCCTCATGCCAGGCCTTGCCGTACTCGCCGCCGCCGCGGAGGTTGGCGACGGCATAGGCGCCGCCCTGCTCGACCCAGGCGAGCAGCATCGGCGAGTAATAGGGGATCATGCTGATCCCGAAGCCGCCATAGCCGTAGAGGATCGTCGGCGCCGGCCCCGTCGCGTCCTTGCGCCGCACGAGGAAGAGCAGGACGCGCGTGCCGTCCTTGGAGGTGCAGAAGCGCTGCTCTACCGCGATGCTGTCGAGGTCGAAGCCCGCCTCGGGTGCGGCCCAGACCTCGCTGGCATGGCTCGCGACGTCGTAGCGGTAGACGGTGGTGGGCGCGTTGTAGCTGGTGAAGACGTAGAAGGCCTCGCTGCCCTCGGGATCGCCGCGGAAGCCGCCGGCGGTGCCGATGCCGGGCAGCGCCACCACGCCGTCGGCCGTGCCGTCGAGGCGATGGCGCCGGATCTCGGTCTTCGCATCCACGAGATAGGAGGCGAGCAGCCGCCCGCCGAGCAACGAGGCCGAGGTCAGCACCGCCTCCTGCTCGGGCACCAGCTCACGGAATTCCGGCGGCGCCTCCGCCAGGTCCAGCGTCACCAGCCTCCGGCGCTCGGCGCCCTGGCTGGTCATGACGAAGAGCCGGGTTCCGAGATGGCCAAGGACCGACCATTCGGCGTCGAAATCCGTCACGAGCGGGCGCGGCGTCCAGTCCTCCGAGGCGAGATCCACGAGGGCCAGCGCATTGGCGCCCGGTCCCGGCGTGGAGATGATCGCGGCGTAGCGCCCATCCTCGGTGACATCGGCCAGGTGCAGCAGGTGCGGCTGCTCCGGCGTGGCATGGACGAGCTTGTCCTGCGACTGGGGCGTGCCGAGCGCATGGAACCAGACCGCGTGGTTCGCCACGCCGGCCTGCGCCCCTGCCGGGCCGGGCTCCGGATAGCGCGAGTAGAAGAAGCCGCCCTCCGCCCAGGAGATGCCGCTGAAGCGCGCCCATTCGACCCGGTCGTCCAGCACCTCGCTGGACGCGACCTCCAGCACCTGGATCCTGCGCCAGTCGGTGCCGCCTTCCTGGACGGCGAAGGCGACATGCGCGCCGTCGCGGGAGGGCTCCCATTCCGCCAGCGCCGTCGCGCCGTCCGCCGACCAGAGGTTCGGATCGATCAGCACGCGTTCGGGACCATCGAAGCGGTCGCGGAGGACGAGGACCGGCTGGTTGGCGAGGCCGGAATGCCGCGTGTGGAAATAGCGCCCGCCGCGCGCCTGCGGCGCGCTCACCCGCTCATGGTCGAAGAGCGCCCGCAGGCGCGTCCGGAACAGGTCGCGGCCAGGCAGGGATTCGAGGTGGCGCCGGGTGACGGCCTGCTGCGCCGCCACCCAGGCGGCGACCTCCGCGTCGCTCCGGGCGTCGTTCTCGAGCCAGCGATAGGGATCGGCCACCACCAGGCCGAAATGCTCCTCCCGGAGATCGGCGCGATGCGCCGCCGGGTACTGGATGCGGGAGATCATGAGGCGTCTCCGAAACGGAAGGGGGATCGCGGGCCGGGAGCCGGCCCGCGATCGAGGGGCCGTCAGCCGCCCTTGACGACGAGCTTCACGTCCACGTTGCCGCGCGTGGCGTGGCTGTAGGGGCAGACCTTCTCATGCGCTTCCTTGGCGAGCGCCTCGAGCTCGGCCTGGGGCAGGGAGGGGTCTTCGATGGTCAGCTCCACGGAGAGGCCGAAGCCGCCGCCCTCGCGCGGGCCGATCGAGACGGCCGTCGAGACCTTGGCCTTCGAGGCGTCCTTCTTGTGCTGCTTGCCGACGAAATCCACCGCGCCGCCGAAGCAGGCGGAATAGCCGGCGGCGAAGAGGTGCTCCGGCGTCGCTGTGCCCGGCTTGCCGGGACCGCCCATCTCCTTGGGGACGGAGAGGTCCACCGAGACCAGCCCATCGTCGGACTGGGTGTGGCCGTTGCGGCCGCCGGTCGCGAAGGCGTGCGCGGTGTAGAGCGGGTTGATCTTGTCCACCATCAGTCGGTCTCCTGGCCGTGTGAGCCTCGAAAGGCTGACCGGGAGATGGGGGCAAGTCCAGTTACCGGTAGGGGACGGTCGCTACGGCGTTGTAGGGCGATCCCTCGACCAGCCGCGTGCTCCAGGCGAGGTAGACCAGCACGTGCGCCTGCTCGTCGACGAAGCGGTGCACGCGGGTCTCCTTGAAGAAGAGGCTGGTGGAGGCCTCCCAGATCTGCTCGCCGCGCTCGCCCCGGCGGACGCCGTCGGGAATGGCGATCGGTCCGGTCGCCGTGCAGGAGAGCGAGAAGCGCGACGGGTCCTCGGCGACGCCCACCATGCCGGCGAGCCCGCCCGTGCGGGCCTGGCTGACATAGCAGGCGACATTGGGGATCCCGGGGTCGGTGAATCGCTCGACCACCACCTGGTGGCTGCGCGTCAGGCCGAGATTGGTGATGGCGGTGTTCACCCGGCCGACGCGCGTGGTGTCGTCGGCCGCGGCGGGGGCGGCGATGAGGAGGGCGGCGAGGGCGAGATAGCGCTTCATGGACCCATCAGCGCCGCGCGCTGCCTTCAGGTTGCAGGGAAGCCCGCCATCTCGCGGAATTCCGCCTCGGTGAGCACACGCACGCCGAGCTCGGCGGCCTTGGTGGCCTTGGAGCCGGCATCGGCGCCGACCACGACGAAGTCGGTCTTCTTCGAGACGCTTTTCGTCACCTTGGCACCCAGCGCCTCGGCCTTGGCCTCCGCCTCGGCGCGGGAGAGGGTCTCCAACGTGCCGGTGAAGACCAGCGCCTTGCCGGCGAAGGCGCTGTCGCCGGCGTCGAGATCGACGACATCCTCGGGCGTCACGTAGCGCAGCAGGTCGTCCAGGGCGTCGAGGTTGTGCTGCTCGGCGAAGAATTCCACGAGCTCGGTCGCGATGGAGGGACCGACCCCCTGGATGCTGCCCAGCTCCTCGCGCGCCTCGCTGCCGATGATCCGCGCCTCCAGCATGCGGGCGCGGAGGTTCTGGATGCTGTGGTAGTGCCGCGCCAGCAGCTTGGCGTTCTGCGCGCCGATCCGCCGGATGCCGAGGCCGAAGAGGAAGCGCTCCAGCGGCACGCGGCGGCGGGCCTCGATGCCGGCCAGCAGGTTCGAGACCTTCTTCGCCTCGCCCTTGGCGCCCTTGCCCCAGCCCTCCCATTGCCGCATCCGTTCGGCGTGGTCCTTCAGCCGGAAGATGTCGGCGGGGCTTTTGACCAGCCCCTCCTCGTGCAGGAGAAGGATGTTCTCCTCGCCGAGCCCCTCGATGTCCATCGCGCCGCGGCTGGCGAAATGCTTGAGGCGCTCGACGGTCTGGGCCGGGCAGATCAGGCCGCCGGTGCATCGGCGGACCACGTCCTCGTTCTCGCGCACGGCATGGCTGCCGCAGGCCGGGCAGATCGTCGGGAAGGCGTAGGGCGGGCCGCGGTCCGGCCGATCCTTGTCCACGACTTCAACGACTTGCGGGATGACGTCGCCGGCGCGCTGGAGGAGGATGGTGTCGCCGATCCGGATGTCCTTCCGGGCGATCTCGTCCTCGTTGTGCAGGGTCGCGTGGGTGACGGTGACGCCGCCGACGAAGACCGGCGCCATCACCGCGCGGGGCGTGAGCGCGCCGGTGCGGCCGACCTGGATCTCGATGGCCAGCAGTTTCGTGCGCGCCTGTTCGGCCGGGAACTTCCAGGCGATGGCCCAGCGCGGGGCACGGCCGACGAAGCCGAGCCGCGCCTGCCAGTCCAGCCGGTCGAGCTTGTAGACGACGCCGTCGATCTCGTAGGCCAGGGCCGCGCGCTCGCTCGCCATCTTGCGCTGGAACTCGGCCGCGTCGGTGACGGGCGTGGAGAGCGGATTGACGGAAAACTTCCAGCGCCGCAGCAGGTCGAGCCAGTGCTCGTGCGTGTCCACGGGGATCTCGCTGGCCTGGCCCATGGCATAGGCGAAGAGCTTCAGCGGTCGCGAGGCGGTGATCGACGGGTCGAGTTGGCGCAGCGAGCCGGCCGCGGCGTTGCGCGGGTTCACCGGCACGGTGACGGCGGGGCCGAGCTTTTCGCCCCTGATCTTGCGGGCCTCGCGCTCGGCCAGGGCGCGCTCCTGCTCCGCGCGAAAGGTCAGGAAATCCGCGCGGTCGAGAAAAACTTCGCCGCGGATCTCGATGAGGTCCGGGAAGGGGGCCGACAGCTCGCGGGGCAAATCCTTCAGAGTCAGCAGGTTCGGCGTGATGTCCTCGCCCTCGATGCCATCCCCGCGCGTGGCGCCCTTCACGAAGCGGCCGTGCTCGTAGAGCAGGTTCACGCTGAGCCCGTCGATCTTGGGCTCGGCGATGAAGTGCAGCGGCTCGGTCTCAGGAAGGCTCAGGAAACGCCTGATCCGGGCCGCGAACTCGGTGAAGTCGCCGTCGTCGAAGGCGTTGTCGAGGCTGAGCATCGGCGCCAGGTGGCGCGATTTCGCAAAACCCTCGGCCGGCGCGGCGCCGACGCGCCGGGACGGGCTGTCCGCCCGGAGCAGGTCGGGGAAGAGCGCTTCGATCGCGCGGTTGCGGCGGACCAGCAGGTCGTATTCGGCGTCGCTGACCTCGGGCGCGTCCTTCTCGTGATAGGCGCGGTCGTGATGGGCGATCTCATGGGCGAGGGCGGCCAGCTCCTCGGCGGCCTCGGCCTCCGAGAGCGCCTCCGGGGGCCTGGTGCGCAGGCTTGCGCTCATGCCCCGGCCTCCGCCAGGGAGGCCAGCGGGCCGTCGCGCAGCAGCCAGCCGGTAAGCGGCTCCGAGCCGGCGCCGAGGGAGGTGTAGAAACCCACCGCGCCGGCGTTTCCGGGCTTCGAGGTCCACCAGACCATGGTCCCGCCGCGCCGCCTTGTCTCGGCCGCGACGCGCGCCAGCAGCGCCCGCGCGAGGCCACGGCGCCGGAACTCCGGCCGGACGTAGAGGTCGCCCATATAGGTGCCGCGCAAGGCCCGGGTCGGGTCGTAGCCGGGGAGGGCGGTCGCATAGCCGACCGGCTCGCCTTCCTCGGCGACCAGGGCGAAGCCCGCCGGATCCTCGGACAGGAAGTCGCGGCGGATGGTTTCGGGCGTGACGAAGCCGAGGGGCTCGCCATCCTCGCGGTTCAGCGCCTCGGCCAGCGCGGCGAGCACGGCCTCGTCGCCGGGGCGGGCCGGGCGGATCACGCGATGCCTTCCAGGAGGCTGGCGGCAGCCGCGCGGGCGGCTTCCGTGACCACTTCGCCGGCCAGCATGCGCGCGATCTCCTCGCGGCGGGCGGGCGCGTCCAGCGGGACCACGCGTGTCTCGGCCGCTGCGCCGCGCACCGACTTCGCCACCTGGAGGTGCTGCGCCCCGCGCGCCGCGACCTGGGGCGAATGCGTCACCACCAGCACCTGGAGGCGCTCGGCCACGCGGGCGAGGCGCTCGCCGACCGCAGCGGCCGTGGCGCCGCCGATGCCGGCATCCACCTCGTCGAAGACCAGCGTCGGCACGGGCGAGCCGCGTGCCAGCACCACCTTGAGAGCCAGCATGAGCCGCGAGAGCTCGCCGCCCGACGCGATCTTGATCAGTTGCCCCGGCGTCTGGCCGGGGTTGGTGGCGACGAGCATCGTCACGCGGTCCATGCCCTCGGCGCCCCAGGAGGCTTCCTCGCGCGGCGCGACCTCGACCACGACACGCGCGCGATCGAGCTTCAGCGGCGGCAGTTCCTTCGCCAGCGCGCGCTCCAGCTTGCCGGCGGCCGCGCGGCGGGCCTCGGTGAGCGCGATGCCGGCGGCGACATAGGCCGCGCGCGCCTGCTGCCGGGCGGCCTGGAGCGCGGCGACGCGGCCGGTGCCGGCATCCAGCGCCGAAAGCCGCTCGCGCAGGTCGGCCAGATGCTGCGGCAGCTCCACCACCGCGACCCCGTGCTTCCGCGCGGCCGAGCGCAGGCCGTAGAGCCGGTCCTCCAGCACCTCCAGCCGGCGTGGATCGGGCAGGGCATCAACCGCCAGCCGCTCCAGCAGTTGCTCCGCCTCGGCGAGCGAATCCTGCGCGGCGGCGATCGCGGCCAGCGCCGGCCCCGCGGATTCATTGGGCGGCGGCAGGCGTTCCAGCGCGCGCGCCGCGTTCCGCAGTGCGGCGCCGGGATGGGCGGATCGCCGGTCGCGCGGCTGCAACTCGGCAAGCGCGGCGGCGATGGCCTCGTTGCGGCGCTCGGCCTGCTGGAGGACCTGCCTCTCCTGGGCCAGCCGCTCCTCCTCGCCCTCCTGGGGCGCGAGTTCGGCCAGCTCCTGGACGGCATGGCGCAGCCATTCCTCGTCGCGCAGCGCGGAGGCCACGGCCTCCTCGGCGGCGGCCAGGGCCGTTTCCGCCGCCCGCCATTCGCGGAACCGTGCCGTCGTCACGCCGCGGGGACCGTCGAGCGCCCCGAAGGCGTCGAGCAGCGCCGAATGGGTCGCCGGATCGGCGAGGCCCACCTGGTCGTGCTGGCCCTGCACCTCGACCAGCGTGGCCGCCAGCCGCTTCAGCAGCGCCACCCCCACCGGCTGGTCGTTCACGAAGGCGCGCGAGCGCCCGTCGGCGGAGAGCACGCGGCGCAGCACCAGCGCATCCTCCGGCTCGAAGCCCTGCTCGGCGAGGAGGGCGAAGACCGGATGCCCCTCGGGCGGCCGGAACATGGCGGCCACGCTCGCCTGGGACTGCCCGGCGCGCACGAGGCCCGCCTCGGCCCGCATGCCGAGGGCGAGGCCCAGCGAATCCAGCAGGATGGACTTTCCCGCGCCCGTCTCGCCGGTGAGGACGGAAAGACCGGCGCCGAATTGCAGGTCGAGCCGCTCGATCAGCACCACGTCGCGGATGGAGAGGGAGGCGAGCATGGCCTCTCGCTACAGCATCTCGAGGCCGGGCGGAATCGTCCCGCGCGCCTCGATCCAGCCGTGGACGGGACGCATGCGGCCCCGTCCTAGAAGATGGTGCCCCAGGCCCGGCGGAAGATCCCCGGCCGGTCGTCGGCCGAGGCCTGCGCGCCTGGCGTCAGCAGCGCGTAGCTGTCCTGGTACCAGGGGCTGCCGGGGAAGTTGTGGCCGAGCACGGAGGCCGACTGCGCCGCCTCGTCGCGCAGGCCGAGGCGGAGGTAGATCTCCGTCAGCCGGTGCAGCGCCTCGGGCACGTGGTTGGTGGTCTGGTACTCCTCGACCACGCGGCGGAAGCGGCCGATGGCGGCGCCGTAGAGGCCCTGCCGCTGGTAGAAGCGGCCGATGTTCATCTCCTTGCCCGCCATATGGTCGCGCGCGAGGTCCATCTTGAGGCGGGCGTCGCGGGCATAAGCGGTGTCGGGGAAGCGGTTCGCCACGTCCTGCAGGGCGGTCAGCGCGATCTCGGTGCCGCGCTGGTCGCGCTGGCTGTCGGAGATCTGCTCGTAATAGGAGAGGGCCCGCAGGTAGTAGGCATAGGCGATGTCGCGATGCGCCGGATGCAGCTGGATGAAGCGGTCCAGCGCGCCGATGGCCTCGGTGTAGCGGTTGCGCATGTACTCGCCATAGGCGCCCATGATCTTCGCGTTGGTCGCCCAGGTCGAATAGGGGTGCTCGCGCTCCAGCGTGTCGAAGAGTTCGACGGCCTGCTGGTAGCGGCGCTGCTGCAGCGCTTCGATGCCGGCCGCGTAGAGCGACTCGGGCGAGCGGTCCACCAGGCCGGCGGTCGCGGAACGCGAGCCGAAGAGCGAGCCCATGGTCCCGTCCCAGGAGGTGATGCCGCAGCCGGTCACGGGCAGCGCCAGGGCGAGAAGCAGGGAAGTGCGGATCAACAGATGCATGGGCAAGTTCGGCTCCGGTCGGGCCGCTCTATACCATGCGGCCGGCGGCAGGTGCTAGGCCGCGACCGGCTGGCGGATCGGGCCGGCATCCGTGAGCGCATGGCCGCCGGCATAGCGCCAGGCGCCGCGGTCGGCCATCAGCCGGCGCAGCAGCTGGTTGTTGATGGCATGGCCCGAGCGATGGCCCGTGAAGCGGCCGGCGATCGGGGCGCCGGCCAGCGCCAGGTCACCCACGACGTCGAGCAGCTTGTGGCGGACGAACTCGTCCGGCCGGCGCAGCCCGCCGGGGTTCACGATCAGCGTGCCGTCCACGACGATGGCGTTGTCCAGGCTGCCGCCGCGGGCGAGGCCCGCGGCCCGCAGCCGGGAGATCTCCTCGGCCAGGGTGAAGGTGCGGGCATTGGCCAGCTCGGCGCGGAAGCTGTCGGTGGAGACACGCAGCGCGAAGCTCTGGCGGCCGATCGCGGTCTCGCCGAAATCGATGGTCAGCTCGGCGTCCAGCGCGAGATCGTCGCTCGGGATCAGTTCGGCCCAGGCGCCGTTCTCGTCCTCGACGCGGACGGGCTTCAGCACCTCGATGGTGCGGCGGGTGCCCAGGTGCTCGGTCATGCCGGCGCAGTCGATGAGGAAGAGGAAGGGATCGGCCGAGCCGTCCAGAATGGGGACCTCGGGGCCGTCGAGCTCGACCACGGCGTCGTCCACGCCCGACGCGGCCAGGGCGGCCATGACGTGCTCGACGGTGCCGACGCGCGCCTCGGGCTGGCCGGGCAGAGCGAGGCCCGTGCAAAGGCGCGTCTCGAAGACGTGGTCGTAGCGGGCGGGGATGCTGATGTTGAGGTCGCTGCGGTGGAAGACGATGCCGGCACCGGAAGTGCCGGGGTGCAGCGTCAGGGAGATGCTGCGGCCACTGTGAAGCCCGATGCCCTTGCAGCCGATGCTGGAAGCGAGGCGACGGCGGCGGCCGAGCGTCAAAGGTGCGAAACCATCCATATAGAGAAAGCCCCCGAAGAGTGTGGCCGGGGGCTCCCCTCCGCCCGGATCAGTGAGCTGAAAATGACAGCGCGGGGACCGCGCCGCCACTCAAGCCATGTTTCCTGATGTTTCCTCTTAAATGCCGGAAAACACGGCAAAATTATGCGAATTTTTCATGTGCGAAAGCATTGACTTCGACCTCATGGGGCGAACGTCGCACGGCTCGGTAAAGATTGGATAAAGTCGGGTGGACCGCTGATGGGCGGAGGAGGCGCGGGCGAGCCCGCGCCTCGATTCCGCGCCGCTCAGTTGCTCTGGCGGCGCAGGAAGGTGGGGATGTCGAGGCCCATCTCGTCCGGCTGCGGCTGGGCCGGCCGGGGCTGGCGCACGGGCTGGGCCCCCAGCGAGGGTTCGGCGCGGGGAGCGGCAACCGGCGCCTCCGCTTCGATGTTGCGGCGCATCAGCCCGGTCGCGTTGCGGAACAGGCCGCGCCAGCCGGCGCCCTGGCCCGCATCGGGGAGCGAGGGCTGGTGCAGGTGCGGCTGCGGCGGCATGGGAGCCGGGGGCGGCTGCGGCGCGGGCTGCACCATCTGCGGCTGCGGCATCTGCTGCTCCGCATAGGTGTATTGCGGCTCGGGCGCCGGGGCAGGGGCCGCGGCCATCGCCGTCGCGGCGGGCTGCCGCAGCAGGCCGGCACCGCCGACCTGGACGGGACGGCGCGGCGCGGCGGGCACGGTCGGCGCGCCGAGAGGGCCGGAAGG
>NZ_JBXAQB010000022.1:0-67433 GCF_058806835.1 Roseococcus sp. GW821-FHT12F05
CGGCCCCCTTGGACGCGCCTGCGCCCCGCTGCGGCATAACCGCACGCCCTCCTTTGCGATACCATGGCAGGTGAGGTTGCATGCATCCCAGGTTCGCATAGAGGGCGCGAGCAACTGCGTCTGCCTGACCGCGCTTCTGGATGAACCTTCAGGTTGCCCATGACCTGGAGGTCGCAGCAGAGGAAATGGTCACTCGAAGAAGTTGGCCGGGGATCGCTCCCCGGCCGGTAGATGCCTGTTAGAGCGAGAAGATCACGTAGCTCACTCCGAGCATGCCGACGACGAGCAGTGCCAGTGAAACGAGGGCCATCCAGCCATCGCTTTGCGGCGCACCCTCCTCTGGCCTGCCGGTCCGAAGGACTCGCGAAGCGGGTAGCGCGACGCCTGGTGCCGGCGTTTCCGATGACTTGCCCATCGGATCTTCAGAGCGCGCCATTCGACCGGCCTCCGCGATTGGGTGCGCGCTGCACCAGCCCGGGTGGGCGAAGTGGCGTGCCGGAGAAGTTCTGATTGAACTCCGCCTGGCGCTTGGCCCTGGCCAGGCGCTCCGCGGCAAAGCCCTGTGGCGCGTGATTCGTCGAAGGATGGGCCTGCCCCATGGTGGACAGGTCCTGGCCGCCCCGCGGCACGCTCGACTGGATATCGGCGGGTGTCTGAGCCCCTGCGGCAGCGGAGAGGGCCGAGAAGCTGATTAATGATAAAAGAACTCTGCGAAACATGTTCGGACCTTTAATATTGACAATTTGGATTGACTCCGCATGTCCATTAAAGATTCTATGTCGACAAAAGTAACGCGGAAGCGAGAGTATTTTTGGATACTATACAATATTGAGAATGTTGCTCGGCCCATGGGATTCTTGGCCGACTGTTGGTATGGCAACCATGCCCGCCACGAGAAGAAGCCCCCTGATGTCCGGTTTCCGCCTCTCCATGATCGTCATCATCCTGACGATCATCGCGTTCGCGGTGGCGCTGGGGTTGAGCGGATAACGGCCGGCACCTAACCCCCCTCGCCTGGATCACCAGAGCGGGGTCAGGCCCGGCGCGAAGATGACGCCCTCGACTTCGAGCGGCATTGCCGCATCGCCGCCGCCTTCGTCCGCATGGCCATGATCCGCATCATGCTCCGCCGCCTCGCAGCAAAACCCTCATCTTAAATCAAAACTTCGCGGATGGGCTCTGAGATCCTGAGATCGCACTTTGGCGCTCCCGAACAGCGGAATATGACTGGGCTATCGGCAGATATTGGGGGCGACACGGTAGTAGAGCATCTCCTCCGTCGGAGCAGTGACGGTGTCGCCGTCCTCCTCTATGTGAAGACGGGCGGACGTCGTCCAGAACCCATTGTGAAAGTCCTCGACCGTCTCCGCCGTTCGGCCATCTGCAGCGATGGAGCCATTTCGCGTGTAGGTCGCCAACACTCCAAACGGATCCTGAAACACACCTCTGGCTTCAATCTGATTACCGGCCACCGAGACTTCCTCGGCCCCTCTACTGGCCAGGAAGCGGCCCGCGAATTGACAGCGGCCTGCCGGGGCGAATGCCATATCGATCATTCGCGTAGACGCTCTTCCGCCTTCGACGGCGAACCGACTGTTGCTTCTTCCCAGTTCGGCGTGTCTTGCCGCCGAAGAGCGAAGCCGCGCAATTGTCGGACCAAACTGCGAGGCTGTCGGTCCCCCGCCGAGATTAAGTCGATCCTCTGCCAGACCCATGGAGTTCAAGCCGACGATGTAGGCCGGGGCGGCACCCCCTTCATCGATTGCCAAGACGGGCGCTCCCGACGAGCCGGGCCAGGCGCGGCAGTTGTTCACGAAGAGCCCTCGCGCTCCCGCAAGCGAACTGCAGCCCCAGTGGAGCGTGAGGAAGCGACCGTCATTGATGTCCGACGAATAGCCGGCAAGCGCGAGGTTCCGCCCGGGTGCCCGACGTTCCGCGGCCCCGTCAGCCAGCCAGCCGAGGTACCCGCGGCCGAGAGGATGCCGATCCAGTTCCAAAACAGCCCAGTCGGTCTCCGCCCGGCCATCCCATCTCGTGGGGCTCGCGCTGTGCATGCGGGTCACCTGGACCTGATCGGGGAAGCGAAGACCTTCGAATTGCACGCTCAAAGTTGCGGCCGGGAGCCAGTTTCGATCCCGGCCAGCGACGCAATGAGCGTTGGTCAGGAAGAGCGCGGGCCCTACGAGAGCACCGGAGCAGAAGCCGTGCTCTCGACCCTCTTTGAACAGAAGTCTGCCCATTGTCATGAGCGGCCCGGTCGCGGGCAGGGCTACCATGCGCACTCCGTCTTCGCGTTCGATGGCGCCCTGTCCAAGAAGCCCCCGCGCAAAGTCGCTGGTGCGGTTTGGAGCCTGGGCCTGAACGATCGACAGCATGGACTGCGAACCCATCAGCGTGAGCGGAGCCGCCCCGCCCGCGGCGGATAGGATACCGGACGCTCCTCCCAGCAAAGCGATCCCAATGTTCATCGCGACGCCGCCGCGATGACGAGATTCGACCGCCTGTTGATGGGCGGCTTCATCCGTTTGCAGGGTGCTGATAAGCGAAGCGTACCGGGATTGAGCGGCAGCCACATTTCCTGCAACAAGTTGGGCCCAAGCCTGCGCGGCACTGGCGGTCGCCCTGCGTTGATATAGCAGCGCGCGCCAATCCTGATCGCCGTCACTTCGCACCAGCGTGCCGCGCGCAAATTCCTGTGCGGCCTGCACTGGCCGCCCGGCATCGAGCTGCGCGTCGCCTGCTACAAGATTTTGATATGCATTCAGGCGAAGCCTGAGGTGAGAAGTCGCGCGGTTATCATCGCCGCATCCCGCCAGAAGCAGGAAATTCAATAGAATGACGCCAGTCTTCAGCCCCCGCATCGCAATCTCCAGAATCAATCGCGCGATCATGGGCTGATTATTATTCAAATACAAATTTCCGGTGCTCCTTCGCGATTCCTCCGTGCCTTCCAGGGTGGGGTGACTGTCCGCGGAAGATGGGCGGCAACTTACATCAGCCCTGGCGGTGTGCCGACCGGGCGGTGCTCTCCACGCTACAACCGCCATGATCATCAATCAGCCCAAGTTGATGAATGCCGCGAGATCCAGGAAGGCGAAGCGGTTCCGCTCCACCCAGTTTCCTGCCAGCACGTAAGTCAGCAGGCCGTATGGCACTGCGGCCAGTAATGCCGCCCAGCCCGCCATTTGAAGGATCCAGAGTGGGGTCGGTCCCGGCCCCACTGGTCGCGCTGAGCCGCTTTGGCGGATCGTCCATCCCGAGACCGGCTAACACGTCATCATCGCCAAGACCCGCGATGATGAGCCTCTCCTTCCAACCTTGTTGACCAATCTCGATCGTCGGTAATGTCTCAGTTTGAAGTCTGCGCAGGCGACCATTCTCGCCATCGTCGATCAGATGGCGACAACGAGCGATCTCGGGAAGTCCTAAGGGGGCCGTTGGGGCTGTAGCGGGAATTGCTTGCGGCTTCAATTTTCGACCTGCAAGCTCCTGTCAAACAGCAACCTGCAGGAGACGATATGCTTCGTAAATCATGGTTCTTGCTTATTGTTGTCGGCTACACATCAGCGTGCGCACACGCCAACGGCGTCCCGGTTCCAGCAGCGGAATTGCGCAATGTAATATCAGGCAAGACTGTGATGGTGGGGGGTCGTTGGGAGGCATATTACGGGCCAGACGGTTCATATACCTGGAATGGACGTTCGCCGGGGATTTATTCTGTCGAAGATGGACGGGTCTGTGTTCGGTTCGACAACGGAAGTAGAAGATGCGATGATATCTATCGTGATGGCGAAGTATATTTCATGGTTACCAGAGGTCTGCGTTACGGGTTTGTTCCAAGATAGTTCTGACGGCGCGGCGCGGCGCCGCGCGGATCTGCTGCTAGGTCGCCACGATCTGCCTCGGCTTGTAGGGGCCGCGCTTCTTCGGCACAGCTTCGCGCGCATCGATCAGCGCCACAACATCATCCATGGACCAGAGCCGATCCGACACGCCGGCAGCCATCGCGGGCGAGCAGCGCAGCGTCTTGTGGATGCGGGCGAAGTTGTAGAACACGAAGTAGAGCGCCAGGGCGTGGGCGTGGATGACGCCCAGCGCGGTTTCCTCGATAAGCTCGACGGCCCCCCTCAGCCGGACGACGTCTAGACGGACCTGGCACATCCTCGTGGTGTCGGGCTATGGGGGGGAGGCTTCATCTTCGCTGACGGGATCGGCGGCGAGGACGAGGCGCAGCGGACGGCACTCGCGCTGGAAGCCGCGATGAGGCGTGACCAGAAGGCCGGCGGGTGAGGTGCATCCTCGACGCGGCAGGATCAGCTGCTGCTGGCGGAGGGGATCCTGGCGCGCGGGGATGAGGCGGTGGTGGTGCCGGTAGTCAGGGCAGGCAAGCGCTGAGTTACTCTCCGGGAAAGAGGTCAGGCTGTTCGGGAGACGACAGCGCTTGCCTCGCCTTCTCGTCGACAATCCCGTCCCTCACTCCACGCATAATGACATATGGCTGCATCGCAGGATCTGCGAAGCGGAATCGATATGATCTTGGCTCGCCTGTGCGTTCCAGTATCCCGCCGCGCCGCTCAACGAAATCACGAAGCGCATCCTGAAAATTAGCGATCTCAATGCCTCTCTTAAGAATACTTGAAAGAGGCTCTCTGACTGACGCAGGCATAAAGTATCCAGCATCATCGACCTTGGCGAGCGCGCAGGCCGTCAGCACGTGCCGAAATAGCGCCCTGGCCTGATTGCTACGAATCGCTATCTCGTAAGCGGTTTTAAGCGTCTGTTGGGACGATTGAAGGACATCATTAATGGCTTCATCGACATCATCTTCAACGACGTTGAGGCGCCCATCTTCGAGAGCCGAAAATACAGCGAACTTGCCGAGAGAATGCACATATGCAGGCAGCCCTTTCGACAGATTGATAATTTTCCACTTTCCATCGCCCGATATGCTCATTCCAAGTTGCGAAAGGCGCCGATCAAGAACCTCTCGCCGCTCCTCAGCAACCATGCGAGGCATGTGTATCTGCTCCGTGCACCGGCTGATCGATTCGTGCTTCTCGATCAAATCCGAGACGTTGTAGGCCACACCCACGACAATTATGGTGACGTTACTACCGGTGTCGGACAGCGCCTTAATTACATTGGAGATGATTACAGATGTGCGCTCGTCCTGTATCTCCTGAAATTCATCGATAATGATTAATGGTATCTCGGCCTCGTTGAACGCCTTCATTTCATTGAGGAAATCATCAATGGTAACGCCGCCAGCGTAAAATTCTGCTACATTATAAGCCCTCTTCCCCTCACCATAATCCGCTTCGAAATGGATGGACGCAAAGATCCTCTTTGCAACTGCCGAGAAATCATCTCCAGGAAAAGCCTGGACCCGGATATGCCTTACCTCTCTCTTCCCGCGGGGGATGAAGAAAGGGACGATTTGGGACATGGAAGATTTCCCGACCCCGCGCTCTCCAAACAGGATCACGTGCCGTCCACGCTCTGCTATTGCGTCGACAATCTTCTGAGCTTGTATCTGCCGCCCAGCAAACAGCTCGGCCACGGCAATCGGCGCTGAAGGCGTGAAAATTTGGCTCGCCTCGAACCTCTTTGCCGACGCCTCTTCGGGAGTGATTGTGCGCCTCGCCAAGTTGGGCAACTCCCTAGGTGAGTTGCCCAACTAATGCCCCGACTTGGTAAACTCAAGCAGAATCCGCCGCCCTGGGGGGAATGCCGGACGCGGCCAAATAATTGCTCCCCCCTTCGGCACCCGATACCCCTGCGGCAGTGTCTGGTGATCCAGCCAGGCTCCTATCCCACCGCTCGCTCCGGCCGGCGCGACCGCCCTAGCGGCCCTGACTATCCAGCCTTGCGCACTCGGAACAAAGTGGTTTCCCACCAGCTCCCTGCCGGAGGTTTTCTGATTCGATATTGTTGCCGGTGTTGCAGTTCGTGTTGTCGTGGTGCACCGACTGCTTAATCGAATGCCATGGCGATTTCTTCGGCATTTGAGCCTCCCTTTTCATTGGCGGCTCGATGGCCGCAATGGGAGGTTGAGCGCCGTTAACTTATGATAGGAATCAGGAAAACTACGTAGCGCCTGGCGCCGCTGTCCCTAGGCTATTGGGCAGCTTCGACGCCCAGCTTCGCGTCCATTTCCTTTAACGCAAGGTCTGCTTCCTCAATTTCCAAGGTGGCCGCGTCCATCTCCTCGCGGAGACCGCCTTTGTGCGCGGCTCTAAATCGGATGGCAGCATCCGACACCCGACGTTCTGCCTGCTTCCAGTCTAGGTAGTCGGGATGTGCTTCCACGTTCATGTGCGGTGGTCCTCAATGCTCCGGGCAGCATATGCGGGCTCGCTCACAGGGTCAGCCCTTCGCCGGCGACGGCAGGGTTGGGTGGCTCTCAATTGAGCGTGGCTGGTGGCTCAGCCGCGGACTGGTTCGCCATTTCTATGGCTTTATCGAGCGCTTCTCGAAGGCCGATCGCGCCAAGAAGGTTTGTCCGTAGGTGGGCCACAATCACGCTATCGGTCAGAACCTTGCCGGCCTGAACGTCGGGTATCAGGCGTCCAGCCGTCAGGGTTATGCGGACAATGCCATTCAGCACACCGAACGCTGGAGCTTCCTCAAAATGCAGCAGCGGAGCGTTGGCGGAGCCGATTGCCGAAACGCCTCCTTCTACGCTCGGGATGGCCTCGACCGGGCGTTTTCCACCAGGTTCGTCAGGCAAGGCGGCTCTCCTCTATTGCGTCCTTCCGAGAAGGAGGCCTGAGCAGGCGCCTAGCTGTCGAATCATTTCTGGGAACGCAGCGGGCCGGGTCAGGGCTTCTTCGCGGGGCGGCGGCGAACGCGGGAGGCTGCGGGCCAAGGGTGCGCGTCAGGCGTCACTGTCTTGATAACTTCGACGACCCGTGCCGCGGTATCTTCGAGGGCATCTAGTGGCAGTTTTTTGCGCATGTCCTCCCACACGGTCATCATCGCCTCACCGAGCGCCGGGTCTCGCATCATCTCCAAAGTGCCGAAGGTGGCGGCTTTCGTGAACACCTCCTCGGCTCGCCGCATGTGCAGCGAGAGGCCAAGTCGGTGGACAATCTCAGCGTTGACACTTCGACCCGCTTCGCGGGCAGCGGCCTCAAGCTGCTCCTTCATATCCGGAGGGCAGCGGAATCGGATTTCAGGATCATCGCGTGCCATTCCACACAGATGCCGCACATGACGCTTGACGAGCAAGACCGCACGGTGTGGAATAAAACTCCACACATTCAGGAGGCACTGATGGCTCGGAACGAGCCAGAACTCCGGGTCCGCATTCCGCACGACACGATGGTTTGGCTGAAAGCGAAGGCTGCTGCCGAACGGCGCAGCGTCACGCAGGAAGTAGCTGTCAGGCTGATGCGCGATCGAGACCTGGATGACCGCGGAAGCGGCGACCGGACGGTGGGCGAAGCTTCGAGGGCTTAGCCCACCGCCGGACAACCTGGCCGAGCCCCGGTGCAACGGGAGGAAGGCCATCACATCAACAGAGAGAACCTGTCGATATGACCGACAAATCAGATAGCACCCCGCTTGGGGAAAACCAGAGCCAAATCGTGCTCGCGCCGTCCCTGGTGGAAGGGGAGCCGCGCATTCGGGACCTGGATCTCGCTGCTCGTCTGGGCTTCGCCAAGCAGACGAAGATCAGGGAACTGATCAGGCGGCACGCCGAGAGCCTGGAGGCGATGGGCGTTCTCCCCACGGTGGGGAAAACCTCCACCCCTTCAGGAGGCAGGCCCACCGAGGAGTTCTACCTCAACCGCAAGCAGGCGATTTTCCTCACGGCGAAGTCGGAGACGGCGGCGGCGACGGAGATCACGATCGAGATCATCGAGCGGTTCGACGCCTACGAGCGCGGCGAGGGCAGCGACGCGGCCCTGCTCCGCAAGCTCAACGACCCCACGGCGATGCGCGGCCTGCTTCTGAGCTACTCGGAGAAGGTCCTGGCGCTGGAGGCGGAGAACGCCGCGCTGACGCCCAAGGCCGAGGCGCTGGACCGCATCGCGACGGCGGACGGCAGCCTGAGCGGCACCGAGGCCGCCAAGGCGCTGCGGGTGCGTCCCAAGGACTTCTTCAGCTTCCTGCAGCAGCACCACTGGATCTACAAGCGGGCCGGCGCGCAGAGCTACCTCGGCTACCAGAGCCGCGTGCAGGCGGGCGACCTGGAGCACAAGGTGACCACCGTCCTGCGGGGTGACGGGTCCGAGAAGGTGGTGGAGCAGGTGCGGGTCACGCCAAAGGGCCTCGCCAAGCTGGCCAAGCTCATGCCGTCCTCCTCGCCCGGAGGGATGCTCTGATGCCCCCGACGCGACGCGAGATCATCCTGTCGGCGCCGGCACTGGCCATACCCGCAGCAGCCGACGCGACGATCACCACCGTCGAGCAGATCGTGCGCCGGCTTGACGTGTTGTCGGCCGAGCGCGACGCCCTGTTCGGCCTGCATGCCGTGCCGTTCGGCCTTGGGCGTACGGCCGGTGGCGAAGCCTACCTCACCGGGATCGAGGCGATCGACGGCGAGAGCGCCCGCCTGGTGCGGCAGCTGGTCGACACTCCGGCCGGCAGCGTGGCCGAGATCCGGCTCAAGGCGAAGATCGTGGGTGAGCACAATGTCTTCCCGTGCCCCGCCGCGCTTGGCCTGCCGGACGCACTGTGCAGGAGCCTGCTGCTGGACCTGGGCGTTGCGGCGTGACTCCGCGAAGCCGGTGCCGCTTGATCGGAACCGGCGCCGCGGGGTGGGGGCCGGGGTTAGCGCCGAATGGCTCGCGCGCCCCAGATCAGGATGCAGGCGCCGAGGAAACCGGCGATGAGGTAGCCGAGCCAGCCACCGAACGAAACGCCGAGGAGGCCGAACAGAAAGCTGGCTACCGCCGCTCCGACCATCCCCAGGATGATGTTGAGGAGCAGGCCGGTGTCACTCTTCATGAAGCTGGAAGCTATCCAGCCCGCCAAGCCGCCAATGATGATGGCTGCAATCCAGCCGACGCCAGCATTTTCCATTGGATATCTCCGGTGTGTGAATCCCACAACGGCAAGCTCGCGCATTTAGTTGACGGCACTAGAAAATTTCCGTCCGGTCGGAGCTGGCGACGGTCACCCTACCCCCATCAGCTCGGCCATCGTCAGCAGCCGGTGCATCGACTCCGGCACCACGCGCGATCGCGGAAATGTCAGCGCCTTCGCAGGATTGTGCTGCTTGAGATGCAGCTCGGTGGGCGTCAGCTTCACGAACTCCTTCACGTAGGCCATCCGCTCGGCGTGTTCGTCGTCGCCATTGAGGATCACCACGACCACGTTGTCGCCTGGCCTGACCTTCTTCGTGGGATCGGCGACGGTAAACGCGCCGTGGTCGAAGGCCGGCACCATGCTCACGCCCTCGATGTAGAGCCCATAGGCCTTGGTGTTGCCCAGCAGGCTCGGCGGTCGATAGGCGCGGTCCACCACATCCCCGTAATTGATGAAGAACGCCCCATCCCCTTCGCTGCCGGCGGCGGTCCCATAGATCGGGAGGTCGCGAGGCATGGCGCTTCGGCTCGGTACATCGACCTCCCTGCCAAGGCGTGCATTCGGTGGGGGCGGTGAATTCGTCGCCGGCTGAGACGGTCGCTGCGAAGCGGGCAGGGGCGCGCCGCCGCTCGCCGTCAGCGCCTCGACACTCACTTCCAGCGCCTGCGCGATGGCCTGCGCCTGGTCGTGCTTAAGGCGACGCTCGCCCGTCTCCAGGCGCGTGATCGTCGGGCCCGCCATACCACCCGCGAGTTGGCCAAGGTGAGTGGCTGACCAGTTGCGGCCCTCCCTCAACTCTCTGATCCGGTTCGGGAACTTCCGTGTCTCCGACATAGGCATACCAATACGGTTTGCCTCCTCGCGCGTCTCGCTCCATTTCGGTATTGTCACTGACGATACCGTAGTGGTATCATTTGCCCATGGAACTTTCCGCTTGGATGGCAGCGACTGGCCGCACCAACGCCGTGCTCGCGGGCGAGGTGGGTGTCGCCGAGAACACCGTGAATCGCTGGCGGAACAAGTGGCGTAGGCCGCGCCAGAAGGTCATGGCGCTCATCCACGAGATCTCCGGGGGGCAGGTGACCCCCAACGACTTCTTCGTGCTGCAGGACGAGCCGCGGGCCGCCGCCAAGTGCTCCGGGTCGACGCCCGGGAAGAATGAGCCCGTTCACCGAAACGGGCGGCGGGCGCCGCTCCAACCAGTGGAAAGCGCGCAGTGATGCTGTGGCCCACCATCAGCACACGCTGCGGGGAAACCGAGGAGGCCTGGCGGCTTGCTCATGCTCTGCCCGAGCAGAACGAGGGCGCAGACGGTTGCCGCCGCTGCGCCCTGGATTGCCGTTGTTCGAGTGAAAGTCGGTGCGTCCATGCCCCTTTTTCACATGGAGCATCATCATGAAGTTGTCGGATCTCGCCGCCAGTGTGGCCAGTTCTACCCGCGCGGCTGTCAAAGAGTGGACCACTGAATTCGGCCGCGAGCGGGGGCTCGCTCTATTCGCGCGCAAGGTCGGCGTGACGGAGCGACGCGCGCGTAGCCTGCTTGAAGGAACCGCCGGCCGCATCGATGCAGCTGAGTACATCGCCGCGCAGCAAGCGCGTGCCGAGATCCTGCGCCAGCGCATCGCTCGCGCGCAGCTCAACCTGAAAGAGATCGAGGACACCCATGGAATGGATTTGGGCTTGCCTCGGCGCGGCCCTGCTGAGGATTGCGGGGGCGGGCAACGGCGCGATGGATTGGGTCGCCCAGGCGGGCCAATGGTGCCTGAAGAGGGCCGAAGAGGCCGAGAAGCGCCCCAAGTAGCGCAGATCCCCCGCCTGCTCCCTACGCCCTGACACGTGCAGCGCCTCCTGGAGGAACACGACATGCAGAACTTCATGGACCGCTCGGCGCGGGAGATGATCCCCACCTTGATCGCGCAGGCGGAGCGCGCCGGGGCGACCTGGTCCATCCCCATGTTCCGGGCCTGCGAACAGGGTCTGGTGCGGTTGCTGATGGTGGGGCCAGGGCAGGGTTTCCCGCTCTCGCAGCTGGACATGCAGAAGAACCCCCAACCGCTGATCGTCGTCCTGGGTGGCGACGGGCTGAACGCAACCGGGCCCGAGGGCTTCCCTCGTGCGCTGCGCCTCATGCGATGGGCCGGGCATATCATCTTGCACGGCACCGGCGGCATGCCGGAGCACTATGTCCTGGCTGTGCAGGCGGCCGTCATGCACCAGCGCCTGCTGCTGGTTGAATGCCGCGGCGACCATCTCCCGGCGTGGGTCGAGCTCAAGCAGAGGGCGGCGCCCAGCACCCATAGCCTGGTCCTGAAGACGCCGCCTGGCGCACCACTCCACATGGGCGAGTACCGGCCAGCGCCGGCCGGCACGGTGATGCAGTGATGATCGTCGGCATCGACCCTGGTGCCGGTGGCGCGCTCGCCTGGATGGGTGAGGATGGCGATCTCCTCTGCATCGAAGATATGCCCGGTGTGGTCGTGGAGGTCAGCGGGAAGAAGCGACGGCGTGTCTCGGCGCCGATGCTTGCGGGGCTGCTTCGGGATCTCCTGCCCACCCACGCCTATGTCGAGAACGTCGGGCCCATGAAGACCGATGGCTCAGCGGGAGCATTCGCGTTCGGGAAGTCGGCGGGAATCATCGAAGGTGTGCTGGCAGGCCTGTCCATCCCGGTCACGCTGGTAACGCCGCAGGCCTGGAAAAGGAACAGCCGAATCCCCGCGGATAAGGGCGCGGCGAGGATGCGAGCGGCGCAGCTTTTCCCTGGCTTTGCGGTCAACAATTTCAGCCGCGTCAAGGATGACGGTAGGGCCGAAGCTGCGCTGATCGCGCTTTTTGGGTTCAACTCGCGGCACGGAGTCGCCGTGGCCGGATGAACGCCCAGCCTCCCCTCCAGCCGGACGGCGCCGCGATCGAACAATTCGCGCGGGCTCTCTTCCGCTACGCCGACGCGGATTCCTACGCGAGCATCCGTGCCTTCGAGGAGCAGACGAATAGCGTCTTCTGCAACTCGGCGTCGCTCATAGGAGATTCGCTCGACGGTCTCATCAGGGGCTGCATAGGCGTTGCGCTCCGGGCGGCGAACGCGCCGATCCGAGTGGTGTTTTGCCCGCCGGCGGCGACGTTTACCAATCCGAACCAAGCGAGGGAAGTTGACCTCGCCAACGGCCTCGCTCTGTCGGTCGAATGCGACGCCCGGCCGACGGAGGCCCGGGCAAAGCTGGAACAGCTGCTGGGGCTCGCGACAGTAGTCGTCGCATCGGGTGGGGAATGGCCTGACCCGTCCACAGGAGAGCTGCAACCGAAGCTCCATCTGCACTGGAGGCTGACGGAGCCGACGCGAGAAGCGGTCGACCATGCGGCGCTCAAGCGTGCCCGGCGGCTGGCCTCCCTCCTCGTCGGCGGCGACACGACCAATCAGCCCATCGTTCACCCGATCCGCTGGCCAGGGAGCTGGCACCGCAAGGGCGCGCCTCGGCTGGTTCGGATCGAAGCGCTGAACGACGATCAGGAGCTGGACTTGCATGAGTCGCTTACGCGGCTCCTGGAGGCGGCTGCGGCGGCGGGGATAGACGAGCGGCAGACCGCCGGCGCACGAACCTCTGGCGGCGGTTCTGAGCAGCCCAGCGACGCCAGGGACACGGCCGATCTGGTTCAGGTGCTGGTGTCGGGCGTGGATTACCACGGGCCGATCGCGACGCTAGCCATGCGGTTCCTCAAGGGAGGGGTGCCGGATGGGCAGGCGGTGCTGATGCTCCGCGGCCTGATGCTGGCGGTGCCCGAAGCAACCCGTGATATCAAGGAGGGCGTTTATACGCCGCTGCGCTGGCAAGCACGGTACGACGATATTCCCCGTGCGGTGTCGACGGCGCGAGCCAAGCTCGGCGAGCGGCCGGCAGGATCGGCGACCAGCGGCGAAGGCGGGGCCCCAGGAAGTGCACCTGGCGGGGAGTGGCCAGACCCTATCGACTTCCTGGCCGATGCCGAGAATCCTGCATCCGGTCAGCTCCGCCCGGATCATTTGCCGCAGGTCTTGGCAGGCTTCGTCTTCGACACGGCCGCGAGGATGGGCACTGACCCGGCAAGCGTGGCCCTCTGCACCATCGTCGCCTGCGCGAGCGTGCTGACGGATGACTGGTCCGTGCAGCCGAAAGTCCACGACGATACCTGGAAGGAACAGCCTCGGCTGTGGGGCGCCATGGTCGCGCCGCCGTCGTACCTCAAGTCCCCGGTGCTGAAGGCCTGCACGTCGCCCATCGACCGAATGGATAAGAAGGCCAGGAAGGACCACGAATCACGAATGCGCGCCTGGGCGGCGCAATGCGAGAAGCTGAAGGAAGAGGGGCAGCCCAAGAGCGAATACCCCGCGCAACCGAAGCTCGAGAGATGGTTGGTCGAGGGGACCACGATCGAGGCGCTGACGGAGGTTCTGCGGGACGATTTCCAGGCAACCCAGACGGCGCCGGCGCGCAAGGTCATGATCCGGCAGGACGAGATGACCGGCTGGATCGGGGACATGGACCGATACAACGCCGGTGGCAAAGGCGGCGGCGACCGTGGCCATTACCTGAAGCTCTTCAACGGCGGCCGAAATGTGATCGACCGTATAGGGCGAGGGGCTTTCGCCGTCCCGAACTGGTCGGCCTGCATCCTGGGCGGTATCCAGCCCGAGCCGATCCAGCGCATCGCTAAGGACGCGGACGACGATGGCCTGCTCCAGCGGTTCCTCTTCTGCCTGCCGGCGGGCCAAACGGACGGGCAGGACCGGAGCCCAGACCGGGAGGCGCTACGGCGCTATCAAAGCCTCTTCCCGGCATTGGCGGCGCTACGACCAGCGACCCGCGCCTGGGGCGACGATGACGATGCTGGGCATGAAGTCGTCGTGCTTCACGCTGAGGCGCAGAAGATCAGAGCCTCGGTCAACGCGACCTTGAAGCTCCAAGCAGCCTGGCCGGACGCAACGTCGCGGCTCCAGGCCACGCTCGCGAAGTGGCCGGGCGTGTTTGCGCGCCTCGCTCTGGTCTTCCACCTGGTCGAGATTGCCGATTGCCGAGCGTCCAACCAGCCAAGCCCCGTTCTGAATGTCCTATCTCCACAAGCCGCTCGAACGGCTGCTGCCTACATGGAGCAGGTGCTGCTCCCCCACCTGTTACGGGCCGAGGCGCTGCTCTTCCTTACACCGCAGACGGGTCATGCACGCTGGGTCGCGGGCTTCATCCTCTCCCGAGAGGAGATCCTGAAAGATGGCCGCGTGACCATGCGGGACGTGACCCGCGCATACGGGCAACTCCGGGCCCCTGAGCACCACCGGGAGCTGCGGCAGGTGATGCAGTCCCTGGACACCATGGGATGGCTACGGGCCGAGCCACCATCGAATGCGGCGAAGGAGGTCACCGCCTGGCAGGTCAACCCGAAACTGGCGGTCGTCTTCGCGAAGCAAGCTGCGGCTGAGGCGGAGCGGCGCCGCAAGGCGCAGCACGAGACTGGCGAAACCATCCGGCGGAAGAAGGAAGCCAAGGCATGACCGACGAGAATGTCGCAGTTGTCTCTGGGGTGTCGCAGCAAAAATCGCCCGGAAACCCAGGTAAAAGGCCGATGTCGCAATTGTCTCCTCGCGCGCATGGGGCAGAAAGGCGTTTCAGCCCCTATTTTCTATATTTCCACCTATCCTCAGCCTTTCTCCTCGCACCCGCGCGAGGAGACATTTGCGACAATAGCGGATTCCTTGGGTTTCCGGGCCATTTCGGCCGCGACAAGGCAGCGACAACTGCGACAAAACTGTCGAGGGACTGCGTCTCTTCAACCTTCATCAGCAGGAGAGCAGCATGAGCGCTCGTCGCCGTAATCGAACTCGTGCGGTCATCACTCACCCTGCCGCCATCGTCAGTGACCTTGGCCCCGAGATCCGCCGTAAGCGCGGTGACTTGGTCGTAGGCTTCGATGCAGATCCTGCTGCACCGGATCGCACCATTCGGCGAGCTCGGGTTCAGTGGTTGCCCGATGTCTGGCTCGCCAAGAAGGTGATAACGCAGGAGCAGCACGACGCCGCGACGCGCTTCGTGATGTCGTATGAGATGGGGGTGCTGGGCGCCAAGGATCGCTCCTTCCACCGCATCAGCTCCAATCGGCCGGCGCCGATCGGCCTACCGAACGTCCAGCTGTTCTGCATCACCGATTATCGTCGAGCCGAAGAAGCCGTTGGGCTTTCGCTCTCCGCCGCCCTCGCTTGGTGCGTACTCTCGACCGGAACTGTCGAGGGTTGGGCCGAGTGCAAGGGCTGGCACCGTGATCGTGCAGCAGGATATCTCACGGCTGCCCTCGACCGACTGGTCGAGCACTATCGAAAGCCGGACAAAAAAGCCGCTTGACACGACGCGGCATCTAAGACCACAAAACGTCAATCTCGACAGACGCGCCCGGAGCCGAAAGGTGACCGGGCGTTTTCGTATCCAGAGCGTGGCTATGCTCCCAGCCATCAACGTCACCACCGACATCAAGCGCCCCCGACGCCAACATCAGCGCCGTTCCAACACGCGGCTCATTGCCAGTCGTGCGTCAGCCCTTCGACTTCTCCGGGTCGGCGCCATAGGTTCGCTCCTCGCGAATCTGCCCGTCGGCCCTATGGAGCACCGCCTGGCCGAGCCCACCACCATCCTGAGCCTTGCGCCCTCGAGCGGTGGCATCGGTCTCCGCCTCCTTCTGGGTGCCGTGCTTCTTCAGAGTCCTGCCCTCGGATTGGACGATCCAGCCGTCCCCTTTCGGATTGGGCGTGGAGTGGAAGACCTTGCGGGGCGGTTGCTGTGCCATTGGACGAGCCTCCTTAGCTCCCGACATGAACGCCTCGATTGCCTGTCCGTCGCCATGGCAGTCACGACGAGGGATGTCAGGCCGATGTGACGGAGGCGATGATGGCCCGTCAGGACGGCGGCTCCTGGCGCTCCTCCCGGGCACCAGACAGGGTGCGGGGTCGGGGCCTCCGGGCGGTAAGAGGCTAGACCGCCCGGGGCCAATAGGTCACTGGGCCTTTCCTGGCCCGGGTTAGGGCGGGAAGGCCATCAGGCTCCGGCGACATCTCTCACGCACCACATCCACGGTGCTTCGCTCACCCGAAAGCCGCGGGAAAGAATCAATGCCCCGATAGTAGTGGACGCCGCGCTGGACACAGACGTCGAACGTCGTTGCACCCGACGGCAGTTTGTCGCCCCACAGCGCGAGAAGCGTGAAGAAGCCAATTGCACCCAGTATAACGCCGATAGCAGATCCGCGCATCGCTCCCCCGGCCTCAGCGTGCCGGATGGTGGATGCCTTGGCAATTAAGCTTGGCGAACGATTCGAGGCGCCGACAAAGGGGCCGGTGTGGCGGAGGCGGTGATGGCGACGAAGACCATCGACCCGTTCTATCGCAGTCCCGAGTGGCTCGCGGCCCGCAAGGCTTTCATCGCCACTCACCCGCACTGCGAAGTCCCGACTTGCGGTAAGCCGACAAAGCACGTCGACCACCGGGTGTCCCGACGCCGCGGCGGCGCCCCTCTGGACCCGCGGAACTTCATGGCCCTCTGCCATTCCCACCACTCCGAGAAAACGGCCCGAAAGGACGGCGGGTTTGGCCACGCGGCAGGCTCGATCACGTTCCGAGGCTGCGACGCGACCGGACGACCGATCGATCCAAAACATCCATGGCGCCGCGCGCGAGCCACGACATGACGGCAGGCCTCACCTGCCAAGCCAAGCGCTCCACGCATGCATGCGTCACCGGCATGGGGGAGGGGGCATGCCATCTCTGGGGCGCATGGGGGCTGGACCGTTCGGGGACCTCCAATTTCACCGGCACCGGAAACCGTCGGGGGGGTATGGGCCCTTCGGGAGGCTGCCCGTGACCCTGAACGTCGTCACGGGGCCTGGCGCGGACGTCGAGGAGCCGGACTGGAAGCTGTTAATCCCGGACCGTGAGGACAAGCGCCACGCCGAGCTTCGAGCGATGGCTCATCGGGAGTGGGGCCGGGTGACCAGCGAGCTGCGCGATGCCGGCACGCTGGCCCCAGTGAACCGCCACGCGATCCAGCGCCTAGTGCTGGCCTATGTCCGATACGATGCGGCTGCCGTGATGGTGATGACCGATGGCGCCGTTGTGAAGTCGAAGACGGGCGTCCCCATGCTGAGCCTCTGGCAGGTCGAGATGCGGCAGGCGGACGGCGATGCCACCACCCACGAGATGGAGCTCTGCCTGAACCCGCGCCGACGCGCCGCGGCGGGCAAGGCGCAACGGAAGGCCAAACGTGCCACGCCGGCCGACGACTACCTCAAGCCCGCCTCCCGAGGCTGACCCCACCACCACCTGGGCGAAGGATGTCGTCTCCGGGCGGATCATCGCTGGCGAGCTGGTGCGGCACGCGGCGGAGCGCCATCTGCGTGATCTGCGCGATGGGCCGGCGCGAGGCTTGCATTGGCGTCCGGAGTTAGCGCGGAAGGCGATCAACTTCTTCCCGGCGGTGTTCACCATCACGGCCGGCGAACTAGAGGGGAAACCCTTTCACCTCCTGCCCTGGCACCTCTTCGCGGTCGGGAACCTCTTTGGCTGGCGTCAGGCCAGCGGTTTGTGCCGGTTCCGGACGGCATGGTTCGAGACAGGCAAGGGTCAGGCGAAGTCGCCGCTGATGGCTGGCATCGGCCTGTACAAGATGGGCTGGTGCGGCGTTCGGCGTGCCGAGGTTTACGCCATCGCCGGCAGCAAGCAGCAGGCGAATGTGCTGTTCAAGGACGCGGTCGGCATGTGCCGCGCGCAGATCCCCGGCGAAGAGGACGGGGACACGCTCGAGGCACGCGGCGAGGTGCTGATCCGCGGCACCGGCGACATGGCATGGAAGATCGAGCACCCGGACAGCGGGTCGTCGTTCACCGCGCTCGCAGACGGCGACAGCGTATCCGGCCCCCGCCCCGTGATGGTCGCCGCTGATGAGATCCACGAGTTCAAGACGGCGGATGCCATCGAACTCTGGGACGCCGCGATCATGAAGATGCCGGGCGATCCGCTGATGTGCCTCGGCACGAATACGCCGGCGGCGGACCAGCTGGTGGCGACCGAGTACTCGGAGAACTGCCAGAACATCGTGAAGGGCATCTTTGTCGAGGATACGACCTTCGCCTTCATCGCCCGCACAGATCCGGGCGACGATCCGTTCAACAACGAGGCGAGTTGGACGAAATCGCTACCGGCCCTGGGCATCACCTTCCCGATCGGGAACATGCGCGCCCAGATCAACAAGTCGCGCGGCCTGGCCTCAAAGCGCAACGCGACCCTGCGCCTCTACTTCGGCGTGCCGGTCGGCGCCTCCGAGTACTGGATCGACGAGGATCTCTGGGACGCGACCTTGACCAAGGTCGACATGGACGAGATGCGGGGGAACCCGTGCTGGCTCGGCATCGATCCTTCTCAGCGCAACGACCTCACGGCTCTGGCCGCGGTCTGGCGGCTGCCTGGCGGGCATTACCGAGCCAAGGTCTTTTACTGGAAGCCGAAGGCGACGCTGGCCGCGGCCACGGCTGAGGATAAGGCGCCCTACCTGACCTGGGCTAGCGATGGCTCGCTGAATGCGGTGCCGGGACAGACGATCCGGATGGGATTCATCGTCGGCGCCGTTCGCGATCTGGTCGCAAAGCACGATGTGAAGGCCCTGGCTTTCGACCTCGCGCACTTCCAGGATTTCCGCGACGAGGCGGAGGCGGCGAGTTTTCCGGTCTGGGAGTTCAAGGGGCCCGAGGAACCATCCGGCTCCGGCTTGATGATGATCCGCCATGCGCAGGGTGCTCGAGGACTGTTCTCCGAGCGGCAACTGTGGATGCCGCGCTCCGTGCAGGCCCTGGAAGACCAGATCTCCGACGGCTCGATCAAGATCGATGACAGCCCGGTGACCCGGTGGTGCTCGGCCAATTCGACGCTGAACAGCGATGGCCAGGGAAACCGCTGGTTCGACAAGAAGCGCAGCCGCGGGCGGATCGATGGGATGACCGCCATTGCGATGGCGCTGGGGGCGGCGATCGGTTCGGCGGGCCCGGCGGGCAAGCGCTCCTTCTGGGATACGGATGAATTTGAGGAGGCGTGATGTCGTTCCTGTCGCGCCTGAACCCCTTCCGACGGGAGGGAAAGTCCAGCTCGTCGCTCGACCTCTTGCGCGAGATCCTCGGCGGTCGAGAGGTGAAGTCCGGCGTCACCGTGAACGTGAAGACGGCGCTGGAGGTCACAACGATCCTGCGGTGCTCCCAAGTCATCGCGGACGGCATCTCGACGGTGCCGCTGAAAATACTCCGCAAGGACAAGGACGGCCGTCGGGTCGTGGCGGACGAGCATTCGCTTCACCAGGTGCTGTCGGTCGCCCCGAATGAGTTTCAGGACTCGGTGCAGTATCGCGAGACGCTGGGCTTCCACCTCGCGCTGTGCCGCAATGCCTTCAGCTACATCAACCGGGTGCGCGGCGAGATCGTGGAGCTCATCCCGATCGAGCCCGGGCGCTGGGAGGTCAAGCAGAACGAGGACTGGACCATCCGGTATTGGGTCCGCGGCAACGACGGCACCAAGCAGGAGATCCCCGCTGGCTCGGTCTGGCATCTTCGGGGCGCAGCCTGGAACGGCTACATGGGCATGGAGGCCGTGCACCTGGCCCGCGAGGCCATCGGCCTCTCCATGGTGCTGGAGCAGTCGCACGCTCGCTTCCACAAGAACGGCCTGCAGACCACGGGTGCCTACTCCGTCGACGGGAACCTAGACGACGTACAGCACGCCCGCCTGACGAATTGGATCAAGAAATACACCGGCGTGGAGAATGCCGGCACGCCGCTCATTCTCGACCGGGCCGCGAAGTGGATCTCCAGTTCGATGTCGGGCGTGGACGCGCAGCATCTTCAGACGCGCAGCTTCCAGATTGAGGAGAACTGCCGCGCGATGGGCGTGCTGCCCATCATGGTCGGGCACAGCGGGGACAAGGCCCCAACCTACGCCAGCGCGGAGCAGATGTTCCTCGCACACGTGGTCCATACCACCCGCCCGTGGCACCGCCGCATCGAGGCTTCCATCAACCGGTCCCTGCTGACGAAGCAGGAGCGCGCGGACGGCCACTACGCGAAGTTCTTCGATGCCGAGCTGCTCCGCGGCGCGGCCAAGGATCGGTCTGAATTCTACGCCCGAGCCCTCGGCTCCGGCGGGTCTCCGGCCTGGATGGAAATCAACGAGGTCCGCGGCTTCGAGGACATGGACGAGGTGGAGTGGGGCAGGGGGCAGCCGACGCCGCCGGCGCCTGAACCGTCTCCCGAACCTGCGAACCCATAGGGGGTGATGATGGACCACATCGAGGTCAAGCTTGCCTCCGACGACGTCGACGCGAAGACCGGCGAATTCGGCGGCTACGGCGCCGTCTTCGGAAACCTGGACAACGGCGGCGACATGATCGAGCGGGGTGCCTTCAAGGACACTCTGCGCGAATGGGAAGCGATGGGCAAATTGCCCCCCATGCTGCTGCAGCACGGCGGGGGCTTCCTCGGTGGCGCCGACGACATGCTGCCGATCGGCCAATGGACCAAAATGGAAGAGAACTCCAAAGGTCTGAAGGTCGAGGGCAAGCTCTTCGCAATGACGACCGAGCGCGGCCAGTATCTCTACGAAGGCCTGAAGTCCGGCGCTCTGGATGGCCTGAGTATCGGCTATCGCGCCAAGAAATTCACCCGCGGTACCCGGCCCACGGAGCCGGCCCGCAAGCTCGAGATACTCGACCTGGTCGAGGTCTCTATCGTGACCTTCCCGATGAACGGCAAGGCGCGCGTGGGTTCGGTGAAGTCGGGCGACCTGACCGACGACGAGCTGAAGAACGAGATCGAGGCGGCCCTGACCAAGCGAGGCGCTGGTCTGCTGAGCCGCTCCGAGGCCCGCGCGCTGGTGCGCGGCGGGCTACCCGCCCTGAAGGCCATGCGAGGCGCTGGTGATGGGGTTGATCCGAACGGGCTGCTAGCCGCTCTGCGCGGCGCCAAAGCCGCCTTCCTCTGACATCTGACACGAAAGGATCGTCCCCATGCCGGACGGAAGCAACATCACGCCTGAGCAGCTGGAGCAGATCACCAAGGAGGTGAAGGGCTTCGGCGACAACGTCGCTGGGCTGAAGGAGAGCCTTCAGCGCGACCTCGAAGCGGTGCGCAAGCTCGCCGAGGAGGCCAAGGGCGCCATCGCTCCCGAGATCAAGTCGCAGATCGATGCCCTGTCCGCCTCCGTGGCCGAGAAGCACTCGGCCATCGAGAAGGGCGTGAAGGGCCTCGGCGACCGCGCCGACGATCTGGAGAAGAAGCTGAACCGGCCTCGCGCCGGCGGCGATGACGACGCCGAGCGCAAGGCGGCGATCGCTTTCCATCGTCAGTCCCTGGCTGTCCGCGGTGAGCTCAAGGTCGGGCGCGACATGCTCTCGGACGAGAAGATCGATTTCGAGGGCATCAAGTCCTACGGCAAGCTCTTCCCGATGTACCTGCGCCGGGACCAGCAGGTGCTGAACGCCGACGAGATGAAGACCATGCTGGTCGGCTCGGACCCGGATGGCGGCTATCTCGTGACGCCCGAGGTGTCGCGCCGCACGCTCTCGGTGATTTACGAGACCTCGCCGCTGCGCGAGCTCGCGACCGTCGAGACCATCAGCACGGACGCCATCGAGTACCCGGTCGACGACGGCGAGGCCGGTGCGGGCTGGGTGGGCGAGACGGAATCGCGGCCCGAGACTTCGACCCCTCAGGTCGGCGTGCAGCGCATCCCGGTGCACGAGATGTACGCCAATCCGAAGGTCACGCAGAAGCTGCTGGAGGACGCCTCCATCGACGTCGAGGCGTGGCTTGGCGGCAAGATCGGCGCGAAGTTCGGCCGCATGGAGGCCAGCGCCTTCGTGTCGGGCAACGGCGTGAAGAAGCCGCGCGGCTTCCTGACCTACGGGAATGGCACGACCCGCGGGCTCATCGAGCAGGTGAACAGCGGCGACGCCAACACCGTGACCGGCGATGGGCTGATCAAGCTGATCTACACCCTGAAGGAGCCCTACGCCGCAGGCGGCGCCTTCCTGATGCGTCGCGCCAGCGTGGCCTCGGTGATGATCCTGAAGGACAGCTACGGTCAGTACATCTGGCGCCCGGGCCTCGAATCGGGCCGACCGAGCACGCTGCTCGGCTACCCGGTGCGTGAGGCTGCGGACATGCCGGCCGTGGCCGCGAGCGCGCTCCCGGTTGCCTTCGGCAACTGGAAGGAGGCGTACACGATCGTGGACCGCCTTGGCATCACCACGCTCCGCGATCCCTACACCTCGAAGCCCTTCGTCCTCTTCTACACGCGCAAGCGGGTGGGCGGAGACGTCACGAACTTCGAGGCGCTGAAGCTCCTCAAGATCTCCACCTGACCCCCTCCGGCCGGGCCCCGGCGCCCTGGCCGACAACCTCATCGGAGGAAGACATGCGCGACATCATGAACAACATCGCTGTCCGCCGGGCCATCGACCCGGCGGTGGTGACCGACAACACGGCCCAGGTGTCCCAGATCATCGACATCCAGGGCTTCGACAGTCTGGCCTTCCTGATCACGCTCGGCACGCTGTCGGACGCGGACGCGACCGCCACCGTGCTGGTGGAGGCGGGCGACGTGGCGAACCTCTCCGACGCCGTGGCGGTGCCCGACGAGGAGTTGAACGGGACTGAGGCGCTGGCGGGGTTCACCTTCGCCGACGACAACAAGACCCGGAAGATCGGCTACGTCGGCGGCAAGCGCTACGTGCGCATGACCGTCACGCCGGTGGGCAATGCGGGGAACATCCCTATCGCGGCGGTCGCCCTCCTGGGCCACGGCGCGACGGTTCCGTTGGCCAATCCGACGCCATAAGCGCCGGCTTCTTCAACCCCAGAACTCAAGGAGGACGCCATGGCTGTGCGAGCCAAGGTCAAGAAGCCTTTTGCCTACGCGCGCGACGGGATCCACTCGCGCCAGATGCAGGTCGGCGAGGTCGACGACTTCGCCGACGACGTGTTCGCCGGCTTGGAGGCGGCGGGCCATGTCGAGAAGTCGGGCGGAGAGGTGACGGCTCCCAACCCCGAGCCCGACTGGTCGGCGCTGGGCGACAATGAGCTCGTGTCGATGATCCGTGCGCACACCGGGGAATCGGTGATCGCCGGCAACATGTCCCACGAGGCGCTGGTCGATATGGCGCGCCGCGCCTTCGGCTCAGGCGTTCCGGTGCCGGGTGCGCCACCGAAGGCTTCGCCCGAGGAGGGAGGGCAGCCAGCGGACGGCAAGGCGAAGCCCGCCGGCAAGGGCCCCAAGGCCTAACCTATGTCGAGCATCCTGACAGTCACGGTCCCGGCGACCAGCCGAATGCTGGCCGACATCGAGACCGTGCGGCGGGAGCTCGGCGTGCCGGATTCCGAGGGTGACGTTTCCATTCAGCGCATGATCCGGGCGGCCAGCTCGGTCATCGAGAGATACTGCCGGCGCGTGTTCGCGCGCGAGACGGTGCAGGAGCTGTTCCGGCAGCGCGATGCGGTCGAGTGCTTCAACCTCAGCCGCTACCCGGTGGTGAGCGTCACCAGCGTTGTGGCCGATGGAGCGACCATATCCGCCGACGAGTATGAACTCGATACCGGGGCGGGGCAGCTCTGGAGCCTCTCCAACGACTGCCGCATCGACTGGCGAGGCGGAAAGGTCACCGTCATCTACGTGGCCGGTTTCGACCCCATCCCGGACGATGTCACCCAAGCCTGCATCACCCTTGTGACCACCTACTACCAGGGCCAGGGCCGCGACCTATCCGTCCGCAGCGAGTCCGCGCAGGACGTGGGCCAGACCTCCTGGCTCGACCCGCGCGAGGGCATGGAGGCGCTCCTGCCGCAGGTCGCCGGCATGCTGGAGCCGTACCGGAGCTTCGCATGAGCCCGAACCTGCTGCCCTATGCCATCCGCTGGCCGCTGCCCCTCGACAAATCGTCGTGGGCGCCGGGCCCATGGCGCGACGAACCTGACCTCGATCACTGGCTGGACGGCGCGACGGGTCTGCCGTGCGTTGTGATCCGGAATCCCTACACGGGCTTCCTGCTCGTCTACGTGGCGGTCGAGCAGGACCACCCTCTGCATGGGGCGGATGTTGACCGGTATTTCAGCTTCGGCGATGCCGAGCCGAACCGGCTGCACCGCCTCATCGACCTCGCAGGCGCGCCATGGGGCGAGGTTGGTCCGATCGGCCACTGGTGGTTCGGCTCTTCGTTCGGCGAGGCATGGAACTTTGCGCCCGCTCCGGACCAATTCAACAACGCGGGCCGCACCACCGCCCGCAGCTACTTCACGATCGACCGCGCGCGCCAGCACGCCGCCGAGGTTGCCGGCAAGATCCAGGAAGCGAAGCGGGCCGGCGTGACCGCGGCAGTGAAGCCTGAGTGTGAGACCTTCGCATGAGCCTCTCCGGCGTGATCGACCGGCAGCTCCGGGCCAAGGGGCGGCCGATGGTGCTGAAGCGGCGGGTCGGCACCGGCGCGACGTTCACCTCGGCGACGGTGCGCGGGTTCCTCGTGGCCTACTCGCCGCAGGAGATCATCGGCGAGGTCAGGCAGGGCGATGCGCGGGTGACGTTGGGCAGCGACACTGGCGCGCTTGGCCTCGTCCAGACGAGCGACGTGCTGGCGGTCGACGGGCAGGACTGGTCGGTCCAGGGCGCCACGGCGCGATACGTCGGCGCCACGCTGGCCGGGTACACGCTCTGGGTCAGGGGTGGCGGGGCATGAGGGTAAGCGGCCAATCTGACGATCCGGACTTCTGGCGGCGATGGATGCGCGAGTGCCCCACGATTCTGCTCGATGGGGTGAAGCAGGAGCGCGTGGTTTCCGCGGACGATGAGCGTGGCGTTGTCGTGCGCATCAAATGCGGTGCCGACGGGCGCCCCGTCATTGATCACGAGATGGGCCGCGTTCTGCACGATGTTCTCGTCGGCAGGGTCGAGATCCTCGGCGAGCGGCGATGACCACGGCCTCCGCCTACACGCTGATCCGGGCCTATCTCGAGGAAAACTGGACGGCCACTCCCATGGCTTGGCCGAACGAGAAGTTCACGAAGCCGACGCAGGCTCCCTGGGTCAACGTGATGCTGCGCGGCGGCCTCTGGGAGCAGATGTCCATCGGCGCCGGCTCGCGGACGGAGAACCGTTGGCAGGAGGAGGGCGAACTGCTCCTCGGCGTGGCGGTCCCCCAAGGCACCGGCAGCCTCGTCGCCCGCGAACACGCCACCGCTCTGTCCGATCTATTCCGCGACGACCCTATCGAGGGCATCGAACTTCAGTCGATCCACATCGACGACGGCGCCGACGCCGAAGACCGCGGCCCCTGGTGGCTGCTCCCCGTCCGCATTTCCTGGCTGAAAGGCTGATCCCATGCTGGTCCTGAAGACGTTCACCACGCCCACGCAGCGCATCCTGGCCGGGACGGATCTGGCCGATGACGTCGTGCTCGACGGGCCGCTCTCGCGCGAGGACTGGCGGCGGACCGGGCATCTGGAGAAGCCGGCCCGGCGCCTGGCAGCCGAGACCACGGCGGGCGTTCCTGCCGCGAAGGGATCCCCTCGGATGATCCCATCCGTCGCCGACCTGACGCCACCGGCTGACGCCGCCGACACCTGACCCTTCGCCGGGTCCGGCCGGCTCGCCCATTCGGCCCTTGGGCAAGGCCGCTGCACCGCCGTGAGGCCGGAGCTTTCCCTCTGAAGGAGCCCCTTCGATGACCGCAACGAATCTGCTCGAATATTCCGGCGTGCGCGAGGCGACGCTCGGCACGACGCCGAACACGCCGCGCATGCGCAAGGCGCGGGTCGTCGGCGAGAGCCTGACCTACGAGCCGATCGCGGTCGAAAGCGACGAGATTCGCGATGACGGCATGACCGCCGATCCGATCAAGGTCGGCGAGTCCAGCGGCGGCGGCACGAATTTCGAGCTGATCTACCCCATGCCGAACACGCTGCTCTCCTCGATCTACGAGAGCCTGTTCCGCAACCCCTGGACGCAGACCCCCGAGCGCGACAACGACGGAACGGCGGACTCGGTGATCACCGGCATCGCGGCCACCGGCGGCGTCATCACCGTGACGACCGGCGCCGCCTACGTGGTCGGCCACCTCATCCGCATGACCGGCTTCACGGCCTCCGGCAACAACGGCCTGCAGCGCGTCACCACCGGCTCGGCCACCGTGCCGGCGGTCGGGAACTCCATCCTCACCGATGAGGCCGCCCCGCCCGCCGCGGCGCGCGTGAAGGTGGTCGGCCTCCAGGGCACCTCGGGCGACATCACTGCCACGGCGACCGGGCTGGGCTCCACGACGCTCGACTTCACGACCTTCGGGCTTGTCCCGGGCCGCTGGCTGAAGATCGGTGCCACCGGCTCCGGCTTCCGCTTCGCGACCGAGGCGCTGAACACCTGGGTGCGCGTCGCCGGCACGCCGACCGCGACCGCCCTGCCGCTGGACAACCTGCCCTCCGGCTGGACCACGGACGACGGCAGCGGCAAGACCCTGCGCGTCTTCTTCGGCGACCAGCTGAAGAACGGCATCACCATCCTCGGCCAGACGCTGCAGCGCGGGTTCAAGGGCCAGACGGTCCCGTCCTACATCGCCCAGAAGGGCATGGTCGCGAACACCGGCGAGTTCAGGTTCGAGACCCGACAGAAGATCACCGGCAGCTTCACTTTCCAGGGCATGTCGGCGACCGAGAGCACCACCTCCCTTGATTCGTCGCCGGACGCCGCGCCCGAGGTGGATGCCTTCCCGATCATGGCCGCCAACGCGAACCTGGGCCGGATTGCCGAGAACGGCGTGCGTCTCACCGCGCCCAACTGGGTGCAGAGCATCACGCTGCCGATCAACAACAACAACCGCGAGATCACCGCGTCGGATGAGATGACCACGGTGGATATCCGCCCCGGCGAGCAGGCGGTCACCCCGACCGTCACCACCTACTTCGGCGATCTCACGCTGAAGGCGAAGGTGCTCGCGATGACGCCGACGAACCTGAACTGGCGCGTCTCCAAGGACAGCCGGGCGCTGGTCTGGGGCCTGCCGCGCGTCACGCCGATGAGCGGCAGCCCGAACGCTGGCGCGAAGAACCAGGACGTCATGCTGCCCATCCAGCTGAAGGCGGGCCGCGACAGCACCACGGCGGCGCACCTGATTCTCGACCGGTTCGAGTTCTACCAGGACTGAACCCCCTCCGGCCTTCGGGCCGTGAGCGCCGGCAACGGCGTGGGGCTGGCGAACCGGCGGGACTCGCCAGCCCCTTCCCGCATCCCGCATCCCCCGAAGGACTATCCATGGCCAAGATCAGCCAGTTCAAGCAGGACAGCCGCGCCATCAAGGAGGGCGCATGGGTCCGCGTCGGCGAGGAGTACGACGACCTCGAGATCCAGACGCGCGGCTTCACGGACGCCTACTACGACGCGCAGGCCTCGCGCCAGCGCAAGGCGGCGCAGGGCCTCGGCGGGGATGTGACCAAGCTCCCCAGCGCGATCCGCCGCGGCATCAACATCGAATGCCTGATCAACCACGTCCTACTGACCCCGCCCGTGCGGAACCTCACGCATGACGACGGCCGTCCCGTCACCGCCGACGAGTTCTTCGAGATGCTGCGCGACGCCGACTATGCGGAGCTGTTCCTGGCCTGCTTCAAAGCGGCCGCGCAGGTCGGCCAGCGCCGGGCGGAGGATCTCGAAGAGGCGAAGGGAAACTCCGAGACGCCCTCCGCTGGCAACTAGGCCAGGCCAAGACAGCATCGTTCCTGGCGGACATCGCGGAAGAGGGTGACGAAGACGCCGCGGCCCTTTTCGCCGGCATCGCGGACGAGGCCGTGCTGGTCGACCCGGCCTGGCACTGGATCTGGCGCGCTTGGTGGCGGTTGAACAGCGGCGACCGGGCATGGATCTCCAGCATGGGGCCGCCATCGCCGCTCAACCTGTCCTGGTCGGTCGTGCAGCGATGGGCCGAGGTGCATCACATGGATGAGGAGGACGCCGCTTTCCTGGACGCCTGCATCCTCGCCATGGATGAGGTCTTCCTGGAGCACCGGGCCGAGAAGGCTCGGGAGGCGGCGCAAGAGGCGGAGGCAGCGAGACGAAAATGAGCGGTTCCGCCTTCTCCCGGTCGGTCGACGTCTTCGTCAGCCGCGAGCTCTCTCCCAAGGCCATGTCCGCGGCGCTCGCGAGGGCAGCCGAGGAGGGCACGGCCGAGCTGATCCGCACCCGCCGGGCCTCGCCGCGGTTCAAGCGCTTCGTAGACGGCGTGGAGGGCGCGCCGGCGAGCTCTGTGAAGCCGGGCGGCGTCATCGTCGACCAGTTCATCTACCTCGGCGACGCGGCCGCCTTCGCGCTGGCCTACCTGCAGGCCCGCTCGCCGGAACAGCGCGTCCGGCAGGGGCCGAAGCACAACACGCCGGCCCGGTTCCGGGACAGCTTCTTCCTCGGCATGGCGACCGGCATCGGCGCCGACGGCAAGTTCGTGAAGGCGAAAAACTTCAACCCGGAGGCTGTGACCGCCGACGTGATGGAGATCATCATCGGCAACACTCAGCCCTTCAACCGGCTGGTGGACGTCCAGCTCGAAGGCGGCAAGCGCATCCGCTTCTCCGTCCCGGCCGACCTCTACAGCGATGCCGCGAAGGCCGTCACGCGCCGCTTCGGGAACTTCGTGAACGCCTTCCGGCGCTACGACGTGCGGTTCCCGGGGCAGTACGTGCTCAAGGGCGGCCGCGGCGGAAAGCCGGTGCAGAGCCCCGCGCTGGTGATCCAGGTGAGGGGTTAGGTGGGACCTGATCGGCTTGAGGCTGAACTATCAGAGACGCCTCAAAATCAGGCTGTAGGCCCAGGTCTGGCGCGCCCCGTCTACGTAACTCATCGTCCCGTAGGCTTCGCTTCCGGAACAGGTCGCTTCGCCAGTGATGCCCGAGCTGTTCTCGTAGCCCCCAATAGCGATGGTCAGCTTCTCGCCACACCCCGTAAGGATCGCCGGACCGCTGTTGCCGAGGAAGCGGCCATGGAGCACCGTGCAGGTGCTGTCACGCTGAACCCGAGTCATGTCAATGTTGAAGCGGCGCACGCTACCGACCTCGTGGGGGCCTGCGGTGGTTGTGTATTGTATATTATAATCCCGCCCAGCGACCAAAAAGCTGTTGCAGTCCGCGATGGCGGGCGTGGTGATTGCTATCGCGGCGGTGGCAAATAATACTTTCCTGAGCATGACTATCTCCCGAGGCTAATGGCCTCTAAAATTGTATGGCGGCGTCAGTTCAGAATCAAATTTTTAATTAATCTGATGTTTAGATGGCCGCGGGCTCCCCGTTGCATTCAGGAGGCTGTCGGCGCCGCGGGCGACCAGGGAGTCCGGGGTGCGAGTATCACGATTTCTTCGCGGGGCGGGTGCGCTGGCGGAAGTGATCATCTGCCAGCCGCGGACCCGTCGACAAATCTGTCGCATCCAAAGCTGCGAGAAAGAACGTGTATAATATCATTATTGGATAATTCACCGCGGTTGCGCGTATCAGCGCCATCCTTCAACAAATTAGCGCACGCTACAGCAAGTGGATTTGCTAAGTGCTCTATGCGATATTCTAGACGATCGATCTTATAATTCAGGTAAATAACGTAGGCGGATGCCGTAACCGCGGCGGTGATTATGGAATAGTTCGTGTTCCAGTTCCTCCAGAAACTGTATTTTTTCGGCGTCGGCGGCGCCGGAGGATTGCTTGGGTCGGTTGCCCGCCGCGTCCTCCTGTTGGTCGCCTGTCTGCCGGATAATGGGGGCGGTTCGTTCATAGTGACCTCGTTGCTGCGCAGCGGCGGTGGGGCGTGCGAGCGGGCTGCTGTCGAGGGCGGGGGTTCGCCCCCGGCCACCTTCATCGCCTGTTCTGCTGATAGCTAGCCCAGCAATTTTCTCGCGCCTGCGCGCCGGTGGCGGCGGCTTCCAGATTGAGCATAGAGCGCGAGCTGTACATCGACGCTTCGATCTGCTGCCCAAGGGCGATGCAGTTGGCCGCGGCCTGCTGATCCTGCTGGGTCTGCCGCTGGGCAGCCTGCTGACCGAGACGTTCCCGGCGGCGCGCTTCGATAGCATCGGATAGGCGAGCTTCCTCTGCTGTGATCGCATTCTCTCGCATGCGGGCATTTGCCGGGCGTCGGGGCGCTCCAGGTTCGGGCGGCAGGGTTGCGGCACCATCCACGTTGGCAACTGCGGCGCGACGGACTGCGGCTGTGTAGTCCGGCGAGGAGGTCATCGCCCTCTCCAGCAGTCCGTTCTCGCGGGTGGACTTGGCCGCATCAAAATCCCGTTGGGCACGCTGGCGAGGGGTGAGGGCGCGCTCGGCGGCTTCGGAAATTCTCGCTGCCCCGCCCGCCCTATAACGCTCATCTTCTCTGCGCATTCGTTCGATCGCAGCAACTTGATCAGGCGCGGTTCCATCACTGAAGCCTGGGTGCCCGCCCGGCGCTTGGCTGCACCCGACAAGCGCCCCCAGCGCCAACACCCCGATCCACTTCACCCCCGATCCTCCCTGAAAGGAGGCAATCATGGCGACTGTCTCCTCCATCACGGAAGCGATATATCGCAGCCGGTTCGAGGACCAGATGACGGCCGGGGCGGCTTCGGCCGCTCGCGCCATGAAGGATCTGGGTGCGTCCGTCGTCGAGACCGAAACGGCGGTCACCAGGGCGACCAAATCTGCGCGTTCGCTGGTCAATGCCAAGGACGAGCTCACCCAGGCGGCAAAGCGGGCTGAGAAGGCGACCCGGGAGCTTGCCTCGGCGGAAACGACCCTGGCCGAAGGTGTCGCGAAGGGCGACGTCACCCAGGAGCAGGCCGCCCGTACCCTGGCGAGGCTTTCGAGCGAAGCCGACAAGGCGAAGGGGCGGCTTGATGCCCTCCGCGCCGCCTATGCTTCGGCCGATGATGCGGCCCGTCTCGGCGCGACCGGCGCCGAGCTCTACGCGGAGCGCATGAATCAGGCGGCGCAGGCTGCCCAGCGCGCTGCGTCCTACCAGGCCTCGATCAACCAGTCTTTGGGCGTGAATCAGCGGGCTGAGGACTACGCCGCTCGCGCCGCGGATATCGCGGCCTACGGAACCGAGCTCGACCGTCTGCGCGCCAAGTACAACCCGCTCTTTGCGGCCCAGCAGCAGTACCGGGCCACCCTGACGGAGATCGCGACGGCCGAGCGCGTCGGGGCGCTGGCGAGCAAAGAGGCTGCTGCGGCCAAGGAGGCGACGAAGGCAGCCTTCGCCAGCCAGGTCGTGGCGATGAATCAGGCCACGTCCGCGACGAAGATCAACACGCAGGCGATCACTGCCGGCGGCCTCCAGCTTCAGGACTTCGTGATTCAGGTCGGGGCGGGGCAGTCGGCTCTGACGGCCTTCGCGCAGCAGGCGCCGCAGTTCCTCGGCATCTTCGGCCCTGGCGGCGCCGTCGCTGGCGCCCTGGTGGCAATCCTCGCTGTCTCCGCGGGCTTCCTGGGCTTGAAGTCGAATTCGGAGCGAGCGCTGGAGGAAATCGCGCGGCAGCAGACGCAGTACGAGGAGACGACCTCGCGTGCGCAGGCCTATGTCGCGGCCCTTCGCGCGCAGGGCGACCAGTATCGCTCCGCCGCCAGCGCCGGCGAGGCGTATCGGGCCGGTCTTCGCGGCGAGGGCGAAACCCTCGTGCAGCTGACCCGCTACTACCAGGGCATGACGGAGGCGCGCCGTGCCTATGAGCAGCAGGGCATCTCGACCTCCGGCCGCCTGCTCCAGTTCAACCAGTTCCAGGTCAACCGAGACCTCAACACCTCGCTGGGCGCGAACCTGACGGGCAGGTCGAGCGCGGCTGGTGCCACTGACATCCTCTCTGATTCTGCGGCTATCGCGGCCGGCGGCGCTGCGACAAGCCGGCCTGACTACGATGCGGCGACGGCCGCCCTGACGCGCTTCCGCGCCGAGAATGATCGCTCCGTCGAGGCGGTTCTCCGGCTGTGGAACCAGCTCCGCGAAGCCGCCGACATGAACGGCGAATACAGCACCTCGATCAACCGGATGATCGGCGACATCGAGAAGCTGATCCCTACGCTCGATCGCCTGGAGGAGGCGCAGCGCCGGCAGCAAAACCGGCAACTCGCGGCGGCCGGCGCGGCGAGCCCGGCGCAGCTTCGCGCCCTGGCCGATGCAGCGGCAGGCGAGATCGGCGGCACGTTCCAGGCGCGCGAGCGCATCCGTCAGCTGCGTGGCGAGATCCGCGGAGGAATGCCCGGCGCGGACGCGACGCAACGGGCGAGGTATAGGTCCTCGCTGCAAGCGCTCAGCCAGCAGGAGGAGGGCCTGACGCCGGCCACCACGCAGATGCTGCGTGGATTGGATGAGCAGGCCAGGCTGTCCCAGGTCGCGGAGGGTGCGGCGCGCGAACTGGCGCAGGCGGAATTGGAGTTGGACCGGGCGGCGCGCGCGGCGGGGCTGGGCCAGGCCAGCGCCACCGAGAAGGCGCAGGCCCGCGCGTTGGTGCAGGAGCGCCTGGACCGGCAACTGACGCAGGCGACCACGACCCTCGATAAGCAGATCGCGGGCGAGCGCGAGATTGGCCAGGCATACACGCAGAGCGCGGAGGGAGGCCGCCGCATGGAGGCCGCCGTTCGTGCCGCGGCAGAAGCGCTGAAATACGGCGCGGAGGGAAGTCAGCAGTACGAGGACGCGCTTCAGCGCCTCACCGAGAAATACGACGACCTCAATCGTGCGTCGGCCGAGCGTCAGGTGCTTCAGCGCAACAACACGCAGACGCGGGACGAGCTCGCCTATCTGGAGCGCGAGCAGGAGCTGATCGGCGCGACGGTCCAGGTGCGCGAACGGGAGCTTGCGGTCCTTCGCGCGCGGCAAGCCGCCGGCGCCGCTGAGGGCACCGACGCCGCACGGGAAGCCGAGCGCCTGGCCGGCCGCATGTCCGACATCCGGCAGAGCAACGAGCAGCTCCGCAACAGCTGGAACGAGCTGGCGACCTTCGGGGAGAATGCCTTCAAGAAGATCGGCGACGCGATCACGGAGGGCTTCGCGCAGGGCAAGATCGAGGCGATCAAGTTCGGCGACATCGCGAAGGCCATGCTGTCCGAAGTGCTCCAGGCGGCGATCAGGCTGGGCGCGGTCAACCCCTTCCTCAATTGGGCATTCGGCGGGAACCGCGGGACGTTTGGCGGGATCACGCAGGTCGCGGGTCTCGGCAATCTTGGGCTCGGTGGAGGAGGCGCCTCGATTGTCGCATCCGACGGGAGCGTCATCGGTCAGATCGGGAACATTGCCAGCGCCAACACGATTGGGCGCGGCATTTTCGGCGGCGGGCTAGGCGGGTTCTTTCCCGAGGGGAGTGCCATCAACACTGGCTGGAGCTTTACCGACAATATCCTGAACGCGTCGCTCTATACGCCGAGCGCGGGCAGCCTGACCTCCAGCGGCTTTTATTCTGGAACAGCGATGTCTGGCGAGGCTGGTGCCTTTGCGGGCGGCGGCGGCTCCACGCTCTCCTCGCTCTCCATCGCCCAGCTCCTCGGTCCGGCGGCAGCTATCGGCGGCGGCATTTTTGGCGCGGTGAATGGCTTCCAGACGGGTGGATTTGGGGGCGCGCTGCAGGGTGTCGGCGGCCTGACCACCGCAGCTACGGGCGCCGGCATGCTCGGCTCGGCGCTGGGCCTATTGCCGGCGCTCGGTGCGCTTGGCCCCATCGGGCTGATAGGCGGTGCGGTGGCGTCGCTCATCGGGGCGCTGATCGGCGGCCCCCGGCCGTCTGGCAAAGGCCAGGAAACGGCAATCAACCTGGACTCCGGCATGGAGTTCGCGCGTGGGTTGACGGGCGATCGCTATTCGTCGGGCAACGCGGAGCAGTCGGCGTCGGCGGCGCGGCAGATCGCGAACTTGGCGAGCCAGCTGGGCGATGCGCTGGGCGGGGTGCGGCTGAACACCTCGGCGGCGGTGGGCGTCACCAGCAGCAGGGGCGACGGGCCGGGTCAGCTTTACCTGCGCGTCGGCGAGCAGCGGAACCAGTTCAGCAACGACGAGGCTGGCGCGAAGTCCCTGGCCGACGAAGCCGCGCGCTTCCTGCTGAACGAGTTCCGGAACGCGGCGACGGGCGACTACAAGGGCATTCTGGACGCGAGCCCGACCGTCGAGAAGCTGCAGGAGAACCTGAGCTTCTACAACGACGTGTGGAAATCGCTTCAGGACGGCACGGATGCCACCAGCGCCTTCGCGCAGTCCCTCAAGTCTGTCCGCGACCAGTACCAGCCGATCATCGACAAGTCGAACGAGCTGTCGCTGGCCACGGACAAGCTGGTCGCCAAGCGCGACGAGGAGATCGCGAAGCTGCAGGGGCAGCGGGACGCGCAGGTGGCCTCGATCACCGGCACCCTGACGGCGCGGGACATCCGCAGCCGGGGCGGAAGTGGGTACGACCAGATCCTCGGCCTGGCCACGGCCGACCGGCTCCGGGGGCTGTCTTCGGAGGCGGACCAGCTGCGCGAGCAGCTCCGCTCGCTCGGCGTATCGAGCGACACCGTGACCGCGACGATGGCGCAGCTGGCCCGCACGCAGGGCCAGGAGTTCTGGCAGAACCGCGCGCAGTCGCTGGCGGAGCTGGACCGCAGCAACGTCACGCGCACCCTGCGCGCCACCGGCCGCGGCAACGAGGCGGACCTGATCGAGTTCGACGCGCAGGCGGCGGCCCAGGTGAAGAGCCTGTCGGACGCGCTGGCGATGCTCGAGCTGGATGCCGGCACGGCGGCCAAGAAGATCGCGGAGACCGAGGCCTCGTTGGCGGCGCAGCGAATCGAGATCGCGCAGCGCGCGGCGGACGAGCTGGGCCGGACGCAGAAGGAGATCGCGGATCAGCAGAAGCAGGGCGCGCAGAGCATCCTCGACTGGCTGAACGGGCAGGCGCTGGGCGGACTTTCCAGCCTCTCGCCCGCGGCACGGCAGCAGGAGGCCGAGCGGCAGTATCGCGAGGCGCTCGCCGGCTCCGATGCCTCTGCCGCCACGCGGGCCGCGGACGCGCTGCTGACGGCCAACCGCGACCTCTACGGCGGCGCCACGCGGGCTTATGCGATCAGCGAGGCCGGCATCCGGTCGGCGGTGGGTCAGTTCGGTCAGCGGCAGGCGCAAGGGGGTGGTGACGCCGCGATCATCACGGCGCTTTCGCAGATGGTCGTGGTTCTGCAGAAGCAGTACGACGACCTGGGGGCGCGTTTCGATGCTCTGGCCCGTGAGCTCCGCGTTGCCAAGATCGATCAGCGCTGATGCTCGGATTCTTCCCCTCCGGCGGGGCGCCGATCTCCGGCCTGCTGATCGAGACCCCGGGCGGCGCCATAGTCTTCGATCCCGCCTCGCTGATCGGCTTCCTCACGGTCGGCGCGCGGGAGCTGCCGATCCTCGCCTCGCTGGACCTGCTGGCGCTGGACGGCGGCTACGTCACCGACGCGGTCATGCTGGTGGAGGTGAGCGCCACCGACGGCGACCTGGTGCTGGAGGGCGCGGCGGATCTGGGGGGGCATTCCTTCGGCCTCGTGCCGGACGGCATCAATCCGCTGGAACTCGCCATCTACCCCCTCGGCCTGCTGCCGGTCTCGCTCACGGGTGGCACGGTCGGGCTTCGCTGGTCGGATCGCGACTGGACCTCGCGAGCGGATGACCCCGATCTGCCCAACACGCATTTCGAGGGCCGGGCCGGCGCGATCTCCTTCGACCGGGCGATTCCGGTCCTCCCCAGCGAGGATCGTCGGCTGGCCGGCGCGCGCGTCGAGGTGCTGATCGACAACACGGACGGCGAGTACGACGGGGTCGAGCGGCGCCTGGCCGTAGATGGACGGGACCTGAGCATCAGCCTGCTCGGCCACCGCAGCCACGCCTACGGCGCCCGCCGCGTGCTGCTGGACGGCCGGGCCAAGCCCTGGCGGGCCGACGCCAAGGCGCTGCGCATCCCGGGCGCCAGCCAGGCCGTCGACCTCGACGTGCCCATGCTGGCCCTGTTCGGCGGCGCCGGCGGCGAGGACGGGGGCGAGCTGCTGAAGGGCAAGGCCCGCATGCTCTGCCTCGGCCTGTGCCGTGGCGTCTCGCCGCAGCTGGTGGACGAGGGGCTTAAGATCTACCTGCTGACCACCCGCGAGGCCGAGGACATCCTGGCCGTCTATGTCCGCGGCGCGGCGGTCACTGCTGGATCCTCGCACGGCAGCTATGCCGCACTGGCGTCAGCCGCCGGCGCGGCCTCGGTCACTGCCGGCACCTTCGACTGGAGCAACACCGAGGACGGTGTGTTCATCGCGCTCGGCAGCACGCCTGACGGCCCGGTCACCTTCGACATCATGGGCGATGCCACCGGCGGCTACATCGAATCGCACGGCGCCATGATGCGCCGGATCCTGACGCTGGGTGGGGCGCGGCTGTCCAGCGCGGCCTTTGCGAGCATCGAGGGGATGCTGCCCGGTACGGCCGGCATCGTGCTCGGCATGGACGGCGGGCAGGTGACCTTTTCGGAGGCCGTGTCTCGCATTGCCGCCTCGGCCTGGCTCTGGTGGGGCGACGGCGGGGACGGCGTCATCACGGTGGGACGTCTCGCGGCCCCCAACGGCAGCGGCGGCGCCCTGCTGAGCCAGGACAACATCCGCGGCGAGGTCGAGGTGATGGAGGCTCCGCCGGTCTACTGGCGCGTCACTGTCGGCTACCGCCCGAACTGGGCGCCGATCTCGGGCGCGGATGTCGTCTCCCCGCCGACCATCACCGAGGAGCGCCGGGCCGAGCTGGCCCAGGGCTCCTACAGCACCGTCGCCGCGCTCTCGGCGCGCCGGACCCGCAACGCCGACGCGGAGGAGGTGACGGTGAGCACGCTCTACGACGAGGAGGCCGACGCGTTGGCCCTGGGCGACAACCTCCTGAGCTTCTTCGCGCCGGGCCGCGGGCAATGGACCGTGCCGATGGGCCTCGCCGGCCTGGGCCTGCAGCTCGGCCAGCGCGTGCGCCTGGAATGGCCACGCTACGGCCTCACGGAGGGGCGGGACGTGCGCGTGGTCGACCATCAGCTGCGCGACCGGGGCGTCGCCTTGACGGTGATGGGCTGATGGCCGCGCTGATCTCCTGGATCAACTGGCTGGACCGGTCGGAGGCCTCGCTGGCGGCGTCCTCGCAGGCAGCGCCGCTGCTGGCCACTCGCCTGGCCGAACCGCCCGTGCGGCGGCGCTGGCGGACGCAGCAGGGCATCACCAGCCCGGTGCTGGACGCGGACCTGGGCCGCCAGCGCGAGGTGGGCGTGCTGGCCCTGGTCCAGCCCGACGACGCCGGCGGGATCGACGCCGATGGCGGGGCGCGCGGGTGGCTGCAGCCCAGCGACACGGTGCGGCACCGCCTGGACGCAACGACGGCCGGCGCCGGCGCGCTGCTCGATACGGGGGCGGTCGCCGGCGGATGGGTGCCCGGCTACGGCATCAGCGTCCTCCGCCTTGTCGCGCCGGTCGCGGCGCGCTTCTGGCGGTGCAACATCGCCGCGCCTTCGCTCGCCACCGTGCCGGGCTCTGTCGACCTCGGCCGCGCGTGGATCGGGCCTGGGTGGAAGCCCTCTCGGGGGAACTTCTCCTACGGCTGGGGCCGTGCCTGGCAGGACGACAGCGAGATCGCCACCAACAAGCGGTCGGGCCTCGACTTCGTGGACGTGCTGCCGCAGAGGCGCGTGCTGACCTTCGCCTTCAACAGCCTGGCGGCGGCCGATGCCGCGCAGATCGACGAGCTCCAGCGTGTCGCGGGCCGCCGCGGCCAGGTGCTGTTCCAGCCCTTCGAGGACAACCGCATTCCTGCCGTGCTCGGGCGCCTGGTCGAGGTGCAGCCGATCACGCAGCCGAACTTCGCGATGTTCCAGGTCGCATTCCAAGTCCGCCAATCGCTGTGAGGCCCTGATGCTCGCTGACACCGTCTTCATGACCTCGTCCACCACCGGCCCCGGGACCTATGACGTCGACCCGTTCACGGGCGAGAACGCCGGTCTGTTCCAAACCTTCGTGGAAGGGCTCGGCAACGGGAACCTCACCGAATACCGCGCCGTCATGGGCGAGGAATGGGAGAGAGGGTACGGCCTGGTCGCGGCCGGCAGCCCGGACACGGTGACCCGCGTGGCCGTCACCGACAGCAGCAACGGCGGCGCGGCCGTGAACTGGGGCCCGGGCGTGAAGTCGATCTATTGCTTCCCCAGCGCGGACAGCATCCGGTTCGGAGCGATCGGTATCCTCCCGGTCGCAACCGGCACGGGTAATGCTCAGGCCATTGCGCACGGGCCGGCCTGTGGCGCCCTCCGCCCCGGCCAGGTCTTCCGCTGGCTGGTCGCGAATGCGAACTCCGGAGCCGCCACGCTGGACGTGGACGGCCTGGGCGGCGAGTCGATCCGAAAGACGGGCGGGGCCGCTCTGGCCGGTGGCGAGCTGGTGGTCGGCCGCGTGGCAACTGTCGGTTGGGACGGCGTCTACTTCCGCCTCCTCGACATCCCCGTGACAGCATTTGGCGAGACGCTCGGCATAGCGGCCGATGCGGCTGGGGGGAGGACGGTGCTGGCCGCGCCCGCAGCTCCGAACGCATCGGGTGGGGCAGGCACATGGAGCGCGCAGAACGGCGGCGACGGGAACGCCATCGGGCTGCCGTCCGGCGGAACTTGGGCGTGGTGGGGCATGACGATCAACGTGGCGACCGGCGCGGTCGTCGGCGGCCTCTCCTATGGCGTGGCCGCCGGCGGCACCGCGATCCTGTCCCCCGGCGCGGGATTCAGGTGCAGCGTCATCAATTGGAGGATCGCGTGATGTGGACGCTGCTGCACCGCCGGCCGGACGGCACGTTCGTGATCGAGCGCAACGGCTGGCCCTACCACGTCACGCTGGAGGATGCGCTCTACGCCGAGGTGGCCGCCGCGGCCGAGGGCGTGGAGCTGCCGCCCGAGCCGGCGGCGGAGCCGCTGGAGGTTCCTGACCCGGCGCAGCCGACGAAGGCTGAACTGATGGCCGAACTGCTGGCCCTGCAAGCCAAGATCGAAGCCCTGCCCGAGTAGCCGCTGCCCTTACGGCGCGCGACCAGCGCGTGACCGCCCGCGGCCCAGTGCCGCTGTAGCCCACCTCGCATCACCACTGCCGCCGGCGGCCGCGCCTTCGCGCGTGCTGCTGCGCGGCCTCACGACATCGGGGGTTCCTGAATGGATCGGATCGTCAAGGATCTTGTGTGGGAACTCAGCACGTCCACCGGCCTCGGCAATATCGTCCTGAACGGCGCCAAGCCCGGCGGTTACAGGACGTTCTCCGCGGCCGGCATGGCGGCCGGCAAGACCGCGCCCGCGACCATCCGGAACGAATCTCTCGGCGAGTTCGAGGTCGGCGAGTACGGAATGAACGAAGACGGCGAGCTGATCCGGCCCGCGCTGATTCTCTACGCCTCCAGCAATGGCGACGAGCCGGTAGACTTCGGGATCGGCGAAAAGCAGGTCTATTCCTCGATCACCGCGCGGGATTACGAGGAGACCTCGATCTCGGGGTTCAAGGTGGAGGCCGAGGCAGCCGCGGCGCTGGCCGCATCACTCGCCGCCAACGTCAGCTCCACCGTCGCAAATGCGGCGCCTCCGTTCCGCACATGGCCCGAGGTGGAGGCCTGGGCTTCCATGGCCGACGACGATGCGATCGCCGTCTTGATCGTGGACGACGACGGTCATGAGAGTGGCCAGTACCGCAACATCGGCGGCACAGCGACATGGGAAAGCGACACGCTTCCGGGGGTGGATGCGCGCGCACTTCGTGTCGAGAGCAATCTCCCCAGCGGCTCCGCCCGGCACGGCAACCGCAATATCCGCGGCCTCATCGAGATCGGCGAGGAGAGCGATCCGGTCACGTGGTTCCTCGCCTGGATGGCTGCCAGCGGGCCGGATGCCTGGAAATTCGACACGACGCCCTCGCAGTCGCTGGCGGACAAGATCGGCGTTCTGTTGGAGATTTCGGATGCGCTGACGCTGGCGGCGCGCACCGGCCTCAGCGCCAATCGTCACGGCGCCCCCACGGGTTTCGGGGTGCTTGCCGAGGTCCCGGACGGGGTGGACTTCTGGTCGTTGCGCCAACGCCGCCTGCCGGACGCCGAGGCCGGCCGTGTGGATATCGCCTTGACCAGCGACAGCCTGCTCAACATCCGGACCCAGGTGCCCCTGCCGCCGGGCAGCTACACCGCCATCCCGACGCGGGCGGACCTCTTCGCCACGGTGGACGGGCGCCTGACGCGGCTCTCTCGCCGTCTCGATCTCCTCTCCACCGCGTCGGCCGTTTCGGTCGATGCTCTCTGCGCCATCGGCAGCGACACGCTCGGGCAGAGCAACGCGAACCTCGGCCTGTCGGGGGTCGCCGACGATCCGACGATTCCCACGCCGCCCGCCCCGCATCACTGCTTCATGCCGTCAGGCGGGTTCGGTGGCGGCTCGGTCTTCTCGTCCACGGAGGTGATCCCGGCCTCCTCGGTGCCGGACATGGTGCCGGCGAAGGAGGCCGTTTCCGAAGGTCCAGCCACGGCTGCCATGCGGTGGATGTATCAGCGTGATCTGACCGATGGCCGCGCCCCCTACGTCTATATCGGCCAGGCGCACGGCTATGGCGGGCAGCTCCTGACCGCGATGGTGCCGGGCACGAATATCTACGCGAACGGCCAGATGCTGCGACAGAAGTCGCACCTCTTCGCCCGCGCGTATGGCCTGCCGCGCATCTGGTATCCGGCCTGGAAGCTCCGCCAGGGCGAGGCCGAGCGCAGCTCCGTTTCGGTCGCCACCTGGGCCGGCACATTCCGCACGCTCCGCGACCAGAAAGAGATCGACATCAAGGCGGAGACCAAGCAGACCGAGCCAGTGTGGGCGATCATCTCGCAGCTCTGCGCCACGCCCGGCGGCGTCGATGCCCACACGGCGCTCGGCCAGCAGATGGTGGTGGTGAACGCCGATGGCCTCTCCCCGCGCACCACCTTCTCGTGCCCGACTTACATGCTGCAGGGCGACTATGGCATGGGCGGCGTCCATTACGTCTCGCTGGGCGATGACGTCGTCGCCGAATATGAGGGCAAGGCGGAGTACATCATCCGCGAGGCGGTGATCGCCGCCATCGCCGCCGGCACCGACCCGGCGACGCTGACCAATCGCGACATCCGCACCTGCCTCCGGGCCGATATCCCGAACGCCTATCGATCCGGCACCTCCGTCCATGTTCCGCTGCTGCTGCCGGATCGCTGCACAGGCGTGGAACTCGACACGATCACCCTCCCTGCCGCCACGCATTACGGCTGGTACAAGGCGGCGGGCACCGCCGGGGCCATCTCGAGCGCGGCGCTCTCCGGCAGCCTGGGCGGCGGCTACGAGGCCGTGATCAATCTCGCGAGCTTCGCGCCGGGCCAGAGCGTGACGCTTCGCGCCGGCTTCCAGCCCGACCCGGCAGGCAACACATCCGACCGATCCAGCGCCTGGACCAACTACAAGGCGACGAACTCCTTCGGCAACAGCATCGCCGTGCCGGACCTTCCGCTCGACGACTGGCTCTGTGTCGCGGGCTTCACCATCACCTATGACGGGGTAGTGACCCAATGAGCGAGACCCGCTTCCGCACCGCCATGCCTGGCGCGACGGCCCCGGCCGGCGCCAAGCTCAAGCCGAATTACGATGAAGTGATCGGGGCCGACGCGACGACCAACGAGTGGCTGCACCCCGATTCCGGCTACACGGTGTCGCTCGCCGGCACCGACCTCTACCAGTGGCTCACGCAGAAGGCGTCGGGTGGCCGGACGCTCCAGCAGAACTCTGCGGCGAGCCGCCCCCTGCTGGTCGCGAACCAGATCAACGGCCGCGCCATCGCGCGTTTCGCGACCAATCCCACCGGCGCTGGCGACTACATGCTCTTTCCGAGTTTCCCCGCCGGGGTGGGTCTCTCGTGGACGAAGATCCTCGTCCTGAAGGCCGGAGGTGTGAATGCAAACGGCTACCCGACGATGCGCGTCTGGAATGCGCTGGCGTCCGGCGGCACCGGCACGCTCGATCATCGGATCGAGATCACCTGGACGATCAACGACGGCGAGAACGTGCTCTGCCGCGCTGGCTCCGGGCTGGCGCTCTCGGCCAAGATCATCAACCGGCCGCTCGACGTGTTCTTCCCGCTCTTTTGCTCCTACCGGGGCGACACCAAGAAACTCGCCTGCTCGGTCGACGGCGGGACCCACTGGACGGAGAGCACCGCGTCGGGCGACGTGGACAGCACAGGCACCGGCATCGGTACGACCACGGGGGCCAGCAACAATGGCTCCAACATGGACCTGGCGATGGTCGGCCTGGACACGCTCGCCCTGCACGACCCGGCTAATGCCGCGAAGCTGGGCTGGTGGCAGCAGCTCATTCGCGACGATTTCGCGCTGACGATCTGAGGAGAGAGATCCATGGCCGCATATCAGAACTACCTGCTGATCGATCCCGCCGGCGTCGCGCGCGAGCGCTTCGGCTGGAACGGCCAGAACTGGGCTCCGCCCGCGGGCTGGAGCGCCATCCTGGACGACGGCCGGCCCGACAGCGAGATCGTGCCCCTGCCGCCGCCCGAGGACGACTGAGCCGTCGTGAAGCGATCCCTGCTCCACCAGCTGCTGGAGATCCCCGCATGAACATCAACGCGGTGGTCGGCATTGCCGGCTTCGCCTTCACGGTGATCTGCGCCATCGCCGGGCTGGTCTGGTTCTTCGCGCGCTCGCTGCGGGAGCTGCAGGACAAGTTCGGCGTGGAGATGCAGTCGGTGCGTGCGGACGTCAGCACGCGGAGTGATTCCCTGCGCCGCTCGCTCGACGAGCAGAAGGAGGGGCTGCGGCTCTTCGCGGAGAAGGTGGTGGAAGCTGAGGCGAGCACGCGCCGCCACGACTTTGCCAATCTGGACCAACGGACCGCCGCGCTGGCGGTGGAGTTGCGGACCATCGAACGGACCGCGGCCACACGCGAAGACGTGCGCGAACTGTCCGGCAAGATCGAGAGCATCGCTCAACAGCTCGTGAAGGTGCCGGTGCTGGGCGAGAAGCTGGACAACCTCATGGGCGCACTCGACCGCCTGGAAACGCGCCTGGATCAGGTCGAGCGCGGCCGCGCAGCGTAGCGCGTCAATCGAGACCTCCGCCGGCATTGCGCCGGCTGTTTGCCTCAGGGTCACCCGCCAGAGTTTCGAGGTGCTCGCGCTCGATGGTCAGTAGGCGCACCGCGTTCTCAAGCATCGATTGCGCCTCGCGGCGGAGATGGTAGCGGCCCTGGCGCTCGACCTCCTGAACAACCGCGCGACAGCTTTCGACGCGGGACTCCAGTTCGCAGATGCGCATCTGAATTTCGAAAAGGTCGCGGCTGTCGGGCATCGACGAATAACGCGCGACTGGCCGAGTAGCTGCTTCGCCACCCTTCGATTCAGGGAACCCCCGCTGCGGGCAGCGGCATCCTCTCGGCGCTGACTGAAACGGCAGACTCGAGCCCCCGCTCGAGGAGCGCGCAGAACGCGTTCGGCCAATGCCGTCCGCCGTCTCAGCCAGCGGCCGGAACACAGCACCGCACATGCCGCAGTGCAACACGTTCTTCCGCAATAGATTCAACCTCATGGAGAGTATCATGGACCTCAAGACCGTCGGCCCCTGGGCCGTGCGCATGCTGCTGCTCGCCCTGGGCGGCTGGCTTACCCGTGCTGGCGTCGGCGACGCCGGTCTCTGGGGCAATGTCGCCGACACGCTCGCCGGGCCGCTGGTGGTAGCAGGCACGGCCGTCTGGTCATGGCGCGCGACCAAGGCGCAGAAGGAGGCGCTGCCGGATTCGATCGTCGGCGTCACGGCCACGCTGGAGCCGATTGTCGCACCCGGGCTCGCGGATGAGGTGGCGGGCAAGGTGCTCGATCAGCTGCGTCCGCATCTGCCGGGCGGGCCGGCGGCATGAACCTCTGGTCCATCCTGGCGAGGCTCTTCGGCGCGCCGAAGCCCGTGCCCGCATCGCCGATCCCGCCCGCGCCGGCCGACATGCTGGGTGGCCTCACGCTGCCCGCTGCGGGGATTCCCGTTTCGGCCGTCGGCGATGCTCCGGCGGATCGCTTCGGCTCATGCCTTGCCGAGGTGCTGAGGCACGAGGGCGGATTCGTGAACCACCCGGCCGACCCGGGCGGCGCGACCAACCGCGGCATCACGCGCGCGGTGCTGGCCGAGTGGCGGGGCCGGCCGGTGACGGTGGATGAGGTGCGCGACCTCACCGTCGCCGAGGCCGGCGCCATCTACAGGGCGCGGTACTGGAACGCCATCCAGGGCGACAAGCTGCCGCCCGGCGTCGACCTGGCCCTGTTCGACTTCGCGGTGAACAGCGGGCCCGGCCGTGCTGCCAAGGCGATTCAGAGGCTGGTCGGCGTCACGCAGGATGGAGGCATCGGGCCAGTCACCCTGGCCGCGGTCAGCGCCGTCCCCCCCTCGAATCGTCGGGCGCTGATCGACGCCTATTGCGACGCGCGGCTGGAGTTCCTGCGAGGGCTTCCGGCCTGGCCAACCTTCAGGAAGGGCTGGTCGCGCCGGGTCGAGGACGTGCGGGACGCTGCCAATGGAAGGCTGGCGTGACGCGCCTCCTCATCCTGCTGGCGCTCCTGCTCCCCGTCACCGCCCGCGCCTGCCCGAACCTCCTGCTGGGCGACAGCCTGGCACAGGGCATGGCGCCCTACGCCCGCGCCGACGGCTACGAGGTCATCGCCCAGCGCGGCGCCGGCCTCTCCTGGGCCCGCACGGTCGCGCCGCGGTGCGTCGACACGCTGGTCGTGGTGATCGGGACCAACGACCTGCCCGGCATGACCGAGGCGTGGGCCAGGGCCTATCCGGCGCGCGTCGCCGAGCTGGTGGGCTGGTGGCGGCCGCGCAGGGTCGTCTGGGCCACGCCGGCGTGCTTTCCGGCCCGGCCGGCGATGGAGCGGGCCAGCGCCTGGCTGGACGCGGCTGCAGAGCCTGCTGGCGGGCTGCCGGTGCATCGAGGGCGGCCGGCGCGGTGCGAGCCGATCGGGGGTGATGGCGTCCACCCTGATGCCACAGCCTATCGGCGCTGGTGGCGGGACCTGCGGCCGCCCTGACTAGGTTGGGCGGCAGCCCAACCAACGCGCAGTGCTTGAAATTTGCCCTTTGGGCGTCTCAGATACGTGAGTGAGCCACGCCATGGACCCCGAAGAACAAAGAAAAGAGGCAAAGCGTCAGGCGATAACCCGCCGCTGGGATGCAGAGGAGCGAGCCGCTCGGTTTCATGCATTAGAGGAACGTATGGCAGAGCTGAAAATGACGCTTGCCCGGGTTGAACCCCTGCTAACGCGCATTGATGCGAGCACGCGGAAGCTGGAAGCTGATCTTGCAAAAGTAGACGGGCGAGTTTCCCAACTGCCGACAACCATCCAGCTGATGGGTTTCGTCTTGTCGGTGCTCGTGATCGCCGGCTTGATCAAAGTCTTCGGATAAGTGCGTCGCCAAGCCCGGCCGGGGAGACCGGCGCGGGGCTTTTTGTTGCAGCGCAGCTCTGGGCTATGCCAAGTTCCGCGAACCAGCGCTGATAGGATTCAACTCGCCCCGCCGGACGCCCCGGCGGGGCTTTTTGCGTTGTCAGGACTCGTCGTTTTCGCTTCCGAGGTTGCCAACGCCATCGATGTAGGCGCGTTCAGGCTGTGCCATTTGGGAGGCGCGCGCGATGGTTTCATTTCAGGAGTACCTCGAAACCTGCAGGTTCGAAGATTCACCTGAGGCTACCTTCGTGGAGCAAGCCTTGGCCGACGGTAGATTGTCGGGGGCAACGACGTGGGACGATCTGCACAGCGAGATTATAGGCCGAAGCGAGATCGATCCAATCGAGCTGGAGGCCGCTCAAAGCGTGTGGCTGGCCTATGTGCAGGCCCAGGGCCAGCCAGCCTGACGCCTACCGCCGGCTTGGCCGCGCGGGGCTTTTTGGGTTTGAGCGCCGGCAGCGCAGTGCTAACCTTCCCCTATGTGGACCTGCCGACATTGCGCGATGGACGTGACGCCGGCCTACGTCCCGCCGCCGGACGAGCAGGGGCTGTTCTTCATTTGTCGGGGATGCGGCGGTCGAAACGCCCTGGTGAGCGTCGGTGCGGGAAACGTGGACGATCCTGTTCGCCTGGAGCAGCCGGATCCATGATCGGCGCTGGAGCATTCTCCCAGCGCCCGACGAAGGTCACAGATACCGAGTAGATAGCCCGCCCTGAGGCATCGCGAATTTTGCAGAGAACGCTGGCCCACTCCCCGACAGGCTTGAGCTTTCCGGCAGTGGCGTGTGCCATTCCAATGGCCTGAACGCGAGCCGTCTCGGCGTCATCGAGTTCCACGCCGTACTCATCTCGCCTTAGCTCGCCGGTATGGTCGATGTCGAAAAAGAACCGCGGCACCGTCTCCTCGCCTGGACCGTTTACATGCCCAGACATGAACCGACTCAGCAACGTGGGGTTTCGATCGCCTGCCGGCCATTGCGCTTGAGCCTTGAACTGCTGCGATGTTCCAAATATGTTCCCCTCTGCAGAACGGAGCGCATAAGATGCCGACGCAAGCGAAATCCCGCGTCCGTCCGCTCGATGGGGCAGTCCAGTGCATCGTGGATCTCGCCGGCCGAGGAGCGGCCCCCGCCCGCATGGCGCGGGAGGTCGAGATCATCATCGGCGAGTGGCGGAAGTCCGTCGAGGATGACGTGGTGCTGGAGCGCATCGCCGCCATGCTGGAGCACCTGGACGCCGGCGTCATCGACGCGGAGGAGCAGGTGAACGATGTCGATCGGGATCAGCCCGCGGCAGTCACCCAGGCGAACACGACCCTGGCCGCGCTGGTGGCGTGTCGGAATGCGGCGCGGGCTGCACTGAGTGCCAACTGAGTGCCGAGGTAGGTCGTATGGCGCAAGAGTGGCATCAAGCTATTGAAAATATTGACTCTGAAGGCGGTGTCCGGCCTGCTTTGGGAGCAGGAGGTCGGAGGTTCGAATCCTCTCGCCCCGATGCCAGCCCCTCGGTGAGCATCCATGCTTGATTCCGTGTTTTACCTCGACGGCGATTCCTTCGACCGGCGATCACGAATTGAGAGATCCTTGCGGCAGCGGATGAGATTCCGCCGCTGGACCGCCCAGCGGGACATGATCGCCCATGCAGGCGACGAGAAACTGAACACGGACATCCCGGCTCGGCTGACCGTTCTCAGGGATCTCGCTTTGGCCGATCGCGGGCCGAAGATCGTGATCGGCCGGTCTTCCGGCGCGCGGGTCGCCTCCCTTTTCGCCGCGAGCGGCGCGGTTTCCGCGCTGATCTGCCTGGGCTACCCGTTCCGGCATCCGAAGCGGCCGGACGAGCCCGAGCGATATTCCCATCTCGCGCGGATCGCCACGCCCACCTTAATCCTGCAGGGCATGTCGGACCCCTATGGCGGCCTGGACATCCTCCACAGATACGAGCTGTCAGCGGCCGTGACTGTCCGCTTCTTCGATTGCGCCCATGATTTCAGCGTCCCCGAGCGCGAATGGGATCGGATCGCCGACCTCCTCGAAGGATTCTGCCGTCGGCATCTGAGTCCAGTCGAAGCCTGAGCCGCGGCCGGGGCGTCAGCCCCAGAGCCCGAACCACACCCCTGTCCCATGCACGACGCCGATCGGGAAGACGATCGCGCCGACCGTGGCGAAGGCCCAGCGGTCGTCCGCGCCACAGGAATAGAGGTGCTGCGACCAGGCCGCGAAGGGCAATAGGACGAAAGCCGCGAGAAACAGCGCCGCGATCGCATTGTCCCGCCACGTGGCGCGCTGTCGGCTCGGACGCATGGGTTTGCCTCCTGGGTGTCGTGGAGCGGAGCCTATCAGAACCGGGGTGCCTCAGGCGAGGCTCACGCCGTGAAGAGGGGCTTCAGATTCCGCCGCACCCGCTCCAGCACCGAGGTCTCGCCCACCGGCAGCTCGAATTTCCGGCCCGTGATGGTCTCGAAGGCCTCGATATAGACCGCCGCCGTCCCGAGGATCAGCTCCTCCGGAATCTCGGGGATCTCGTCGCGGTAGGGGTCGCAGCGCGCGGCCACCCAGTTCCGCACGAAGTCCTTGTCGAAGCTCTCCGGCTTCTCGCCCGCCTCGAACCGCGCCGGGTAGCTTCCGGCCCGCCAGTAGCGGCTGCTGTCGGGGGTGTGGATCTCGTCGGCCAGGATGATGCGGCCATCGGCATCCGTGCCGAACTCGTACTTGGTGTCGGCGAGGATCAGCCCGCGCTCCGCCGCAAGCTTCTGGCCCCGGGCGAAGAGGGCCAGGGCGTATTCGCTCAGCTGGTCCCACTGCGCCTGGGTCAGCAGCCCGCCGTCCAGGATCTCCTTCGCCGAGAGCGGGGCATCGTGGTCGCCGTGAAAGGCCTTGCTGGTCGGCGTGATGATGGGCTGGGGCAGGCGCTGGTTGTCGCGCATCCCCTCGGGCAGGCGGAGCCCGTACATCTCGCGCTTCCCGGCCTTGTACATGGTCAGCACCGAGGTGCTGGTCGTGCCCGCGAGGTAGTCGCGCACCACGATCTCGACCGGCAGGATGTCCAGCCGCTTCCCGATCACGACGTTCGGGTCCGGATAGGCCAGCACGTGGTTCGGGCAGATGTCGGCGGTGTGCTCGAACCAGTGGCGGGCGGTCTGCGTCAGCACCTGGCCCTTGAAGGGAATGGCGCAGAGGATGCGGTCGAAGGCGCTCAGCCGGTCGGTCGCGATGAGCACGCGGCTTCCGTCCGGCAGGTCGTAGTTCTCGCGCACCTTGCCGCCGTAGTGGTTCGGCAGCTCGGGGATCTCCGCGTCGCGGAGGACGAGATGCGCGAGCGGGCGGAGCGCCTCGATGTCCAGCATCAGGCGGCGGCCTCGGCGCGCTGCGCCTCGTAGGTCCGGCCGTTGACCAGCGCGGCCTCGAGCAGCGTGACGTCCAGCGCGGCGCCCTTGCCGGCCTCCACGAGGAAGCCGACGACATGGTCGATCTCGATGGGGCCGCCGGCCTGCAGGTCGCGGAACATGGAGGCGGTCGAGGTCGATTTGGGGTTGGTGAACATGCGCTCCATGCCGGTGAGCGTCGCCTCCGGCACCGGGTGGCCGTTCGCCGCCGCGATGGCGGCCGACAGCCGGAACATGCGCAGGATCAGCTCCTGCCCGCCGGCGCGGATGATCTGGCCGATGTTGCCGCGCATCATCACCGTCAGCGCGGCGAGCGAGCCGAGCATGACCAGCTTGGCCCACATCTCGTCCATGATGTTCTCGGAGGCGGTGGTCTTGATGTGCGGGGCCGCCTCGAAGGCCTTGGCCAGCGCCTCGACGCGCGGGGACATGCCGCCGGCGATCTCGCCGAAGAGGATGTCGGCCGGCGGCTGCATGTGGCGGATATGGCCTTCGGGCGTCAGCGTGGCCGCGATCTTCGCGACGCCGCCCAGCACGGCCTGCTCGCCGAAGGCCTCCTGCAGCGTCGTCAGGTGCGACATGCCGTTCAGCACGGGCAGAACCGCCGTATCCGGGCCCATGGCCGGGCGGATGGCTTCGATCGCCGAGGCGAGATCGTAAGACTTGCAGCTCAGCAGCACGACATCCCAGTGGTTGCCGGGGGCGTCCGCCGTGACGGTCTTCACCGGCAGGGTGAAGTCGCCGATGGGGCTCTGGACGACGAGCCCTTCCTTCGCGATCTGCGCCTGGCGCTTCGGGCGCACCAGGAAGGCGACCTCCTCGGCCGCGCCGCCCTGGATGAGCCGGGCCCCGTAATAGCCGCCGAGCGCGCCGGCGCCGAGGATGAGGATGCGCATGAAAAAGCCGCCTTCTGTGCCGCGCCCGGAAGCGGCGCGTGAGGCGGCAGGATCATCTTCCACCCGCAGGTGTCAATGTGGTGCGGGTAAGCGGCGGCCGGCCGGCGGGTCCGCCCGCCGGCCGGTTCCACGACTACTTGTCGACGGCGTTGCGGACAGCGTCCTTGGCCCCGCCGACGGCGTTCTGGATCTTGCCCTCGACCTTGTCGGACTTGCCTTCGGCCTGGAGCTTGGCGTCGCCCGTCACCTTGCCGGCGACTTCCTTGATGGCGCCCTTGGCCTGCTTCGCGGCGCCCGCGATCCGATCCTTGTCCATGATGCTGTTCCTCGATGCGGGGCATCGGGATTGATGCTCCCCCTGTCAGGAACAACTCTGCTGCGGCGCGACAGTTGCCCGATGGACGCGAGGACACCTCGATGTCAGAGCTTCTTCCACCCCTCGAAGACCACCTCGCGGGCGATCAACCCGTCGCGCATGTGGAAGACGTGCAGAAGCCGGAGCTCCACTTGGTCGCCGGGGCCGCAGGGGGCGTTGTCGAAGCCGTCGGCCACGATGCGGAAGCGGACCAGGCACTCGTCCACCACGCGCTCGCGTGTCGCGAAGCGGTCCATGGGCAGGATCTCGACCTCGGCCATGGCGGAGAACATTCTGACATAGTTGGCCTCGATCGCCGCGCGTCCGGCGAAGCGCAGGCCGCGCGAGGGCACCTCCAGCACGATGTCGTCGGTGTAGAGCTCCATCACCGAGGCGGGGTCCTGCGCCTCGCCGCGGATATGCGCGTCCACGGTGGCGAGGTTGGCGTGGATCATGTCGTTGAGCATGGGGTTTCCTATATCGTCAGATGGACTGACGATTTGCCGATGGTCAGAGAACCTGTCAATATCCTTTCCATGAGCGACCTCACCCCCACCGAGGCCCGGCGCACGCTGGGCGCCCTGCTGCGGCTGCCGTATGCGGCGCTGGTCGATCGCGTCTATGGCGGCCTGGCCGGGCGCGGCTTTCCCGAGATCCGCGTGGCGCATGGCGCGGTGCTGCGGCACATCCGCCCCGGCGGCTCGCGCCTCACCGAGCTCGCCGAGCGCGCCGGCATGGCCAAGCAGAGCATGGCCTATCTGGTGGAGGACCTGACCGGCCTCGGCTTCCTCGCCGCCGTGCCGGACCCGAGCGACGGCCGCGCGCGGCTGGTCCGGCTGACGGCGAAGGGGCGGAAGCTGATGGCCATGATGCTCGCCCTCAGCGCCGAGGCGGAGGAGGAATTGGTCGCGAAGGTCGGCGCCGCCGAGATGCGCACCTTACGCCGCGTGCTGGAGAAGGTCGTGGCGGCGCTGGAAAGCTAGCGCTCATCCTCCGGCGTGCGCGCCGCATAGGCCGCCCAGGTCGCGTGGCGGTCGCCGACGCTGCGCCAGTCGCCGCCCGCGATGCGCGGGAAGCGCGAAGGGTCGTCCATCACGTAGACATAGGCGCGCAGCAGGACCGCCGGCGTGCGCACCGGCAGCACCGTCCGGCGATACCAGCCGTCGGGCGCGCCGGCCGGGGCCACGCCCTCCAGCGCGTCCATGCCGGCGAGGCGCTCCAGCGGCAGCTCCACCACCTCGCCCTGGACCTCGCCGTCGCCGAGCGCCAGGGCCGGGTAGGGGCCGCAATCATGCAGGACGCCGCGCAGGATTCCCGCGAGGCGCGGCACGCCGGCGAGGTGGTGCGCGTTCGCCTCGCCCTCCATCAGCGTGCCGTAGACGAAAAGGTGCCGGATGGTCAGCGCTGGCGCCTCGCCGCGGGCCACGGCGTCCATCATCCCATGCGCCAGCCCGTGGGCGAGCTGCCCGCGCCGCACCACGGCGAGGTAGTCGGCATGCGGCGGGTGAAAGCCCTGGCTCGGCCCGACATAGGTCATGGCCTCGACCACGGTGCCGTCCGGCAGCACCGCATGGCGCTGGACGCGCGCATAGTGGCGGGGCGCGCCTTCCTTGGCGTCGAGCGCGAGCAGGGTCGCGGCATCGGCGCGGAAGAGCATGCCCTCCACGGCCTGGCCCGGGCGCTCGCGCAGGTTCAGCACGCCGCCCTGCCGCGAGCGGGAATGGCGGTCGAAGGCCAGCTCCACATCCAGCAGCAGCGCGGGGCTCACCGGCTCGAGCCGGGCTTCGGGACATACGTGGCGTGCGCAGAAGCCGGTCCAATCCTCCGCGTCGAGGTTGGAGCCATAGGCGAAGTAGAACGTCATTCCAGCGTGGCGCGCGCTTCGGTCAGGGCCACGCGCTCCTCCTCCGTCACCTCCGGATAGCGCAGGTCCAGCGCCCGCAGCGCCCGGTTGATCGCGGCGACCACCACCAGCCGCGTGAACCACTTCCGGTCCGCCGGGACCACGTACCAGGGCGAGGCGGGCGTGGCGGTCGCGGCGATCGCCTGCTCATAGGCCACCCTGTAGGCATCCCAGTGCCCCCGCTCCGCGACGTCGGCCGCCGAGAACTTCCAGTTCTTCTCGGGCTCGTCGAGCCGCTCGAGGAAGCGCTTCTTCTGCTCCTCCAGCGAGACGTTGAGGAAGAACTTCAGCACCACGATGCCCTGCCGCGAGAGGTAGCGCTCGAAGCCCGCGATGTCCTCCAGCCGCTCGGTCCAGATGTGCTTCGTCACCAGCCGCGGCGGGAGCTTCTGATGCGCCAGGATCTCGGGATGCACGCGCGCGACCAGCACCTCCTCGTACCAGCTGCGGTTGTGGATGCCGATCTGCCCGCGCGCCGGCAGCGCCGCGCCGTGGCGCCAGAGGAAGTCGTGGTCCAGCTCCGTCGTGCTCGGCTGCTTGAAGGCCGCGACGTGGCAGCCCTGCGGGTTCAGCCCGGAGAAGACGTGCTTGATCGTGCCGTCCTTGCCCGCCGCGTCCATCGCCTGGAAGATGCAGAGCACGGCCCAGCGGTCCTGCGCGTAGAGCTTATCCTGTTGCGTGGAGAGCCGGTCCACGCCCTTGCGCAGCAGCTCCGTCGCCTCGTCCTTGGAGAGGTGGAGCCCGGCCGTGTCGTCCGGCGCGTAGTTCTTCAGCCGGAAGCCCTTGCCCTTCTCGATGCGGTAGCGCGCCAGGATGTCCTCGATGTCGATCTTCTTCATGTCGCCGTTGCTCCCAGCAGCTTGCGGCCGCGCCAGGCCCGCAGCACGAAGGCGCCCTGGATGGCGAGGGTGAGCCCCATGGCCCAGCCATAGCCCGTCGCGTTCCAGCCGCCGTCGGCCGCGCGCGGCCAGAGGTCGAGGATAGCGCCGATCGCGACCTGCAGGAGGAAGACCATGGTGAGCATCGAGGCATTGATGGCCGTCGCCACCCGGCCCGCCAGCTCCGGCCCGAAGCGCTGGCCCACGGCGGCATAGCCGGCCGGCCCGCCCGAGGCCGCCATGGCGAAGCAGAGCCAGATCAGCCCCAACGCCGGCACGCCCGAAGGCGGCGCGAAGATCAGGATGGCCTGGATGGTCAGCAGCGCGCCCATGGCGATGGACGGCACCATCAGGGGCGAGAAGCCGCGGGCTTGGAAGAAGCTCGCGGCCTGGCCGGTGAGCAGGCTGCCCGCCGCCGCGCCGCAGGCATAGGTGAAGAGCACGACCCCGCGCGCATGGTCGTCGAGCCCGGCGACGTCGCGCAGCCAGGGCCCCGCCCAGAGCCCCTGATAGACGAAGTTCATCGCCGTCAGCATCAGGATCGCCGGGACGAAGCGGCGGAAATAGGGGTGGGCGAAGATGGGGCCGAAGGCGGTGATCTCCGTCACCAGGCTGCGCCGCGGCGGGCGGACATGGCCGGGCGGCGCGTCGGCGACGGAGACCCAGATCCACGCGGCCACGATGCAGCTCAGCACCGCGAAGATAAGGAAGCCGCCGCGCCAGCCGGTCAGCGGGATCAGCGCCTGCATGGGCAAGGTCGCGACCATGCCGCCCAGCGCGCCGACGAAGACGCCGCTGCCCGTCATGGCGGCGACCTTCGCGCGCGGGAACCATTGCGTATTGGCCTTGAGCATCGCCATCAGCCCGGCCGAGATGCCGATGCCGGTGACGAAGCGCCCGATGCCCAGGAGGATCACGTCGTCGGCCATCGCGCAGATGAGGAAGCCGAGGCCGGCGGTCAGCGAGAGCACCGTCTGCACCCGCCGCGCGCCGAACATGTCCAGCGCGAGGCCGACGGGCAGCTGCGACAGCCCATAGGCCGCGAAGAGGATGGCGGCGAGCAGCCCGAGGTCGGAGGCGGAGAGGGAGAATTCCAGCGCCAGCATCGGCCCGATCACGGCCATCACCGCGCGGCTCGCCTGGTTCAGGAAGTTCACCAGGGCGAGCGGGAAAGTGATCCGGAAGAAGGTGCGCATCTCAGCCGACCCGCAGGCGGATGCTGATCGGGCAATGGTCGGAGAGGCGGTCGCGCAGCGCCGGGTCGCGCTCGACATAGACCATGACGCGCAGGCTGTTCTGGACCATCCAGCCGCGCGCGGGACCGCCGAGCAGGATGTGCTCGATGAAGGGCCGCCCGCCGCGGGCGTCGGACCAGCAGGGGTTGGAGACGCCCTCGTTGGCGCGGGTGAGCGGCGCGGCGGCCGCCAGCTCCTGCAGCACCGTGTCCTGGGGGCTCGCGAAGCGGCGGTTGAAGTCGCCGAGGATAGCGAAGGCCGTGCCCTCGCGGCGGCGCTGGGCGATCCAGCCGGCGAGGACCGCGGATTGCTGCATCAGGGTGTCGCAGTCGCGGCCCCGGTCGGCGGCCTCGCGGCAGCCGGCCTTGAGATGGACGGAGAGCAGCCGAAGCATCCGGCCCTCCACCTCGACGGTGATGTCGGTGCCCCGGCGCAGCGAGAAGCGCTCCTCCGGGATGGGGTCCAGCTCCTCCAGGTCGGCGTTGCGGATGGCGCGGAGGGTGCGGCGGACGGCGAAGCCGGTGCGCTGGATGTCGCGCTCGTCGGGGAAGAAGAAGTTGTAGTCGCGCGGATCGAGCACGCGGGCGGCGGCCTCCGGCCCGTCCACCTCCTGCAGCGCCAGGATGTCGGCGTCGAGGCGGCGGGCATAGTCGACGAGGCGGGTGAAGTCGCCGGGCTGGCGGGGCGTGAGGTCGCGCGGCAGAGCCCGGTCGCCGGCCGGGCGCAGGGTCAGCCAGGCGATGTTCCAGGTGGCGAGCTTGATCTCGGCGGCCCCCAGGGGAAGGGGCAGGAGGGCCGCGGCGAGGAGGAGGATCGCGAGGAAAATCCGATGCATGGCGGCATCCTGGACGCAAAATGACCCGGCGGCGAGCCGCCCCAGGCTTCGGGGGACTCCGAAACATCCGGACAGGTGGGGCGGTAGGTTGCAACCCCGAAAGCCGGTAGGATCGGAGCAGGAGCCGCCATGTCCAACCTCGCCACCATCGCCAACCTGATCGGCGACCCCTCGCGCGCCGCCATGCTCCAGGCCCTGCTGCCGGGCGAGGCACTGACCGCCGGCGAGCTGGCGCGCGTGGCCGGGATCGGCGCCGCGGCGACCAGCGCGCAGGTGAAGGCGCTGGTCGAATCGGGGCTGGTCTCGGTCCATGCCCAGGGGCGGCACCGCTATCACCGGCTGGCCGGCGAGGAGATCGCCGCCGCGCTCGAGACGCTGATGGCGCTGCCCCAGGTCAGCCCGCGGAAATCTTGGCCGCATGGCGACGGCTTCCGGCAGGCGCGGCTGTGCTGGCATCACGTGGCCGGCCGGATCGGCGTGGCCCTGCACCAGCGCCTGACCGGCGACGGCTGGATCGAGGCCGCGGCCGGCGGCTGGGCCGTGACCGGATCCGGCGAGGCGCGGCTGGCGAAGCTGGGCGTGGACCTCGCCGCGGCCCGCCGCGCGCCGCGCTTCGCCTGCGACTGCATGGACTGGTCCGAGCGCCGGCCGCATCTCGCCGGCGGGCTGGGGCGCGAGATCACCTCGATGATGACGCGCCGCCTCTGGCTCACGCGCATCGAGCCCTCGGCGACCGATCTCCTGCAGCGGCGCCGGCTGGCCTGCACGCCGGAAGGGGCCCGCGCGCTCTCGGCGGAGTTCGGCATCGCGGCATGAAGAAGCTTTTTGCGCCCTCAAACGCCGGGCGCGCGCCCCGCGCGCTTGGCTTCGCCGCGCGGCTGAAGCGCCCGGCCACGCTGTCGGTTGGGCGGCGCCGGCCGCTGTGCGGCCGGATACTCCATCGGGCGCGCCCGGTCCTGCCGCTGCACGTCCTGCCCATCGCCCCATGACTCCCACAGCACGGGTCGGCATGGCCATGTCCGCCATGACGGCCGTCTCGCAGTTCCACCGCGCCGCCATCGGCGTGGTGGCACCCGAGCTGGCGGCGGAGCTCGACCTCGGGCCCACGGCGCTGGGCGCGGCCAACACCGCCTTCTTCCTGGCACTGCTGGTGGCGCAGCTCCCCGTGGGCGTGGGGCTGGACCGGATCGGGCCGCGCCGGCTGGTGGTCGCGCTGACGGCGTTGGCCGTGGTCGGCTCGGCGGCGCAGGCGCTCGCGCAGGACGGCGCGCAATTCCTCGCCGCGCGCTTCGTGTTGGGGCTGGGATGCTCGGCGAGCTTCATGTCGGCCGTGGTGCTGGCCGGGCGCTGGCACGCCGGCCCGGGCATGACCAAGGCGATGAGCGGGATCTTCGCCTGGAGCCAGGTCGGCATCCTCGCCGCCGGCGCGCCGCTCGCGCTGATGTCCGGGCTGCTGGGCTGGCGCGGCGCCTACCTGCTTTCTTCCGGCATCACCGCCGTCATCGGCGCGCTGTGGTGGCGCTTCGCGATCGACGTGCCGCCGGGCCTGGAGATCCGCCGGCGCCATGCCGAATCGCTGGGCGAAGTTCTGGCCGGGCAGTTCACCGTCTGGGCGACGCCGGGGCTGGCGCGGATCCTCGCGATGCACTGCTTCGCCTATGCCGTGATGGCGACGCTGCTGGCGCTCTGGGCCGGGCCCTACCTCTATGACGTGCATGGGCTGGACGCAGCGGCGCGCGGCACGGTGCTGCTGGCCATGGGGCTCGCCGTGCCCTGCGGGCAGCTTGCGCTGCCCTTTATGGAGCGCGCCTTCGGACGCGGGCGCGCGGTGGTCGGATCGGCCGTGGTGGTGATCGCGAGCATGGCGGTGCTGGCGGCTTGGCCCGCGATCCCGCTCGCGATCGCGATCGCGATGCTCATGCTGTCCTGCTTCTTCTCCGCCTATTCCATCCTGCTGGTGGCGCAGGGGCGTGCGCTCTTCCCGGAGCATCTGGTGGGGCGTGGCGTGACCACGGTGAACCTCGCGCAGGTGCTCGGCTCGGCGCTGCTGCCGGCCGTCGTGGGCGCGGCCGTGGCGCTGGTGGGCGTCGGCGAGGCGGGCTACCGCGCTGGCTTCCTGTTGCTGGGGCTCTCGCTGGTGCTGGGGATCGCGGGCTACCGATGGCTGCCGAGGGGCAATGCGTCCTAGCCGTGCAGGCTGGGCCCGATCCGGCCCGCGTTGAACACGGCGAGGTGCGGCTCCGGCGAGAACTCCAGGACGGAGAGGCTGGCCGGACTCACCCGGTGCGCCACGGCGAAATCCAGCCCGGCCCAGCGCGAGAGAAGATGCGCGATCACCTCCGCATGGGTGAAGACCAGCACAGAGCCGCGGACGCTGCGCGACAAGGTCTCCACCCAGGCGTCGAGCCCCGCCATGGCCGGCGCCAGCGAGGGCAGGATCGCCTCGCGTGGCACGTCCTCGCCGCGCGCCCGGCGCACCACGTCGGCGTAGCGGTCGCCCCGGACGGGCGCGAGCTCCTTCGCCACGGGCAGGCCGGAGAAGCCGAGCAGCGCGGCGGTGTGGCGGCAGCGGCGGGCGGGCGAGGTCAGGGCGAAATCCATCGGGCGTTCACCGAGGAGCTGGCCGAGCGCGGCCAGCGCCGCGCGGCCCTCGCGCGTCAGCTCGGGGTCGGGCGGGGCGGCCTCGCGCGAATCGATGGCGGGGCTCCCGCCATGGCGGACCATCAGCAGCCGGAGGGTCATGGCCCATCTCTGCGCCCGCGGCAGGGCCGCTGTCGAGGACGTCATGGAAGCTTCACGGGGACCCGGTCTCTTCGGGAAAGCGTCACGGAGATGACGTTGAGAAGAGGCGGCCGGATCAGGATTGTCGCTGATATCCCGAGGAGAATCTTCGACATGCCGATCCTGCCCCGCCGTGCTTTCCTGGCCACCCCCCTGGCGATGCCTGCCCTGGCGCAGACGGGCTCCTTCCCCTCGCGCTCCGTCGTGATCGTGGACGGCTTCCCGCCCGGCGGCGGCAGCGACATTGCGGCGCGCCAGCTCGGCCGCGAGCTGGAGGTGCGGTGGAGCCGGCCCGTGGTGGTCGAGAACCGCTCCGGCGCGCTGGGCAGCATCGCGGCGGCGGGCGTCGCACGCTCGGAGCCGGACGGGCACACGCTGCTCATGGCGCATGTCAGCACGGTGGTCGTGGCGCCGCTGATCCATCCGGACATGCAGCCGGCTGCCATCCGCAACTTCGTGCCGGTCTCGCTGGTGGCGGTGCAGCCCCATGTGGTCGTGGTGGCGGCGGGCTCGCCGCTGCGCGACATGGCGGGGCTGCTGGCGCTGGCGCGGCGCCGCGCGGCCGAGGGCCGCCCGCTGACCTATGGGGCGAGCGTCGGCGGCGTGCAGCACCTGGCCGTGGCGCTCTTCTCGGCCGAGCTCGCCATCGAGATGCAGCACGTGCCCTATCGCGGCAGCGCGCCGGCGCTGGCGGACCTCATGTCCGGCACCATCGACTTCATCCTCGAGGGCATCACGCCGGCCTCGCCCTTCCTCCAGGGCGGGCAGATCCGCGGCCTTGCCGTCACGGGCGAGCGGCGGGTGCCGGGCGTGGAGGCGCCGACCCTGCGCGAGCTCGGGCTGCCGGCGGGCGACTTCACCACCTGGTGGGCGATCGTGGCGCCGCTCGGAATCAGCGGGGCACGGCGCGGCTTCATCGCGGAGGCGGTGCAGGCCGGGCTGGAATCGCCGCGCTTCGTGGACTTCGCCGACGGGCTCGGCGTCGCCCGGGGCACGGGCTTTACCGGGGCGCGGCTGGAGGCTTTCGTGGCGGAGGAAAGCCGGCGCTATGCCGGGCTGATCGAGCGGCTGCAGATCAAGGCGGAGTAGCGGGTCCATGACGATCGCGGCGCTGGAGCCCAGGGGGGATGGCAGGGGCGAGGGGCATCGCTTCGTGCTCTACGCCGATGCCTGCTCCGGCGTGCCTGGCGCGCCGCACGCGGCCAACCTCGCGCGGGTGAACGCGGTGCTCGCTCGCCTCTCGCCGCCGCCCGAGTTCATCCTCTTCCCGGGCGACGAGGTGATCGGCCTGACCGCCTCGGCCGAGGAGCTGCGCGCGCAGTGGCGCCACTTCCTCGAGGTCGAGATGGCCTGGGCGTGCGGCATCCCGGTCTTCCACACCACCGGCAACCACACGGCCTACGACATGATGAGCGAGGGCGTCTTCCGCGCCGCTCTGCCGCACCTCCCGCGCAACGGGCCGCCGGGGCAGGAAGGGCTGAGCTATTCCGTCCGGCGCGGCGACCTCGCGATGATCTTCGTCCATACGCTCTGGACCGGGCTCGGCGGCGAGGGGCAGGTCGAGACGGAATGGCTGCGCGAGGAGCTGTACCGCCTCCGCGACGCGCGGCACCGGCTGGTGCTGGGCCATCACCCCGCCTTCCCCGTGAACGGCTTTGCCGGCGACTGGCAGCGCGAGATCGGGCCGGGCTGCCGCGATTCCTTCTGGGATGCGCTCGTGGAGGGCGGGGTGCTCGCCTATCTCTGCAGCCACATCCTGGCCTTCGACGTGCAGGTGCATCGCGGCGTGCTGCAGGTGACGACGGGCGGTGCAGGGACCGGGCATCGCATGCCCGAAGGCGTCGAATACCTGCACGCGCTGCACGCCGCGCTCGACGCGGAAGGCCTGCGCTACGAGGTGCTCGACGACGAAGGCCGGGCGCGCGAGGGGCTGAGCTGGCCCGTATCGCTGCCGCCCGCCGGGACATGGCAGGGCCTGCCTGTCGGCGAGGGCGCCGCCGCCTTCACCGGCCTCCGCGCGGGCCATCCGGCGCCGCGCCTCGTCGCGCTGGGCCTGCGCGGCCGCACTGCCCCGGCGCATGGCGGCGCGGCGCAGACGCTCTTCTCCGCCGAGGCCGAAGGGTGGCTTCCCGCGCTCTGGATCGGGCTGCGCGGGCCGGAGCAGCGGCTTTGCGTCATCATCGCCGCCGCGCCCGGCCGCAGCCCGAGCTACTGGTTCGGCCCGACGCTCGGCGCGGGCGAGGCCTTCGATCTGGAGCTTCTCCTGCATGGCGGCATGGGGCCGGGCGGCGTGATGTGGCGCGCGGGCCCGGGCGCGCCGTGGAGCAGCCTGCGCTCCGCCGTCTCCTGGGGGCCGGAGCGCATCGACTGGCCCGCGCGCTGGCGGGTCGGCACGGGCTTCGCCGGGGAAGGGCTGGAGTTGCGGTTCTGGACGGGGCTAGCCTGAGCCTCTTTCTGCCGGAGTTCCGCCCATGACCGTGTCCATCCTCGAGCAGCGCCGCATCGAGGCGGCCTTCGCCAAGGGCCTCCACGAGGAGATGGTGGCGACCCTCGGCGAGGAGCAGGCGACGGCGATCCTCACCCGCGCCATCGTGAAGCTCGCGCGGCAGACCGGCGCCGCTATGGCCAGGGAGGCCCCCGAGCCCAGCATCGCGCATTTCGCCGAGCTCATGGAGCGCTGGAAGCTGGACGATGCTCTCCAGATCGACGTGCTGCGCGAGGACGCCGAGCATTTCGACTTCAACGTCACGCGCTGCCGCTATGCCGAGACCTATCGCGGCATGGGGCTGGGCAAGCTCGGCGCCGTGCTCTCCTGCAACCGCGACGGCGCCTTCTGCGAGGGCTACGATCCGAAGATGAAGCTGGAGCGCACGCAGACCATCATGTCGGGTGCGACACATTGCAACTTCCGGTATACGCGCGCCCCATGAGCACATCCGTCGAATATGTCGCCACCGACGCCGCCGCCTATGAGCGGAGCATGGGGCGCTGGAGCCGCAGGCTGGCGGCGCCCTTCCTCGATGCCCTCGCGCTGCCCCAGGGCCTGCGCGTGCTGGACGCCGGCTGCGGCACGGGCGCGCTGAGCGCGGCGCTCCTGGAGCGCGATCCGGCCGTGAAGGTGACGGGCGTGGATCTCGGCCAGGCCTATGTCGAGGCCGCGCGCGTCGCCATGCCGCAGGCGCGCTTCGAGCGCGGCGACCTCCTGTCGCTGCCGCTGCCCACCGGCTCGCAGGACGCGGCGCTGGCGCTGCTCGTCTTCGCCTTCGTGCCCGATCCGGTGAAGGCGGCGCGGGAGATGGCGCGGGTCGCGCAGCCGGGCGGGACCGTCGCCACGGCGATGTGGGATTTCTCCGGCGGCTTCCCCTTCCTGCGGCTCTTCGCCGACACGGCGGCGGTGGTGCTGCGCGAGGGCGCGGACTGGCGGGACAAGCACTTCGCCGACCCGATCGGCGCGCCGGGGCGGCTGGGCGCGGTCTTCGAGGCGGCCGGGATCAGGAACGTCCGCGAGCGCGACATCTCGATCCGGCAGGAATTTTCGGGATTCGAGGATTGGTGGCAGCCCTGGCTCACGGGGCAGGGCTTCGTGGGCGCCTTCGCCGCCGGGCTGGAGCCGCCGGCGCGGTCGCGCCTGGAGGGCGCGTTGCGCCGCGCCTGGGGCGCCGACGGGCCGCGCAGCTTCGTCGCGACGGCGCGGATGGTGACGGGAGAGGCCTGAGCGGGATGACCGGAGGCGCGAAGGCGCCGGAGGTCTGAATCTCGCGAGATGATCTGGCCTCAGTACATATTGGCCCGCAGCCGCTCCTCGGCGACGGCGTCGTAGGCCGCCGGGTCCATCCCGTTCTTCTTGTGGGCCGCGAGCAGCGCCCCCATCGTCGGCACGCCCGGCGCCTTCCTGCGGCCGTCCCACAGGTCCGAGCGCATGATGGCCTTGGCGCATTGCATGAAGATCTCGCGGATCTCCACGATCAGCACGGTGGTCGGCACCTTCTCCTGCGCGATGCAGCGCGCGCGGAGCTCCGGGTCGATGGAGATGGTGGCCGTGCCGTGGACGCGCATGGTCTCGCCCATGCCGGGCACCAGGAAGAGCAGCGAGACCCGGCTGTCCTCGAGGATATCGCGATAGCCGTCCAGCCGGTTGTTGCCCTTCCGGTCCGGGATCATCAGGCGCTTCTCGTCCAGCGCCACCACGAAGCCGGGCGCGTCGCCGCGCGGGGTGATGTGGTTGCCCTTGCGGCCCTGGGTGCCCAAGAGACAAAAGGGGCTGGCGGCGATGAAGGCCAGCGTCGTCGGGTCGAGCCGGTCCGTCGATTTGTTGGCGGCGAGCTCGGAGGGACGACCGTAGATGGCCTCCAGGGCCTCGGCGGTGGTGACGGCGTGGGGGTCGGCGACGACTGCGTGCGTGTCCATGGTCCGCATGGTGGCGAAACTCGCGGCCCGACGCTATATGGAAAAACTTCAACCAATCTCTGAAGAAGCCATGGCTGGGCATTCGCAGTTCAAGAACATCATGCACCGCAAGGGCGGGCAGGACGCCAAGCGCGCCCGGGCCTTCGCCCGGATCGGGCGCGAGATCACGGTGGCGGCCAAGGCCGGCCTGCCGGACCCGGCCCACAACCCGCGCCTCCGCGCCGCCCTGGTCGCGGCCCGGCTGGCCAACATGACCAAGGACGCGGTGGACCGTGCCATCAAGAAGGCCTCGGGCGCGGGCTCCGGCGAGGACTACGTCGAGGTCCGCTACGAGGGCCGCGGTCCGGCCGGCGTCGCCGTCATCGTCGAGGCGCTGACCGACAACCGCAACCGCACCGCGAGCGACCTGCGCTCCATGTTCAGCAAGCACGGCGGCGCGATGGGCGAGACGGTGGCCTTCCAGTTCGACCGCGTGGGCGCCGTGCGCTTCGCGGCCGAGGTCGCCGATGCCGACGCCATGCTGGAGGCCGCCATCGAGGCGGGCGCCCAGGATGTCGCCAGCACCGAGGAGGGCCACGAGATCCTGACCGCGCCGGAGGACCTCAACACCGTGCGCGATGCGCTGGAATCCCGCTTCGGCGAGGCCCAGGCCGCGCGGCTGGAGTGGAAGCCGAACATGACCGTGGAGCTGGACGAGGAGGGCGCGGCCGCCGTCCTGAAGTTCATCGACCTGGTCGACGACCATGACGACGTGCAGCAGGTCTACGCCAATTTCGAGGTGAGCGACGCCGTGCTGGCGAAGCTTTCGGACTGAATTGGCGCCCGGCCCCATCCGCATTCTGGGGTTGGACCCCGGCCTGACCCATACGGGCTGGGGGCTGATCGAGAGCGCGGGCTCGCACCTGCGCTACATCGCGGCGGGCGCCATCAGCACCCTGGCCGGCGACGAGCTCTCGCATCGGCTGGTGCAGATCCACAACGGTCTCTCGCATCTCATCGGCGAATGGACGCCGGACGAGGCGGCGGTCGAGCACACCTATGTCAACAAGAACCCGGCCGCCGCGCTGAAGCTCGGCCAGGCGCGCGGCGTGGCGCTGCTGGTGCCGGCGCTGGCCGGGCTGCCTGTCGCGGAATACCAGGCGATGGAGGTGAAGCGCGCCGTCGTCGGCACCGGCCATGCCGATAAGATCCAGGTGCAGGACATGGTGAAGCGCCTGCTGCCCGGCGCCGTGCTGAAGCGCGCGGATGCGGCGGATGCGCTGGCGATCGCCATCTGCCACGCGCATCACCGCGGCACGCGCAACGTGCTCGCAAAGCTGATGCAGGTCTGATGGCCGCCGATTCAGCCCTTCGGCGCCTGCGCGCCTCCGGCCATCGGGGACGGCCATGATCGGGAGCCTCAAGGGATTCGTGGAATCCACGCAGGACGGCGCCTGCGTGCTGGACGTGAACGGCGTCGGCTATCTGGTGTCGTGCAGCCGCAAGACGCTGGACCGGCTGACGGCGAAGGACGGTGTCCAGAAATTGCTGATCGAGACCCGCGTCAGCCAGGACGCCATCACCCTCTACGGCTTCCTCGATGCGAGCGAGCGCGAGGCTTTCCGGGCCCTCAACGAGGTGAAGACGGTCGGGCCGCAGAAGGCGCTGCTGGTGCTGTCGGGGCTGACGCCCGACCAGCTCGCGACGGCCATCGCCGCCAAGGAGCGCAAGCGGCTCTCCGAGGTGAAGGGCCTCGGCGCCGCCACCGCCAACCGCGTCATCGACGAGCCGGCGATGCAGAAATGGGCCGTGGGCCGCGCGACGCCGGAGCAGGATGGCGGCGGCGTGCCCATCGTGGCCGCCTTGCCCGATACGCCGGAGGCGGATGCGATCAGCGCGCTGCTCAATCTCGGCCTCAAGCGGCCCGAGGCCGAGCGTGCCGTGTCGCGGGCAAAGACGCAGCTCGGGGCGGGGGCCGAGCTGAACGCGCTGATCACCGTCGCGCTGCGTGAGTCGGCGCGATGATCGCCCCCGATGATCGGAGGCGCGAAGGCGCCGGAGAGCTGAATCGGTGGCGCAAATGAGCGACCGCATCACCAGCGGCGCGCGCCAGGAGGAGGATGCCGGCGAGGCCTCGCTGCGCCCACAGCTCCTGTCCGAGTTCACCGGCCAGAAGCTGCTGCGGGAAAACCTCTCGGTCTTCATCCAGGCCGCCTCCGCGCGCGGCGAGGCGCTCGATCACGTTTTGCTTCACGGACCTCCGGGCCTGGGCAAGACCACCCTCGCGCAGATCGTCGCCCGTGAGATGGGCGTGGGCTTTCGGGCCACCTCCGGCCCCGTTCTCCAGCGCGCGGGCGACCTGGCCGCCATCCTCACCAACCTCCAGCCGCGCGACGTGCTTTTCGTCGACGAGATCCATCGCCTTCAGCCGGCCATAGAGGAGACGCTCTATCCGGCGATGGAGGACTTTCAATTGGACCTCATCATCGGCGAGGGGCCGGCCGCGCGCACCGTGCGCATAGACCTGCCGCCCTTCACCCTGGTCGGCGCAACCACGCGCTCGGGCCTGCTCTCCACGCCGTTGCGCGACCGCTTCGGCATCCCGCTGCGCCTCAACCTCTACACGCCGGAGGAGCTTTTTCGGATTGTCCGCCGGGGTGCGGAGAAGCTGGGCTTCGCGCTGGCCGAGGAGGGCGCGCGCGAGATCGCCAACCGCAGCCGCGGCACGCCCCGCATCGCCGGCCGCCTGCTGCGCCGCGTGCGCGACTTCTGCGTGGTCGAGGGCAGGGTGGCCGACCGCGCCATGGCCGACGCCTCCCTCGCCCGGCTGGAGGTGGACGCCAAGGGCCTCGACGCCATGGACCGCCGCTACCTCCGCCGCATCGCCAAGCACCACAATGGCGGCCCGGTCGGTGTCGAGACGCTGGCCGCCGCCTTGTCCGAGAGCCGGGACACGCTGGAGGACGTGGTGGAGCCCTTCCTCATCCAGGAGGGCCTGGTCCTGCGCACGCCGCGCGGCCGCATGCTGGGCGAGCCGGGTTGGCGCCACCTGGGGATGGCGCCGCCCGCCGGCGCCTCGCTCCAGCCCGACCTGCTGGACCCGCGCCAGCCCCCGATGGCCGGAGGCGCGGATGCGCCGGAGGTCTGAATCGGTGGCGGCGACATGACCGATTTCGCGCATCGGATGAACATCCGCGTGTACTACGAAGACACGGATGCCGGCGGCGTCACCTATCACGCCACCTATCTGCGATGGGCCGAGCGCGCCCGTACCGAATCCCTCCGCGACATGGGCCTGCCCCATGCGGACATGCAGCGGTTACATGGCTGCTTCATGGTGGTGCGGCGCGTCATGGTGGAGTATGCACGCCCCGCGCGACTCGATGACGAGGTGACGGTGGTCACGCGAATCCGCCGCGCTTCCGCCAGCCTGCTGCTGCTGCAGGAGGTCTGGCGGGGGGAGGAAAGGCTGGCATGGCTCGATGTGACGCTCGCCTGCGTGGATGCGACGAGCCTGGCCCCGCGCCGCCTGCCTGAACCCTGGCTGGGTGCTCTCCGCGCCCGGACCGTCCTGCCCGAAACGACCTGAGGAGGCCCCGCCCCTTGAACTCCGTCACCACCGCGCCGCTTGCGGCGGCCCACGACCTCTCGCTCCTCGCCCTGTTCATGCAGGCCGACTGGATCGTGAAGGTGGTGATGGTCCTGCTGCTCCTGGCCAGCGTCTATGTCTGGGCGATCGCCTTCGAGAAGTTCACGAGCCTCGCCCGCGCCCGCCGGGAGGCCGACGAGTTCGAGGACCGCTTCTGGCGCGGCGGCAGCCTGGACGAGCTCTACCGGGCCCAGGGCGAGCACCCCTCGCACCCCATGGCGGCCGTCTTCGTCATCGGCATGCGCGAGTGGCACGCGAGCACGGCCGCCGGGGCGGGCTCCTTCATGGTGGCCGGCACGCGCGAGCGGGTGGAGCGCGCCATGTCCGTCACCATACATCGCGAGATGGAGCGGCTGGAGAAGCGCATGACCTTCCTCGCCTCCACCGGCTCGGCGGCACCCTTCGTGGGCCTCTTCGGTACGGTCTGGGGCATCATGAACAGCTTTACCGCCATCGCGGGCATGCAGAACACCAACCTCGCCGTGGTCGCGCCGGGCATCGCCGAGGCGCTCTTCGCCACGGCCATGGGCCTCGTGGCCGCCATCCCGGCGGTGCTGATCTACAACATGCTGTCGTCCAAGTTCGCCAAGTTCGCGGGGCGGCTGGAGGGCTTCGCCTCCGAGTTCGGCGCGATCCTGGCCCGCCAGACCGAGGCCGCGGCCCAGGCGCGCGTCACGGCCGCCGCCCCGGCGGCGGAGTAGCGCCGCCATGGCCGGGCCGATCATGAAGCGAGGGGTGGGCGCCCGCTACCGCCCCATGGCCGAGATCAACGTGACGCCGATGGTGGACGTCATGCTGGTGCTGCTCATCATCTTCATGGTGGCGGCGCCCATGATGACCTCCGGCGTGCCGGTGGACCTGCCGAAGACCACGGCCCAGCCGCTCAACCAGGAGCAGGAGCCGATCACCATCAGCGTGAATCCCGAGGGCCGCATCTTCCTGCAGGAGACGGAGGTCCAGCTCGAGGAGCTGGTGCCGCGGCTCCAGGCCATCGGCCAGACCCAGCAGCCCGGCCAGCCCGAGCGCCGCATCTTCGTACGCGGCGACCGCGGCATCACCTATGGCCGCGTGATGGAGGTCATGGGCACGATCAGCGCCGGCGGCTTCACCCGCGTGGCCCTGCTCGCCGAACAGGCCAATCCCACGGCGGGTCGCCCCGCTCCAGCTCCCGCCGGCGCTTCCCCCCGCGCCCCCGCTCCCACCGCGAACCCCCCGTCGCGAGGCCCGGCGCCGCGCTGAGCCATGGAAGACGGGCGCTTCCGCCTCTGGGTCGGCGCATCCCTCGCCGCGCACCTGCTGGTGCTGGCGCTGATCCTGCTCGACTTCGACCGGCGCAAGATCGAGGAGCCGCGCGAGCAGGCGCTGGAGGTCGAGTTCATCGCGCCCGCCGAGACGGCCCAGGGCGAGACCCCGGCCCCGCGCGCGCCGGTGAGCGTGCCCGCGCCGCCCTCGCCGGAGCCGCCGGAGGTGGAGCCCGCGCGTCCGGCCCCGCCCGCGCCGCCGCCGCCCCCTCCACCGCCGCCGCCC
>NZ_JBXAQB010000023.1:0-62414 GCF_058806835.1 Roseococcus sp. GW821-FHT12F05
GTCGCCGCCGCGGCCGCGACCACGGCAGGCGCGGGCGCCGGCACGACGCGCTGCGCCGGCGCGGCGCGGCGGGGCTCCGCCTCCGCCAGCATCGTCGCGGCGGTGAAGACCAGCACCTCGCCCGGGGCGGAGGGCGCGTCGGCGCGGCGGCGGAAGCCGGTGGGCTCCGGCACGAACGCCAGCGCCTGCGGCATGCGGCGCTGCGCGTCGTCCAGCCGCTGGAACTGCGAGGGCTCCATCGGCTGCATGTCGCGCAGGTAGCTCGTCACCATGCTGCGCAGCCGGTCCTGGTCGTTCAGCCGCGCCCATTCCGCCGAGAGCGTCTGGGTCCGCGAGCGCTCGCCCTCGATCTCGCGGGTCACGCCGCGCAGCTCGCGGTCGAGCTTGGCCACCTCCTCCTTGGTCTGGAAGACGTAGAGGCCGGCACCGAGGAAAGCCGCGAAGGTCACGAGGGTCAGCGGATGGATCATGCGGCGCGGCTTTCGGGCTTGCGGAGCAGGGCGCGGAGATGGGCGGAGCGAGCACGCGGATTTTCGGCGGCCTCGGTGGCGCCCGGACGGACGGAACGTGGTGTGAGCAGGGCGAATTCCGTCTCGGCGCGCGGCGCGAGCAGCGCGCCCGGGTCGTGCCGTGACGCCCCTGGCGTGCGGCCGGCGGCCTTCTGGAAGGCGCGCTTCACGATCCGGTCCTCCAGCGAGTGAAACGATACGACAACGATTCGGCCGCCGGGCGCCAGCAGGCCGAGCGCCTGCTCCAGCGCGCGCTCGATCTCGCCGAGCTCGTCGTTCACGCGGATGCGCAGCGCCTGGAAGCTGCGGGTCGCGCCGTGGATGCCGGAGGGGTCGCGGGGGACGGCACGGCGGATGGTCTCGGCGAGGCGCAGCGTGGTCTCGAAGGGGGCTTCGGCGCGATCGCGCACGATGGCGCGGGCGACGCGGCGGGAATGCCGCTCCTCGCCCAGCTCCCAGATGAGGTCGGCGAGCTCGGCCTCGGGCAGGGTGTTCACGAGGTCGGCGGCGCTCGGGCCGGTGCGGCCCATGCGCATGTCGAGCGGCCCGTCGAAGCGGAAGGAGAAGCCGCGCTCGGGCGTGTCGATCTGGAAGCTGGAGACGCCGAGGTCGAGCACCACGCCGTCCAGCGCGGTGACGCCGGCGGCCGAGAGATGGGCCAGCATGTCGCCGAAGCGGCCCTCGATGAGGTGCAGCCGGCCGGGATGGGCGGCCGCCAGCGCGGCGCCGCGGGCGATGGCCTCGGGGTCGCGGTCCATGGCCCAGACGGTGCAGGGGGCGGCCTCGAGGATGGCGCGGGCATAGCCGCCGCCGCCGAAGGTGCCGTCGAGGATGTTTTCGCCCGCGTGGGGGGCCAGGTATTCCAGGACCTCGTTCAGCAGGACGGGGATGTGGCCGGTCATTGGACCGTCCCCCCGGCGGCGCGGGCGCGGGCTTTCTCGGCGAGGGCCTGGCGGGCCTTCTCGATCTGCGCCTCGGCGGCCGCGGGCTCCCAGAGCTCGATGCATTCCATGCGGCCGAGGAAGGCCACGCTGTCGCTAAGGCCGGCGAAGGTGATGAGCTCACTCGGCAGGATCATGCGGCCGTCCGGGTCCGGCGTGATGTCCACCGTGTCGGAATAAAGGGCATAGGCGCGGAAATCCTCGTCCTCGTCCGGCTCGTCGAGCGGGTTCTTGGAGGTGAGGGCGACATCGAAGGCGGAGGCGGGCCAGGCCTCGATGCAGGGGTGGCGGGTGGAACGGCGCAGGACGAGGCCCTCTCCGGCAAGCCGGGTGCGGAACAGGGCCGGAACGCTGCAGCGGCCCTTCTTGTCCAACCCGTTGATGAACTTGCCCCGGAATTGGGTCATCGTGCCGTCGGATGCCCCTGCTCAATGCGCCACAGGGGGAGTGCCGGCTGCTCCGCTCGGGGCGGGAGCAGCGGCCGGCAAGATCCCCCCCGGAACCCTGCCGGCTCGCCCGACCAGCCCTTTCCAAACGGCTCGCCCCCCCGAGCGTGTCCATCTGTCCTGGGCTGGGAGTGGTTTTAGATGGGGGAATATGGGTAATCAAGGGATAACGACGCAGGATCAAACCGGGAACGACTGATGTTGTCGTGTTTTTCCAGTCGTTTAGGAGGGTTCGCTCAAACCTTACCTTCATGGTCTGTCACTTCTCCGCGCGCTGTTGCAATCCGGCAACATGGCGCCGCTTGACCAAGGACGGGCGGATGGCGCAGGAAGCGCGTGATGCCGGGCGGCTGGACGGCCGCTGGTCTGGCGAGCGATCGCCGGGCTGGAGGAAAGTCCGGGCTCCACGGAAATACGGTGCCGGCCAATGGCCGGCGGGCGTAAGCCTAGGGAAAGTGCCACAGAGAACAGACCGCCGCCCCAGCTTCGGCTTCGGCCGGGGTGCGGGCGGTCAGGGTGAAACGGTGGGGTAAGAGCCCACCGCGCTTCCAGCAATGGCGGCGGCACGGTAAACCCCACCGGGAGCAAGGCCGAATAGGGAGGGCAGCGCAAGCAGGGGCATTTCCGCCCCGTCCTCCGGGTTGGCCGCGCGAGGCCCGCGGTGACGCGGGTCCCAGAGGAATGGTCGTCCATGGCTTTCGGGCCAAGACAGAACCCGGCTTACAGGCCGCCCGGCATCATCTTCCGACGCGAAGCTAAGGATTGCCCGGCCTTTGTCGGGGTGGGTCCGGGGAGGCGCGAGCCCTCCCGGGAGGGTTCGCGCCTCCCCTCCAGCATCTCGAACCGAGGCACAAACAAGCAAACCCGCCGTCCTTCGAACTGACAGCCTTCTGAAGGCGCCGTTGCCGCCTGAAGGAGCCGTACCATGCGATATCGACAATTTCCGCGCGTTGGAATGATGGTCCTTTTCGCCGCGGCCGCGATGGCCGGAGCGACGGGCGCGCGGGCGCAGGACATGCCCCCTGGCGCGCCGCCGGCGCAGACTGTCGAGGAAGCCCCCTTCCTCGCCGAGAACAGCGCCGCCATGGACCGGATGATGGCGGACATGGACGTGATGCCGACGGGCGACGTCGATGCCGATTTCGTCGCCATGATGGTTCCGCACCACCAGGGCGCCATCGACATGGCGCGCGCCGTCCTGCGCTACGGCAGGAACGAGCAGATCCGGCGCATCGCGCAGGAAATCATCGTCGAGCAGCAGCAGGAGATCGTCGCGATGCGGCTGGCGCTCGGCCAGCCGCTGCCGCCTTCCGCGCCGGCGCCGACGCAGCCCGGAACTGCGGCGAGCGGGATGCCGGCGCCCGCTGCGGCGGCCAGCCACCACCATTCCGCGACGCTGCACGACGCCATGTCGATGCCGCCCGCCGCAAACTGAGACAGGAATCCCATCCATGAAGAGTCGCGTTCTCGCCAGCCTGCTGGCGACCAGCTTCCTGGCCTGCTCGATGCCGGCCTTCGCCGGGCAGGCGCCCTTCGCCGCCTCCGCACCGGATATCCTGCTGAGCGGCCAGGATCGGGTCTATGCCGCCGAGCAGTTCTCCAACACCGTCTCGGTCACCGATCCCGCGACCAACACGCTCGTCGGCGTGATCCGGCTCGGCGACCCGCAGCCCGGCAATTTCAGCCCGCTCTACAGAGGCCAGGTGCTGGTCCACGGCATGGGCTTCTCGCCCGACCACCGGACCCTCGCCGTGGTCTCGATCGGCTCGAACTCCGTGACCTTCATCGACACGGCGACCAACCAGGTGAAGCACACGACCTATGTCGGCCGTTCGCCGCACGAGGCCTTCTTCACGCCCGACGGAAGCGAGGTCTGGGTGACCGTGCGCGGCGAGGACTACGTCGCCGTGCTCGACGGGCAGACCTATGAGGAGAAGACGCGGATCAGAGTGCCGAACGGCCCCGGCATGCAGATCTTCTCGCCGGACGGCCGGTACGGCTACGTCTGCTCGTCCTTTACCCCCGAGACGGTAGTGGTGTCCGTTGCCGACCACCGGATCGTCGGCCATGTGCCGCAGGAAAGCCCCTTCTGCCCGAACATCGCGGCGACGCCGGACGGCGGGCAGGTGTGGTTCACCCTGAAGGACGTGGGCCGGACCCAGGTCTTCAACGCCCGGCCGCCCTTCAACCTCCTGAGGACCATCGACACCGGCCCGATCACCAACCACGTCAACTTCGCCCGCAACGCCAACGGCACCTTCGCCTATGTGACGGTCGGCGGGCTGAACGAGATCCGGGTGTTCCGCACCGACGATTTCTCGCAGGTCGCGACCATTCCCGTCGGCAACCTGCCGCACGGCATCTGGCCTTCGGGCGACGGATCGCGAGTCTATGTCGGCCTCGAGAATGCGGATGCACTGGCCGCCATCGACACGCTGAGCAACCGGGTGATCGCGACCATTCCGATCGGACAGGCGCCGCAGGCCGTCAACTACGTGCCGGGCGCGGTGCCGGAAGGCGACGGCACGGCCCATCTCCAGCCGCTCGGCGTTGCCGGCCAGACGGCGCACCTCACGCTGACGCGGGCCGGGAACACCCGGGCCGGCGACAGGACGCCGACCAGCGTCTCGCTGTTCGACCAGGGGCTCATCCAGGTCCTGCAGGCGTCCGTCACCGGCCTCGAGCCCGGGAAGCCCTACGTGCTCGCACTGTCGAGCCATCCGGATGGCACGGGCACGCTGGAGCCGCTTTCCGCCTTCATGGCGAATCCGGCGGGCTCGGCCATCGTCAACGCGGTCGGCCCGATCCGCCAGATCGTGCAGGACGGCGCCCGGACCGAGCGGCGCTATCTCGTCATCGCCGCGGGCACGGCGGCTCAGCACGGGGCGGTGGTGCAGCGTCAGGCGAGCAACTGAAGCCTGGGGCCGCCCTGGCCGCCGCGCTTGCGGGGCGGCAGGGGGCCCCTCCCACGGCCACCTGGCATGGCGCGGTCCAGCAAGGATGCCGGCCTCACACGCTCAGGCTCGGCCAGCGTGTGAGCCAGCCCTTCTCGGCGGCGCGCCGTGCCACGACCTCCGGCCGCGCGGCGAAGGCCGGCGTGGGCCGCACCACCATCCCGAGCAGGTCGTCCCAGCCGTGCGGCGCCAGCAGCGCGACCCCGCCGCTTTCCATCCGGGCGGCGACGGCGGTGGCGGTCTCGGGCAAATGCGCGATGGCGTCGGCGACATCGGCATAGGGCGCGTGGCCGTTGCGGCTGTGCATGCGCGCCTGGTTGGTGACGGACCAGGGCAGGCGCAGCACCCTGCGCAGCCGGGCCTCCCAGGCCGCGTCGGCCTGAGGGTCGGTTTCCGCGGCGTCGTGGAACACCACGTCCAGGTCGGCGAGCCCGGCCATATCCGGCCGTCGCCCATGCAGCACGTCCCAGACCGCATTCCGCAGAAATCCCGCGCCGATCCAGGCCCCAGGCGGCCCCTGCGCCGCCACCGCCTCCAGCGCCGCGCGCATTCCCGGATCGTCCCGGCACAGCGCGGCGATGTCCCGGGGCGTCATCCGATGGCGGCGAGCACGCCCTGCATCCGCGCCAGCGTGCCGGCATCGGCCAGGCCGTCGACGCGCTCGGGCCGCCAGTGGCGCTGGAAGGCGGTGACCAGCACGGGCAGTTCCAGGTCGGTGCGGTAGCCGATGCGGCCGAGCAGCTCCCGCGGATCGCCCTCCGCCGGCCCGTCCATGGCGGGCCAGATGCCGATGCCGTTCTCGGCCAGCCCCTGCCAGTCGAAGAGCTCGCCCGGATCCTGCTTGCGGTCGGGCGCCACGTCGCTGTGGCCGATCACGTTGCGGGCGGGGATGGGATGGCGGCCCAGGATCTCCAGGCAGAGGTCGGCCACCGCCGCCATCTGCAGCGCCGGGAAGTGGCGGTAGCCCCATTCATGGCCGGGATTGACGATCTCGATGCCGATGGAGACGTCGTTCAGCGCCTCCCGCCCGCGCCAATATGAGATTCCGGCGTGCCGGGCGCGCAGGGCCTCGGGAACCAGGCGGAAGACCTGCCCGTCCTCCTCGACGACGTAGTGCGAGGAGACCACCGCCTCCGGGTCGCGCAGCCGGGCGATGGCCTCCCGGCCGGACGTCATGCCGGTGTAGTGCAGGATCAGCGTGTCGATGACCGCGCCCGGCGGGCGCTCGTCGACATTGGGGGAAGGAAGCTCCGTGACATCAAGGCTCAAAGCTTGCGCTCGCGCTTGATCCGGTCCCCACCCCTTCGCTTGCGAAGGGGGTTGGCCAAACGGCGTGGGATCGGCCGCGCGCTGCTCACAGCTTGCGCTCGCGCTTGATCCGATCCCCACCCCTTCGCTTGCGAAGGGGGTTGGCCAAACGGCGTGGGATCGGCCGCGCGCTGCTCACAGCTTGCGCTCCCGCTTGATCCGATCCCAGGCATTGTTGATCTCGGCCACCTTGCCCGTGGCCCGCTGGATCAGGTCCTGCGGCGCCCCGCGCGAGGCCATGGCGTCCGGGTGGTTCTCGCGCATCAACTTGCGCCAGGCGGCGCGGACCTGCTCGTCCGTCGCGTCCTTGGGAAGGCCGAGCACGGCATAGGCATCCACGCCCGGCATCTCGTTGGCGCGGGCGCCCGGCCGCGCCTGGCCGTCGCGGGCGCGCTCCCACTCCTGCGCGTGGAGCCCGAAGCCCGTCTGCACCCGCTGCAGGAAGCGCACCTCGCCGCGGGTCAGGGGGCCGTCGGCCCGGGCGATCTGGAAGAGCGCGCCCAGCACGTCCTCCAGCATGGGCTTCTCGGCGGCGAAGGCCTCGCCGAGGCGGTCGGCGAAGGGCTCGAAATCCTCGGCCGTCTGCCGGGCCTCGTCGAAGAGCTCGGCCACATCCTTCATGTTCTGCGGGGGGATGCGGAACATGCGCTTGAAGGCGTCGATCTCGGCGCGGACCACCGGCCCGTCGCATTTCGCGAGCTTGGCCGAGAGCACGACCACCGAGATGGCGAAGAGCTGCTCGCGCGAGCCCAGCATCGCCGCCATGTTCGCGGCGTTGGGGCCGAGCCGCGTGGCGCTGTCAGCGGCATGCCCCGCCACGGCCCCCATGAGCGCGCCGACGGGCCCGCCCGTCGCGAAGCCCGCGATCCCCCCGATGATCTTGCCCCAGAAGCCCAAAGCCAATCCCTTTGCCTCCGCAGGGAAGTAACACGCCGACCCCCTTGCGCGCCACGCCCCGGGCCTGCAAAGCGGACGGCAATCGAGGAGTTTTCGAATGAGCGTTGGGACTTGGCAGTTCTGGATCGATCGCGGCGGCACCTTCACCGATGTGGTGGCCCGGCACCCGGACGGATCGCTCTCCACCGCCAAGCTGCTCTCCGAGAACCCCGAACGCTACAAGGATGCCGCGGTGGCCGGCATCCGCCAGGTGCTGGGGCTGGAGGCGGGCGCGCCCCTGCCCGAGGGGCTGGTCGAGGCCGTGAAGATGGGCACGACGGTGGCCACCAACGCCCTGCTGGAGCGCAAGGGCGAGCGCGTGCTGCTGCTGGTGCCGGTGGGCTTCGCCGACATGCTGCGCATCGGCAACCAGGCGCGGCCGCGGCTCTTCGATCTCGAGGTGAAGCTGCCGGAGCTGCTGCACGAGCGGGTCGCCGAGATCGGCGGCCGCGTGACGGTGGACGGCACCGGGATCGAGCCGCTGGACGAGGACGCGGCGCGCAAGGCCCTGCAATCCGCCTACGACGACGGAATCCGCGCCGTCGCGATCGTGCTGATGCATGCCTGGGCGCATCCGGCGCATGAGCTGCGGCTGGGCGCCATCGCCGGGGAGATCGGCTTCCCGCAGATCAGCCTGTCCCACAAGGCGAGCCCGCTGCCGCGCATCGTGCCGCGCGGCGACACGACCGTTGTGGACGCCTACCTCTCGCCGATCCTGGGCCGCTATGTCCGGCAGGTGGCGTCGGAGCTGGCCGGCCCTGTCCGATCGATCGACGCCGAAGGCGGAGAGCGTGAATCGGCCGGGCAGCAAATCAAGCTCTACTTCATGCAGTCCTCCGGCGGCCTGGCCGAGGCCAACAGCTTCCAGGGCAAGGATGCGATCCTGTCCGGCCCGGCCGGCGGCATCGTCGGCGCGGCGCGGACGGCGGCCATGGCCGGCTACGACCGGATCATCGGCTTCGACATGGGCGGTACCTCGACCGACGTGGCGCTCTATGCCGGCGCCTTCGAGCGCGCCTTCGAGACGGTGGTGGCCGGCGTGCGCATGCGCGCGCCGATGATGGCGATCAACACGGTCGCGGCCGGTGGCGGATCCATCCTGAAGTTTGACGGCGCGCGCTACCGCGTGGGGCCGGAAAGCGCGGGCGCGGTGCCGGGCCCGGCCTGCTACCGTCGCGGCGGGCCGCTGACCGTCACCGACGCGAACGTGATGGCGGGCAAGATCCAGCCGAAGCATTTTCCCGCGATCTTCGGGCCGAACGGCGACCAGCCGCTCGACGTGGAGATCGTGCGCGAGAAATTCGCTGCGCTGGCCGCCGAGATCGCGGCATCCACGGACACGAAGCCTTCGCCCGAGGAGGTCGCCGAGGGCTTTCTGCGGATCGCCGTCTCCAACATGGCCCATGCCATCAAGCAGGTGAGTCTGCAGCGCGGCTACGACGTCACGAAATACGCGCTGGCCTGTTTCGGCGGCGCCGGCGGGCAGCATGCCTGCCTGGTGGCCGACGAGCTCGGCATGGAGACGGTCTTCATCCACCCCTTCGCCGGCGTGCTGAGCGCCTATGGCATGGGCCTCGCCGACCAGGCGGTGATCCGCGAAGCGGCGGTGGAAAAGCCCCTCGCGCCCGAGGGCATGGAGGTGCTGGAAGCGCGCCTCGCCGAGCTGGAATCCGCCGGCCGGACCGAGCTGGTCCGCCAGGGCGCGGCGGCCGAGAAGCTCAAGGCCGAGCACCGGCTGCACCTGCGCTACGCCGGCACGGATTCCTTCCTGCCGGTGGCGTTCGGCGCCTATCACGACGTGCTGCGTGAATTCACCGAGGCGCATCGCGCGCGCTTCGGCTTCGCCACGCCCGAGCGCCAGGTGGTGGTCGAGGCCGCGCTGGCCGAGGTCACCATGCCCGGCGAATCCGTACAGGAGGAGAAGCTGGCCGATCGCCCCGCCGGCGAGGCCATCCCGCTGCTCGACCGCGTGACGCTTTTCGCCCAGGGCGCCGCGCATGACGCGCCGGTCCATGACCGCGAGGCGCTGCTGGCCGGCGACGCCATTCGCGGCCCGGCCCTGATCCGCGAGGCCATCGCGACCACCGTGGTCGAGCCCGGCTGGGAGGCGCGCGTCACGCCGCTGAACCACCTCGTGCTCCACCGCATCGAGGCGCGCGCCGCTGCGCGGCTGGCCGAGACGGGCCGCGTCGACCCGGTGATGCTGGAACTGTTCAACAGCCTCTTCATGTCCATCGCCGAGCAGACCGGGGTGGTGCTGCAGAACACCAGCCTTTCCGTGAACATCAAGGAGCGGCTCGACTTCTCCTGCGCCATCTTCGACGCGACGGGCCAGCTCGTGGCCAATGCGCCGCACGTGCCGGTGCATCTCGGCGCGATGGGCGAGAGCGTGCGCACGGTGATCCGCTCGCGCGGCAAGACGCTGCGGCCGGGCGACGTGGTCGCGCTGAACAATCCCTACAATGGCGGCACGCACCTGCCCGACGTGACGGTGATCACGCCCGTCTTCGACGAGGCCGGCGAGGAAATTCTCTTCTTCGTGGGATCGCGTGGGCATCACGCCGACATCGGCGGGCTCACGCCGGGCTCCACGCCGCCGGGCTCCGCCACGCTGGAGGAGGAGGGCGTCGTCATCGACGACTTCCTGCTCGTCGATGCCGGCCATTTCCGGGAAGCCGAGTTCCGGGCCCTGCTGGCTTCCGCCCGCTATCCCGCGCGCAGCCCGGACGTGAACGTGGCCGACGTGAAGGCCCAGGTCGCCGCCAACGAGATGGGCGTGCAGGAGCTGCGCCGGGCCGTGCGCGAGTTCGGCCTCGGCGTCGTTCGCGCCTATATGGGCCATGTGATGGACAATGCCGAGGAGAGCGTGCGCCGCGTCCTCTCCACGCTGAAGGACGGCCGCTTCGAGACCGTCACCGATGACGGCACGCCGCTCGTCGTCGCCGTGCGCGTGGATCAGGCGAACCGCAAGGCGGTCATCGACTTCACCGGCACCGGCCCCGAGCGCCCCGACAACTTCAACGCCCCGGCCGCCGTCTGCCGGGCGGTGGTGCTCTACTGCTTCCGCACGCTGGTCGGCGAGGACATCCCGCTCAACGACGGCTGCCTCAAGCCGCTGGAGATCATCGTCCCGCCCGCGAGCTTCCTGAGCCCGACGCCGGGCCGTGCCGTGGTCGCCGGCAACACCGAGGTCAGCCAGGTGACCTGCAACGCGCTGCTGGCTGCGCTCGACGCCTGCGCCGCTGCGCAGTCCACCATGAACAACTCGCTCTTCGGCGACGACACCTACCAGTATTACGAGACGATCTGCGGCGGCACGGGCGCGGGCCCGGGCTTCAACGGCACCAGCGCCGTGCAGACCCACATGACCAACACCCGCATGACCGACCCCGAGATCCTGGAGATGCGCTATCCCGTGCGCCTCGAGGAGTTCTCGATCCGCCGCGGCTCGGGTGGCGCCGGGAAATGGCATGGCGGCGACGGCTCGCGCCGCCGCATCCGCTTCCTGCGCCCGATGCAGGCGGTGGTCGTCGCCTCGCGCCGCAACGTCGCGCCGCATGGCCTGCATGGCGGCGCGAACGGCGCCCCCGGGCGCCAATGGGTCGACCGCGCCGACGGCACGCGCGACGTCATCCCCGGCAATGCGGGCAAGGCCGACCTGGCGCCCGGCGACATTCTCGTCGTCGAGACGCCCGGCGGCGGCGGCTGGGGAGAAAGTTGAGCCGAGCCGCCACCGCGCGCGGGGTCATCCTCGCGCTTCTCGCGGGGCTTGCCGCCCTGGCGGCGGTGGCGGCTTACCTGCTTCCCAAATACCTCGACTGGGACCGCCATCGCGGCACCATCGCCGCCATCGCCTCCGAGCGGCTGGGCCGGCCCGTCTGGCTCGAAGGCCCCGTCACGCTGGAGTTGCTGCCCCAGCCCCGGCTGCAGGCGTCGCAGATCGTCATCGGCCAGACTGCTGATGACGTCCGCATGTCGGCCCGCGCGCTGCGGCTGCGGCTCGACCTCGGCGCGCTGCTGCTGGGCCGCATCGAGGTGCGCGAGCTGGCACTGGTCGGTGCCGACATCCGGCTGCCCTGGCCGCCGACGGCGCTGCCCGGCCTCGCGCCGCTGCCGCGCCTGACCGCGCTCGATGCGCGGCTGGAGGACAGCCGCATTTCCATCGGCGATGCGGTCATGGAGGGCGTCTCCGCGCGCCTCACGGCCGGCAACCCCTCCGAGGCGCTGACGGCCGAGGGCGCGCTGGTCTGGCGCGGCCGTCCCGTGCGCTTCCAGGCCACGCTCGGCCGCGCCGGCGACGACGGCATCGCGCCGCTGGACGTCTCGGCGAGCCATGCCGGGGTGAACCTCCAGGCCCGCGGCGCCCTGCTGGCCGAGGGCGGCTTCGAAGGACGGTTGGAAATCGCCGGTCCCGACCTCGCCGCGGTGATCCCCGCGCCGCCGGGTCCCTTCCGCGCGACTTCCACCCTGCTCGCCGGCGCCGAGGCGCTGACCGCACGGCAGCTGGCGCTGGAGGTCGGCGGGCAGGCGGTGCGCGGCTCGGCGCTGCTGCGGCTGGGGCGCGAGCCGCGCTTCGACCTGACGCTGTCGACGCCGCGCCTCGAGGTGGAGCCCTGGCTCATGGCGCTGCGCGGCGCCGGGCCGCAGGCGGTGCCCGTCTCGCTCGACCTCTCCGCCGAGGGCGCCACGCTCGGCCCGCTCCGCCTGCGCAAGCTGCGCGCCGGCGCCTTCCTGCAGGGCGAGCGGCTGACGCTGAGCGACGTCTCGGCCGAGCTTCCCGGCGAGACCACGCTGGAGCTCTCGGGTGCCAGCGCCGGGCCGCGGCTGGACGTGGCGCTGCGCTGGCGCTCGGCCCGGCCCGAGCAGCTCGCCGAGGCGATGGGCCTGCCGGCCCGCTGGCCGCTGCCCATCGGCGGCTCCGAAGGCCAGCTCCGCCTCTCCTGGGAGGGCCAGCAGTTCACCGCGACCGACCTCACGGCGCGGCTGGGCGCGACGCGCGCCACCGGCGGCTTCGTCTGGCGCCAGCAGGCCCGGCCGAGCCTCGCGCTCGGGCTGGAGTTCGACACGCTGGAGACCGCCGTCACGCCCGGCCAGCTCCTGACCTCCCTGCGCGAGGCGGGCACGGACGCCGACTACCAGCTCCGCCTCGGCTTCGGCCGGCTCGCCCTGGGCGGCTCCGTCTGGGACAAGCTGACCGTGGACGGCGCCGCCGAGAACGGGCGGCTGCTGCTGCGCCGCCTCGCCGGCCGCCATCTCGGCCTGGACGTGACGCTGGCCGGCACGCTGGCCGCCGGGCGCGTGAGCGACCTCAGCCTGGAGGCCGAGGGCGTGGCCGGCCCGCTGCTCGCCCGCCTCGGGCTGGAGCGGTCGAGCCTGGCCGCCCTGCCGCTCCGGCTGCGGGCCACCGGCGCCGGCCCGATGGACGCGCTCGCCGTCCGGCTGGAGAGCGACCTCGCCGAGGCGCGCATCGAGGCCCAGGCCACGCTCGACGAGCCGCAGGGCCGCGCGCAGGGCACCGTGACCGTCCGCCACCCGGGCGCCGCCCGCATGATCGGCACGCTGCTGGAGCGCGCGCCGCCGGCCTGGATCGGCGAGGGCTCCTTCTCGCTCATCGCCAACCTGGCCGGGCGTCCCGAGGCCTGGAGCGCCGAGAGCTTCGAGCTCGTCGCGGGCGGGCTGCGCGGCCGCGGCCAACTCGCCGTCGCGCCGGCCGAAGGGCGCCGGGCGGTGACCGGCCGCCTCGCCATGGAGCGCCTGCCGCTGCCAGACTGGCGCAACCTGGACCTCGGCACCTGGCCCGACCTCAACCTGGACGTCGCGCTGACGGCCGAGCGCATCGAGCCCATGGACCTGCCGGCGATCGAGCAGGCCTCGGCCAATCTCCGGGCCGACGCGGCGTCGCTGCGGCTGGAGGACCTGCGCGGCAGCCTCGCCGGCGGCACGCTGGCCGGCACGGCGCGGCTGGAGCGCGGCCCGGCGCTGCGGCTTTCGGCTGAAGGCAGCTTCACCGACGTGGTGCTCTCCGGCCCGTTGTCCGGCCGCCCTGTGGATATCGGCGCCGGCCGGCTCTCGGGCGAGTTCCGGCTGGCCAGCACGGGCAATGCGCCGGCCTCGCTGGTCGCCGGGCTGAGCGGCGCCGCGCGGCTCACGCTGCGCGACGGCGTGGTGCAGGGGCTGGACGGCGTGGCGGCCGCCGGCGCGCTCGGCCTCGGCGACCTGCGCGCGGCGGAGGCGGCGCTGCGCGCGGCCCTGCGCGGCGGCGCCACCCCGGTCGAGCGCGGCGCGGCGAGCCTCTCCCTGGCCGCCGGCACCGTCACCATCGACGATGCGGCGCTGACCGGCGATGCGGGGCTGGTGCTGGGCCTCTCCGGCCAGATCGACCTGCCGCGCGACGTGCTCGACCTCCGCCTCACGCTGCCGGTGCAGGAGGGCGCGCCGGAGGTCGGCTTGCGGCTCACCGGGCCGAGCATGGCTCCGCGCCGGCTGGTGGAGATCGCGCAATGGTTGCGCTGGCGCGCGGAACACTCGCCCTGACCCATGGACGTATGCCGTTGGGCACGGCAATTTGTGGTCCCGGACCGGTCCGAAAAGGCAGTATTGAGATGACAATTGAGACAGGTACCCGGGCCGACGCCCTCGCGCGCGCCGCCGCGATGTTTGACGAGGGGCAGCTGAAGGCGCGGCTCTCGGATTTCGTCGCCATTCCCTCGACTGCGCAGGATCCGGCCTATGAGCCCTATCTGGCGCGGTATCTGGAGCAGGCCATCAAGCCCTGGGTCGAGAGCCTCGGCTTCACCTCGGTCACCCTCCATCCCAACCCGCTGGCGGGCTTCGGCCCCATCCTGACCGCCGAGCGCATCGAGGATCCCGCGCGCCCGACCGTGCTGCTCTACGGCCATGGCGACACGGTGCGCGGCCTGGACGACCAGTGGAGCGAGGGCCTCAAGCCCTGGGAGCTCATCGAGCGCGACGGCAAGTGGTACGGCCGCGGCACGGCCGACAACAAGGGCCAGCACGTCATCAACCTCATGGCGCTGGAGGCCACGCTGGCCGCGCGCGGCGGCAAGCTGAACGCCAACGTCAAGCTCGTCCTTGAGATGGCCGAGGAGCGCGGCAGCCGCGGGCTGCGCGAGTTCGTCGCCCAGAACGCCCGAGCGCTCGCCGCCGATGCGCTCATCGCCAGCGACGGCCCTCGCGTCATGCCGGAAGTGCCGACCATCGCCACCGGCACGCGCGGCACCTTTCACTTCGACCTCGTGGTGAAGCTGCGCGACGGCGGCGTGCATTCCGGCCATTGGGGCGGACTCACCACCGATCCGGCCGTGATCCTGGCCCATGCCATCGGCACCATGATGGACCGCAACGGCAAGATCCTCGTGCGCGACTGGCTGCCTCGCAACGGCGTCCCCGCCGACGTCCGCGGCGTGCTGCAGGGCTGCGAGGTCGGCGGCGGCGGCGAGGCGGCGACGATCGACCCGGACTGGGGCGAGCCCGGCCTGACGGCAGCCGAGAAGATCTACGGCTGGAACAGCCTCATCATCCTGGCGATGATCAGCGGACAGCCCGAGGGGCCGGTGAATGCCGTGGCGCCCGAGGCCCGCGCGCATTGCCAGATCCGCTACACCGTCGACAGCGATCCCGACACCTTCGCGGACTCGCTGCGCAAGCACCTCGACGCGCACGGCCTGCAGAACGTGAAGATCGAGAACGCCTTCACGCGCATGCCGGCCTCGCGCACCTCGCCCTCACACCCCTGGGTCGTCTGGGCGCGCGAGAGCTTGGAGAAGTCGCTGGGCAAGCATGTGCAGGTCATCCCGAACTCCTCGGGCGGCCTGCCGGGCGACGTCTTCGTCGATCACCTGAACGTGCCGCTGGTCTGGGTGCCGCACAGCTACAACGGCTGCAAGCAGCACGGGCCGGACGAGCACCTGCTGCCGGGGCCGGCACGGGAAGGGCTGCTGGCCTTTGCCGGGATGTATTGGGATCTCGGGGAGAAGACGTAAGGCGGGGGCTCTGCCCCCGAACCCCCGCTGGGGATCGTGTCGATCCCCAGACCCCTGACGTCACTATATATCCTTGATCATGGACAGCCTTCTGCTCCGACTCGGGTTGGCGCTCGCGATCGGCCTGCTGGTCGGTCTCGAGCGGGGCTGGCGCGAGCGCGATGAGCCGCCCGGGAGCCGGACCGCGGGCATCCGCACCTATGGCATCTCCGGCCTGCTCGGCGGCGTGCTGGCAGCGCTGGCCCAGGCCTTCGCGGCGCCGTCCATCTTCGTCGCGGGGCTGCTCGGCTTCGCCCTGGTGTTCGGCTGGTTCAAGTTCCAGGAAGGCCGGCACGACCGGAACTTCAGCGTCACCGGCACCGTCGCCGCGATCTGCGTCTTCGCCCTCGGAGGCCTCGCCGTGGCCGGGGACACCCGCGTCGCGGCGGCGAGCGGGGCCGCGCTGGCCGCCCTGCTCGCCAGCCGCGAGGCGATGCACGGGGTGCTGCGGCAGGTCACATGGATCGAGCTGCGATCGGCCATCGTGCTCGCGGTCATGACGGCCATCGTCCTGCCGCTCCTGCCGAACCGCACCATCGATCCCTGGGGCGGGCTGAACCCCTGGGAGATCTGGTTCTTCACGGTGCTGACGGCGGCGATATCCTTCGCGGGCTACGTCGCCGTGCGTGTCCTCGGGCCCGCCCGCGGGCTGCTGGTCAGCGCGCTCGCGGGGGCCCTGGTCTCCTCGACAGCGGTGACCCTGGCCTTCGCCCGGACGGCCCACCAGAGCGCCAATGTCCGGTCGCTCGCCGGCGCGGCCGCGCTGGCCGCCATGGTCTCGATCCTTCGGGTCACGGCGATCGTCACGATTCTGCAGCCGCGCGTCCTGCCGGCGATGGCGCCAGCGGCGCTTGCGGCCGCGTGCACCTTCGCGCTTTTCGGACTCCTGCTGCTTTTCCACGGCCGTGGTGAGGAAACGTCGTCGCCGTCGCGCAATCCCTTCGCTCTGGGAGGGCTGCTGCTGTTTGCGCTGCTCTTCGCGATCGTCTCGACCGCCAGCGCGGCGCTGGTCGGCCAGTTCGGCGGCGGAAGCCTGCTGGCGACCTCAGCGCTGTCCGGGACCTTCGATGTCGACGTCGCCGTGCTGAGCGCCCTTCGTCTCTTCGATCAGGGCCTTGCGGAACAGATGATCGGGCGGGCGGTCCTGGCGGCGCTATGCGCCAACGCGCTGGGCCGCCTGGCCCTGGCCATTCCCGCGGGGCCCGTCGCCTTCTGGCTTCCGCTGGTCGCAGCGACTGTCTGCGCCCTCGGCGCGGGCTTCGCGGCCTTCCTGCTCGTCGGAACGGGCTGAGGCCGGCAGGCCTCAGATGAGCCTGGCCTCGCGCAGCGCGGCCCGAAGACTAGGGGGGAGGGCTTCGATGCCGGGGGCCGTGCTGTGGTCTGCCAGATCCGGCGGCGCGGCCTCAGGGTCGAGATAGCGCCAGCCCTGGAACGCCTTCACCGATCGGGCCGCCACCGGGACCAGCACCGGATCGAGCACGATGCCGGCGCAGGCCGTGCCGTCCTCCATCGTGTCCTCGATGATGTCCACGATCCGCTGGCGCGCCTGGAGAAAGCCCGCGATCACCCAGTAGATGCTGCCGCCGTCCAGGATGTCGTCACGCCGCTTGGGCCGGTTGCGGGTGCGATGCCGCAGCGGCGCATGCGTGATCGCGCGCTCCGCCTGCCAGGCCTGCAGGCCCGCGACATCCTTCGAGCCGACGGAGAGCTTGATGAGATGCAGCATCCCGGAATGAATGGGCCCGACCCCGGAGTCGGGCAAGATCGCTGCAGGAAATGGCTGTGGAGAACTCGCGGCGCCCAACCAAATCCGGCCGCGACTGCGGCCGGCGCCGCCCAACTGGCTATACGGCCTGGAGCATCAGTGGCGCGGCGAAGCCAAGCGCGCGCCCGGCCTCTGAGGGAGGCAGGGTTTAACCCTGCCTCGTGACCATCAAGGTCTTGATCTTGCCGATCGCTTCCGCCGGGTTCAGCCCCTTCGGGCAGGTCCGCGTGCAGTTCATGATCGTGTGGCAGCGGTAGAGCCGGAAGGGATCCTCCAGGTCGTCCAGCCGCTCGCCGGTCGATTCGTCGCGGCTGTCCGCGATCCAGCGATAGGCGGCCAGCAGGATCGCCGGGCCCAGGTAACGGTCGCCGTTCCACCAGTAGCTCGGGCAGGAGGTCGAGCAGCAGAAGCACAGGATGCACTCCCACATGCCGTCGAGCTTGGCGCGCTCCTCCTTGGACTGGCGGCGCTCCTCGTCCGGCGGCGGGGGGGTCTCGGCCTTCAGCCAGGGCTCGATGCTCCGGTACTGCGCGTAGACCTGGCTCAGGTCGGGCACCAGGTCCTTCACCACGGGCATGTGCGGCAGCGGCGAGATGCGGACGTCGCCCTTCACCTCGTCGATGGGCTTGAGGCAGGCCAGCGTGTTCAGCCCGTCGATATTCATCGCGCAGGAGCCGCAGATGCCCTCGCGGCAGGAGCGCCGGAAGGTCAGCGTCGTGTCGACCTCGTTCTTGATCTTGATGAGCGCGTCCAGGACCATCGGGCCGCACTTGTCGAGGTCGATCTCGAAGTTGTCGGTGCGCGGGTTCGCGTCTTCGTCCGGATCCCAGCGGTAGATCTTGAAGGTCTTGACCTTCTTCGCGCCGGGCTCGGCCTTGAAGGTCTTGCCGCCCTGGATCGTCGAGTTCTTGGGGAGGGTGAAGGTTGCCATGATTCAGAGCCCGATCGGCTGAGGTTGCTTGCGACCGAAGCCGTGAATCGGTCTCTCAACGACGGCTAGGGCAGGATCCGCGAAGCGCGCCATGCCCTAGTACACCCGCGGCTTGGGCGGAAACACCTGGACCTCGTTGGTCAGCGTCCGCATCTTCACGTCGCGATAGTCGAGCCTGACCTCGCGCTTGTCGTTCACCCAGGCGAGCGTGTGCTTCATCCAGTTCACGTCGTCGCGGTCGGGGTAGTCCTCCTGGGCATGGGCGCCGCGGCTCTCGTGGCGCGCCTCGGCGCCATGGATCGTCGTCAGCGCGTTGCCGAGCAGGTTGTCGAGCTCCAGCGCCTCGACGAGGTCGCTGTTCCAGATCAGCGAGCGGTCGGCGACACGCACGTCGTCATAGCCGGCGGCGATCTTGTCCATCTTCTGCACGCCCTCCTTCAGCAGCTCGGAGGTGCGGAAGACGGCCGCGTGGTTCTGCATGGTGCGCTGCATGTTCAGCCGCAGGTCGGAGACGCTGGTGCCGCCCTTGGCGTTGCGCACGCGGTCGAGGCGGTCGAGCGCGTTCTCGCCGGCCTTGGGGGGCAGCGGCGGCTGGCTAGCGCCGGGCTTCAGCACCTCGGCGGCGCGCAGCGCGGCGGCGCGGCCGAAGACCACGAGGTCGAGCAGCGAGTTGGTGCCGAGACGGTTCGCGCCGTGCACCGAGACGCAGGCGGCCTCGCCGACGGCCATGAGGCCGGGGACGATGGCGTCCTGGTCCTGCGCCGTGGGGCGTAGCACCTCGGTGTGGATGTTCGTGGGAATGCCGCCCATGTTGTAGTGGACGGTGGGCAGCATCGGGATCGGCTCCTTCGTCACGTCCACGCCGGCGAAGATTTTTGCCGTCTCGGAGATGCCGGGCAGGCGCTCGTGCAGCAGGGCCGCGCCGAGATGCTCCAGATGCAGGTAGATGTGGTCCTTGAGCGGGCCGACGCCGCGGCCCTCGCGGATCTCCATGGACATCGCGCGCGACACGACGTCGCGCGACGCCAGGTCCTTCGCGGTCGGGGCGTAGCGCTCCATGAAGCGCTCGCCCTCGGAATTGGTGAGGTAGCCGCCCTCGCCGCGCGCGCCTTCGGTGACGAGGCAGCCGGAGCCGTAGATGCCGGTCGGGTGGAACTGCACGAACTCGTTGTCCTGCAGCGGCAGGCCGGCGCGCAGGACCATGCCGCCGCCATCGCCCGTGCAGGTGTGCGCGGAGGTGCAGGAGAAATAGGCGCGGCCGTAGCCGCCCGTCGCCATCACCACGCTCTGCGCGCGGAAGCGGTGGATCGTGCCGTCCTCGAGGTTCCAGGCCGTGACGCCGCGGCAGACGCCCTCGTCGTCCATGATGAGGTCGAGCGCGATGTACTCGACGAAGAACTCGCAATTGGCCTTCAGCGACTGCTGGTAGAGCGTGTGCAGGATCGCATGGCCGGTGCGGTCGGCCGCGGCGCAGGCGCGCATGGCCGGCGTCTTGCCGTAGTCCTGCATGTGGCCGCCGAAGGGACGCTGGTAGATGCGGCCGTCCTCGGTGCGGGAGAAGGGCACGCCGTAGTGCTCGAGCTCGATGATGGCCGGCACCGCCTCGCGGCACATGTACTCGATGGCGTCCTGGTCGCCGAGCCAGTCCGACCCCTTCACGGTGTCGTACATGTGCCAGCGCCAATCGTCCTCGCCCATGTTGCCGAGCGCCGCGCCGACGCCGCCCTGGGCCGCGACCGTGTGCGAGCGCGTGGGAAACACCTTGGTGATGCAGGCCGTCTTGAGGCCGGCTGCGCCCATGCCGAAGGTGGCGCGCAGCCCCGCGCCGCCGGCGCCGACGACGACAACGTCGTAGGTGTGGTCCACGACGCGATAGGCGCCGAAGGAGGGCTTGCTGATGGCGTTCATCGACCCGATCCGCTCTCTGGCGCGTCGGCAATGGCCCTCGCGCCCCAAATGACCCGCCGGAACATGCCGGCCTCAGAAATGGCGGCGCGAGGCCGCCGTGAACTCACAGCGCAAAGGCGATGCGCAGCACCGAGAAGCCGCAGGCCAGCGCGAGGATGGCGCAGGCAGCCTTCACGACGAGCAGCGCCGCGATGCGCTGGAACTCGTTGCGCACATAGTCCTCGATGACGACCTGCAAACCCGCCGCCATGTGGTGGAAGGTCAGCAGGATGAGCGCGATCAGCAGGACCGCGTTCAGCGGCGTCGCGATCCAGAGCAGCGTCTCCAGATAGGTGGTGCCGGCGAGGCCGATCATGCTCAGCACGAACCAGATCGTCAGCGGCAGCAGCGCGATCGAGGTGACGCGCTGCATCCACCAGTGGTGCGTGCCGGCCTTGGCCGAGCCGAGGCCGCGGACCCGCCCGAGCGGGGTGCGCATGGCGTGGGAGGAGTTTTCGGCCATGGCGCTCAGCCCCAGAATGCGATGGCGAGGAGCCAGGTCAGCACCGTCAGCACGCCCGTGCCGATCAGCACCGCGCGGCCGGTCCTGTAGACGGTCGGGATCTCGAAGCCGAAGCCCGCGTCCCAGGCCAGGTGCCGGAGGCCGGCCAGCGTGTGGTACCAGGCGGCCGCGGTCAGCCCGAAGAGGATCAGGATGCCCAGGAAGGAGGACATGAACCACTGCACGCGGGCGAAGGCGACCTCGCCGGTGGCGGCGGCCATGAGCCACCAGGCCAGCAGCAGGGTGCCGGCGGCCCAGCCGCAGCCCGTGATGCGATGCATGATCGAGGTGAAGCTCGTCATCTGCATCATGTCGTAGGCCTGCAGATGCGGGGAGAGCGGGCGGCGAACGATCTTGCCGTCCGTGCGGCGGCCGATCATGCCGGCCTCGCGCGGGTCACTCATGCGCTCAGCGCCTTCATCTCGGATGAACTCCAGCCATGGCTGATTTGCGGAGCTTTTCTAGGCGTGCCTTCGCAGTTGCGTCAATCCGACGCGGGTGCGCCGGAAGTGCTTCTGCTCATTGCGAATAACTCGCAATTCGGTGCGCGAAGACCCCGGCGCAAGGCCTTCGGTGCCGACCCCGTCAAATTCTACATTGACCCGGCCCATATGTGACGTGACTGTGCCAACCCAATCAGAACCGGAGGTTTCTCTCCGGCAGGAAAGCCTCGTGACGCTGCTTCGCCTCCACCTGCTGATCGGCTGCGTGCTGAGCCTCGCGCTCTCGGCCACGGTTGCCCTCGCGCAGGCCGGCTCCGCCATGCCCGGTCCCGCGACATTCCCTGGCGCGGCCCCTCGGGTTGACGAGCGCGAGCCGATCCGCCTGCTGGTCGGCCTGCCGCCAGGCAGCGGCGTGGACCGGATCTCGCGCGTCTTCGCCGAGGGGCTGAGCCAGCGCCTCTTCCGCCCCGTGAACGTCGAGAACCGAACCGGCGCCCGCGGCAACGTCGCCGGCGAGGAGCTGGCGCGCGCGACACCCGACGGCAACACGCTCGGCGTCGTGACCGCGACGACGATGATCCTGAACCGCCACCTGTCGCGCCAGCTGGGCTATGACCCACAAGCAGACCTGACCCCCATAAGCCGCTTCGCGAGCTTGCCTCTGCTCGTGCTCGGCGGGCCCGGCCAGGGGGTGCGCACCATCGCCGAGCTGATCGAGGTTTTGAAAACCAGACCAAGCACTTGCGGCACTCCGGGCGCGGGCACGGCGCAGCACCTGGCGCTGGAATTGCTCATCAGATCGGTGGGTGCCCGATGCGACTTCGTGCATTTCCGGGGGATCGCCGGCGCACTTCCGGAATTGCTCGACGGGGGTGTCCAGGTCTATGTGGAGTCTGCTGTCATCGGATTGCCACTGGTGCGGGAAGGGCGGGTCAGATTGCTGGCCGTGACATCCCGCGTTCGGTCGGCCCTTCTGCCCGAGACCCCGACAGTGGCGGAGACGGTCGCCGGCTACGAAGCCGAGACCTGGCTCGCGCTGATGGGGCCGCGCGGACTGGCTGATTCCGTCCTGGTCAAGCTCGAGGAAGCAGCCATTGCGGTGGCGCGCGACGCCGCGGTGGTTCGGAGATTGCGGGCGCTCTCCGCGGAACCCATCGGGGGGACGCGGACAGAACTCGCGGCTACGATCCGCGCGCAGGATTCCATTTGGGGGCCGGTGGCTAGAGCCGCCGGAGTGACCGCTGATTGACGCTGCCATCCAAGCCACCATTCCCCGCAAGCTCGGCTTCAAGCCCGGCATGGTGTGCTCCGTCCTCGAACCGCCGGCCGGGCTCAAGCACGGCCTGCCGGCCACCTCGGCCTCCGAGCCGGAACTGATCCTGGCCTTCGCGTCGGACCGCGCCTCGCTGGGCCGCGTCGCAGCGCGCGCGCTGGATCTCTACGGGGTCGGTGGGCGGCTGTGGTTCGCCTATCCGAAGAAGAACGGCCCCGTCCGCTCCGACCTTGACCGCGACCATGGCTGGGAGCCGCTGACCCAGGCCGGGCTGCTGCCGGTGACGCAGGTCGCGCTGGACGCCACCTGGTCGGCGCTGCGCTTCCGCCTGCGGGAAGAGATTCCGACGCTGGCGCGCAAAGCCTGAGGGCCTTCCGGCACGGGACATGAAAACGGGGCCGCGAGGCCCCGTTTTTCGTTTCGGGATGGGCGAGTCGCGCTCAGCGCGCGCAGCTCGCGGGGCCGGCCTTGCCCTTGCTGCGGGCTACTATGTTCCGATAGGCCAGCACCGCCGGGCTGTCGCCCCAGCCCCGCAGGCTGCCGAGCCAGTCGCGCGTCTGGGTGAGGGCGCCGGCATCCGCCGCGATGCAGACCGGCAGCCGGGCGACGGTGGTCGGCAGCGCGTGGCCGGCCGGACCCATCAGCGGCAGGATCGCCAGGCAGGTTCCGGCAAGGATCAGGGGCAGGGTGCCACGCATCTTCGAAACGCTCCGCTCGGTCGGTCCGGCCTGGAGTGCGGGCTTCGAGGAGTGGCGCGCTTCGGATGTTCCGAAATACGACAATCGTCGAAATTTTGACAATCCAAGCCCGGCATGGCTGCCGAAGATCCTGTTCGGGGCAGGCCTCGCCGCTGGGCCCATGCTATGCGGGTATTTTTGGGGATAAGCAAGATATAAAAATAAATCTTCGCGTCTTATCTCTAATTTAAGACGATCTCAGTCTTCGATCCTCGGGGATGGCGAGCCTGAACTCGCCTTAGGGTTGCATGCCTGGGGCGAGGCGGGAGCTCGTCACGGATCACCTCGCGTGATTGGCCGATCGGAATGGCGTGCCGGCTCAGCGGCTGGCCTGGAGACCGTTCGGCTGCACGATCAGGGTGGGATTGGCGCAGACGTCCATCCCGGCCATCTCGGCCGCTCGGCCGTTCACGAAGACCACGCGCACGGCGTTGATCCCCGGCCGCACCACGACGGACTGCGTCCCGCCCGTGGGCAGGATGCCCGGCGCCAGATAGTCGCGCCCCCAGTCAGACGGCCCGGCCGTGCTGACATAGAGCTGCTCGACCGCGACCGGAGCCGCGTTGCGCACCTGGATGCGCCCGTCGCAGCCGAGCGTTCCGCCGGAGGGCGGGACCGCGCAGGCGGCGAGAAGCAACGGCAGGAGCAGGAGGGCGCGCATGGTCTTCTCTAATCCCAGTCCGGGTCGATGGGCGAGGGGGGCGCGCCTCCCGCCGCGATGTCCTCGCCCGCCGCGAGCAGCAGGTCCTCGCGGTAGCGACCGCCGAGGAGCTGCACGCCCACCGGCGCCTTGCCCACCATCCCCGTCGAGACGGTCAGCCCCGGCAGGCCCATCAGCGGCAGGCCGACCTGCACCAGCTGCGCCTCGATGATCGCGGAAAAAGCCTCGGCGCCGCCCTGGTCGGCGTGGTTGGCGAAGGGGAGCTCGCCCGAAACAGGGACGATCACCACCGGGTAGCGCTCGAAGAACAGCATCCAGGCGCGGAGGAAGCCCATCCGCGCCGTCAGCGCGTCCTGGAACTCGATGAGGCTGGGTTGCTGGCTCAGCGCGGTCATGTGGCCGAAGATCGCGAGCGAGGCCGCCTCGCCCTCGCGCTCCGCCATCGCCATTCCGCCGCGCGGCAGCATCGCGAGCCAGAGCTGCGCCTGCAGCCGCGCGGGTTCGCGCAGCGGCGGCACCTCGGCGACCTCCTCGACCTCCCAGCCGGCGGCGAGCAGCCGCGCGGCCGCGTCGCGCAGGGCCGCGGCGACCGGCGGCGCGACCTTCATTCCCTCGGGCGCCACGCAGAGCGCCGCGCGCTTCGGCGCCGGCGGGCCCTCCAGCGGCGCCGGCACCCACCAGGGGTCGCGCACGTCGCGCGCGCTCATCGCCGCGAGCGCGAGCCGCAGGTCGGGGATGGTCCGCGCCAGGGGGCCGCTGACCGCCATGAGCTGCGGGCCGATGTCCCGGTCGGGCAGGCTCGGATTCCAGGCGGGGATGCGCCCGAGCGTGGGCCGCAGCCCGTGGATGCCGCAGGCATAGGCCGGGTAGCGCACCGAGCCGCCGATATCCGTGCCGTGACCGATCGCGCCGATGCCCGCCGCCGTGGCCGAGGCCGCGCCGCCCGAGGAGCCGCCGGGCGTGAGCCCCTTGTCCCGCGGGTTGTACGTCTCGCCATGGATGTCGTTCGAGGTGAACCAGCGCAGCGAGAAGGCCGGCGTGTTGGTCCGTCCGATGATGACGGCGCCGGCCTTGCGGAGATTCGAGACGACGGGGCTGTCCTCCGTCGCGCGATGATCCGCCTGGAGCTTGAGGCCGTTGGTGCTCGCGAAGCCCTTCTGGTCCGTGTTCACCTTCACCGTGACGGGTACGCCGGCCAGAAGCCCGGCCGTTTCGCCGCGCGCGATGGCCTGGTCCACCGCATCGGCCGCGGCCAGAGCCTCTTCCGGCATGGTCTGCACGACGGCGTTGAGTCGCGGGTTCACCGCGTCGAGTCGTGCGAGCGCGGAGAGGGTCACCTCGCGCGCCGAGATCTCGCGGGATTGGACGCGCCGCGCCACTTCCGTCGCATCCAACCGCCAGAGATCGGGCATCGCGTGCTCCTTCGGATCCATTCGTGATCCTTCGGCATGGGAAGGTTCCTGGTCAACCTGTCGCGGTCATGTATCCTGCGCCGCGGATCGGCCGAGGGGGCAGGGGTATGGAAGCTGGCGCGACGATGCGGGTCGATCCGCAGGCGGATCGACGCAGGCTGGTGATGCGCTTCGCGATCAGCACCAACGGCCCCGCCTTCATGGCCGCGATGCAGGGCTGGATGGACCAGCACCCCGAGGCCGTGGGCTACGACTGGCTCTACGACATGCGCATCTATCACGGCACCGTCAGCCACGACGACATGACGCAGTTCGCCCGCGCCTATGCCAGGATCGCCGACACCAGCGACACCGGCCGCTACGCGATCTTCGTCTCGTCGGACCCCGGCTTGCCGCTGTGGATCCGCGCCTGCGCGCTGCATTTCCCGCGGCGGATCTTCACGGTGGTGCGGACCATGGCCGATGCGGAGAAGCTGCTGCGGCGCGAGTCCTAGGCTTCCAGGTCCTTTGCATGAGGTTGCGGCGACGCGACGGAGCATGATGCATCGGAGGCACGGATGACCGACGAAGGGGAGATTCCGGTTCTCATTTCCGGCGCGGGGCCCACGGGGCTTTCCCTCGCCGTCACCCTGCGCCTGCACGGCATCCCCGTGCGCCTCGTCGACCGCAACCTGGAGCCCGCCGCGGTCTCGAAGGCGCTGGCGGTCTGGAGCGCCAGCCTCGAGGCGCTGGAAACCATGGGCGTGGTCCATCACTTCGAGAAGGCGGGCGTGCGCCTGAAATCGCTCATCGCGGGCGACGGGGCGAAACGCCTTGCCAGCCTGGCGGTCGGCGACGGCATCGACAGCCCCTATCCCTATCCGCTGCTCCTTCCCCAGTCGCGCACCGAAGCGCTCCTCGCCGGGCGCCTCGCCGAACTGGGCGGCGCCATCGAGCGCGGCGCCGAGCTCGTCGGCTTCTCCCAGGACGCGACCGGGGTTCAGGCCACGCTGAAGCACGCCGGCGGCGGGGAGGAGACCGTCCGCGCCCGGTATCTCGTCGGCGCGGACGGCGCGCGCAGCCTCGTACGCCATGCGCTGGACATTGACTTCGAGGGCTATACCGAGCCGCAGATGTTCGTCCTGGGCGACGTGAAGATCGACGGCGGGGCGCTCGACCGCCAGAGCATCTACATCTGGTGGCACCATGGCGGCACGGTCGCCCTCTTCCCCTTCGAGGACGAGGTCTGGCGCATCTTCACCGTGCGCCCGGACGCGGAGGACGACAGCACGCCCACGCTGGAGGAGCTTCAGGGCTACATGGATCGCCACGGGCCTCCGGGCGCCCGCCTGCGCGAGCCGAGCTGGCTCTCCGTCTTCCGCACCAACGAGCGCCTGGCGGAGAAGTACCGCGTCGGCCGCGTCTTCCTTGCGGGCGATGCCGCCCATATCCACAGCCCGGCCGGCGGCCAGGGCATGAACACCGGCATGCAGGACGCCGTGAATCTCGGCTGGAAGCTCGCCCATGTGCTCACCGGCAAGGGAGATGCGGAGCTCCTCCTCGAGAGCTACGAGGCGGAGCGGCGGCCGATCGCCCGGGAGGTGATCAAGGGCGCGGCCCAGAAACTCCATGCGGCCTTCGCCTCCAGCCGGGTGGCGCAGTTCGTGCGCGACATCGCCGTCACCATCGTCGGCAACCTGCCGGCGGCGCAGAGGAAGCTCCAGCTGGAGCTGTCGGAGACCAACATCATCTACGAGGACGGCCCCCTCGTCGCGCTCGGCGCCCCGCCACGCCGGCCGGCGCGCACGGAGGTGGGCACGCGGGCGCGCGACGCGCAGCTCGCGGATCCGCGGACCGGCGGGGCGACCACGCTGTGGCCGCTGCTCTGCGGCACGCATCATACCCTGCTGCTGTTCCCCGGGGCGGCGCCGATCGCGGTGGACGCGCTCCTCGCCGGGACGAACGGGGCAGTGAGGGTGGTCGAGATCGGTCCCGATCCGGCGGCGCGGGAACGCTATCGCATGAGCAGGCCCGGCTGGGTCCTGGTGCGCCCCGACCATGTGGTCGCGGCGCGCGGCGCCGCGGAGGACCTGGCTCCGCTCGCGCGCTACGTCGAGCGGGTGATCAGCCCGGCAGCTCCAGCACGTTCTTGCTGATGATGTTGCGCTGGATCTCGTTGGTGCCGCCGTAGATCGAAGTTGGCCGCGCCTGGATGTAGAGCGCGCCGGGATTGAGGTTCCGGTTGCCCTCCATCGGTCCGAAGAGCCCGGCATTCTCGCCGGCGATCTCCAGCATCGTCTCGGTGATGCGCTGGAAGAGCTCGGACTGGATGACCTTGAGCTGCGAGACGTCGGCGCCGAGCGGGCGGCCCTGCTTCAGCACCTCGACATAGCGGCCGTAGAGGGCCTTGAGGTCCTCCAGGTCGCAGCGGTGGCGCGCGTAGCGCTCCTGGAAGGACGCCTCGTCGGCCACGCCCATGCGCTCGGCGAGCTGCTTCAGCCGGGTCAGCGCATAGGCGCTCTGGCGCGGTGAGCCGAGGTAGATGCGCTCGAAGGAGAGCAACGCCTTGGCCATGTCCCAGCCCTTGTTGAGCTGGCCGACCAGGTTGGCCTTCGGCACCTTCACGTTGTCGAAGAAGACCTCGCAGAACTCGTCATGCATCTCGAGGTTGATGATGGGGCGCACGGTGATGCCGGGCGTGGTCATGTCCACGAGGAGGAAGGAGATGCCCTCCTGCTTCTTCGCCGCCTTGTCGGTGCGGACCAGGAGGAAGATCCAGTTGGCGTCCTGCGCCAGCGTGGTCCAGATCTTCTGGCCGTTCACGACATAGTGGTCGCCGGCGTCCACGGCCTCGGTGCGGAGGGAGGCCAGATCCGATCCGGAGTTCGGCTCGGAATAGCCCTGGCACCAGATGTGCTCGCCGCTCAGGATCTTGGGCAGGTAGTGCTGCTTCTGCTCCTCGGTGCCGTAACGGATGACCAGCGGGCCCAGCATGATGATGCCGTGGTCGTTGCAGCGGGCGCAGCCGTGGCGCTCCAGCTCCTCGGTGAAGATGATCTGCTTGGCGGGGGCGAGGCCCAGGCCGCCGAACTCGCGCGGCCAGCCTGGGCAGAGCCAGCCCTTCTCGGCCAGCTTGAAGTACCAGGCCTTGTTCTCGTTCCAGTGGAGGCGCTTTTCCGGATTGCGGATCTCGGCGGGGTAGTTGGCCTCGATCCAGGCGCGGATATGCGCGCGGAAGGCGTCGTCGGGGAGGGCGTTGAGGTCTTCGGGCTCGCGGCCGGTGATGGCGTTCATGTTCTTTCCTCTCGGTTGCGAGGGGCTCTGCCCCTCGCGCTCCCCGCCAGGGCTTTTGGCCCTGGACCCTTTTACGAATGAAGGTCCAGGAAACGAGTTTCCTGGTGGGGGAGTTTGAGGGGGCAAAGCCCCCTCAATCTACTTCCCCTTGAACTCGGGCTTCCGCTTCTCGAGGAACGCCGCGCGCCCCTCCTTGAAATCCTGCGTCACGAAGAGCGCCGCCTGGAAATCCACCTCGCGCGCCAGCGCGCGCTCCAGCTCGTCCGCGAACCACTGCTTCGTGTAGGCGATCGGCAGCGGCGCCTCCTTGGCGAGGAACTGCGCCTTTTCCATCGCCACCTCCAGCGCCTTGCCCGGCGGCACGACGTAGTCCACCAGGCCGATCTGCTTCGCCTCGCTGCCGAGATACTGCGTGTGGTGCAGCAGCATATCGCGTGCCCGGCCGACGCCGATGCGCGCCGGCAGCAGCGCCGGCATGCCCATGTCCGCCATCAGCCCGATCTTGTGGAAGCCCGCCATGAAGCGCGCATCATCCGCGGCCACGATCGTGTCGCAGAGCAGCGCGAGCGAGAGGCCTGCGCCCACCGCCCAGCCCTCGACAGCGGCCACCATCGGAAGGTTGCCGCGCGCCATGATGCGCACCATCCGGTGCGTGCGGCGCATGCGCTCGCGCCCGTCATAGGCGCTGTCGATGTCCATGCCGGAGATGTCGCCGCCGGCGGAGAAGGTGCCCTCGGATCCCGTGAGGATCAGCGCTCGTATGCTGCTGTCGGCGCTGGCGCGCTCGATCGCGTCCTCCAGCTCCTTGCGGAGCGGCACGGCGAGCGCGTTGCGGCGGGCGGGGTAGTCGAGCGTCAGCACCAGCACGGGGCCGTGACGCTCCTCGGCGATCCGCATGCGTGGCGCGTCGGGCATGTCGTTCATTCTTCGGTCTCCGGCGCGAGGGCCATGAAGCGCTTCCGGTGCAGCGCGGCGCCGCCGAGGGCGGGCGCCTGCACCATCGCGCGGCGCATGTAGAGGCCGACGTCGTAGTCGTCGGTGTAGCCGATGCCGCCGTGCAGCTGCACGCAGGCCTGGGCGACGAGCATGCCGGCCTCGCTGGCGCGCGCCTTGGCGCGGCTGACGATGGCTTGCGCGGCCTCGCCGGCGGCGCCGTCGTCCAGCGCGGCGGCGGCCTGCTCGACGGCAGCGCGGGTAAGGGCCACCTGCATCTTCGCATCCGCCGCCTTGTGCTGCAGCGACTGGAAGGTGCCAATGATCTTGCCGAACTGCTGCCGCGTGCGGAGGTAGTCCAGCGTCATCGCGAAGGACACCTCCATGCCGCCGAGCAGTGAGGCCGCGGTGGCGAGCGCGGCGCGATCCAGCGCCTCGGCGAGCGCGGCCTTCACGTCGTCGGCGATGTGCGTACCCGGGCCGTGGCCGGTCCAGGGCTTCGGCACGATGGTGCCGAGATGGCCGCCGTCCTGCGTGGATTCGACCGTGATCTCGACCTGGTCGCGCGTCAGCACGTGCAGCATCACGCTGCTGCCGTCGGCGACGGGCCAGAGGATATGCGTGGCGCCGGCCGCCATGGGCACGAAGGCGCGTGCACCGTCCGCCGTCGAGGCCAGCGACAGCGTGTTCGCGCGGTCCTGCCAGGCGGTGAGCACCACGGCCTCGCCGGCGAGCAGCTGCCCCAGCAGTTCCGTGGCATCGGCGGCCGCGAGCAGATGCGCCGAGAGCGCGCAGCCGATCAGCGGCTCCGGCGCCAGCGCGCGGCCCATCTCCTCGGCCAGCGCGACCATCTCGCCCATGCCGAGGCCGGTGCCGCCCGCGTCTTCCGACACGGCAAGGCCGATCCAGCCCGCCTCGCCCATCTGGCGCAGCAGTCCGGGGTCGAATCCCGGCTCCGTGAAGCGCAGCTTGCGGATGCGCGCGAGGTCGGCGCCGAGCAGCCCGCGCGCGGAATCGCGGATCATTCCGATGCTCTCGGCGCGATCGCCCGCGAAGGGCGCCACGCCGGCGGCGGAGGCGCTCATGCTCGGGTGTGGAGCTTGGCGGAGCTCTTGGCCTGCAGCTCTTCCAAGCTGATCCCGTCCGCTATGTCGCGCACGACGAAGCCGAGGCCCTGCACCACGTCCAGCACGGCGAGGTTGGTGTAGACGCGCGACACGTTGCCCAGCGCCGTCAGCGGGTAGCCGCACTTCTCGACGATCTTCGAGCGGCCGTCCTTGGTCGTGTGGTCCATCACCACCCAGAGCCGCTTGGCGCCGGCGCCGAGATCCATCGCGCCGCCGACCGCGGGCGCCGTGTCGTTCTCGCTGGTCGCCCAGTTGGCGAGGTCGCCGTTCTCCGCCACCTCGAAGCCGCCGAGCACGCAGAGGTCGATATGCCCGCCGCGGATCATCGCGAAGCTGTCGGCATGGTGGCAAAAGGAGCCGCCCGGACGCAGCGTCACGAACTGCTTGCCGGCATTGATCAGCCAGGGCGTCTCCTTGCCCTTCTCGGGGGCGGGGCCCATGCCCAGCACGCCGTTCTCCGACTGGAAGATGACCTCGCGCTCGAGCGGCACCTCGTTGGCGATCAGCGTCGGCATGCCGATGCCCAGATTGACCACCCAGCCCTCGGGAATATCGGCGGCGGCCTTGGCGGCCATGTCGGTGCGGCTGTAGGGCATTTGGGGGTCCTCCTTAGGCTGTCGAAGCTAAGCCCGCGAGGCGCGCAGGTCCAGCGTGGCGCCGGGTTCAAACCCGTCCGGAGCTGGGATGGATGGCCGAGGGCCGGTCGTTGCTGGCTAGGAAGCGGACGAAGCCGGTGCTGAGGCACCGGCGAGCGCCGCTGACGCCGCCAGCGGCGACCGGAACCGGCCAGACGCCCGGCGCCGGATGGGTTTGAACCTTGATGCGCCGCTTACGGAACGGGGGTGCGAACCGCATCGCGCCGTGACGCCCGATGCGCGCAGTTTGGCGGCATGGAGAGGACCCCATGCCAGACCCTGATCACCCCGCCCATTTCAACCCCCTCGGCGACCTTCTCGACCTTGTCGAGGCCAAGCCCGAGGACCGATTAATGCTCGTGCACGGCGGACCGGAGCTGCTCTGCTCCGCGCTGCGCCACGGCTGCCGCTCTGCGGTGAGCCTGGCCACGCCGCCGCGCCATCCGGAACCCGCCGACCTCGTGGTCGCGGAAGACGTCGCCAGCCAGGCCGAGGCCGTCGCCGTGGCCGAGAGCGCCCGCCGTGCGCTGGGCCGCGATGGAAGGCTCGCTTTGATGCTGCGGGGCACCGCCGCCAAGGCGACACGCGGCCTGCGCCAGCGACTGTACGAGTACGGCTTCTCCCGCGTGCGGCGCCGTGCCGGTGCTGACGGCGCGGTGCTGCTGCTTTGCCGCTACGGAGCGGCCCGATGAGCGGCCCTGCTTCCTTCGCCGGGCTGCGCGGCTCCATCCCCGCCCTGGTGACCCCCTTCGATCCGGACTCGCTGGAGCCGGACCTCTCCGCCCTCGCGCACCTGGCCGACCGCGCCGTGCTGCGTGGCGCCGCGGCGCTCGTCGTCTGCGGCACCACGGGCGAGGCGCCCGCGATGCGGCCCGAGGAGCAGGCGCGCGCCCTGCACGCCGTCGTCGAATCCGTGGCCGGCCGCGTGCCCGTCATCGCCGGGATCGGCGCGCCCTGCACGGAAGCCGCCGTGGCCCTGGCCGAGGCTGCGGGCCATGCCGGAGCCTCCAGCCTGCTGGTCTCCGCGCCGCCCTATGTGCGGCCCGGGCAGGAAGGGCTGCGCGCGCATGTCCGCGCCGTGGTCTCGCGCAGCGGATTGCCGGTGATGCTCTACGACGTGCCCTCGCGCGCCGCCGTCGCCTTCTCGGACGAGACCGTCGCCCGGCTCTGGGAGGAGGGCGCGATCGCCGCGATCAAGGACGCGACATCAGATCTCGCGCGGCCCACGCGGCTGCGCCGGCTCTGCGGCGAGGATTTTTTGCAGTTTTCCGGCGATGACGGCACGGCCGCGGCGCATCTGGCCATGGGGGGCATGGGCTGCGTCTCGGTGACGGCCAATGTCGTGCCCGCCCTCTGCGCCGCGCTCGACGACGCATGGCGGGCCGGCGACCTGGACCGCTTCGCCGAGCTGCGCGACCTGCTGGCCCCACTGCACGCGGCGCTCTTCGCCGAGACCAATCCGGTGCCGGTGAAGGCGGCACTGCACCTGCTCGGCCTGTGCCCGCCCACGCCGCGCCTGCCGCTGCTGAGGGCCGGCGAGGCGACGCTGGCGCTGCTGGCACGCGCTATGGTGGACATCACGCCGCAGGAGGAAACGCGGGCCCGCGCCATGGCCCGGGCCCGCGAGCTGAAGGCGGCGCTGCACTGGCGCCGGCCGGCGGCGTAGAGCCGCCTATCCCTGGCTTTCGATGAATTCGGCGATCAGGGCTGTGACCTCCGCCGGTCGATCCAGGCTCGGCAGGTGGGCCGTGCCGGACAGCGCCTGGAACCCACCGTTCGGAACCATTTCTGCGATATGGCGGCAGCGGTCCTGGATATAGGGGAATTCGAGATCGCCGCAGATCACCAGCGATGGCATCGCGACCTCGCCCAGGCGAGGGTAGGCGGGCGCGGTATCGAGGCTCGGCCCGGCCGGCGGCGCCCGCAGCGCGACGCCGTTCATCTCGAGGAAGAGCTCGCGCGGCGTGCCTGTGACGCGACCTTCGGGCGCCAGCGGCCCGTCCAGGAACAGGCGGGCCTTCATCGCGTTCACCCGATGCAGGTCGCGGGCTTTTTCCGCTGCCTTCAGCTCGGCCATCAGGCCTTGGATGTCGGGCGGATACACCGCCTCCGGCGCGCCGCCGACGCTGGGCGAGATGAGAACCAGGGCGCGGATCCGGGAGGGATGCCGAAGGGCGGCGTCGAGCGCGATCCGTCCACCGGCCGAACAGGCGACGAGGATCGGCGGCGTGCCATCCGCCATTGCGTCGATGACTGCCATCAGGTCGGCGACATCGGAGAACGGCTCCGCTTCGGCACGCGTCTCGCCGAAGCCGCGCCGGTCATAGGCGATCGCCTTGCTGCGGGCGCCGAGGCCGTCCAGCTGCGCGCGCCACATGCGGCGATCGCAGACGGCGGCGTGCAGGAAGACCATGGGGTCGCCGCTGCCGGCGACCTCCGCAGCGAGCCCGGCGCGGCCGGAGGCAACCCGACGAGCGGTGCTCATGCGTTGCGGTCTTACGGCGCCCAGGGCGCGCCGCGATCCACCCGTACCACGCGGTTCACGTAGAGGCCCGGCGTCGCGACCGCCTCGGGATCGAGCTCGCCCAGCTCCACGATGTGCTGCGTCTGGCAGATGGTGAGCTCTGCCGCCGCCGCCATGACGGGGTTAAAATTCCGGCCGGACTGATTGTAGACGAGATTGCCCCAGCGGTCGGCCTTCCAGGCCTCGATCAGCGCGACGTCGGCCTTCAGCCAGCGCTCCATCACGTATTTGCGGCCCTCGAACTCGCGCTCCTCCTTGCCCTTGGCGAGCAGCGTGCCGTGCGAGGTCGCGGTGAAGAAGGCCGGGATGCCGGCGCCGGCGGCGCGCATGCGCTCGGCCATGGTGCCCTGGGGGACGATCTCCAGCTCGATCTTCCCCTCGCGGTACAGCTCCTCGAAGACGACGCTGCCGGCGCTGCGCGGGAAGGAGCAGATGATCTTGCGGACGCGGCCGAGCTCCATGAGCCGTGCCAGCCCGACATGCCCCGTGCCGGCATTGTTGGCGACGCAGGTGAGGTCCTTCGCGCCCTGCTCGATGAGCGCCTCGATCAGCTCGTCCGGCTGCCCCGCGCTGCCGAAGCCGCCGATGAGGACCGTGGATCCGTCCTTCACGCCCGACAGCGCCTCGGCCAGCGTGTTGACGATCTTGTTGATCATGAAGAGTTCCGCCCCCGAAGCGCCGTCTGTCGCGGCGCACGGCGCGCCGCCCTGGTTCGCGGCGGATACTGCGGTGTCGGGCCGCAATCTCCAAGAGGGGCGTCCGGACGGTCGGTCGGCTACCCGTACCGGCGCCGGCACTCCTGCAGCGCCCCATGGGCCCGGCGCGGGCCGAGCACCTTGGCGATGGTGTTGCGCGCATGCAGCGCCCGGTTCGACACGCCGTCATGGTCGCTGTCCCAGGTGAGCCGCCAGGCCTCGTCGTAGAGCCTCGCCAGCTCGGCCTTGCTCGGTTCCGCCGCCACCTGGTTCTCGACGCGCTCGATGCGCCGCATGAGCGTCGGCGGATCGCCGGGCTGGGGCTGCAGCGGCACGCGACGCTGCCCCTCGCGCTGCAGGATCGCCGCCCTGTCGAGAATGGCGGCGCGCTCCTCCTCCGGCAGCTCCAGCGGCTGCAACTGCGCATCCAGCAGCACCGCCGAGCGTCCGGAGACCAGCGCCGCGCCCCTCGTGCGCAGCCCGTCGAGCACCAGCGGCACGGTGTCGGAATCGGCCCGCTGGAAGCGGGTCCGGCCGCGGTCGTCGGGGAAGGCGAACCAGGGGCGGCCGCGCCAGGTCAGCAGGTCCACCACGCGGATGCGGCCCTTCCGGGCGCGCATCAGCCGCCGGTCCGGCGCCGCCCAGCACAGGGCCGCCAGCGCGATCGCCATCAGTCCGAAGCCGATGACGAGCAGGATGGCGACGTTCCACCAGCGCGCGGCGAGCACGCCGGCGGGCCAGTAGATCCCGATCCGGCCGAGGATGGTGCCCGCGCCCGAGGGCCGCAGGTCGAAGCGGCTGACGGTGTCGAGGGTGAGCACCGTCGGCTGCCGGTCGACGATCACCGTGGCCGTGCAGGTCCATTGGCCGGGCAGGCGGCTTCCGGCGCGCGTGCCGGCATATTCGCAGCCGCCGATGTTCACCCGGGCGCCGGGCAGGGGGCTGCCGAGCCCGGCGGCCAGCGCGGTGTCGAGAAGGAGGCCGCGACCGGCGCGGTCGAAGCCGAAATAGGCGATGAGGAGGCAGAGGCCGATGAGGAAGAGCAACGCCGCGGCGATGTAGCCCGCCATCAGCCGCGTCCGGGAGCGCCCTGCGCGAATCCGGTGCGGAGGATCGGGGAAGCCGATCCACGCCTCCAGGGTCTCGCCGTCAGGGGCCGCCTCGCTCATCTCGCGCTACGAGACCAGACCCCGCGCTGCAACGCAACGGGCGAAGTCAGTCCAGCGGCGGCAACAGTTTCGTGATCTCCGCGCTGGTCGGAACCCCGGCCATGATGTCGAAGTCGCCGGCCTTCAGCCGCCGCGCGGCGCTGACGGTCGCGCCCATGGCGACACGATAGAGCACGCCGCCCAGGGAGACGCGGCGGACGCCGGCCGCGGCCAGCACCGCCAGTGGCACCGGGCCGCTGCGCGGGCCGAAGACCACGTTCACGGGCTTCGGCGCCACCGCCTTCACCACCGCCTCGATCGCCGCCATGTCGGGCAGGCCGGGCGCGTAGAGCACGTCCGCGCCCACCTCGGCGAAGGCCTGAAGGCGGCGGATGGTGTCGTCCAGGTCCGGCCGGCCGTTGAGGAAGTTGTCGGTCCGCCCGGTCAGCACGATCTTGCCGCGCGCGGCCTTCGCGGCCGCCTTCACGCGCGCCACGGCCGCGTCGAAGCCGTGGATGGGGTCGGCCGGATTGGCCGTCGTGTCCTCGATGCCGAGGCCCGCCAGGCCGGAGGCGATGGAGGCCTCCACCGTCAGCGCGCAATCCTCGGGCGAGGGGCCGAAGCCGTCCTCCAGGTCGCCGTTCACCGGCAGGCCGGTGAGGCGGTGGATCATGGCCGCGTTCTCGATGGAGACCTCGCGGCTCAGCGCCGCGCGGCCGTCGGGCACGCCCATGGCAAAGGCGATGCCGAGCGAGGTGGAGGCGAGCGCGGGAAAGCCCTCGCACGCCAGCAGCACCGCCGAGGCGCCGTCCCATGGGTTGGGCATGACGAAGCAGCCCGTCTCGTGCAGCGCGCGGAATTTCTCGTAGGCGACGCTCATCCCGGCTTTCCTCCTCGGTGAGCGCGGAGCCTAGACGCCTGGGCGGGCGAAACTGTTCGGCGTTTTCCGAAGCGCAGCCCCGCATCGGGGCCGTTGCGGGCCCCCGTGCCGTCGTCGCGCGTCATTTTCGGGGCCGCCGGGAAGGTCCACGGCGCCTGACGGAAGCCTAGTCCTGCTCCTCGCCCGCGTAGGGATTCTCCGTCCCCCGCAGCTGCAGCCGGATCGGCACGCCAGGCATGTCGAACTCCTCGCGGAATCCGTTGAGCAGGTAGCGCTGGTACTCCTGCGGCAGCTGCTCGGCGCGGGTGCCGAAGATGGTGATGGTGGGCGGCCGCGCCTTGGGCATGGTGGCGTAGCGCAGCTTGAGGCGCCGGCCCTCGACCAGCGGGAGCTGATGCTTCTCCAGCATGTGCGCGAACCAGCGGTTCAGCGCGCCCGTGCCGATGCGGCGGTTCCAGCGCTCATGCGTGCGGCGGACGGCGGGCATCAGCTTGTCCACGCCGGCGCCCGTCGCGGCCGAGATCGGCACGACCTCCACGCCGCGCAACTGGTTCAGCGAGGTCTCCAGCGTGTCGGAGACGCGCTGGCGTGCGGCCGCGCGGTCCTCGACGGCGTCCCACTTGTTCAGCGCGATCACCACCGCGCGGCCCTCGCGCTCGGCGAGGCGGGCGATGCGGATGTCCTGCTCCTCGAGGCCCAGCAGCGCGTCGAGCACCAGGATCACCACCTCCGCCTCGCGCAGCGCGCCGATGGAGGAGGCGACGCTCATCTCCTCCAGCCGATGCGTGATGCGGGCGCGCTTGCGCATGCCGGCGGTGTCGACGATGCGGATGGGGCCGTGCTCGTCCTGCCACTGGCTGGCGATGGCATCGCGCGTCAGGCCCGGCTCGGGGCCCGTGATCATGCGCTCCTCGCCCAGCAGCGTGTTGAGCAGCGTGGACTTTCCGGCATTGGGCCGGCCGAGGATGGCGAGGCGCAGCAGCTTCGCGTCGCCCTCTTCCTCCGGCTCGGCTTCCACCTCGGGCAGGTGCTCGGCGATGGCCTCCATCAGCCCCGCGATGCCCTCGTTGTGCTCGGCCGAGACGGCGATGGGGTCGCCGAGGCCGAGCTCGTAGGCCTCCATGGCATTGGCCGCGCCGCCGCGCCCCTCGGCCTTGTTGGCGACCAGGATCACCGGCCGGTGCGCGCGCCGCAGCCAGTTGGCGAAGGCGCGGTCGGAGGCGGTGATGCCGGTGCGCGCATCCACCACGAAGACCGCGACGTCGGCCTGCTCCAGCGCGGCCTCGGAGCTCGCGCGCATGCGGCCGAAGAGGGTCTCGGGCGCGGCCTCCTCGAGGCCCGCCGTGTCCACCAGCAGGATGTCGCGGCCGCCCAGCTGGGTCAGCGCTTCCTTGCGGTCACGCGTCACGCCGGGCGTGTCGTCCACGATGGCGAGCCGCCGGCCCACCAGCCGGTTGAACAGTGAGGATTTGCCCACGTTCGGCCGGCCGAGGATGGCGACCACCGGGAGGCTGTCGCCAGCTGCCATGGGATTATCCTACGCCGCGCAGGGCGACGACGGCGCCCCCGTCGGTCATCAAATAGACGCTGTTGTTGGCCACCACCGGTTGCAGCGTGGCGCCGTCGGGCAGGCGCAGCCGCTGAAGGATGTCGCCCGAGCCGGCATCCACCTCCAGGAGCTGCCGGTGGCTGGAGGAGAGCAGGAGGCGGCCGCCGGCCAGGACCGGCGGGCTCCAGATGATCGGCCGGCGCCGCCGGGCCTCGTCCTCGTAGCTCTGCAGCTCGGTGATCCAGCGGACGCGGCCGTTGTCGCGCTCCAGCGCCATCAGCCGGTTGCCGCGAGTGAGCGCGAAGCACCAGTCGCCGGCCAGCGCCGGCGTGAGCGAGCCACCCACCTCGCGCTCCCAGACGCGGCGGCCGGAGCGCAGGTCGAGGCTGGTCGCGGCCCCGGCCATGCCGATGGCGAAGACCCGGCCGCGGTCGATCACCGGCAGCGCCGAGATGGCGCCGATATCGGCGATGGAGACACCGCCCCGCGTGGTGCCGAGGCTGTCGCTCCAGAGCACGCGGCCGTCGGCGACGTTGAGCGCCACGATCTCGCCCGAGGCGAAGCCGGCTACGGCCACGTCGCCCTCGACGGCCGGGCTGGGCAGGCCGAGCGGCAGCGCCTGCACGGGCGAGGCGCGGAAGGCCCAGGAGCGGCTGCCGTCCTCGGTGGTGAGCGCGAGGAGGTGGTTCTCCACCGTCGGTACCAGGATCTTGTTGCCGGCGACGGAGAGGCCGCCGCGGGCCGGTACGGGCAGCGGTGCGCGCCACTTGATCTCGCCCGAGCCAGGGTCGAGCGCCAGCACCTCGGCGAGGCCGGTGGCGACGTAGAGCACGCCGTCGGAGAAGGCGATGGCACCGCCCAGCGCGCCGTCGCGGTCGCGGCGGGGGCGGGTGTCGGTCTGCCAGCGGCGGCCGCCACGGGCGACGTCGAGGCAGGTCACCCAGCCCTGCGCGTCGACTGCGAAGATCGAATCCCCGACCACCAGCGGCGAGGCGGTGAGGCGGCGGCGGTAGGCGTTGCCCGAGCCGATGGAGGTGCGCCAGACCTCGCCGATCGGCTGGGGCAGGGAAAGGTGGCCCGGCGCATGGCCCGGCGCGCCGCCCGCGGTCGGCCATTCGAGGTTGAGCGTGGGCGGCGGCAGCGAGAAGGCGCGGCTGAGGGCGGCCTGGTCGGCGGCCACCTCGCGCTCGCTGGAGAGCACCGGGCGGCGCTCACCGGGAAGCGGGACCTTGGGGGTGCCGAGGAAGTCGTCCACCCAGTCGCGGGCGGTGTCGCAGCCGGCCAGGAGGGCGGCGCCGCCGAGCAGAGCCGTGCGGCGACCCAAAAGCCGTTTCGTCGAATCAGGCATCAGCTTCCCAGTCCCTGGAGCAGGCGGCCGGCGCGGTCGCGCAGCCCCTGCGGCGTCGCCGCGTCGCTCGTGATCGCCTGGAGCGTGGTGCGTGCCTGTTCGGTGTTGCCGGCCTTGAGCGCGGCGAGCGCCTGGACCTCCTGCGCGGAGGCGCGCCAGGGGGCGCCGGGCGCGGCCAGCGGGGCCATGCGGGCCTGGATCTCGGCCGCATCGCCCGAATCGAGGGCGTGCAGGCCCCACATCACGGTCGCGAGGTCCCGGTAGAGCGGTTCCGCCTCGGCGTCGCGCGAGAGGGCGTCATAACCGGCCAGGGCCTGCTCCGTCTGGCCGGTCTCGGCCAGGAGGGCGGCGGCGCGCAGCCGAGCCAGGGCGCGGTAGCCGGCGGGCGCGTTCGGCGCCATCGCGGTGAAGCGGTCGGCCATGGCGCGGAGGTCGGCGCCCGGGGCGGCGGCGTCGCGGGTGACGGCCAGGTAGGATTCGGCGGCCTTGCCGGCCTCGCGCCGCTCGTGCCAGCGCCAGGCCTCCCAGCCGCCGATGCCGGCGAGCGCCAGCAGCACGACCCCGGTGACGAGCCCGCCATAGCGCTGGGCGAGCTTGCGCGCGCGCTCGGCGCGGAGCTCCTCGTCAACCTCGTCGATCAGATCGGACAATGCAGGCGCCTTCGTTCCGGGGGATGGGCGTTCGGGAGGAGGGGGTATAGCGGCCCGTTCGCACGGCGTTAAGGCTTGCGGGTGTTTCGTGGCGGATGTGCGGCACCTGATCCCTCTCCCGATGCTCCTCCTTCTCTTCCTGGGAGGCTGCGACGGCCCGGCGCTGGTCGTGACGGCGGGGGTGAACGTGGCCTCGCTGACCCTGGTGGGGCGGAGCGTGCCGGACATCCTGGTCTCGGGCGTGACGGGGCGGGACTGCTCGATCGTCCGGCTGGACCGGGGGATGAGCTATTGCGCGGCCCGGGAGCCGGCGCCTGGGCCGCCGCCCTACTGCACGCGCAGCCGCGGCAGCGTGGATTGCTGGGTGACCCGGCCGGGGACGATCCCGATGGTCCAGGGCGTGGTGGACGGGCCGGCGAGTCTCAACCCGGCCCAGGAGGCGGACCGGACGGCGCGCTGGCCGGGGCTGTGGTGATGCCCTGCTCGGTGACGATGGCATCCATGGGGATGTCGTGCGGCTGGGGAAAGATGGTCGGCATGGCGGCGCGCGAGGTTCCGACCCCCAGGACCCTGGGCTTCACGGCCATCGCGGCCAGGGTCCGGTCGAAGAAGCCGCCGCCGTAGCCGAGCCGGTAGGCGCCGGGATCGAAGCCGACCACGGGGGCGATGACGATGTCGGGCACGACTTCCGCCCCTTCGGCGGGGACGGGGATGTTCCAGACGTCGCGCGCGAGCGGGGCGCCCGGCCGCCATTCGCGGAAGACGAGGGGCCGGGCCTTCTCCACCACCACGGGAAGGGCGCAGCGGCCGCCGCGGGCGTGGATTCGCTCCAGCCAGGAGCGCAGGTCGGGCTCGCCGCGGAAGGGCCAGTAGGCGCTGACGATGCGGCCGGCGACCTGGCCGATCGCCGAATCCAGCCCGGCGGTGATGCGCTCCGTCTCCTGGCGGCGGGTCTCGGGCTCGACGGCCAGGCGCAGCGAGATCAGCCGCTCGCGCTCTGCCTTGCGCCAGCGGGCGACGTCGCGGCGCTGCTGGGCGTCGGGCTCAGGCGCATGGCCGAGATAGTCGGGGTCGACCTCGTGCAGGAAGCAGGCCGGGGAGGCGTAGTCGTGGAATTCCGGCGGCTCAGCCACGGCGGAACCGCTCCTCCCGGCCGAGCAGCACGCCCTGGCCGGCGGCGATGCCCATCTCCAGGCTCTGCGCGATGCGCTGGGCGCGCTCGATGAAGTGCTCCGCCGCGGCCGGCGGGCAGAGCTCGCGCGCCGTCGCGCCGAAGAGGGCGAGCCAGCGGTCGAAATGCTCGGCGTCGACCGGAAGCGGCAGGTGCTTCTCCATGGGGCTGCCGTGATATTCGCCGGACATCAGCGCGACGGACGACCAGAAGGCGAACATGCGCTGAAGATGCGGCTCCCAGTCGGCGATGCGGGCGGCGAAGACGGGGCCGAGCAGCGCGTCCCTGCGCACCCGCGTGTAGAAGCCGCGCACGAGACGCTCGATCATCGCGGCATCGATGCCGGTGCGCGCGACGATCCCGGCGGTGATTTGCGCGCGTCGCTCGGCGGCGTCGCGCGCCGTGCTCACCGGAAGGTGACCGGCTTGCCGATCGGGGCGCCCAGCACCTCGTCGTCGCGCATCGCGACGTTCCCACGGATGATGGTGCCGACTGGCCAGCCCTGGCAGCGATAGCCGTCGAAGGGCGTCCAGCCGGCGGGGCTGGCGATCCAGTCGTTGGTGATCTCGCGGGACTTCTTCATATCCACCAGCGTGAAGTCGGCGTCGTAGCCGACGGAGAGGCGGCCCTTGTTCACCGCGCCGTAGATCCGCGCGGGGCCGGCGCACATCAGGTCCACGAGGCGCGAGAGGCTGAGGCGGCCGGCGCTCACATGGTCGAGCATCACCGGCACGATGGTCTGCACGCCCGTCAGGCCGGCGGCGGTGTTGGGCCAGGGGCGCTCTTTGGCCTCGCGGGAATGCGGGGCGTGGTCGCTGCCCACCACGTCCACCGTGCCGTTGCGCACGGCGGCCCAGGCGGCCTCGAGGTGGCGCTGCTCGCGGATGGGCGGGTTCATCACCGCATAGCCGCCGAGGCGGTCATAGGCCTCGTCGGTCTGGGTGAGGTGGTTCATCAGCACCTCGACGGAGCAGATGTCCTTGAAATCGCCGAGGTATTCGAGCTCCTCGGCCGTGGACACATGCAGGATGTGCGCGGGACGGCCGGTCTTGCGGGCGAGGGCCATGAGGCGCTTCGTGCCGAGCATCGCGCATTCCACGTCGCGCCAGACCATGTGGTTGCGGTGGGGCATGCCCTCGGTGAAGAGCGGCTTGCGCTCCTGCAGGCGGTACTCGTCCTCGGAGTGGTAGCAGATGCGCCGGCGGCCGGAGCGCATCACGGCCTCCAGCGTCGCGTCGTCCTCGATCAGCAGGTCGCCCGTGGAGGAGCCCGCGAAGACCTTCACCGCGCAGACATTGTCCTCCAGCTCCAGCTCGGCGAGCTCGGCGATGTTCTTCTTCGAAGCGCCGACATAGAGGCCCATGTCGCAATACGCATGCTCCGCCACATAGGCGCGCTTCCAGGCCAGCTGCGCCGAATCGGTGATGGAGGGCGCGGTGTTCGGCATGTCGAAGACCGTCGTCAGGCCGCCGAGGATCGCGGCCTTCGTGCCCGTGGCGATGGTCTCGACCTTCGGGTCGCCCGGCTCGCGCAGATGGACATGCGCGTCGATCAGGCCGGGCAGCACGTGCAGATGCGTGCAGTCGATCACCTGGGCGGCCTCGGCCTTGCCCAGCGCGCCCATGGCGGCGATCCGCCCGCTGCGCACGCCGATGTCCAGCGGCTCGATGCCCCAGGGCAGGACGGCCTGGCCGCCGCGCAGGATGAGATCGAAATGGGGCATCGGGGGGAGAACTCCGCAGGTCGGTAATTGGCCGCAATCTGACGGGTCCGGCGGGGCGCGCAAGACGTGCTTGACTCGGTGAGACATAAGGATATGTTGATGACGTGTTGGTCCGGCGCGAGCCGGTGAAAAGGGAACGCCGTGAGGCTCGTGATGCGAGCCAAGTCGGCGGCTGCCCCCGCAACTGTCAGCGGCGAGCTGGCCTCTCATCGCCCTCGCAAGAGGGCTGGTCACTGGGATCCCGATCCCGGGAAGGCCGAGGGGCGAGTGACGACCCGTGAGCCAGGAGACCTGCCGGCACGCGCGAAACCCAACCGCCGGGGCGGGGTGCCCCCGGACAGGGAGAGACCGACCATGCGCCAAAGCCGCGCCCTGAATGTCCTGAACCGAACACCCTGTCGTGGGCGAATGCGGGCCTGTCCCCAGAAAGCCTGACCGCCATGCCGGCCGTTCCCCGGCCCTCCGAGTCCGATCCGACCTCGCCCTGCCTGCGCATCTGCAAGCTGGATGGGGAGGTCTGCCTCGGCTGCGGCCGCCGTCTCGACGAGATCGTCGCCTGGCCCACGGCTTCCGCCGCGGCCCGGCACGCGATCCTGCGTGCGGCTCGGGCCCGGCTGGCGACTCATCCCGACAGATCCGGGGCCTGAGCGCCCCTTCAGGAGACGACCATGACCGCCTACAACCTGGGCTTCCCCCGCATTGGCTTGCGGCGGGAACTCAAGACCGCGCTCGAATCCCATTGGTCCGGCAGGACCGGCGAGGATTCCGTGCTCGCCACCGCCGCCGAGCTGCGCGCCCGCCACTGGGCGCTGCAGGCCGAGGCCGGCATCGCCATGCCGCCGAGCAACGATTTTTCCCTCTATGACCACGTGCTGGACACGGCCTGCGCCGTGGGCGCCATCCCGCATGGCTATGGCTGGCATCCGGGCGAGGCGGTCTCGCTTGCGACCCGCTTCGCCCTGGCCCGCGGCGGGCGCGGCGACGAGGACGCCTGCTGCGGCGGCCACGGCGCGCCCGCGCTTGAGATGACCAAGTGGTTCGACACGAACTACCACTACCTCGTGCCCGTCTTCGGCAAGGGACAGGAGTTCGCCCCCACCGGCTTCCCCGCCGTCGAGGCCTTCCTGGAGGCCAAGGCGCTCGGCCACATGACGCGGCCGGTGCTGCTCGGTCCGGTCTCCTTCCTGCTGCTCGGCAAGATGGCCGAGGGCGCGGGCGATCCGCTCGACCTGCTCCCCGGCCTGCTGCCTGTCTATGCCGAGACGCTGAAGCGCCTCGCCGCCGCCGGCGCGACCCAGGTGCAGATCGACGAGCCCTGCCTGGTGCTCGACCTCGCGCCGCAGGCCCGCGCCGCCTTCGGCACGACCTATGCCGCGCTGGCCTTGGCCGCGCCGGGCCTCTCGATCCTGCTCGCCGCCTATTTCGGCGATCTCAGGGAGAACCTGGAGACGGCGCTGAACCTGCCCGTCGCCGGCGTCCATCTCGACCTCGTGCGTGCGCCGCAGATGCTGGACGTGGCCCTGCGCCACGCGCCGGCGCGGATGGTGCTGTCCCTCGGCGTCGTGGACGGCCGCAACGTCTGGGCGACGGACCTCTCGCGCGCCTTCCTGAAGCTGCGCTCGGCGGCCGCCTCGCGGCGCTTCGAGCTGCTGCAGGTGGCGCCCTCCTGCTCGCTGCTGCACAGCCCGATCGACCTCGCCGGCGAGACCGGCCTCGATGCCGAGCTCAAGGGCTGGATGGGCTTCGCGAAGCAGAAGCTGGAGGAGGTGGCGCTGCTCGCGCGCGGCCTCGTCGAGGGCCGCGGCGCCATCGCCGAGGCGCTGGACGCCAGTGACGTCCGCCAGGCCGCCCGCCGCGCCTCGCCGCGGCTGCACGACAAGGCGGTGGCCCGGCGCCTCGCGGCGGGAACGCCGGAGGATGCGCGGCGCCTGCCCTTCGCAGAGCGCCGCCTCGCCCAGCGCGCACGGCTGAACCTTCCGGACTATCCGACCACCACCATCGGCAGCTTTCCGCAGACGCAGGACATCCGCGCCGCGCGAGTCGCCCGCAAGCGCGGCACCCTGCCGGAGGCCGAGTACGACGCCTTCCTCGAGGCCCGCATGGAGGAGGCGGTGCGCTGGCAGGAGGAGATTGGTATCGACGTCCTCGTCCATGGCGAGTTCGAGCGCAACGACATGGTCGAGCACTTCGCCGATTTCCTCACCGGCTTCGCGGTGACGAAGAACGGCTGGGTGCAGAGCTACGGCTCGCGCTGCGTGAAGCCGCCGGTGATCTACGGCGACGTCGCGCGGCCGAAGCCCATGACGGTGGACTGGGCGCGGCGCGCGCAGGCGCTCACGGAGCGGCCGGTGAAGGGCATGCTCACGGGGCCGGTCACGATGATGCAATGGGCCTTCATCCGCGACGACGTCCCGGCGCCGACCATCCGCCGCCAGCTCGCCTATGCCATCCGCGACGAGGTGGTGGATCTGGAGACGGCCGGCATCGCCATCATCCAGATCGACGAGCCGGCCTTCCGCGAGGGCCTGCCGCTGCGGCGCGACCAGTGGGACGCCTACCTGCGCGATGCCGCCGCCTGCTTCCGCATCTCGGCGAGCGGGGTGGCGGAGGACACGCAGATCCACACCCACATGTGCTACTCGGAGTTCAACGACATCATGGCCAGCATCGCCGACATGGATGCGGACGTGATCTCGATCGAGACCTCGCGCAGCCGGATGGAATTGCTCGAGGCCTTTCTCGACTTCCGCTACCCGAACGAGATCGGGCCGGGGGTCTACGACATCCATTCGCCGCATGTCCCGGGGGCGCCGGAGATGCGGGAGCTGCTCGGCATCGCCGCGCAGCGCCTGCCGGCGGACCAGATCTGGGTGAATCCCGATTGCGGGCTGAAGACCCGCCGCTGGGAGGAGGTGCGCCCGGCGCTGGTGAACATGGTGGAGGCCGCGCGCGCCATGCGGGGCTGAGCTGCGGCAATGCGGGAGGATCCCGGTCCTCCCGCAACCTCGGAGATCACCGCTTGGGCGCCTGGGCCGACCCGCCCGGCGTGTTCTGCGCTGTGCGCTAACATAGGACACAAATAAAAATAAGCGAAAATATCAGACCCCTATAAATCGCGTGGGTCGCATTTCAATTTTGCTCGTTACTGAAAATAATGAGTGACTTTTGGGCTTTGCAGATGGCCAGATTTTTATTCGGTGCGGTATGGGCGGTCATGTTTTGGATTGTGATTGTCGACATCGCCCTGCTTTCATGAGGCCTCGCCGGGGCATGGACCTTGGGCTTGCGCGTTGAACTGGCGGCGGCACGCAGCTCCCCCGGGCCATCCCGTGGTTCTCGATCCTGTTTTCGGCCTGCGTCATGCGGGAGGTGCCCATGGCCGCCCACGCCCCATGATTCCGGCGCTTCGGATGTCCGGGCTGCCCGCCGAGGTGGCGCATCGATGCCGCCGCGGGGGTGACGACGCGGCGCATTGGCCGCATATCCCCGCCATGTCCCAGGCGCTGATCGTCGAGAATCTCGTGAAGACCTATGTCGCCGGCCGCCCGCCGGCGGTGGGTGGGCTGAGCTTCACCATGCCCATGGGCGCGACCTACGGGCTGCTGGGCGGCAACGGCGCGGGCAAGACCACGACCATCGCCATGCTGCTGGGCCTGCTGGTGCCGACCTCCGGCCGCATCACCGCGCTGGGCCACGATATGGAGAAGGACCGGTTCAATGCCCTCGCGCGGATGAATTTTTCCTCGCCCTACATCGCACTGCCGCACCGGCTTTCCGTGGCCGAGAACCTGCGCGTCTATGGCCACCTCTACAACGTGAGGAACGCCGAGGCGCGCATCATGGAACTGGCGCACGACCTGCAGCTGGAAGACCTGCTGGACCGCCCGGCCGGACAGCTCTCGGCAGGCCAGAAGACGCGCGTGGCACTGGCCAAGGCGCTCATCAACCGGCCCGAGCTGCTGCTGCTCGACGAGCCCACCGCCAGCCTCGACCCCGACACCGGCGACTGGGTCCGCTCCTGGCTGGAGCGCTACCGGGAGCAGACCGGCTGCGCCATCCTGCTCGCCAGCCACAACATGGCCGAGGTGGAACGGCTCTGCGACCATGTGCTCATGCTCAAGCAGGGCCAGGTGGTGGACCAGGGCAGCCCGGCCGCGCTGGTCGAGCGGTTCGGCCGCAGCGACCTGGAAGAGGTCTTTCTCGATATCGCGCGGGGCACGCATGCGGAGGCGGCCCAATGAACGGATCGCTTCGCCGCATCTGGGGGCTCGTCTATCGCCACCTCGCCCTCTACCGCCGTTCGCCGCCGCGGCTCATCGAGCTCATGTACTGGCCTGTGCTGCAGATGGTCGTCTGGGGGTTCATCACGGCCTATCTCGCCGGCGTGCAGAACAACCTCGGCTCCGTCGCGGCCGGCGTGCTGCTGGGCGGCGTGCTGCTCTGGGAGGGCGCGCTGCGCAGCCAGATGGGCTTCTCCGTCTCCTTCCTGGAGGAGATCTGGTCGCGCAACCTCGGCCACATCTTCGTCTCGCCGCTCAGGCCAGGCGAGCTGGTGGCGGGCCTCGCCGCCATGGCCCTGCTGCGGACGATGATCGGCGTGATCCCGGCCATGCTGCTGGCCTGGTTCCTCTATTCCTTCAACATCTTCGCCCTCGGCCCGCTGATGGTCGCCTTCTTCGCGGCGCTCATCATCATGGGCTGGGCGGTGGCGCTGGGCGTGACCTCGCTGATCCTGCGCTACGGCGCGGGGGCGGAGACGCTGGCCTGGTCGGTGCTCTTCGGCATCACGCCCTTCGCGGCGGTCTTCTATCCCGTGAGCATCCTGCCCGCCTGGCTGCAGCCGGTCTCGCTGGCGCTGCCGGCCTCGCACATTTTCGAGGGGATGCGCGCGGCGCTGACCCATGGCGAGATCGCCTGGGGGCACCTCGGCGCGGCCTATCTGCTGGACGCGGCGTGGATTGCCGGGATGGGCTGGGTCTTCATGAGCCAGTTCCAGGCCGCGCGGGTGAAGGGCGCGCTGCTGAATATCGGCGAGTAGCCCGAGCATGATCGCCGAAGGCGGAATCGCCGGAGACGTGAATCATTCTCGCCGGAAATGGCTTCAGGCCAGGAACTCGAAGACGTTCCCCTCGGCGCGCTTCCCCTCGACGTGGCGGCGGTGCCAGATCGCATAGAAGAGCAGGTGCCAGGCCGCGTTGCCCGGCCGCTTCTCGGCCGCGTGGCGGAAGAGCTGCTCGACCTTCCCGGGCAGGCAGAGCTCGGCGATGCCGGGCTGCCGCGCCACCAGCGGCCCGAGCTTGTCGGCCCGGCGCGCGATCCAGGCGCCGATCGGCACGGTGAAGCCCTGCTTCGGTCGGTGAGGCTCGGATGCCGGAAAATTCCGCGCCAGCCATTTGCGCAGGAGCCACTTGCCCGTGTTCTTCCGCACCTTCAGCGCGTCCGGCAGGCGGAAGGCGGCCGCGGCCACGCCTTCGTCCAGGAAGGGCGTGCGGCCCTCGACGCCATGGGCCATCAGGCAGCGGTCGAGCTTGGTCAGGAGGTCGTTGGGCAGCCAGTCGGCGACGTCCACGGCCTGCGCGGCCTGCAGGCGGGTGCGGCCGCCGGTCGCGGCCTCGGTCTCGGCGGCGGCGATGCCGTCGCGCCAGGAGCGCGGCGGGTTGCGGAACACCTCCAGCCGGTCGAAGGCGCCGCGCGCGCGCATGGCGCGGCCCCAGAGCCACCAGGGCCGCATCGCCGCGCGATAGCGGCCGTAGCCCCCGAAGATTTCGTCGCCGCCTTCGCCGGCCAGCACCACCTTCACATCCTGCCGCGCGCGGCGGGCGAGGAACCAGGTGGGGATGATGGCGTAGTCGGCGGCCGGGTCGTCCATGGCGCCGACGATCTCGGGGAGGTGCTTCCAGACCATCTCCTCGCTGACCAGCACCTCGACATGATGGGCGCCGGCGGCCTCGGCGGCATGGCGGGCGGCCGCGCGCTCGTCGGCGGCGCCCTTCACGTCGAAGCCGGCGGTGAAGGCCATCACCGGCTTCTCGTTGAGGCGGGCCATCATGGCGAGGATCGCGGCCGAATCCGTGCCGCCCGAGAGGAAGAGGCCATAGGGCACGTCGCTGCGCTGGTGCAGCAGGACGCTCTCCTCCAGCGCCGTGTCGAGGCGGGACAGCGCCTCCTCCTCGGAGATAGCCTCGGGCGGGCCCTCCGGCAGGGCGATGCGGCGGTGCCGCTCGACGATCTTGCCGTCGGCGATGCAGAGGCTCTCGCCCGGCAGCAGGCGGCGGATGCCCTGGAAGATGGTCTCGGCGCCGGTGGTGAACTGCAGCTGCAGCAGCTCGTCGCGCGCCTCGGTGCGGATGCGGGGCTGCACGAGGCCCGCGGCGATCAGCGCCTGCGGCTCGGAGGCGAAGGCGATGCCATCCTTGGTCTCGGCGATGTAGAGCGGCTTGATGCCGAAGGGGTCGCGCGCCAGCACGAGGCGGCGCGTGGCGCGGTCGTGCAGGGCGATCGCGTACATGCCGCGCAGGTTGTCGACGAAGTTCAGCCCGTCGCGGCGGTAGAGGTGCAGCGGCGGCTCGCAGTCCGACTGGGTGGCGCAGACGAGCTGGTTCCGCTCGCGCAGCTCCCGGTAGTTGTAGATCTCGCCATTGGCGACGAGGGCGGCGCCGCCGGCGAAGAGCGGCTGGTCCCCGGTCACGAGGTCGATGATGGAGAGGCGCGTGTGGGCCAGGGCCACGCCGCCGGCCATGTGGTGCCCAGCGCCGTCCGGCCCGCGATGGGCGAGGGCGGTCGTCATCGCCTCCAGCGCCGCGGCGGGCAGGGGCGCGCCCGGGCGCAAAGCAAGGCCGGCGAGACCGCACATGTCAGGGTGCATCCCCAAATGGCTGCGCGGCCGCTCGCCGGGTCTTTTGCGTCCTGGCGGCGTCAGCGGCTTGGCTCGATGGGTAGGCATCGGACTCGGCCCGTCGCGGCAGTGCCGCGACCCTGGCCAGCCCACAAAATCCCTCGGCGATCGATCCGCGGTCCATTTGGGGACGCACCCTTCGGTTCCTCATCGCTGCACCTTGTGGAGGAAATCCCGCCACTGGGCGAGGACGGGTCCCTCGGCGAAGTTTTTCTCGAATTCCTTCCGGCCGTTATGCGCCAGCCGTGCGGCGTCCCGCGGGTCGGCGAGCGCTGATTTGATGGCATCGGCCAGCGCCTCGGCCGAGTCGACAGGGACGAGGAGGCCGGTCTCGCCCGGTACGATCAGCTCGCTCGGCCCCTGGGCGGCGGCGGCGATCACGGGGCGTGAGGCGGACCAGGCTTCCAGCACGATGTTGCCCAGCGGCTCGTGGCGGGACGAGCAGACGAAAAGGTCGCAGGCCGCCAGCAGGGCGCCGATGTCCTCCCGCCAGCCGAGCAGATGCACGCGATCGGCGACGCCGCATGCGCGGGCCAGGGCGGTCAGGGCCTCGCGCTCCGGGCCTTCGCCGGCGATGCAGAGGGTGGCGTCGGGGACGAGGGCCAGGGCACGGATCGCGACGTCGAAGCCCTTGTTCCGGTGCAGGCGGCCCATGGCGAGCAGGCGCGGCGCGGCGCCGGGAAGTTCCGCCGGCGCGGCGCCGGCCAGATCCGTCACGAAGTTGGGGAGGTAATGGGCGTTCGCCGCCGGACAGCCCTGGGCGACGATCCAGTCCCGCAGGTCGCGCGTGTTGCCGACGAGATGGTTGCAATCCCGATAGTATTTGAGGTCGTAGTAGCCGCCGAGCCGCCCGACCGTGGGCCAGAGCTGTGGATCGCCGGGATAAGGATCGGGGGCAGACGGCGTCTTGCTGCCCGCGCGGTTCATCCAGGCCATGGTGACGGTCGGCTGGAACTTCTTCAGCAGCAGGCCGATGCGCGGGCGCGTCAGGATGTCGATCGGCCCACCGAAGCGGAGCTCGACCGGGCACAGGCCGCCAGCGGCGAGGCGTGCGGCGCGCTCGGGATCGCGGCGGATGATGGGCAGCACCTCATCGCCCGCGCCATGCAAGGCGAGGGTCAGGCGCTCGTAGAAGGCCTCGGCGCCGCCGTGCTTCGCGCCGGCCATGATATTGGCGAGTCGGATCATGCGAGCGCCTCGAAGCGGGTGGCGACATCGCCCCAGCCCGGACCCGGGCCGCGCGCGAGGCCGGCGCGGTGCATGGCGAGCCAGGCCGCGTCGTCCGTGAGGAGGCGGCGCGCGGCCTCGACGAAGGCTGCCTCGTCGCGCGCGACGATGCCGGTGACGCCGTCCACGATGCGCTCAGCCACGGCGCCGCGGTCCATCACCACGCAGGGCAGCCCGACCGCCTGTGCCTCCGCGAGGGCGAGGCAGAAGGTCTCGCCCTCGTCGCCGAGGTAGAGCATGCAGCGTGCCTCCATCAGCCTCTCCCGCAGCTCCGTGCGCGCGACGGGGGCGAGGATGCGGGCGCCGCTCGCGGCCGCCCGGTCCAGGATGGGCGCGGCGCGCCCGGCGAGGCGTGCGTCGCCGCCATAGGTCGCGGCGCCGGAATAGGCGTGCAGCTCGCCGGTCCCGATGCGCGGCCAGAGGGCGGCCAGCTCGTCCAGCCCGCGCGTGGGGTTGGAGGTGAAGATGGCCACCGGCGCGGGCGGGCGGCGCTCGGGCGTGGGCTCCCCGAAGGGCGGGGCGACGGCGAGCGGGATCTGCGCGCGCCGGCCCGGCAGCCATCCGGGGAGCGTCGCCGCGTGATGCGGCCCGAGCGTGACGAGCGTGGGGCGGGCCATCAGCAGCGGCCAGGCGTGGCGCGGCTTGCGCAGGTAGCGCGCGGGGTTGTGCAGCCAGAGGACGCGCCGGCCCTTTGGCAGCTCGGAGAAGAGGCGCGGCACGCGCGCGGCGACGACGAGGTCCGCGCGGTCGGGCAGGGGGGCGGTCTCGCCCTCGAAATGCAGATGGAAGTCATGGTCGCGCGCGGAAAACTCCCGCGCCAGCAGGGCCACCGCCGTCTCCACCCCGCCGAGCGGCCGCGTGCCGACGGCGTCGGCCTCGATGCGCGGGCCCTCATTGGCGAGGACGATCCTCAAGGCCGGTGCCGCTCCGGCTCCAGCCGCGCCTTGAGGTGCGAGAGCAGCGGGAAAAGCCCCGCGCAGAGCGCGATCAGCACGCCCCAGCCGCCCTCCTTGTAGCCCTTTCGGCCGATGAGGCACTTGAAGGTCCGCGAGACGAAGCGGCGCAGGTTGTTGCCGAGCGTGCCGATGTCGCCGGACTCCAGAAGATCGGCCGCCTTGGCGCTGCTGTAGCGGTCGAGCCGGCGCAGCATGTCGGAGATGTCGCGGTCCACCTCGTGGCGGATGCCGTGGGCGGTGATCCGTGCGCCCTCGCTGCCCGTCCAGTCGAGGCCGGGATGCACGCGCTGGGCGCGCCAGTGCTTGGCGCCCTTGCGGAAGAGGATGGGCTTCAGCGTCGTGCCGAAGCTGCCGCCCCAGCCGTGCAGGATCAGGCGATCGCCCACGTAGTTGTCGATGCGGACGCGGTGGAAGGCGTCGGGGCTCACGGCGACGACGTGGCGGATGTCGTTCCCGAGCTCCGGCGGCACGCGCTCGTCGGCGTCCACCTCCAGGATCCAGTCGCCGGTGCAGGCGGCGATGCCGGCGTTCCGGCGATCGCCCTCCAGCGTCCATTCGCCCTGCAGCACGCGGGCGCCCACGCCGCGGGCGATCGCCGCGCTGGAATCGGTGCTGCGGTCGAGCACCACCACCACCTCGTCCGCGAAGCCGAGCGTGGCGAGGCAGGCAGGCAGGCGGGCCTCCTCGTTGCGCGCGACGACGAGGGCGGACAGCCTCATGCCGGCACGCCTGGCGCAGGCAGGGGGGTGAGCAGCCGCGTGGCGGCCTCGACGACGGTCTCCACCTCCAGCTTGTCCATGGGCGTGGTCGCGGGCGGGCCGTCGGCCAGCACGGCCTCGGCGCGGGCACCGACGGGGCCGTACTCACTGGCCGGGGTCGGGCCGAAGAGGCCAAGCGTCGGCACGCCGGTTGCGGCCGCGATGTGCATCAGGCCGGAATCGTTGCCGACATAGAGCGAGGCCCGGGACAGCACGGCCGCGACCTCGGGCAGAGAGAGCTTGCCCACGAGATCGACGGCATTGGGCAAAGCCTTCAGCACCGGCTCGGCCATGCGCCGCTCCTGCTCGCCGGGCCCGCCCAGGACCGCGACATAGGCTTTGGGCAGCGGGCCGAAAAGCTTTGTCAGCCGATGGGTCATGTCCACGAAGCGCTCGGCGGGCCAGGTCTTCACATGCCAGTTGGCCGTGGGGCCGAGGATGAGGTAGGGGCCGTGGGGCAGCACCGCCTCGGCGCGCGCCATGTCCTCCGCATTGAACCAGACGACCGGGCGCGGGGCGGGGGACACGCCCAGCGCCTCGGCGAGGTACTGGATGCGATGTCCGGGACGCCGTCCGCCGCGCATCACCGCCCGCCGGCGCGTCCAGAGCAGCCAGGCCATGGCCGAGCCGCGCAGGTCCACCACCAGGTCCCAGCGGCGGAAGGCCACTTGCCACCAGAGCTCCAGCCAGTGCAGCGACCAGCGCTTCTTGGTCAGCGGGATGATCCGCTCCAGCCCGGGCATGCGGGCGAAGACGCCCTCGGCCACATGGCCGCAGGCGATGGTGATCCGGGCCTCCGGGTGCTGCCGCAACAGGTGGTCGAGCAGGCCCGTGGAGAGCACGGCGTCGCCGATCCGCGTCGAGGTGATGAAGAGAATGCGCACCGCGCCCCTCTAGCAGAAAGCTTCCCGGTTGAACCCCCTGGCGAAGCTGCCACATTCCAGCGCATGCCCATTGCCACCCAGCCTATCGCCACCTTGGCCGACCGTGCCGTCCTGGAAGTCACCGGCGAGGACCGGCTGGCCTTCCTCCAGGGCCTGATCTCGAACGACGTGACGGCGATCCCGGAGGGCGGGGCGCTCTGGGCCGCGCTGCTGACGCCCCAGGGCAAGTGGCTGGCCGACTTCTTCCTGGTGCCGGAGCCGGAGCGGCTGCTGATGGATGTCGAGGCCGGGCAGGCCGAGATGGTCATGACCAAGCTGCTGCGGTTCAGGCTCCGTTCGAAGGTCGCCATGGCGCGGCTGGAGGGGTTTTCCGTGCAAGCGGGATGGGGCGAGCCGATGCCTGTGGGCGGGGTGCCGGACCCGCGGCTCCCGGAGGCGGGCTGGCGGCTCGTCACGGAAGCGCCCCTGCCGACGACGGCCTCAGTGGAGGCCTACGATGCCCACCGGCTGTCGCTGGGCCTGCCCGACGGTAGCCGGGACATGCAGGCCGAGCAGTCCATCCTGCTCGAGGCCGGCTTCGACGAGCTGCACGGCGTCTCCTGGTCCAAGGGCTGCTACATGGGCCAGGAGCTGACGGCGCGGACCAAGTATCGCGGGCTGATCAAGCGGCGGCTGGTGCCGGTGGAGGTCGAGGGGCCGATGCCGGCACGGGGCACGCCCGTGACGCGGGATGGCGCGGAGGTCGGCGAGATGCGCTCGGGGCAGGGTGCGCGCGGGATGGCGCTGCTGCGGCTGGCGGCGCTGTCGGGCGAGCTGCGCTGCGGCGAGGCGGTGCTGCGGCCGCGCGTGCCGGGCTGGATGAAGCTGCCGGAAGCGACCGAGGCTTAATCGTCCGTTAGATTCTTCCAGGCATCTTCGCGGCGTGGAACAGATTCGCGCCGCCGCCCCCGCCCAGGCTTCCTCCGTGCCTCGCGCTCGCGCCGCCGTGGCAGGCGGCGGGTTCCAGGTCGCCATGGCGCGGGCGCAGGAGGGGGCTGCGCCCATGCGGGGCGTACCGCTCTCCGGCGTCGGGACGATCACGCGGGCCTGGGAGACCTGGCCCAATGGTGAGTTCCGCCAGCGCATCGCCCAGGCCGAGCGCAGCGCGGAGCAGGCGCAGCACGGCTACGGGCTGCGCAACCCCCGTTCGGGCGCGCTGGGGCGGTACCAGTTCCTGCCGAACACGCTGCTCGACATCGGGTGGAAGGATGCGCAGGGGAACTGGACGGCGGCGGCGCAGCGGGCTGGGGTGAGCAGCGATGTGGAGTTCCTGGCGAATCCTTCGGCTCAGGAGGCGGCGTTTTCCGCCTATCTCCGGCGGACGGAGACGCTGATCGACCGCAACGGCGCTTTGGCGCAGCAGGGTGCGGTGATTCGCGGGATGAATGGGCAGGACATCACGCTGACCGAGTCCGGCATGGTGGCTGCGGCGCATCGGCGCGGGGCGGGCACGCTGGCGCGCTATGTGGCACACCGCACGAACACGCCGGACGCGCCGGTTGCGGCACGCGATCGCCGGGCCTTCGCTGCGGTGGAGCGTCGCCTGCAAGATTTCGGTGATGTCGCCTATGCCAGCATGCGCCCCGCGCCGCGTGCGGTTGCGGCACTGGTGACAGGAGCTAGGGATTTATAGACGTTGGTGCTTTGCAGATGCCCGGCCTACGGTCAGGAAGCTAGCCGAGTGGGATTGAGTGTAGGCTGCGACTCCGCCCATCCCAAGTCGCGCTGAAGCTGCAGCCAGCGTGAGCTCGGGTGTGCTCGAAATGAGCCGCTTGGCCCGTCGTGCCTTCTTCATGAGCGCGTACCTTGCCGCGACATTCGGGACACCGCATCCCAACAGCACCGCGGTTCAGCAGCGCCTTTAAAATGTCCATCGACTCCCAGCGGTCTCCGCTGCGGGCTTCGCAAGTCGTACTTTTTGGCACCTCGCTTCCTCCAGCAGTCGGTAATCCGCGGCAGGGGTTTGAGGGGGGGCGGAGCCCTCCTCAAGCCGTCCTGTCGATGCCGCCGCCGCTCAGCGCCGCCTGCGCTGCCGCCAGCCGCGCGACCGGCACGCGATAGGGCGAGCAGGACACGTAATCCAGCCCGACCGTCTCGCAGAACTGGATCGAGGACGGATCGCCGCCGTGCTCGCCGCAGATGCCGAGCTTCAGCGCCGCCTTCACGCTCCGCCCCTTCTGCGCGCCGATCGACATGAGCGCGCCCACACCCTCGGGGTCGATGGAGACGAAGGGGTCCTTCGGCAGGATGTTCTTCTCGACATAGGTCGGCAGGAACTTTCCGGCGTCGTCGCGCGAGAGGCCGAAGGTGGTCTGCGTCAGGTCGTTGGTGCCGAAGCTGAAGAAGTCCGCGCTCTCGGCGATGCTGTCGGCGGTGAGGCAGGCGCGCGGCAACTCGATCATGGTGCCGACCAGGTACTCGATGGTCGTGCCGGTCTCCTCGAAGACCTGCTTCGCGATGCCGTCCACCTGGGCGCGGGTGATGTCGAGCTCGCGCTTCACCATCACCAGCGGGATCATGATCTCCGGCACGGGCGCCAGGCCGGTCTCCTTCGCGACGGCGACGGCCGCCTCGAAGATGGCACGGGCCTGCATCTCGTAGATCTCGGGGAAGGTCACGCCGAGGCGGCAGCCGCGATGGCCGAGCATCGGGTTGGCCTCCGAGAGCTCCGAGGCGCGGCGCTGCATGGCGGCGGCCTCGACACCGAGGCTGGCGGCGACTTCGGCGATCTCCTCCTCGGTGTGCGGCAGGAACTCGTGCAGCGGCGGGTCCAGCAGGCGGATGGTGACCGGCAGGCCCGCCATGATGCGGAAGAGCTCGGTGAAGTCGCCGCGCTGGAAAGGCAGGAGCTTGGCGAGGGCGGCGCGGCGGCCCTCCTCGGTCTCGGACATGATCATCTGCCGCACGGCGCCGATGCGCTCGGGGTCGAAGAACATGTGCTCGGTGCGGCAGAGGCCGATGCCCTCCGCGCCGAATTTCCGGGCCGTCTCGGCGTCCAGTGGAGTCTCGGCGTTGGCGCGCACCTTCATGCGGCGAACCTTGTCGGCCCATTCCATGAGCGTCGCGAAGTCGCCGGAGAGCTGCGGCTCGATCATCGCGATGGAGCCGAGAAAAATCTCACCGGTGGCGCCGTCCAGCGTGATCGTGTCGCCCGCGCGGACGATGTTTCCGCCCGCCGAGAGCGCCTGCGAGGCGTAGTCCACCGCGACGCCGCCGGCGCCGGCCACGCAGGGCCGGCCCATGCCGCGCGCGACCACCGCCGCGTGGCTGGTCATGCCGCCGCGCGTGGTGAGGATGCCGCGGGCCGCATGCATGCCGTGGATGTCCTCCGGCGAGGTCTCGATGCGGACGAGGATGACGCTCTCGCCCTTCTGCGACCGCATCTCGGCTTCGTCGGAGCTGAAGACCACCACGCCGCAGGCTGCGCCCGGCGAGGCGGGCAGGCCCTTGCTCAGCAGCTTGCGCGGCGCCTTGGGATCGAGCGTCGGGTGCAGGAGCTGGTCGAGCGAGCCGGGGGCCACGCGCGTGACGGCCTCGGTCTCCTCGATCAGTCCTTCGCGGCACATGTCGACGGCGATCTTCAGCGAGGCTGCGGCGGTGCGCTTCCCGTTGCGGGTCTGCAGCATGTAGAGCTTGTTCTGCTGCACTGTGAACTCGATGTCCTGCATGTCCTTGTAGTGCTTCTCGAGCACGGAGCGGACGCGGACGAGCTCCTGGTAGGCGGCGGGCATCACCGATTCCATCGGCTTCTCGCCCGCCTTAGCGCGCTCGGAGCTCATGGGCTGCGGCGTGCGGATGCCGGCCACGACATCTTCGCCCTGCGCGTTCACGAGGTACTCGCCGTAGAAGATGTTCTCCCCGGTCGAGGGATCGCGGGTGAAGCAGACGCCGGTGGCGCAGTCGTCGCCCATGTTGCCGAAGACCATGGCCTGGACGTTCACCGCCGTGCCCCAGCTCGCGGGGATGTCGTTCAGCCGGCGGTAGGTGTTGGCGCGGGCGTTCATCCAGGAGCCGAAGACGGCGCCGATCGCGCCCCAGAGCTGCGCCTTGGGGTCTTGCGGGAAGGGCTCGCCGGTGGCATCGGCGACGACGGTCTTGAAGCCCATCGCGACGTCCTGCCAGTCGGCGGCTGACAGCGCGGTGTCCTCGGCCACGCCGCGGTCGAGCTTCACGTCCTCGATGATCTCCTCGAAGCGGTGGTGGTCCACGTCGAGCACGACCGAGCCGTACATCTGGATGAAGCGGCGGTAGCTGTCCCAGGCGAAGCGCTCGTCGCCGCTGGCCTTGGCGAGGCCCTCCACGGTCTGGTCGTTCAGGCCGAGGTTCAGGACGGTGTCCATCATGCCCGGCATGGAGACGCGCGCGCCGGAGCGGACGGAGACGAGGAGCGGCTTTTCCGTGTCGCCGAACTTCAGGCCGACGGCCTCCTCGATGCGCGTGAGCGCGGCGGTGACCGCATCATCGAGGTCGGCGGGGTACTGCTTCCCGTGGTCGTAGAAATAGGTGCAGACCTCTGTCGTGATGGTGAAGCCGGGCGGCACGGGCAGGCCGATCGCAGCCATCTCGGCCAGATTGGCCCCCTTGCCGCCGAGTAGGTTCCGCATCCCGGCGCTGCCTTCGTTGTGGCCGGCGCCGAAGCTGTACACCCACTGTGTCATGCGCGGTTTCCTTCAGGCTTCGATTTTCGACAGGTCGCCGACGGCGTCCATCGCGGTGCGGAGGCGGGAGAGTAGTCGCAGACGGTTGCGGCGTAATGAAGGCTCGGGGTCGTTGACGAGGATACGGTCGAAGAAGGCGTCGACCGGGGGGCGGAGGGCTGCGAGGGCGGACATGGCAGGGCCGAAGTCTTCCGCCGCCAGCTGCTTCCGGACCTCGGATTCCGCCTGGTCGAGCGCGGCGTTGAGGGCCTGTTCCTCGGGCAAGGCGAGGAGGGAGGCGTCCACCGGGCCGGAATGCGGGCCGTCCTTCTTTTCCTCGATGCGCAGGATGTTCTGGGCACGCTTGTAGGCGGCAAGGAGGTTCTTTCCGTCCTCGGATTCGACGAGGCCCTTCAACGCCTCGGCGCGCGAAAGGATGCGCAGGATGTCGTCGTCCTCACCGATGCCGGCGGCGACGAGGTCATGGCGCGCGCCCTCGGCGCGGAGCTGGACGCGGAGGCGGTCGGTGAGGAAGTCCACCACGCCGGCCGCGAAGGCCGCGACCATGGGCGGGTGGCGGCCATCCTTCGGCGCGCCGGATTTCACCCGCTCGGCGGCGACGGCCATGCCGAACTCGGGCGAGGCGGTGGCGCCGGTGGCCTGCGGGAAGCCGAAGAAGGCCTCGCCGAGGATGTCCGCGAGGCGCAGGCGCAACCCGTTCTCGCGCAGCATGCGGATGACGCCGAGGGCGGCGCGGCGCAGCGCGAAAGGATCGCCGCTGCCGGTCGGCCGCTCGTCGGCGGCGAAGAAGCCGGCGAGCTGGTCCAGCTTGTCCGCCAGCGCCACGGCGATGGCGACCGGCTCGGTCGGCACAGCATCGGTCGGGCCGAGCGGGCGGTAGTGTTGCGCGATGGCCTCGGCCACTCTGATATCCTCGCCCTGCAGACGGGCGTAATAGCCGCCCATGACGCCCTGGAGCTCGGGAAACTCGCCCACCATGCCGGAGACGAGATCCGCCTTGGCGAGCAGCGCCGCGCGCTCGGCCAGCGCGGTGTCGGCACCGACCAGGGGCGCGAGGTAGCCCGCCAGCCGCGTGAGTCGCAGCACGCGCTGCCCCTGCGTGCCGAGCTTGGCGTGGAAGACCGCGCCGTCCAGCTTCGGCAGGAAGTCTTCCAGCCGCTGCTTGCGGTCCTGGTCCCAGAAGAAGCGCGCGTCGGAGAGGCGGGCGCGCAGCACGCGCTCGTTGCCCGCGACCAGCGCCGTGCCGCCATCGGTCGCTGTGATGTTCGCCACCAGCGCGAAACGCGGCGCGGCCGAGCCGTCCGGCTTGCGCAGCGCGAAGTAGCGCTGGTTCACGCGCATGGAGGTCCGCATGACCTCGGGCGGCAGATCCATGAAGTCATCGTCGATGCGACCCAGGAGCGGCACCGGCCATTCCACCAGCCCCGCGACCTCGGCGAGCAGGCCCTCGTCGGGGACGACCTCCAGACCCTCGGCGGCGGCCAGCGCGGCGACGCCCTCGCGGATCGTCGTCATGCGCGCGGCGGCGTCGAGCACGACGAAGTGCTCGCCCAGCCTCTTCGCGTGATCGGCCGCGCCGGTCACGGCGAAGGCGCCGGGCGCATGGACGCGGTGACCCTCGGTCAGATCGGCGGCGACCAGCCCATGGGCGGCATCGTTGCCGCGGGCGAAGGCGACCGGCACCACCTTGCTGTCCAGCAGGACGAGCACGCGCTGCAGCGGCCGCACCCACATCAGCGCCGAACTGGCCCAGCGCATGCTCTTGGGCCAGGGGAAGCTCCAGACGATCTCGGGCAGCGCGCGGTGCAGCAGGGCCTCGGCGGTGATGGTCTCGCCGGGCTTCATCAGCACCAGAAAGCCGTTCTGCTCGGTGAGCATCTCTCGGGTGGCGCCGTGCTTCTTGAGAAAGCCGGCCAGCGCCTGCTCCGGCGCGCCGATGCGCGGGCCGCGCTCCTCCTTGGCCGGCGTCTCGGCGGAGAGCGCCATGTCAGCGACGAGGCCGATGCGGCGGGGGCCATAGAAGCCCCGCGGCTCGCCCTGGATCAGCGGGGCCAGGGCGGCCTTGGCCAGCCGGCACAGGTCCTCGGCGGCGCGGGCCTGCATGCGCGCGGGGATTTCCTCGGTCAGGAATTCGATCAGCAATTCGGGCACTAGATGGCGGCCTTCACGTCGGTGCGGGCGAAGTCATCGCCCTTGAAGAGGAGAGGTTCGTCGCGGCTCCTGGCGAGCGCATAGGCGAAGCAATCGCCGAAGTTGAGTCCGGCGGGGTGGCGGCCCTTGCCGTAGCGGCGCCAGCCCTCGCGGGCCATGGCAGCGTGCTCGGCGGTGAAGGGGACAATCTCGACCCGGATGCGAGAGAGAAGGGCGTCCAGGCGCGCTGCGGCCGCGGCGCCGCCCCGACCCTCGCAGACGATTCCGGCCTCCAGGACGCTGGCGGCCGACATCACCGCCCGGCCCTCGATGGCGAGGGCCTGCTCCATGGCCGGCGCCTCCGGCTCCTCATAGAGCATCGCGAACAGGGCGGAGGTGTCGACAATCACTTGGGCAGGCCGTTCTCGTCATAGAGATCGGAATGGTCGCTGCTGGTGCCAGGCGGGAACAGTTTGGCGGACCCGCGCGTGATCTCGCGGATGGCGTCCAGCCGCCGGGCGATCTCCTCCTCATCCCGCATCACTTCCTGGTCGACCATGCGCCGCAGGACCTCGACCACGGAGGTGCTGCGCCGCTCCGCCAGCCGTTTCAGTCTGGCGATCAGCTCGTCGTCCTTGATGTTCAGCTGGCCCATGGTAGAAACCTCCTCGGTTATTCTACCCTAGGCCGCGCCTGCCAGCCAGCTTTCGCAGCAGGCCTTCGCCAGCGCCCTGACACGGCCGATATAGGAGGCGCGCTCGGTCACGCTGATGGCGCCGCGCGCGTCCAGCAGGTTGAAGCGGTGGCTCGCCTTGATGCACTGGTCGTAGGCCGGCATGGCCAGGCCATGCGCCACCAGCGACGCGCATTCCTGTTCCGCCTCCTCGAACTGCCGCTTGAGCAAGGTCACGTCGGCGAATTCGAAGTTGTGCGCGCTGTATTCCTTCTCCGCGCGGAGGAAGACCTCGCCATAGGTCACGCCGCGGCCGTTGAAGTCGAGGTCGTAGACCCGCTCCACGCCCTGGATGTACATCGCCAGCCGCTCGAGCCCGTAGGTGAGCTCGCAGGAGGGCACCTCGCAGGGGATGCCGCCGACCTGCTGGAAATAGGTGAACTGCGTCACCTCCATCCCGTCGCACCAGACCTCCCAGCCGAGGCCCCAGGCGCCGAGCGTCGGGCTCTCCCAGTCGTCCTCGACGAAGCGGATGTCGTGCAGCGCGGGGTCGAGGCCAAGGGCGCGGTAGCTGTCCATGAGCATGCCCTGCGGGTCGCGCGGGCTCGGCTTCATGATGACCTGGTACTGGTAGTAGTGCTGGAGGCGGTTCGGGTTCTCGCCGTAGCGCCCATCGGAGGGGCGGCGCGAGGGCTGCACATAGGCGGCGCTCCAGGGCTGCGGGCCGAGGGCGCGGAGCGTCGTCGCCGGGTGAAACGTGCCGGCGCCCATCTCCATGTCGTAGGGCTGAAGGATCAGGCAACCCTGCGACGACCAGTAGTCGTGCAAGGTCAGGATCATCTGCTGGAAGGAGAGGGGCTTTTTGGTCATCGCGGCGCTTCATAGCCCCGTCCGGATGCAAAACCAACGGCGCCTATTCCGTTCGCCGGATCGCCCGGGCCGCACCCGACTTCAGCACCATCAGGAATTTCAGGCGGATCGTTTCGAAGATGGCATGAGGCAGCAGGCCGTAGGCCGCGCTGGCCGGGTCGCCGGCGATGGAAGGCCGGAGATCAGGGCCGGGCCAGGCGAACCGGTTCGCCTCGGCGAGAACGACCCAGGAGCGCTCGCCGTCCATGCCGAGACGGCGTTTGGTGGCCGGTGGCAGTTCGACGGCGAGAGCAGGATCGGAAGGCGGGGAATGTGTCACCGGTAGGACGGTGACCGCGCGGCCACCTGTGCTTCCTGTCGTGACCAGCACGATGGCGCAGGGCCGGTCCTTGAGGCCCTCCTCCTGGCCGCGCGCATGCTCGCGCCGCCAGAGATAGCTGTAGCGGATGACGAGGCCTGGAACCGGCTCGGGAAATCCCACCGGATCAGGTCAGCTCGTCGTCGAAGGCCTTGGCGGCGTCGGGGGCGCGCGCCGCCTGGATGGCGGCGATGTCTTCGGCGGTGAAGTCCTCCGGACCCAGCACCTCTCGGTCACGCCGCTTCAGCCGTTCGTATTCGGCGATCGAGATCATCACCGTGCGCGTCCGGCCGCGCCGCGTGACGGCGACGGGTTCGGTCAGCGCGACATCCTGGTAGTGCCCGATGTTGCGCTGGAATTCGGCGGAGGGGACTTTGAGCATCTCCTGCATATGATGCATGAGATGCATGGCATGCAAGGTCTAGGTGTTTGATCCCGGATTTTGATGGTGCAGTCTTTTCGCGGGAGTGGAAGGAAGCGCTATGGGCCAGGTTCTGCATGGG
>NZ_JBXAQB010000024.1:0-61952 GCF_058806835.1 Roseococcus sp. GW821-FHT12F05
TCTGCAAATGCTGGACAGCCGAGCCTGAACGATTCAGCCTCGATCCAACCCATCAAATGCCGGGACTAAACACCTAGCACCCCAATTCCAATTGCCGATCTGCGGCCGCCCTGCGCACAGCCGGTACCGAGACTCAGTCCTGAGGAAGCAGCTTCGCCAGCGTCTCGCGCAGGGCCTTGATGAAGCCCCGCCCGGCATGGGGAAGAGGTTGCGCGGCCGGCGTCAGCAGCCAGGCCTCCATGCTCAGCGGCGGATCGAGCGGGCGCATCGCGAAGCGCCACCGCTTCGGCTCCAGCGCCATGAAAGGATCGATCACCGCGGCACCCAGCCCGGCATCGACGAACATGCAGGCGATGAGCGGGTAACGCACGGTGATCTCGGGCTGCTGCCGCACGCCATGCGCCGCGAGATGCTCGCCCACCACGTCGCCGATCGGGGTGCCGCGCTCGTAGGAGATCAGCGGCACGCTCTGCAGCGCGGCGACGGGAACCACCCTGCGCTGCGCCAGCGGCGAGCCCGCCGGCAGCGCCACGGCGCAGGGAAAGCTGCCGAGCCGCTGCGCCAGGACGGCCGGATGCGAGACCGGGAACTGCGTCAGCCCGATATCCGCCTGGCGCAGCGCGATGCGGTCCACCACGAAGGGATGCGCCGTGGTCAGCATGTCCATCCGCGCGCGCGGATGGCGGGCGCGGAAGCGCGCCACCGCGGCGGGCAGCGCCACCGCGCCGAAGCTCGGATTGGCGGCGATGCGCAGCGTGCCGCTGCTGCGGCCCAGCGCCGCCGCCAGCACCGCCACGCGCTGCATGCCTTCGAGCGCGGCTTCGGTCTCCTCACGCAGGGCCTCGGCCTCGGGCGTGGGCAGCAGCCGCGTGCCGCGCCGCTCGAAGAGCAGGTAGCCCAGCACGTCCTCCGTGTGCTTCAGCACGCGGCTGATGGCGGGCTGCGAGACGTGGAGCAGCTTGGCCGCGCCGGTCATCGAGCCGGTCTGCATCACCGCGCGGAACACCTCGGCCTGGCGCAGGTTCATCCTCGATCCATAACCTCGCGTTGGGGGGAGGCGACATATCCGAATGCCGCTGCATAGCACGCACCGCTAAGCTCCTCCACGACAGGCAGACAGACAGGGGCAGCGCGGATGGCGGATGACGCGATCATGGTCGGGACGAGGCCGGGTGAAGCCTCCACGGGCGTCCCCGTCATCGATATCTCTGGCCTTTTCTCCAGCGACGCCGAGGCCCAGCGCGCGGTCGCCCGGCAGATCGACGATGCCTGCACGCGCATCGGCTTCTTCTGCATCACCGGCCACGGCGTGGACCCCGCCCTGCAGCAGGCGATCCGCGAGGCCTCCCTGGCCTTCTTCGACCGGCCCGAGGCGGAGAAGCAGCGGGTGGAGCGCCGCCCACCCTCCTATCGCGGCTACATCCCGCTCGCGACCGAGGGCCTCGCCCGCAGCCTCGGCCGCGCCGGCGCCGCGGCGGATCTGAAGGAGGCCTTCAGCATCGGCCCGGTGGACGTGCCGCAGGACGCCTACCACGCCGCGCCCGCCGCCGCGCCGCATTTCGCCACCAATGTCTGGCCCGCCGAGCCTACTGCCTTCCGCCCGGCCTTCGAGGCCTATTACCGAGCCCTGTCCGCCCTTTCGCAGCGCCTGCTGCGCGGCTTCGCCCTGGCGCTGGACCTGCCTTCCGACTGGTTCGCCGACAAGGTGGACCGCCACATCAGCAACCTCCGCGCCCTGCATTATCCGCAACAGGCCGCGCCCGTCGCCGAGGGCCAGATCCGCGCCGGCGAGCACACCGACTACGGCGCGCTCACCATCCTGATGACAGACCGCAACTCCGGCGGGCTCGAGGTGCTGAACCGCGACGGGACGTGGGAGGCCGTGCCGAACCTGCCGGGCAGCTACGTCGTCAACATCGGCGACCTCATGGCGCAATGGACCAACGACCGCTACGTCTCGACCCTGCACCGCGTGGCGAACCCGAAGCAGGCCGAGAATGTGGGGCGGCTCTCCATCGCCTTCTTCCACCAGCCGAACCACGACGCGCTGATCGAGTGCATCCCCACCTGCCTCGCGCCCGGGGCGGCGCCGCGCCATGCGCCGATCACCTCGGGCGACCACCGGCTGATGAAGGTCTCGCGCGCCAACCAGCCGGCGACGATGCGCTAGAGCTTTCTTCGTTCGCAAGGGCTCACTGCGAAAGCTCTAGCCTGTTGTTTTGAGAGCATGATTCACGCCTCCGGTGTTTCCACCTGCGGCGATCATGCTCTAGCCGGGGCCGACGGCCCCGCAAGATTCTGACGGGAGAACGCCAGCCACCACAAAGGAGGTTGGTACGATGCAGATGAACCGCCGGCATGCCCTTCTGGGCGGAGCCGCCCTCGCCGCCGCGCCGCGCCTCGCCCAGGCGCAGAGCCGCGCCGAGACGCTGCGGCAGGTGACGGGCAACACGATCAACACGCTCGACCCCACCATGCTGGGCTCGACGCGGGAATCCTTCGGCCTCTCCATGGCGGTCTACGACCGGCTGCTGGCCTTCGGCCGCAAGCCGGTGCCCGGCGGCTTCACCTTCGACCACGGCACCTTCCGCGGCGAGCTGGCCGAGGCCTGGGAGGTCTCGCCGGACGGGCTGCGCATCACGCTGCAGATGCGCCAGGGCGCCACCTGGCACGACGGCACGCCCGTCACCGCGGCCGATGCGAAATGGTCGCTCGATCGCGCCGTGGCGGCGCCCTCGCTCGCGCCGGGCGCCATGGCGACGGGCTCGCTCACGCGCGTGGAGCAGTTCCGCGTCGTCGGCCCCATGACGGTCGAGGTGCTGCTGGAGAAGCCGGACCGCCTGGCGCTGTCCGAGCTCTGCATCCCCTACTGCATCATGGTGAACAGCACGCTCGCCAAGCGCCACGCCACCGCCGACGACCCCTGGGCCATGCGCTGGATGAAGGAGAACACGGCGGCCAGCGGCGCCTACACGGTCGAGACCTTCCGCCCCGGCGAACAGGTCGTGCTCCGGCGCAACGAGAGCTGGAAGGGCGGCATCGACGGCAGGCCCGCCGCCTTCCGCCGCATCATCGCCCAGACCGTGCCCGAGGCCGCGACGCGCGCCACGCTGCTGGAGCGCGGCGACGCCGACATCTCCATCGACCTGCAGGCCAGCGACGTGCCCGCGCTCATCCAGCGTGGCCGCGTCAAGCTCTTCACCGTGCCGGAGAGCAACGGCTTCACCCACATCTCCTTCAACACGCAGCTCGCGCCCTTCGACAACCCGAAGCTGCGCCGCGCGATCGCCGCGGCCCTGCCCTATGCCGATATGTTCCAGGCCGCGATGTTCGGCCGCGGCGCGCCGCTCTTCGGCGGTACCTGGAGCGAGGAGCCGCCGACCATCGCCTTCCCCCAGCCCATGCCGCTCGCGACCGATCTCGGCCGCGCCCGCGCGCTGCTGGCCGAGGCGGGCTTCCCGAATGGCCTCTCCACCACCTTCGCCTTCAGCGTCGGCCAGGCGCAGCGGGCCGAGCCTATGGCCGCGCTGCTGCAGGAATCGCTCGGCCGCATCGGCGTCCGCGTGGAGCTGCAGAAGATGCCGGACGCGCAGTTCAACAGCTTGGAGGCGGAGAAGCGGCTGCCCTTCTACACCGACGGCGGCGTCGCCTGGCTGCCCACGACGGACTACTATTTCCGCCTCTACTTCACCGGCAACCAGCGCTGGAATTTTTCCAGCTTCGAGAATGCCGAGATGAACGCGCTGGTGGCGCAGGCGCAGTTCGAGCTCAACTCCGCGGAATACGAGCGCATCTGCAAGCGCATGATCGGCATCCTCGGCGCCGAGGTGCCGCAGGTCATGATGTGGCAGCCCAACCACGAGGCGGTGATGGCGCACAGCATCGAAGGCTACGCCTACCACCCCTGGCGGCAGATCGATTTTCGCGACCTTCGCCGCGCATGAGCAGTGGAAGCCGCGTCGCCGTCGTGACCGGCGGCGGCTCGGGGATCGGGCGGGCCACCGCGCTGCTCTTCGCGCGGGAGGGGATGCGGGTCGGGATCGTGGACCGCGACTTCGAGGCGGCGGCCGCAGTGGCAGCGGAGATCGCGGCGGCGGGCGGCGAGGCGGTGGCACGCGGCAGCGACGTCGCCGAACCGGAGCAGGTCGCCGCCGACGCCGAAGCCGTGCTGGAACGCTGGGGTCGCATCGACGCCCTGGTGACGGCCGCCGGCTTTTCCCGCGCGGGCTCCGCCCTGACGGTCTCGCCCGAGGACTGGACGGCGGTGCTGCGCACCAACCTCGACGGGAGCTGGCTCTGGGCGCGGTCGGTGCTGCCCGCGATGCGGGCGCAGGGCGGCGGCAGCATCATCCTGATCGGCTCCGCCATGGCGCAGAGCGGCGGACGCAGCAACTGCGCCTATGTCGCCTCCAAGGGCGCCGTGGCGGCGCTTGCCCGCAGCATGGCGCTGGACTTCGCGGCGGACGGCATCCGGGTGAACACCATCCTGCCCGGCGCCATCCACACACCGCTGCTGGAACGGAGCTGGCAGCGCGCATCAGATGCAGCGGCAGCGCGCGAGGTCTCGGTCGGCCGGCACCCGGTCGGACGGCTTGGCCGTCCCGAAGAGATTGCGGCCGCGGCCCTCTACCTCGCCAGCGACGCTGCAGGATTCACCACCGGGACGGAGCTCGCGGTGGATGGCGGGTGGCAGGTTCGATGAACGCGCCCGGCCCCATGGACGGCGTGGCGGCGCTGGCCGCCCGGGCGCGCGATGACCTCCGGCGCATCGCCCATCCCCGGCCGCCCTGGACCGAGCCGCGGATCGGCCCGGACGGGCAGCCGGCGCTGGACGTGCTGATCGTCGGCGCGGGGCAATGCGGGCTCGGCATCGGCTTCGCCCTGCAGCGCGCGCGGGTGGAGAACGTGCTGCTGGTGGACCGGGCGCCGCGCGGGCTGGAGGGCCCCTGGCTGACCTATGCGCGCATGCCGACGCTGCGCTCGCCCAAGGACTTCACCGGCCCCGATCTCGACGTGCCGAGCCTGACCTACCAGTCCTGGCACGAGGCGCGCTATGGCGAGGCGCATTGGCGGGCGCTGCACCTCATCGTCAGGCAGGACTGGGCCGCGTACCTGCTCTGGCTGCGGGATACGCTGGAGCTACCGGTTGAAAACGGGCTGGAAGCGGTCGACATCGCGCCCGCCGGCGGCGGACTGCTCCGCGTGGCTCTGCGCGACGGGGACGGCGGCGTCACGCAACGCCACACGCGCAAGGTCGTGCTTGCCACGGGGCAGGAGAGCGCGGGCTGCTGGTGGATGCCGAACTTCGTCGATGCCCTGCCCACCCGCTTCCGCGCCCATGCGGCGGACGCGATCGATTTCGCCGCGCTCGCGGGAAAGCGCGTCGCGGTGCTCGGCGCCGGCGCCTCGGCCTTCGACAACGCCGCCATGGCGCTCGAAGCCGGGGCAGCCGAGGTCCACATCTTCTGCCGCCGCGCCGAACCGCAGGTGGTGCAGCCCTATCGCTGGATGACCTTCGCCGGCTTCCCGCGCCATCTTGGCGACCTGCCGGATGAATGGCGCTGGCGCTTCATGAGCCGGGCGCTCGGGATGCGCGAGGGCTTTCCGCAGCACAGCTACGACCGCTGCGCCACCCATCCGCAGTTCCGCCTCCTCCGCGGCGCGCCCTGGACCGGCGCCCGCATTTTGGACGGCGAGGTCGAGCTCGCGACGCCGCTCGGCCCGCACCGCGCCGATTTCCTGATCTGCGCGACTGGTGTCGAGATGGACTTCGCACAGCGGCCGGAGCTGGCGCGCCTCGCCGGCAACATCGCCCGATGGGCTGACTGTTACACGCCGCCCGAGGCCGAATGCGACGAGAGGCTGGCGCGCTTCCCCTACCTCGCGCCCGATTTCGCGCTGCTGCCGCGCGATCCGGAGCGCACGGCCTGGATGCGCGACATCCACCTCTTCAGCATGGCCTCGACCATGAGCCACGGCCCCTCCGGCTCCTCCATCAACGCCATGACGACGGCGGTGCCGCGGCTGGTGCAGGGCCTGACGCGCGGGCTCTTCTGCGGCGACGTTGAGCGTCACTGGGCCTCGCTGCTGGCCTATGACGAGGCACAGGCGGTCGTACCGCCGGCGTAGAGCGGGATGACCGAAGGCGCGCAGGCGCCGCAGGTCTGAATCCCGCGATACAGCAAGGACGACTCAGTGGAAGGTCCGGCCGCCATCCACCACCATCGCCACGCCCGTCATCATCGCGCTCTCGGTCCCCGTGAGGAACAGCGCGGCCTGCGCGACCTCCTGCACCGTGACGTTGCGCTTCAGCGCGTAGTGGCTGCCGTCGCCGGCGACGCCCTCGGTCATCGGCGTCTCCACCATGCCGGGGCACAGCGTGTTCACACGGATGCGCGGCGCGAGCTCGCGCGCCAGCGCCCGGCCGAGGCTGATCAGCCCGCCCTTGGAGGCGATATAGGCCGAGGCCGGCGGCCCCGCGGGCACGAGGCCCAGCGCGGAGGCGACGTTGACCACCGTGGCGAAGGGCGCCTCGCGCAGCCAGGGCAGGCTCGCGCGCAGCACCAAGTAGGGGCCGAACAGGTTCACTTCCACCACGCGCCGCCACTCTTCGGGCGGCAGCTCCGCGAGTCCGCCGATGCGGAAGAGCCCGGCGCAGTTCACCACGGCGTCGATGCCGCCCATGCCCGCAGCCGCCTGCGCCAGGGCCGCCCCCAGCTCGGCCTCGTCCGTGATGTCGAGGGGCAGCGCCGCGGCGCCGGTCACGGCGGCGACCTCCCGCAACGCATGGGCGCTGCGGTCGAGCAGGGCGAGCGCCGCGCCCTCGGCCGCGAACAGTGTCGCGATGCGCGCACCGATGCCCGAGGCCGCGCCGGTCAGGACCACCTTCCGGCCGCGCAGGCGGCCGGCCGGCGGCGGCGGATCGAAACTCGGGGCTCTCTCGGTCATCGGCTCGGCTCCATCGGTGGCGAGGCCCATGACAGCAGCTTTTGGCGCGCGTGGCGCGGGCCTCAGCCCTCCGCGGCCTTGTGCAGGATCTCGTCCGGGGTGGAGGACACCACCTTGACGTAGCGCGGCTTGAACGCCGCGGGACCACCCTCGATGTGGCGGATGAAGGTGGGCTTCATCTCCTTCAGGATCGGCAGGATGCGCGCGTGCTCCTCGATGCTTGCCCATTCGGCGATGAGGTAGAATCGCAGCGGATCCTCCACGTCGCGGCAGAGCACGCCATCCTTCACCTGCGCGCTCGACTTGTGCATCGGGTTGCCGTCCGAATAGTCGAACTCCTCGAACTCGCGGACGAACTCCTCCTCCATGCCCGGCTTGATCCGGAAATCGTAGATGTGGAGGAAGTTGCCCCTCAGGGCCAGCGGCTCCTGCGCCATCGCGCGCTCTCCTTCTCGTCGGATATATGCTGGTATACTGATGAAATTGACGCAAGCCCGAAAGGGCGCCTAGAGTGCCGATAGGGTGGCATACTGAGCATCACCCGGCGATCGGCCGCACATCCCGGAGCGCTTCATGGCCTGGCAGAAGGTCGCCGCCCTCGCGGCACTCACCGATGGTGGCGTCGACAAGGCCGAGCTCGACGGCACGCCCATCGCCCTCTTCCGCAGCGGCGGCCAGGTGCATGCCACCCACGGCATCTGCACCCATGCGCTCGCCCTGCTGGCCGAGGGCTGGGTCGAGGACGGCAAGGTCGAATGCCCGCTGCACCAGGGGCTGTTCGACATCCGCACCGGCCGCGCCCTCTGCGCCCCGCTGACGGAGGATCTGCGGACCTATGCCGTGAAAGTCGAGGACGGCGAGGTGCATGTGGACCTGGAGCGGCCGGCCGAGGCCCTCCCGCTTGCCTCGATCACCGACGCGGCCCCGGCCGTGGCGCGCGCGGAGCGCGTGGTGGTGGCCGGCGCGGGCCAGGCGGCGGCGGCGGCCATCCGCGCCCTGCGCCATCAGGGCTTCGGCGGCGAGATCGCGCTCGTCGGGCAGGAGGTCCATCTGCCCTACGAGCGACCCGCCCTCTCGAAGGCGATGCTGGCCGGCGACGGCACCCTGCCCCCCTGCCGGCTGACGGAGGCCGAGGCCCGGGCCTTCGATGTCGCCCTGCACCTCGGCACCCGCGTCGAGAGCGTGGACGCGGCGGCGCGCCAGGTGGTGCTCGGCGACGGCAGCACCTTGCCCTACGACAGGCTCCTCATCGCCACGGGAGGCCAGGCACGGCGCCTCGCCGTGCCTGGTGCCGAACATCCCGGCGTGCTGCATCTCCGCACGCTGGAGGACGCCCGGGCGATCGCGGCGGCGCTGGGCCGCGCCTCGCGCGTCGCCATCATCGGCGGCGGCTTCATCGGGCTGGAGCTCGCCTCGGCGGCCCGCGCCCGCGGCTGCGCCGTCACCCTGATCGAGCGCGAGCCGGAGCTGATGGCGCGCCTGCTGCCCGCGCCGCTCGGCGCCGCCTTCCGCGCCCTGGCAGAGCGCCACGGCGTCACCGTCCGGCTGGGCGAGGCCGTCCGCGCGATCGAGGCCGAAGGCGCCCATCTCTCCGTGCTCACCTCGGCGGGCGCCGTGCCGGCCGATGCCGTGCTGGTCGGCATCGGGCTGGACGCCGCCGCGCCGCTCGGCGCGGCCGCCGGCTGCGCCATGGAGGCGGGCTCCATCCTCGTGGATGCGGAGGGCCGCACCAGCCTACCCGGCATCTGGGCCGCCGGCGACTGCGTGGTCCTGGACGAGCCGGTACACGGCCGCCGCCTCCGGCTGGAGAGCTGGCAGAACGCCGAGGAGGGCGGCACTGCCGCCGGCCGCTCCATGGCCGGCGCCGCCGGCGCTCCCCCGAAGCGCCCCTGGTTCTGGACGGACCAGTTCGGCCTGAACATCCAGATGCTCGGCCTGCCCGGCCCCGGCGACCGCGTGGCGCTCAGCGGCCCCGCCGCCGAGGCCGGCGCCGTCTACCGCACCGTGGACCGCGCCACCGGCCGCCTGACCGGCCTGATGGCCTTCCATGCGCCCCAGGCGATCCGCGAGGCGCGCGACGCCTTCCTCCGCAATGCCGGCTTCGATCCGGCCGCCCATGACGCGCATTGGCTCGATGAAGAGGCGCCCCCCACCCCACTGGAGACCCCGACGATGGACGGTATCGGCGACATCCCGCTGCGGCAGCGCTTCCTCTGGCCCGCCGAGGGCCTCACCGCGATCCCGGACTGGGTCTACACGGACGAGACCGTCTACCAGCGCGAGGTGGAGCGCATCTTCCACGGCCACACCTGGAACTACGTGGCGCTGGAGTCCGAGATCCCCAACACGGGCGATTTCATCCGCTCGAACGTCGGCCCCACGCCCGTCGTGGTCTCCCGTGCGGAGGACGGCTCGATCCACGTCTTCGAGAACCGCTGCACCCACCGCGCGGCCGAGTTCTGCCGGGAGCTGGACGGCAACGTGAAGGAATTCGTCTGCCCCTATCACCAGTGGAGCTACGACCTGAAGGGCAACCTCGCCGGCGTGCCCTTCCGCCGCGGCGTGAACGGCCAGGGCGGCATGCCCGCGGATTTCGACGCCTCCAAGCACGGGCTGAAGCGCCTCACCGTCACCACCCATCGCGGCGTGGTCTTCGCTTCCTACGCCGAGGACATGGAAAGCTTCGCCGACTATCTCGGCCCCGAGGTGCTGCGCGAGTTCGAGGCCACCTTCGACGGGCGCAAGCTGACCATCCTCGGCCATTACCGCCACACGCTGCCCGGCAACTGGAAGCTTTACCACGAGAACCTGAAGGATCCGTATCACGCGACGCTGCTGCACACCTTCCTCGTCACCTTCGGGCTGCTGGTGGCCGGCAACAAATCCCTGATGCTGGCCGACGAGTCCGGGCGCCACGGGGTGATGGCCTCGGCCAAGTCCGACACCTCCAAGCTCTCCGCCGATTCCAAGAAGGAGATGCGCGCCTACAAGGAGGGCATGACGCTGCAGGAGCCGCGCTTCATGGACTTCGTGGAAGAGTTCGACAGCCCCTGGTCCGTCACCATGTCGACCATCTGGCCCAACCTGATCGTGCAGCGCGAGATGAACACGCTGGGCATCCGCCAGATCATCCCGACCGGCCCGCATGAGTTCATCATGAAGTGGACCATGTTCGGCTTCGAGGGCGACAGCGACGAGATGACCCGCCACCGCCTGCGCCAGGGCAACCTGATGGGCCCCGCCGGCTTCCTCGGCCTAGAGGACAACGAGGCCATCAAGTTCGTGCAGGACGGCATGCGGAACGTGCCCGGCGGCGGGCACATCGTGAAGCTGGACCCGGCGGTGGAGGCCGGCACCTCCGACACCCTCATCTCCGAAGCCGCCATCCGCGCCATGTATCGCCACTGGCGCCAGGAAATGGGGCTCTGACGATGCTGGACTCGCCCGCCACCCTGGCCGACCGCGAGGCCCGGATCGACCGGCTGCTCCTCAAGGAGGAGGTGGAGGCCTTCCATGCCGCCTACTCCACCGCGCTGGACGAGTTGCGCCTGGCCGACTGGGCGGAGATGTTCACCGAGGACGGCTTCTACGTCGTCATCTCGCGCGAGAACCACGACCGCAAGCGACCGGTCGGGCTGATCTACTGCGAGGGGATCGGCATGATCCGCGACCGCGCCTTCGCTTTGGAGAAGACGGCGATGTTCGCGCCGCGGTATCTCCGCCATATCGTCAGCAACACGCAGATCCTCGGGCCGGAGGAGAAGGGCGAGGTGCGCGCACGGGCGAACTACATCGTCCTCCAGGTCCTGTTCGACCGACCCGACGCCACGCTGCACCAGCTCGGCCGCTACGAGGACGTGTTCCGCCGCGTGGACGGGGAGCTGAAGCTGGCCTCGCGCCGCTGCATCTACGATAGCCTGCTGGTGCCGAACGCGCTCTGCATCCCGGTCTGAGCGGCCGGATCAGGCCTCGTTCGCCTTAGGGAGCCGGAGCTCGGCACGGCCATGGTGGTTGTTGGCATCGACCAGGCGCATCAGCGTCTCCACCAGGCCAAGCCGCTCCTTCTCGTCCAGCGGGGAGAGGAAGCGCTCCTGCGCGCGGCTCATCGCCGCATGCATCTCCTTGGTCAGCTTCAGGCCGGCCGGCGTCAGCCGCGCCACCATGGTCCGCTGGTCTCGCGTCCCCCGCTTGCGGCTCACCAGCCCGCGCCGCGCCAGGCGGCTCAGCACGTCGGCCACGTTGGTGCGATCGATGCCGACCTCGACGGCCAGCGTGATCTGGTCCGCGTCGGGGTTCAGCGAGAGTGTCGTCAGCAGCCCGTACTGCACGGGCGTGATGTCGAAGCCGGCGCATTCCTCCTGGAACAGCGCGTAGTGGATCTGGTTCAGCCGCCGCACGAGATAGCCCGGGCGGCGCCACAGCGGCAGCCGCTCGATCAGCTCGCGCAGCTCGGGGTTGGCGACCGGATCGGCGGGATCGGCCTGGGCCTCCGCCTTGCGCGGAACCCGCTTTCGCCGCGCCGGCGGGGTGACGACGTTCATGATGGATCTACCCTGTTCATCCTCTCCCGGAGGAAAGACACGAGAATCGCCGGGATCATACCGCCCGGCCTGCGCAGGAGCGAGACGCCCATTGACGCCAACCGGCATTTTCCTCAGCATACCCCCTAATTCCGGACGCCAGAGCCGGGGATGCCAGTCGTGATCAGGGGGTCGTGATGGGCGAGGGACAGGGTTCCGTCCTGGAGGGCGAGGCGCGCGAAGGCATCGGCGCGCGGGTGCGACGCAAGGAGGATGCCCGCCACCTCGCCGGCCGCGGATGCTTCGTGGGCGACATCCAGATGCCCGGATTGCAGGAGGTGGCCTTCCTCCGCTCGCCCGTCGCGCATGCCCGGATCACGCGCCGTTCCAAGCCGCAGGGCCGGGACGATTCGGTGATCTTCCAGGCGGAGCTGGCGGGCGTGATCCCGATGACGGTCCGCTCCACCATCCCGGGCTACAAGGTCTCCGACTACCACGCGCTGGCGGCCGACCGCGTGCGCTTCGTGGGCGAGCCCATCGCCATGTGCGTGGCCGAGACCCGCGCCCGCGCCGAGGATCTCGCCGAGGCCGTGGAGGTGGAGTTCGAGGAACTGCCCGTCATCGCCTCCTGCGAGGCCGGCCGCGCGCAAGGTGCCACGCTGCTGCACCCGCATTGGGGCGACAACTTCTTCCTCGAGACGCGCTTCGACAGCGGCCTCGATCCCGTGGCCGCGAGCGCGCCGGTGCGCGTGGACCTCACGCTCTCCACCGCGCGCCAGACCATGCACCCGATGGAGGGCAAGGGCGTGCTGGCCTGGTGGGACCATCGCGCTGGGCAGCTCGTGGTCCACACCTCGACGCAGGTGCCGCATCTGATCCGCACGGGTCTCGCGGAGATGCTGGGCATCAGCCAGGGCATCATCCGCATCGCGCCGCCCGATGTCGGGGGCGGCTTCGGCTACAAATGCATCCTCCAGCCGGAGGAGATCTGCGTCGCCTGGCTGGCGCTGACCCGCAAGACGCCCTTCCGCTGGACCGAGGACCGGCGCGAGCACCTCACCGCCGGCGCCAATGCGCGCCAGCATCATTACAAGCTCACCGCCTATGCCGACGCGCGCGGCCGCCTGCTCGGCCTCGACGCCGAGATCATGGTGGACACCGGCGCCTATTCCGTCTGGCCCTTCACCGCCTGCCTGGAGGCCGCACAGGCTGGCGGCAACCTGCCCGGCCCCTACGACCTCAAGGCCTATCGCTGCCACGTGCTCTCGGTGGCCACCAACAAGCCGCCCTTCGCGCCCTATCGCGGCGTGGCGCGGCCCGGCGTGTGCTTCGCCATCGAATCCGTCATCGACGCCGTCGCTAAGGCGGTGGGGCGCGAGGCCTGGGAGGTGCGCGCCGAAAACCTCGTGCCGGGTGCCGCGATGCCCTACACCAACATCACCGGCAAGCACTACGACAGCGGCGACTACCCCGCCTCGCTCGAGACCGTGCGCCAGATGATCGGCTTCGAGGCCTTCCGCGCCGGCCCGCGGCGCGACACGAAGGGCCGCCACCTCGGCATCGGCTTCGCCACCTACACCGAGCAGTCCGCGCACAACACCAAGGTCTTCGCCGCCTGGGGCCTGCCGCTGGTGCCCGGCTACGAGCAGGCCATGGTGAAGCTCACGCCCGACGGCTCGCTGGAGGTGCGCTCGGGCATCCACACCATCGGCCAGGGGCTAGAGACGACGCTGGCGCAGGTCGCGCACGAGATGACCGGCGTGCCCATCGCCGATATCCGCGTCACCCTCGGCGACACGGCCACCACACCCTACTCGACCGGCGCCTACGCCTCGCGCGGCATCGTCATGGCGGGCGGCGCGGTCTCGCGCGCGGGGGCGAAGGTGGCGGAGCGCATCAAGGCCATCGCGGCCCATCTGCTGCAGGCCGAGCCCTCCGACATCGCCTTCCGCGGCGGGCGCATCCATGCCGGCGCCGCGAGCCTCGGCTATGCCGATATCGGCCGCGCCTGGTACCTGCGCCCGGACCAGCTGCCCGAGAACGCCGACACCGGCGGGCTGGAGGCGACGGAGGGCTACAAGCCCGCCGTCGACACCGGCGTCTTCTCCTATGCCAGCCACGCCGTGAGGCTTGCCGTGGATGCGGAGACCGGCCTGGTGGAGATCCTGGACTACGTCATCTCCGAGGATTGCGGCCGCATGGTCAACCCGATGATCGTGGAGGGCCAGACCTATGGCGGCGCGGCGCAGGGCATCGGCAGCGCGCTCTTCGAGGAGAGCCCCTATGACGGCCACGGGCAGCCGCTGGCCTCCACGCTGATCGACTACATCCTGCCCGGCCCGACGGAGCTGCCGCGCTTCCGCATCCATCACAGCGAGACGCTCTCGCCGCACACCGCGCACGGCATCAAGGGTGTGGGAGAGGGCGGCGCCATCGCGCCCGCCGCGGCCATCGTCAACGCCATCAACGATGCACTGGCGCCGCTCGGCGCCACGCTGCGCGACATCCCCGCGAGCCCCGAGCGCATCCTGCGCGCGCTCGACGCCGTGGCAGCCGAACACGCATGAAGCCCATCGCCTTCGACTATGCCCGTGCCTCCAGCGCCGCCGAGGCAGTCGCGCTGCTCGCCGCCGCGCCGGGCGAGGCGCGGCTGCTCGGCGGCGGCCAGTCGCTCGGGCCCATGCTGAACCTGCGACTGGCCCGCCCCGCGCGCCTCGTCGACATCAAGCGCGCCGGCCTGTGCGTCGTGGAGGGCGATGCGCGCGCGCTGTCCATCGGCGCGGGCTGGACGCATGCGGCCATCGAGGACGGGCTGGTGGAGGATCCGGCGCGCGGGATGCTGCGCCACGTGGCCGGCGGCATCGCCTACCGCGCCGTGCGCAACCGCGGCACGCTGGGCGGCTCGCTCGCCCATGCCGATCCCGCCGCCGACTGGGCGAGCACCATGGTGGCGCTCAGCGCGACGATGGTGCTGCATAGCCCACGCGGCGCGCGCCGCGTGCCGGCGGAGCGCTTCATGCTGGGTGCCTTCGCCACGGTGCTGGCGGAGGACGAGATCCTGGCCGCGGTGGAGCTGCCGCGCCTCTCCGCCTCTGCGCGCTGGGGCTACCACAAGATCTGCCGCAAGACCGGCGAGCTCGCCAAGGCGATCGGCGCCGCCGTCCTCGACCCCGAGCGCGGGGTGGCCCGCGTGGTGGCCGGCGCCACGGGCGGCGCTCCCGTGCTGCTGCCGGCCGCCGGCGCCCGGCTCCTGGCGGAAGGCACAGGAGCCGCGGCGCCCGGCCTCGCCGAGGAACTGGCCTCCCTTCTGCCCGGGCTCGATGCGATGTCCCGCCGGCAGCTCACCGTCTGCGCGCGGCGCGCGCTCGAACAACTGGCAGAATTCTCCGCATGATGCAGATCGCCCTGGAGGTGAACGGCCAGCGCCATTCCGGCCTGGTGGAGCCCCGCACGCATCTGGCGGACTGGCTGCGCGGCACGCTCGGCCTCACCGGCACGCATCTCGGCTGCGAGCAGGGTGTCTGCGGCGCCTGCACCGTGCTGATCGACGGCGTGCCCCAGCGCTCCTGCATCGCCTATGCCGTGGATTGCGACGGCAGCACGGTCACCACCATCGAGGGCTTCGACGCCGACCCGGTCATGCAGAAGCTGCGCGAGGCCTTCTCCGCGCATCACGCGCTGCAATGCGGCTTCTGCACGCCGGGCATGCTGATCTCCGCGCGCGACGTCGTGCTGCGGCTGGGCGAGGTGCCGGAGCGGCGCATCCGCGAGGAGATGTCGGGCAACCTCTGTCGCTGCACGGGCTATGTCGGCATCGTGGAGGCCATCGGCGCGGTCTGCGCCGGCCGCGCGCCGCAGCCGGCGGCCGAACCCGTGACCGTGGCCGTGGCCGTGCTTCCCGTGTCGGCGCCCGTTGCGGTGGAGGTGGCGCCGATCGCCGCTGCGGCCTCGCTCGGCGGCGATGCGACCACGATCGAACAGGCCTTCCGCATCGAGGCCGCGCCGGATGTCGTCTGGCAGGCGATGTCCGACCTGCGCCGCGTCGTGGCTTGCCTGCCCGGCGCGCAGATTGACGAGATTGTGGGCGACCGGCTCTCGGGCCGGATGCGCGTGTCGCTCGGGCCGATGAAGGTGGCCTTCGCGGGCCAGGGAAATTTTCGGCTGGACGACGCCGCGCGCGCAGGACGGCTCACGGGGCGCGGGCGGGACGGCGGCTCGAACTCCTCGGCCGAGGGCGATGTGCGCTGGCGCGTGCGGGCCGCCGGGGAAGCGGGCGCCAGCGTCGTGACGGTCGCCCTGTCCTGGCGGCTCTCCGGCCTCCTCGCGCAGTTCAGCCGCGCGAGCCTCGTCAGCGATCTGATCGGACGTCTCGTGGCGCAGTTCGCGGCGAATCTCGAGGCCGATCTTGCCGGGCGGGCGCCGGCGGCCGGGGCGAAGCCACTCAACGGGCTTGCCCTTCTATGGGCGATGCTGAAGGCGAAGCTGTTCGGAAAATGACGGCGAGCCGTGGCCCGCTGCTTGCATAGGGTTTTACGAAATTAGGGGGTATGCTGATGTTCCGCCGCGACATCGAAGCCCAGCCCCCTCGAGGAAGAGGTGCCGCTGAAGAATGACGATGCAAGACATCCCCCGACGCGCCCTGCCCGCGCTCCTCGGCCTGCCCTTCATCGCCGTGCCGGCCCGCGCCGCGGACCGCGTCACCGCCCGGCTCGACTGGGCCACCTGGGGCGTCCACGCGCCCTTCCACCTCGCGCTCGCCAGGGGCTGGTTCGAGCGCCACGGCATCCTCGCGCAGTTCGAGGACGGCAACGGCTCCGTCGCCACCGTGCAGATCGTCGGCAACGGCCAGTTCGACCTCGGCCATGCCGCTCTGGCACCGATGATGATCGCGCGCGGCCGGGGCGCCACGGTGCGCGCCGTGGCCGCCTTCCTCCGCCAGAACGACATCGGGCTGATGCTGCCGGAGAACGCCGGCATCACTTCCATCCCGGCGCTGCGCGGCAAGAAGCTGGCCTATACGCCGGGCTCGCTGGAGACCCCCTTCATCGACCGCTTCCTCGCCGCCGGCGGGCTGAAGCGCGACGATGTCGAGGCGATCAGCGTGGATGCTGCGGGCAAGGTCGGGCTCTACGTCAACAACCGCGCCGACGGGATGTTCTCCAGCATTCCCTTCACCCTGCCCCTGGTCCGCGCACAGAGGCCCTCCAGCGCCATCCGCTTCGCCGATCACGGGCTGTCCTTCCCGAGCTTCGGCCTCTTCGCCACGGAGCGCGCCGTCGCGGAGAAGCGCGACGCGCTCACCCGCTTCGCGAGCGTCGTCGCCGGCACCTGGGCCTATATCCTCGACGGCCACGAGGACGAGGCGGTGCGCGCCATCATCGCCCCGCGGCCGCAGGCGCGGCTGCAGCCCGCGATCCTGCGCGAGCAGATCGAGCTCATCCGCGGCTATGTCGCCACGCCCGCCACGCAGGGCCAGCCCTTCGGGACCATGGCGGAGGGGGACTGGCGGGAGGCCGCGGGCAACCTCGCCGGCGCCGGCCAGATCCCCGCGGCGGAAGCCCCGGCCAGCTACTTCACCAACGAGCTGCTGAGCCCACGCATCATCGAGGATCTCGCCAAAGGCGCCGCCGGTGCCGCCCCTCGGTGAGGCGGCGCCCTTCGTGACGGGGGACACCGACATGAAGGCTCCCTTCATCGAGGCACGCGGCGTCACCAAGCGCTTCGGCAGCGTGCTGGCGCTGGACGACGTGAATCTCGCGATCCGGCCGGGCGAGTTCGTCGCGCTGCTCGGCCCCAGCGGCTGCGGGAAAAGCACCTTCCTGCGCTGCCTGGCCGGGCTGGAGACGCCCAGCGCCGGAGTGCTCAGACTGGTGGGCGAGCCCGTCACCGCGCCGCCCCGGGAGCTCGGCATCGCATTCCAGCGCGACGCCCTCCTGGAATGGGCCGACGTGCTGGACAACGTCCTGCTGCCGGCCGATTTCGCCGGGCTGAAGCGGCGGGACCATGTGGCGCGCGCCCGGGAGCTGCTCGCCATGGTCGGGCTCGGCGACTTCCTGCACGCCTATCCGCACACCCTCTCCGGCGGCATGCGCCAGCGCGTCGCCATCTGCCGCGCGCTGCTGCTCAAGCCGCCCCTCCTGCTGATGGACGAGCCCTTCGGCGCGCTGGACGCCATGACGCGCGACCAGCTCAACATCGACCTGCACCGGCTCTGGCGCGAGACGCGCATGACGGTGGTCTTCGTCACCCACTCCATCCCGGAGGCGCTGTTCCTCTCCACCCGCGTGATCGTCTTCGCGCCAAGGCCCGGCCGCCCGGTGGACGACATCGCGGTGGACCTGCCTCCGCATCGCCGGCTGGCGGTGCGCGAAACCCCGGAATTCGCCGCGCTCAGCCGCAGGCTGCGCGCGCGCTTCGAGGCCATGGGGCTGCTGCATGAGTAGGAAAGCCGCCTGGCTCCTGCCCTGGCTCGGCGCCGTCGGCTTCGTGCTGCTCTGGGAAGCGGCGGTACGCGCCCTGGCCCTGCCGGCCTTCCTCATCCCCGCGCCCAGCCTCGTGCTGGCCGACATCCTGGAATTCCCGGGCTGGTTCGCCATGCAGGCCGCCGCCACCACCCTGATCACCCTGGCCGGCTTCCTCGCCGCCGCGGTGCTGGGCGTGGCCTTCGCCGTGGCCATCGTGGAATCCCCCACGCTCGACCGGCTGCTCTTCCCGCTCTTCGTCGCGCTGAACAGCGTGCCCAAGGTTGCGATGGCGCCGCTCTTCATCATCTGGTTCGGCACGGGCGCCACGCCCAAGATCGCGATCGCCTTTCTCATCGCGATCTTCGCCGTGGTGATCGATGCGGCGCTCGGCCTGCGCTCCGTCCCGTCCGACGTGCTGGACCTCGCCCGCGCCCTGCGCGCTCCGCGCTGGAAGGTCCTGCTCCGTATCCGCCTCTTCGCCGCCCTGCCCTCGATCTTCGCGGGGCTGAAGGTGGCCATGTCGCTCTCCCTGGTCGGCGCCATCGTGGGCGAGTTCGTCTCCTCGCAATCCGGGCTCGGCCACGTGATCCTCACGGCCCAGGGACAGTTCGACACGCCGCGCGTCTTCGCGGCCCTCCTCATCCTCTCCCTGCTCGGCGTCGTCCTGATCGGCGGCGTGGATGCTCTGGAGCGCCGGGCCATGCCCTGGCGCCATGCATCGACGCGGCGGGCCCGCCGCAGCGACAAAGCGGACGCGGCCGCCCCAGTCCCCGCGCCATCCAGCAGAGGAGCCTGAACACCATGAATCGTCGTGGAATGATGCTTGGGGCCGGCACCGCCGCCGCGGCCGCCGTCCCGCTCGCGACCCCTGCGCTGGCGCAGGCCCAGCCCGTCGTGCGCTGGCGCATGGCCACCGCCTGGCCGAAGAGCCTGGACGCCCTCTACGGCTCCGCCGAGGCGCTCTGCCAGCGTGTCGGCGAGGTGACGGAAGGCCGTTTCCAGATCCGCTGCTTCGCGGGCGGCGAGATCATGCCGCCGCTGCAGGTGCTGGACGGCGTGCAGGCCGGCACGGTGGAATGCGGCCACGTCCTCTCGCCCAACTACATCGGCAAGAGCCCGGCCTTCGCCTTCGACGGCGGCCTGCCCTTCGGCCTCAACGCGCGCCAGCAGGCCGCCTGGCTGCAGGAGGGCGGCGGGCTCGCGCTCATCCGCGCCTTCTACCGCAAGATCAACGTGGTCCCGGTTCCCTGCGGCAATGTCGGAACCCAGATGGGCGGCTTCTACCGCAAGGAGATCCGCGGCGTAGAGGACCTGCAGGGCCTCAAGATCCGCATCGGCGGCCTGGGCGGCACCATCCTGGCCAAGCTGGGCGCCGTGCCGCAGCAGCTCCCCGCCTCCGACATCTACCCCTCGCTGGAGCGCGGCACGATCGACGCCTCCGAATGGATCGGCCCTTACGACGACGAGAAGCTCGGCCTGCACCGGGTGGCACCCTACTACTACTCGCCCGGCTGGTGGGAGGGCAGCGCGGCCATCACCGCGCCGGTCAGCCTCCCCGCCTGGGAGGCCCTGCCCGCCAGCTTCAAGCTGGCCTTCGAGATGGCGGCCAATGAGCAGTACTTGCTGATGCTCGCCCGCTACGACGCCCGCAACCCGGACGCGATGCGCCGGCTGCTGGCCGGCGGCACGCAGCTGCGCATCTTCCCGCGCCCGGTGCTGGAGGCCGCCTACCGGGTCTCCTTCGAGACCTTCGAGGAGATCGCCGCGCAGAACGAGGATTTCCGCACGCTCTACGGACCCTGGAAGAGGTTCCTCGAAAGCTCCAACCCCTGGTTCCGCGTGGCCGAGGCCACCCTGGACGGCTTCCGCTTCAGCCGTGAGGTGCCCGCATCCCGCTAGGCCGCACTCCGGCGCAGATGTCCGTCGCCGGCGAAAGGGCGGGGCTTCTCTGCTGAAGTGACCGTGCCATCAGAGGGCCCCTCTCCGGGCAGCACGCCGAGCTGCTCCGCTAGGATCGCGTCCGACAACACACCGGATGCGCAAAGGACCCACGAAATCCATGAGATGGCGTCCTCAACGATCTCCAAGGCCGGCATCAAGCGGGAGGCGGCCGCGTCAGGCCTAGCATGCTGGCGAGACAGACGGTTGCGACGCGGCGTTGACATCGGGGTTGGTCGCCTGGTGTCAACTTGGTGCGGTTCAATCGTGGAGACCCGATCCGCGCGCGATCCGGCCGGTGCGCAGTTCGCGCGCGGCCTCTCCACTATCGGCCAATGCGGCACGCCACTCCGGCATCGCAGCGAGTGACTCGAAGCAATCCCAACCTGGCGTCATCGCGACGGGATCATCGACCGCGACGATTTGCTGCAGCTGGCGCCAACCCGCCCCCCGGCGCGCGCAATTCCCTCGCCAGCGCCTGCAAAGCGTCGCGCAGCGCGTCGGCGTCTCCCGCGGTCCGGCAGACGAGGCTTTCCCGGATGCCGGCCACCTCCGCCTGCAACCCCCGGCCCTTCGGTGTGAGCGCGATGCTCAGCTGCCGCTCGTCCGCCGGATCGCGCGAGCGGCACACCAGTCCTCGCGCCTCCATGCGCTTCAGCAGCGGCGTGAGCGTGCCGGAATCGAGCCCCAGCCGCTGCCCGATCGCCTTGACCGTTGTGCCTTCGGCTTCCCACAGCAGCACCAGCACAAGGTATTGCGGATAGGTCAGGCCGAGCGGTTCCAGGAGCGGGCGATAGGCCGCGGAGAAGGCGTGGTTCGCCTGATAGACCGCGAAGCAGAGGCGATCCTCAAGGCGGCTGCTGTCAGGGCTTCTCCTCATGGCTTCACACTATCGCCGGATTTTCTTTTGCGCCCGATGAATTTGTGTATGATTAAATTGTGCACAATATGATGCCAGCCATCCCTGGCCATCATCTCCCCAAGGAGACTGCCATGCTCGTCGATGTGAAATACACGACTGAAGCCATCGCCACCGGCGGCCGTGTAGGCCGCTCCCGGACGGCGGATGGAGCGCTGGACGTAGCGCTCTCGAGGCCCAAGGAACTCGGCGGCGCCGGCGGATCCGGCACCAATCCCGAGCAGCTTTTCGCCGCGGGCTATGCCGCCTGCTTTCTCAGCGCGCTGAGCTTCGTCGCGGGGCAGGAGAAGCTCCGCCTACCGGAGGACGCCACCGTCGCCGCGAAGATCGGGATCGGTCCAAGGTCGGAAGGTGGGTTCGGTATCACCGCCTCGCTCACCGTCTCGCTGCCCGGGGTTGAGCATGCGGTCGCCGAAGCGTTGGTGCACAAGGCGCATCAGATCTGCCCCTACTCCAACGCCACGCGAGGCAACGTGGATGTCGGCTTGACTGTTACCTGAAGCACGCACGGGAGATGGCGCTCCGGTCGCGGCACAGACCGGTCCGGCGATTGCGCTTATTTGCCCGTCTTGGGTATCGCGACGGGGCCGTAGCCCCGCCTGATCAGCCTCACCGCGCTGCCGCGCGCGGCAGGCGACCGGTCAACGCCCGCTTCGCTCGATGTTCCACAGCACCGGGAAGCCGAAATCGATCACTCCACGCAGTTCGGCGCGCCAGACGGCCGGGCTCGCGAACTGGCCCGAGACCGGAAAGATCGCGTGGTCGATGGAAACGCGTTGCAGCTCGCCGGCAATCTCGCGTCGGCGGGCCGGATCGCCTTCCGCCTCGAAGCGCTCGATCAGCGGCGTCATCTCCGGCACGCAATAGCCCCAGGGGGAATTGTCGGTGCAGTTGTAGCCGACGGCAGGATTGCTCAACGGATTGGCGAAGTCGAAGCCGGTGTAGATAATCGGCAGCAAGCTCCATCCCCCCTGCTCCAGCGGCCGTCGCTGGATCCAGCGCTGCGCCAGCGACGACCAATCAGAGGTCTGCACATCGAGGTTGAAGCCGGCCTGGCGCAGCCGGTCGATCATCACCAGGCCGATCGGGTTGATCAGCGCGGAATCGCCCGGATGCATCAGCACCACGCGCTCGCCATTGTAGCCGGCCTGGCGCAGCAGCTCGCGGGCGCGGGCGATGCTCGTGTTGCGCATCGGCTCGGTGCCCGTCTCACTCGCATAGAAGGTGCCGCAGGCGTAGATCGAGAGGCAGTCGCGTTGCGCGAACTCCGGCGGCACACCCTCGGCGGCGATGATCTCATGGCGGTCCATAACCTGCTGGACGGCGCGCCGCATCACCACATTGTCGAAGGGCGGCTGGCGATAATTGATACTGATGCCGCCGATGATCTCGGCGCCGCCGCGTGCGCGGGCGAGCACGAGATTGCGATCGCGCTGGAACGTCGGGATGTAGTCGATCGGCGCGTATTCCAGATAGTCCACCTCGCCGCGCTGAATGGCGGCAGCGCGCAGCCCCGGATCGGCCATGTTCACGAACTCGACGCGCTCCATCCGCGGCATCTTGCCGCCGGCGAGGCCATCGGCCGGCTCGGCGCGCGGACGATAGCGCGGGTTGCGGACAAAGACGGTGCGCTCGCCGGGGATCCATTGGTCGCGCAGGAAGAGAAACGGGCCGGAGCCAACCACTTCCGCGACGGGCGTCGTCGGCGGCGTGTTGGCCGCGAGCCGCGCCGGCATGATCATGGGCACCTGCACGCTGGGCTTGCCCAGCGCCTCGATCACCAGGCCGAAGGGTCGCGACAGCTCCAGCACGAAGGTCTTCGCGTCGACGACGCGCAACTCCCTGGTTGCAGCCATCAGCCGCCTTCCCAGGGAATCGCGCTGACCCCAGCGGCGAATGGAGGCGACGCAGTCTTCCGCCGTCACCGGTGCGCCGTCGCTGAACTCGAGGCCGTCGCGCAGCGTGAAGGTGTAGGTCATCCCGTCATCGCTGATGCGCCAGTTGTCGAGCATCTGCGGGCGGAAGCGGCCCTGGCTGTCCATCGAGATCAGCGCGTCGAAGACCATGTAGGAGAAGTTGCGGGTGACGAAGGACGGGCCGGCGATCGGGTCCAGCGTCTGGAGCCCGACGTTGAGGACGAGGCGCAGCGGGCGTTGCTGCTGGGCTTCGGCGGCGGGCGCGACCAGAGTCGTGGCGGCGAGCAGTGCCGTGGCCAGGGCGGCGCGGAGCTTCACGAGGGGAGGAGCCATTCACATCGTCCTTCAGGATGAGAGGTGCGTCACGAAACAGGGGGGAAGGGCTGGCGCAGGCCACGGGCCTCCAGAAGCGGCATGACCTCCGTGAAACGGCCGAGGCCGTCCTCGAAATCGACCCAGGTCAGCAGCACGCCGTCGAGACCCGCATCGGCGAGTTGCTCGAGCCGCTCGGCAATGTCTTCGGCTCGGCCGACCAGGCCGGAGCCGCCGGCTCCGGCCGCAAAACGCTTGCGAAAGGCGCGCACGGCCTCGGGCGATTGCAGGATCTTGGTCTGACCGCCCAAACCCGCGCTCCAGGCATCGAGGCTCGGGCCGTCCTCCCGCTCCACGGCGAAGTGATGGAGATAGGCTTCCGCCTCGGCGCGGGTCTCGCGCTGGACGCAATAGGCATAGGTCCAGACCTGCACCTCACGGCCGTAGTCGCGCCGCGCCATCTCCTTGTAGGCGGCGATCTGGGCCGCGATATCCGCCGTGTCCTCGGACCGTAGGATCAGGAAGCAGACATCGGCGAATTCGCAGGCAAAGCGCTGGCCGCGGTCGGAGCCGCCGGCATTGATGATGGGCGGACCCGGCTGCTGCAGCGGCTTGGGCATCGAGGAGCCCCTGACGATGCGGAAGAAGCGGCCCTCATGCTCGAACTCCGCCTCCTCCCGCCAGAGGCGCTGAATGACCTCCAGCCATTCCTGCAGGTGGTCGTAGCGCGCGTCATGCTCGGCGAAGGACGCGCCGAACATCTCAAGCTCCGGCTTGTTCCAGCCGCCCACCACATTGAGCGCGAAGCGGCCGCCCGAGATGATGTCGATGGTGGCCGACTGCTTGGCCGCGGTGATGGGGTGCAGCGTCGGCGCGTGCGAGGTGGCGATCACCGTCATGTGCCGCGTCGCCTGGGCGATGCCGGCGCACCAGGTGAAGGGGTCGAGCACGACGCCGCTGGGATGCAGCGGCTTGCCCGGGATGTAGCCCTTCCACCGCGCATAGGCGAGGACGGCCTCGAAGCCGAGCTTGTCGGCCATCTGCGCGGTCTGGACCGAAGCCTGCCAGCTGGGGCGATAGGCCTCGGGCACCAGGGTCTGCGCGGCACCCTTGCCGTTGGTGCCGAAGATCCCGAGCTTCATCCGGTTGGCGCTGAAGAGCGCGTTCCGGGCCGGTGCAGGTTCTGCAGGTCCGGGCATCAGACGGAGACCGGTGCGATCTGACGGATGACCCAGGCGGCGGTCGCAGTCAGCGCCGCATCCGTGTGGGGCTGGCCGATCACCTGCACGCCCACTGGCAGGCGGGAGACCGCTAGGAGCGGCAGGGTGATGGCGGGACAGCCGAGCACCGAGGTGCAGGCGTTGAAGGAGGGCAGCCCCGTGGTGTGTGTGACGCCGGAATCCTTCAGCTTGTTGTCCAGGGCTGGCGCGGGGCCGATCGAACTCAGGCTGATCAGGCCGTCGGCCAGGCCCGCGATGGCGGCGAAGGCACGGCGGGCTTCGTCGCGCAGATTGAGCGCGAGGCGGTAGTCGTCGCGGCTCATGGCACGCGCAAGCTCGAGGCGCGACATTAGGCTGTCGCTCAGGCCCAAGCCGTAGCGCTCGATCAGGTTCTCCAGCGTCCAGCGCAGCTCGTAGCCGCAGATGTCGCGGCAGAGCGCCAGGCTGACACCGATCGCCTGCTCGAATTTCTCGATCAGCGGGTTGTCGGTGCGGCGAAGGATCGTGACGCCGGCGTCGTGAAGCTGGCCGAGGATCTTCTCGAAGCCGCCCATGGTGACGCTGTCGGTCTGGTCCCAGCCCTCGCTCTCCATGACGATGAGAGTGGTCGGCTTCACGGCCGCTCGCGGTGCCGTCTCGCCGTAGAGGCCGGGATGGCCGGGATCGCCGCCGGCGCGCCGGGACATCTCGAAAGCGACGGACCACATGTCCTGCAGGCAGCCGGCATGCACCCCGATATGGCTCTGGCTGAAGCCCAGCCGCTCGCCGCGGTGGATGGCGCCGAAGGTCGGCTTGATGGCCGTGTTGGCGCAGAAGCCGGAAGGGCGGATCACCGAGCCCACCACCTGCGAGCCGAGGGCCGCCGGCACCATCGCCGCGCCGATCACCGCGGCGGAGCCCGAGGACGAGCCCCCGGGCGTGTGGTCGGGGTTGAACGGGTTGGTGGTCGGCCCCGGATGCGACATGCCGAGCTCCGTCGTCACCGTCTTGCCCAGGACCACCGCGCCGGCCTGACGCAGCGCCATCACGCTCGCGCTGTCGGCATGCGTCTGCGCGCCCTTGAAAAGCGGCGAGCCGTGCTCCGTCGGCATGTCCTTGGTCTGGAAGAGATCCTTGATGCCGACGGGCATGCCGTCGATCGTCGAGAGCGGCGTGCCGGCCTTGTAGCGGGCGCTCGCCGCATCGGCGGCGGCACGGGCGCCGGCCTCGTTGATGGTGACCCAGGCCTTCACGGTGGGCTCGCGCGCGGCGATCACCTCCAGGCAGCGTTCGAGATAGGCGCGTGGTGTGTCGCTGCCGTCCAGGAAGCGCGGCACCGCATCATGGAAAGTGAGCGGCTTGAATGTCGCGGGATCATAGCCGGAGGCGGGCTTGGCGCTGAGGTTCGTGTCAGGGGGTGTCATGGCGAGCGTTCCAGGGAACCATGTGGAGGGAAAGACGCGACGGCGAGTTCAGCCGTGCATCTGCGTGGGGCGGCGATGGCGCGCGCAGGCCGCTCATCCCATCGCCTCCTCACCGGGCGCACGCGGTGGGTTGCGCGAGGTGAGCCAGCCGCCATCCACCACAAGGACCTGCCCTGTGATGAAGGAGGCATCGTCCGAAGCGAGGAAGGCAGCGACCGAGGCGATCTCCTCGGGCCTGCCAGCCCGGCGCAGGGGCGTGGGTTCGACGATGGCCTTGATGTAGTAGGGCTTCGTCAGATGCTTCTCGGTCATCGCCGTCTCGATCACCCCGGGGGCGATCGCATTGACCAGAATACCGTCCGATCCCAGCTCGGAGGCGAGCTGCCGTGTCAGCTGCGCGACGCCCGCCTTCGCCACGGCGTAGGCGGTGGTGCCGGGGTAGCCGGCGAGGCCGAGCGTGGAGGAAATGCTGATGATCCGCCCACCGGGCCGCGTCAGATGGGGCAGGGCATCGCGCGTGATGCGCAGCACCACCTTGAGGTTGGTATCGATGAAGCGGTCGATGAGCTCGTCGTCGGATTCCATCAGCGACTTCGAGCCGCCGATGCCGGCATTGTTGACCAGGATGTCGAGGCGGCCATAGGCCTTGAGCGCCGCCTGCATGACGGTCCCGCCGGCACCCGGCGCGCCGAGGTCGGCGACGAGGCCCAGCGCATCCAGCGATGCGGCGGTGGCCAGCACGTCCTCGCTGCGATCCACCAGCAGGAGCCGCGCCCCCTCCGACGCCATGCGCTGCGCGATAGCCGCCCCGATGCCCCGTGCGGCCCCCGTGACGATGGCCACCCGGCCGGCCAGGCGCCGCAATTCAGGCAAGACGGCCTCCTTCGCTGGGGAGCGCGCAAGGATGGCCGCCGCGGCGCTTCGTCACATTCAAGCCCGTGGAGAAAGGAGTCGGCATGTGGCCCTCAGGCGTCTTCGCGAATTGCGTCGGGCGCGGATGCGAGGGCTTCAGCGCCGAAATCCCACCAGAGCCCCGCCACGAGGCCGAGACCTTCGCGGAACAGCGAGCCAAGCCCGTGCTCGTTCGGTCCATGCTGGCTGCAGCCGCCATAGGATAAGGGGATCCAGATCACGGGCGTACCGAGCGTTTGCCGGAACAATTCGGAGGGGCCGGAGGCCCCTATATTGGGGACGATGTTGGCGCGCCGTCCGGCGGTCCGCTCCATCGAACGCACAATCCGTTGGACCCAGGGATCATCGGGATCGGTGCGCGACGCAAGGAATTGCTGACGCTCGGTGACGGGGCGGATCTGCACCATGGAGAAGCCGCGCGCATCGAGATGCGCGCGCAGCGACGGCACCAGCCCCTCCGCGGACACATCCACCGTGTGCCGCACCTGGATGCGCGCACGCGCGGAACCTCCGACGGCATTCACGGGATTGGCAGGCTCTCCACTGATCGAGGCGAGCACGACCACGCTGGTCCACATGAAGATCCGCTCGGCCCGGGTCATGCCGGGCTCGCCCCAACCTGGATCGGCGGCGGGCGCACCCGGCAGATCCTCCGTGACGACGGCGGCGCAGGCCGCGCGCACGGCTTCCGGGATGGATTGCGGTGTCCAGCCAGGCACCAGGATGCGCCCGTCCTGCGAGACGATGCTGGCGATCGCGTGGGAGAGGATGACGCCGGGATCGGTCAGCAGGCCGCCCCAATGGCCGGAATGGAAGCCGCCCTCGCGCAGTTCGATGACCAGATCCATGGCGACGCCACCGCGCGTCCCCAGCGTCACTTCCGGAATGGTCGTCGATTGCCGCAGCCCATCGAAGGCGATGAAGACGTCGGCGGCGCAGAGATCGCGGTCGCGCTCCAGAATCTCCTTCAGCCCGGGCGAGCCGGCTTCCTCGCCGGTCTCCACCATGAGCTTCACGTTGAAGCCGAGGCGCCCCCGCTCCGCGAGCACGGCCCGCAGCGCATCGATAGCGACAAGATGCTGGCCCTTGTTGTCGACCACGCCGCGCCCGTAGATGCGATCGCCTTCGACCTTGACGGTCCAGGGATCGAGATCCTTGCGCCACAGTTCGGGCAGGGCGCGCACCACGTCGCCATGGCCATAGATCAGCGCCGTCGGAAGGGATGGATCTTCCACGCGGCTGGCGAGCATCACAGGGCCGTGCTGGGGCTCGGGATTCTTCAGAAGGTGCACGTCGAAGCCAAGCTCGGCCACCATCGGGCCCAGGACATCACAGGCATAGAACTCGAGGTCTGCCTTGTGGCTGGGAGGGTGGCTCTCGGTCGGGACGGCCACGAGTGTCGTGAGCCGATCGACAAAGGTTCCATCGTCGAAGCTGGCTTGCGCGCGCGATATCGCGGCGTCGCGGGTTCCACCCATCATTCAGTCCTTGCACGTGCTCATCTCCGCCGTCGGATGACGGCGGAGAGCGGTTTCCTCGATTGATGCGGCGCGTCAGTCCATCTGGATGCCGGCCGCGCGGATGACGGTCCGCCAGCGATCGGCATCGAAGCGGATGAAGTCCTCGAGCTGGGCGCGGCTGTGTTCCATGCGGGAGAGACCCATCTCGGCCATCTTGCTGGTGAACTCCGGATGGCTGGTCACGGTCGCCATGGCCTGGTTCAGCTTCTGAACCACGGGCGCCGGCATGCCGGCCGGCCCCATCAGCCCGATCCAGCCGTAGAAGTCATAATCGGGCACGCCCTGCGCTGCGATCGGCGTGACGCCCGGCGCGAAGGGCGACGGCTCCTTCGATGTGACGCCCAGCGCCCGCAGCCGGCCCGCGCGGACCTGGTCGGCCACTTCGACGATGGCGGTCGACATCATCATCACCCGCCCCGCCAGCAGATCGCTCATCGGGGAGGACGAGCCGCTGTAGGGCACGTGCGTCAGCTCGACGCCGGTCAGATAGGCGAAGAGCGCGACCGCGAGATGCGCCGTCGAACCATTGCCGAGCGATCCGTAGAAGATCTTGCCGGGATTGGCCTTCGCATAGGCGATGAGACCCTGGATATCGTTGACGGGCAGCGAGGGGTTCACGACGAACAGGTGCGAGCCGATGGCCATCCCCGCCACCTGGGTGAAGCTCCGAACCGGGTCGTAGGCGAGGTTCCGGTAAAGGTTGGGCGCAATGGTGAGCGGCCCGGCATTGGAGATGCCGAGCACGTACCCGTCAGGCGCCTGGCGCGCGATGAAATCCGTCCCCACGGTGCCCCCCGCGCCGCCGCGGTTCTCCACGATGACGGGCTGTCCGAGCACCGGCAGCAGGCGCTCGGCGGCAAAGCGCGCGACGAGGTCCGATGAATTGCCCGGCGGATAGGCGACCACCAATCGTATGGGCTTGTCGGGGAACGCCCCCGTCTGGGCGATCGCCGGCCGCGCCAGCGCTCCGCCCATCCACGCCGCGCCACCCGCGAGAGCGCGCCGCCGATGGATCAATCTCGTCTCAGTCATACAGCCTCTCCTGACCTGGTCGGATGGGTGGCTGGCGCTCCGATTTTTTGTCTTTGGGCCCAGGCGTCACAGCGCCCGGCCGAGGTCGATGCGCCGCAACGTCGCGCAAGCAGGCCGAGGAACAGGCCCTCGGCACCGACCAGCGGAAACGGCGGAACGGCGCTGACCACGGCAGGGCTCCTGTTTCGGGACCGAAGGGCGCATCGCACCCCTCGGGCCGAAGCCTAATGCATCGATCTGATTTTTGACAAGCTGAATGTCATTATGTCAGACAAAAAATTGAATGAGCGAACGACCCCGTGGGTCGAGGTGCCGGCGCTCGCTCCCGGCAGACAATCAGCTAAGGTGAGGCGGATGAGCGGCACGGCGAATCGCATGAGCGAAATGAAGGACGACGCGCTGCTCGTGGCCGGTCAGGCCGTCAGCCTCCGATCCCTGGTGGCCGACCGGCTGCGCCTCGCGATCATCACGGGTCGCTTCCGTCCGGGGCAGCAGTTGCGGGAACGGGAACTCTGTGAGCTGACAGGGGTGAGCCGCCCGTCGCTGCGCGAGGCCTTGCGCCAGCTGGAGGCGGAAGGCCTCATCACCACCATCCAGCATCGGGGGCCTGTGGTGACCGCCTTGACCTCGGAGGAGGTCGGTCAGCTCTACGATCTGCGTCGGGTGCTCGAGACTTTCGCGGCGCGGGAGTTCGCGCGGCTGCGCCAGCCGGCCGACCTCGCGGCGCTCCAGGACGCCATCCGGCAGCTCAACGAGGTGGAGGCCGCGGGCACGCCCCTCGCCATGCTGGAGGTCGGCACCCTGCTCTACCGCGCGATCGCGGCTGGGAGCGGCAATCCTTATCTGGCCCAGGCGCTCGGGGCCCTGCACAACCGCATCGCATTGATCCGCTTCATCTCGCTGCACCGGAGGGATCGCGTGACCAGCAGCTTCGCCAAGCTCCGCGCGCTGAGCGCGGCGATCATCGACGGCGACGAGGCCCTCGCCGAACGGCGCTGCGCAGAGCTGCTGGATGGGGTTGGGGCGACCGCCAAGATGGTTGTCGAGGCCGGATACCAGCTCCCCGGCACCGGCCATGATGCCGGGTTTGCGGCCTGACCCTCGACCGCAGGCCCCCTGCCTTCGGCCGTAAGAGGACACCGCGGAGGGGCGCGACGCGTCAGGCCGCCTGCACCAGATGCCCGTGTTCCGATGCGCCGCCGATCTGCTCCGAGATCACGTCGCGGATGAGCTGGCACAGGCTCTGCGGTTGCGGCCGCTCCGCATGCGAGAGCAAGTAGGCTATTCGGATCAAACTCGGTCCGATAATCTTGCGAATGCGCAGGCGCCCCTGCTCGCACTCCCGCCTCACCACGGCGTAGGGCAGCACGGTCGCGCCCTCCCCGTCCTCGACCGCATTCTTCACCAAGGTCATCGAGGTCAGCACGCTGTGGATCTTGAGCGTGATCCCAGCGATGGCGGCTTCCGCCTGCAGCTTATCGACGAGCTGCCGCGTGAGGAGCGGGTCGGCGATGATCAAGGGCAGATCGGCCAGATCCACGAAGTTGACGGCGGAGCCGATCGCCGGCTCGTCCGGCGCGACGGCTTGAACCAGATAGAGCGCCTCACGCAGGATTTCCTCGCGGCGCACATGGGCCGACACCGGGCCGTCACAGGCAATCGCCAGGTCGATCGATCCCTCCGCCACCCAGTCGTTGAGGTATTTCGACGGGGCTTCGGCCAGGTCGACGCGAAGATTGCTTCCACTCGCCTCGACGCGTTGCAGCAGCGGGCGGGAGAGCATGACCGCCAGGCTCGGCGCCAGGCCGATCTTCACGGTGGCCTTGGCGGAATGGGCACTCTCCCTGAACTCGAGAAAGGCCGAATTCACCCCCGCGAGAATCGTCTCGGCGTGCCGCAGCAGGCGCGCGCCATGCGTCGTCAGAGCCACGCCGCGCGAGTGCCGCGTGAGAAGCGGCACGCCAAGTTCCTCTTCCAGATTCCGGATTTGCAGGCCCAGAGCCGGCTGGGTGAGGTGCAGGACTCCGGCCGCGCGGGAGAAGCTCCCCAGCTCGGCAATCTTGCAGAAGGAACGGAGCTGACGGATTTCCACGGCAGCGGCCTCCATAGATCAATCAGGAAGGGAACGAGCGAGAAGTTCAAATCGGCAATCGCACGTGACGAGCCGATCATGTCACACTTTCAGTCTAGCTGATCGTCTGACAGAATGCGATAAATAGCACTTACGGGAGCGATAAGCTACACTTCCAGCGAGCGCGAATTGGAGCGGATTCCTATGCAAGATGCGGAGCTTCACGTTGCGAGCCAGGCCGTCACGGTTCGGGCCATGGTGGCCAACAAGCTCCGCGCGGCCATCGTCAGGGGGCATTTCCACCCCGGTCAGCAGTTGCGCGAGCGCGAGCTGTGCGAACTGACCGGCGTCAGTCGCCCTTCCCTGCGCGAGGCTCTCCGGCAGCTCGAGGCGGAAGGTCTCATCACGATGATGCCGCATCGGGGACCCGTCGTCGTCGCGCTCACCGCGGAGCAGGTCGATCAGATCTACACGATGCGCCGGCTGCTCGAGACCTTTGCCGCCGGCGAGTTTGCCCGGCATCGCCCGACGAAGCCGCTTGAGGACCTTTGCCAGCTCGCACAAGGGCTCGATAGGGCGGAGGCGAGCGGAGATCCACTCACCATGATGGCGTCGGGGACAGCCTTCTACAATGCGGTCGCGGCTGGGGGAGGCAACGCCTACATCCAGGAGACGCTCCTGCTGATCCACAATCGCCTCTCGGTGATCCGATACCTGTCCCTGCACGACCCTGCGCGGGTGGAGCAGAGCTTCAAGGCCATTCGGGCCATGTGCGGCGCGATTATCGCCGGCGACGCGGAACGGGCCGAGCGTCTTTGCGGCCAACATCTCGACGCGGCCGCCAAGATCGCCAGAGCGATCGTCGAGGCAGGGTACAAGGTTCCCGCAGAAAGCCATCTCGCCGCGGCCTGAACGTCACTGCGCCCGCTCGATGGGCGACGATCACGTCAGGATATCGGCCGCGCAATTTTGTCAGACATCATGATTGACACACGAAGTTGAGCGAGAAACCATCGCAGGGCGGGAAGATCCGCTCACGGCCGGATGGTGTGCATGGACGATTCAATCCTGATTTGGGGAGCCGGCGCGATCGGAGGGACGATCGGCGCCCATCTGGTCCGCGCGGGCAAGCAGGTCACCTTCGTCGACGTGGCGGCGGACCATGTCGCTCAAATGGCGCGCGAAGGCCTTGCGATCGAAGGCCCGCTGGGCGGCTTTGCGGTGGAGGCACAGGCCACCACCCCGGACCGTTTGACAGGCGCCTTCGCGACCGTCCTCCTCGCCGTCAAATCGCAGCATACGGCGGAGGCCTGTCGATCGCTGCTGCCCCGCCTCGCGCCGGATGGCTTCGTCGTCTCATGCCAGAATGGCCTGAATGAATCGACGATCGAATCGATCGTCGGTCGCGAGCGAACGGTCGGCGCCTTCGTCAATTTCGCGGGCGACTATCTGGCACCCGGCCGCATCACCTATGGGCTTCGCGGCACCTTTGCCATCGGCGAACTGGATGGGCGCACCACGCCGCGCATCCATGCGCTCCGCGATCTCCTGCGACTTTTCGAACCCGATATCGTCGTCAGCACAAACATCTTTGGCTTCCTCTGGGGGAAGACCTCCTACGCGGCCGTGCTCACGGCATCGGCGCTGACACACGATCCGATCGCAGACTTTATCGGGGCGCCGAACCGCCGGCATCTGATCACATGTCTCGTGCAGGAAGTGCTGAGCGTCGCCGTGGCGGAGGGTGTCAGGCCTTTGGGTTTCGATACCTTCGAAGCGGACGCCTTCGTGGCGCGCGATGCGGCGGCGATCCATGCGAGTCTCGATGCCCTGGCCGCCTTCAACCGAGGGACCGGCAAGACCCATAGCGGCATATGGCGGGATCTCGCGATCCGGAAGCGCAAGACGGAGGTCGTGGAGCAATTCGATCTTGTCCAGCAGGCGGCGCGCCGGCATGGCCTGCATCTCCCGCTCGCCACCAGGCTTGTCGAGCTCATCAGCGCCATCGAGAGCGGGATCTCGGAACAGGGCGATCACCTGGCCGATGCGCTGGGCGCTCTTGCGACCCAGATCTATCCGTAGCGGCTTCTGCCCAGAAGCTTGATCGTCTTGTCATTCGAGCGACCGGATCGCTAGGCCGCCACGCCCACCCGCCGGTAATCCCGCGCGAAGTACAGCAGCGCCGCATCCACGCCCTCGCCGAGCCGGATCGCCTCGATCTCGGCGAAGACCACGAGATGCGTCCCCTTCTCCACCATGTCCGTGATGCGCCCGTCGAAGGCGACCATCGCGCCGTCGAGCGCGGGCGCACCGGTGGCCAGCGCGCTCCAGCTTCCGTTCTCGAAGCGAGCCTCGCCCTCCACGCCGGTGAAGCCCGCGAAGATGCCCGAGAGCTCCTCCTGCTCGGCCGCCAGCGTGTTCACGCAGAGCACGCCATTGGTGCGGAAGGCCTCCACCGAGGAAACCGTGCGGTTCATGCAGACCAGCAGGGTCGGCGGGCTGTCGGTCACGCTGCACATGGCGCTGGCGGTGAAGCCCGCGCGCCCCGCCGGCCCATCGGTCGTAATGATGTTCACGGCGGCGCAGAGCCGCGCCATGGCATCCCGGAATTCCTTGCGCTCGACGGGCATCACCGCTCCTCACCGCATCTGCCGAAGTTGAATGCCGCGCCGCCCCTCAGACGCGGCCCCCATCCACCGAGAGCACCTGCCCGGTGATCCAGCTCGCCTGCTCGCTGGCCAGAAACAGCGTAGCATGGGCGATATCCTCGGCGGCACCCAGGCGGCCTGTGCTGAGCTGCGCGAGAACCCGGGCCTGGCGCTCCGGCCCCCACCCGTCCCACTGCCGCTGTGAATCGAGGTTCGAAAGAATGAAGCCCGGGGCAACCGAATTGACCGTCACGCCCTGCGCGCCAAGGCCCACCGAGAGCTGCTTGGTGAGGCCGATCGCCGCATGCTTCGCACTCGTATAGCCGTGGAGGCCCGTCAGGCTGGCACGGAGCCCTGCCCCCGACGAGATGATGATGATCCGACCCCAGCCCGTCCTGGCCATGATGGGGGCCGCGGCCTGGGAGAGCCAGAGCGCGCTCTTGACGTTCGCATTCATGATGCGATCCCAGTTCTCGTCCGTGATGCCCTCGAGCGGCACTCCCGCGCCGCCGGATATTCCGCCGGCCGCCAGGGCGAGAACATCCAGGCGGCTCTCCTGAGCGGCGATCTCGGAGACAAGCGCACTCGATGCGGCTCGATCGGAGAGATCGACCACATGCGCTGGTAGGTTCATGGCGCGACCCGCCTCTTCCACCCGCGGATCACGATCCACCAGATGGACACGCGCGCCCGAATCACGAAAGGCGGCAGCGATGGCCTCGCCGATCCCCTGCGCGGCGCCGCTTACGAGCGCGACGCGCCCATCGAATCTGATTTCCATCTCGTGCCTCATTCATGGTGGCTGGGGGCCATCGCGCACCCTTGATGCCTCAGGCTTGGTTGCCCGCCGCTTGTCCCTGCTTCGAGGGGCAACCCGAAGCTACCAGGAATAGTCGCGGGATTCCGGCTGCGACCAGATCCCCTCGCGCTCAAGAATATCGAAGACCGGACCGAGCCGAAGCACCTCGTCCGCTGCCCAGAGGGGCAGCCGGAACAAGACCCCTCGCAAGCCCCAGCGCCGATGGGCCTCGATGAGCTGTTCCGCCACCTCGGCCGGCGTGCCCGTGAAGGCCGGGAACTTGAGGGGCGTCTTCCGCTCATTCCTCAGCTTGCCGATCTGGCCGGTCCATTGCCGACCGGCCTCGTTGTCGAGGCTGGCCATCAGCTCCTCGAACAAGGCTGTCGCCTCGCCTGGCGCGTCGCGAATGAGCAGATCCGCGACGACGAGCGCCTCCGGCGGATACGGCCGGTTCGCCTCGGCTGCACGCCGCGCGAGGTCCTCCCGGACGGCCGTGACGTCGGAGAGGAGCGGCGGAGAGGCGAAGAGATAGTCGCAATGGGTGGCCGCAAACTGACGGCCCCGATCCGATGCCCCCGCGCAGACGAAGACCGGGCGCTCCGGCGGATAGGGCCCCTTCAACTTGCCATGGGAGCGATAGTTGGGCCCGGTGTGCTCTGTGCGGCGCGTTGCGTCCCAGAGTGATTCGATGACGGCGATCGCTTCCTCCGCGGCATCGTACATCGCCGCGCTCGCCGGCAGTTGCTCGAAGCCGAACAGGCTCGCCTCGTAGTCGCGGTAGCCGTTGACGATGTTCCAGCCCCATCTGCCGCCGCTCAGCCAATCGAGATTGGCGCCGAACCGCGCGATATGCGCGGGATGGAAGAACGTCGTGTGCAGGGTCGAGATCACGCCGAGATGCTTCGTCGCCATGATGATCGGCGTGGCCAGGATGAGCGCGTGAATGCCGGGATCCTGGAAGCCGATCCGCGTTCCCTCCTCGGAGCTCGGGGCATAGCCGTCGCCGAGAAGCGTCAGATCGAGGCCGACCTCCTCGCAGGCCCGGGCTAGCGCCAGATGGTTCTCGAGATCGAGAACATCCGGGCTGAGCGCGGAGATCTTCTCCGAGGGCAGCAGGGTCCGCGCGCCCGGCCAGAAGATCCCGAACCGCATGGTCGCGTCCCAGACCCGCGGCTTTCTGGACGAGGCCTCCGGGACGGTGATCGACCGCGACATGGACATTCTTGACATGGGTGCCTCAGCAATTGGGAAGTGGCGACGTCCGGCTGTGCGGGTGTGTCGCAGAATGCTCGCTTGAAGAACGAAATATCGCGGGATCGATCGGTTCGACCGTCCGCGACACTCAATGTCGAGATCAGTCCGCGGCGTTGTCCCGCGCGAAGCGGGCGATCTCGCCATGCGATGCGAACCACACGCTGCCAAGCGACTTGGCGTAGCGGATCAGCTCCTCGACGATCCAGATCCGCGAGCGGTAGGTGATCACATGGGGATGCATCGTGAGCTCGAAAATGCCGCTTTCGGCATAGGCGGCGTCGAGCTCGCGCTTGAAGATATCGAAGACATCCGCGGGCGGCGTGTAGGGGCGCAGGCCCTGAAAGCGGTTCATGATGAAGTAGACCGCATCGTCGCGAACCCACTCGAAGGGCATCTCGACGACGCCGGTCGGCTCGTTCTCCAGCAGCAGCTCGTAGCAATCATCGTCAGCGCCGAGCGAGGAATCGTATTCGAGGCCGATCTCCTTGAGGAGCGGCAGGGTGTTCTCGCTGAAGTCGGCTGAAGGGCAACGGATGCCGTAAGGACGCGTGCCCGTGATCTTCTCGATCGTGTCCAGCGAGCGCAGCATCAGGTCGCGCTCTTCCGCCTTGGGCAGGATGGAATTGAGCTCGTGAATCCATCCGTGGATGCCGATCTCGTGACCTTCGGCGACGATGCGCCGCTGCTCATCCGGATGCAGGAGCGCCGTCACAGCCGGCACGTAGAAGCTGGCGGGAACATCGTATTTCTTCAGGAGCGAGAGAATGCGCGGGATCCCGACGCGGTTTCCGTACTGACCCCAGGCCAGGCGCCCGATCGACTTTCCGCCTTCGCGCAACTCGCTGGTCTCGTGATCCGAATCGAACGACAAGGCGATCGCGCAGCGCGCGCCGCCCTTCCACGCCACGGGCTTCAGGCGGCGCCCGGCCCGACACCGATCCACCAAGCGACGCCACGTCTCCTCGGGCCACTGCCAAGGCTCCGACTTCTGCTCATCCAAGGCCACGCGCGATCCTCACCGATGTCTTCGATGGAAGAGACGCTAGGTGCGCGGGTGAAGGCGGTCCAACTCGAATTTCCTACGGCAGCTAAAAGCCGGGCTTTTGCCTTGTCATTTCCAAGTAAATTTCGGATAATTTAATAATATTCCACAATTACGGCGCCGATAATCCGAACTTCCAAAGTCTATATGGTTTCCCCGATGAGGCTTTGGAAGGTATCTGATGCAGCATGACCTCAATCTGCATCTCCGCCGTGATCGGCGACAGCAGGTACCGCTCGAAACCGGTGTCGGCGTCGCGAAACATCTGGCATTGATCCTGGCGGACACCGGCGGAATCGACGGTGCCGCGGGACGATAACAATCCCGTCAACGCCACCGCCGGTGAGCAGGCGATGCAGTCGCTCGCCGGGAGCCGGTGCCCGTATCGTCGGACCTGATCCGTGAGGAGGAACACCCTTGATGATCTCAACGAATGGGGGTCCGTGACGTGAAGAAGATCCATTCGGGCACCAACATTGCCCGCTATCAGATCGGCGACGTGACCGTCGTGGCGTTGCGCGATGGGTATGTGGACATGCCTGCCAGCCGGCTGCGCCGTGAGGGCGATCGGCCCTTCGGGGCACAGCTGCCTGCGGAGACGCTCGTTGACGGAAGGCTACGACTGTCCGTCAACGCCTACCTCATTGTTGAGCGCGGTCGGCATATTCTCATCGACACAGGCGCCTCCAACGCGTGGGAACCGACCATGGGGTTGCTGCTCGTCGCGCTCGCCGAAGCAGGGATTGCCCGCGAGACAATTGACACGGTGGCCTTCACGCACACTCACATCGATCACGTCGGTGGCCTCGTGGCACCGGATGGATCCGAGGCCTTTCCGAAGTTGTCTCACCTCTACGTCCCGGAAAACGAGATCCCGCTCTTCGGGCGTCATGAAAGGCTGGCGCGGTTCGCCGGCCGATGCCAGGCCTTTGGAGACGGATTTGCCCTGAGCAGCAGCACCACCGCGGTTGCAGCCCATGGTCACGAGCGGGGGCATACGGCCTTCGAGGTTCATGAGGGAGGCGAGACGCTGCTGATCTGGGGCGATATCGTACATGTCCCGTCGATCCAATTTGCGTGGCCGGAACTCACCTGGGAATTCGACGCTGACCAGGCGGCGGCGCGTGCGAGCCGGCAAAGAATCCTCGATCGGGCCGCAAACCCGTCCGTCGCTGTCGCTGGCGCGCATCTCGATTTTCCCGGAGTGGGCCACGTCAGTCGAGCCGGCAAGGGCTACGCGTTCTCGCCCATCTAGCGATCGGGCGATCCGTGGAAATTCCCTCAGCCGATTGGCGTCCTTGCGGCAGCGGCAAGCACACAGTCACAGGGTGAGAGCTGCGCAAACCTCCCCGGCGGAGTGTTTCTCGACAGTCCGGAGTGTCGTCAGCGCAGCGCGCGCCCGGCCGTCGCCCAGAACGGGGCTCACCAGCTGCAGGAACTTCCGGTCCGCATCCGCGTCGCTGAAGCCGCCTGCTTCGGGGCTGCCCGCGGGCTGTACGACATTTGCTGTCAGCGTCTTGCCACTCGCGGTCAGAACGTCGACGCGGACAGGGAGCTCGGCCTTCTCGAAATAGGCTTTGTCGAACTCCGGCTCATGGACGAGCTTCACCGTCTCGACCAGGCGGCGCACCTCGGGATCGCTGAGCTGCGCCTCGCGCAGGCCGAGCTCCGGGGAATGACCCGCCAGCTCGAGGGCCGCCACGTAGCGCGCGTTGAACTGCGCATCGACGATCGTTGCGGGCGGATCTCCGGCGAGGCTGCAAGCCAGTTCCCGGAAGCCCGTGACGTGGACCTTCTCCACCACCTGCCCTTCGAGCTCCGGCTTCAGCGCCCGGATCGCATCGATCATGGTGTGGGTCCAGCGGCAGCAGGCATAGGGCTTGAAGCCGACGTCGTGGATCAGCCAGAGCTGCCCCAGAGCCTCGGTGGCAAGCTCCGGGCGGTATTGGTCGGAACCGCACATGATCCAGAAGCCGTGCGGCCCATCGAAGATCTCCGGGTCTCCATGGTAGCCGCGCAACGCCAGCAGCGCCGAAAGGACGGCCGTCGAGCTCGCGATGCCATAGGGATTCTTGACCCAGGAATAGGGCCGCGCCGCGTTGAGGAATTTGCGGCCGCTCGGTAGCGGCGCCTGCGCGCCGGTCAGGCCGAAGGCGGTGCGGATCCGATCGGCCGGCAGCTTCATCAGCTTCGCGGCCACGGTCGCCGCGCCGAAGGCCTGCCAGGCGGCATAACCCATCACGGCGGCTGTGCGAGCAGGTGAAGGCCGGACAGCACGCCCGATACGCAGGGAGACCTCGAACCCGGCGATCACGGCGTTGAGCAGCTCGGCGCCCGACGAGCCCTCCGCCATCGCCACAGCGAGCGCGGGCGGGACCACCGTCGCACCGGGATGCGAAGGTGCGCCGGCGCGAAAGGAATCATCGAAATCCAGGGCATTGGCGGCCTGCGATCCAAAGCAAGCCGCGGCGGTAACGCTGAGCTTCCGGTCGGTGCCGGGGATGGAGATCGTGCCCTCGCCAGATTCTGCCGCCAGCACGTCGATGAGGATGCGCATGGGCTCTAGTTTGAGGCTGCCGATCAGGCAGGCGACGCTGTCGATGATGCAGGTTTTTGCGTGCTGCTGGATGATGTCGGGTACCGCGCCAAGCTCGATTTCGGCGACCCATTCGGCCAATCGGGCGGCCGTCGTCGGCAAAGGGGCGATGGCATTCATGGGCGATCTCCGAGCGGTGGGTTGTGGGTGTTCAGGCACGCGGGCCGACGCCTGGGCGCGATCTCTCGCGTGCACTGCGAATGCTCGGGCACGGCGCTTGAAGATTGCGGCGCGCGATGTTGGGGCGGGGCCGATCCGTTGCCGGTCTCCATGACGCCACGACCAGATCGTTATCCGCGGTGCCCGCCACACCTTCTGTGCGCTCCAAACGGCGCGACGCCCTCTCGCTGGCTCTGACCATCCGTTGAGCATCTCGATTTTTGTCATACAAACTGTCAAACAACTTGTCAATCAACAATAGCGCCGATAGTGTCGCTCTTGAAGGGCGCGGATGGGCCGTTGCCTGGCAGTGAAGTCCACTGAGCTGGAGCCATGCCGGACATCCGTCCGCTCTTGCCGCTGAAGCTCCGCACGCCCCGAAAGCGGCCGCGGAAGCGCATGCTTGCAACTGCCGCCGACCATTTCGGGAACGATTGAGATGCTGGATTCGACCGCCACGAGAGCGAACTCGCGCAAACCGCGGAACTGGGATGGCTCGATGCGCTTCGGCCTTTTCTGGCCGAAGGCGCGGACGATGCTGCCTTCCGCCAAGATGGCGTCGCTCAATCCCGACCCGCTGGACCTCGAGATCCATCTCGCCTTGGCGCGTGCCTGCGAGGAGGTTGGTCTCGATCTCGTCCTGCTCGGCGATGGCTACGCCCCGAGCTCCGAGGAAGGCAGCAGCTATGGCTTTCAGGACCCCTCCGGCCACGCGATCATCCTGTCGGCACCGCTGATTCAGGCGACGAAGCATCTCGGCGTCATCACGACGCTGCACACGCAATTCTTCCATCCGGCGCAGATCGCGCGCTTCGGCTCACATTTCGACTGGCTGAGCGGCGGGCGTTGGGGCTGGAACATCGTCAACGGCTATCGCGACTACGAGGCGAGCCTCTTCGGCATCGAGAAGCTGCCGGACGGCAATGCCCTCTATGACGCGGCGGAGGACGCTGTGCACATCATCGAAGGCGTGTGGAACGGCAAGGGTCGGGTCGACTACGCCGGTAAATACTTCAGCTCGCGGGGCAAGATGCGAGGCCCCTTCCCGCCGGAGCGCCCCGTTTTCGTCTGCGCAGGTGCGTCCGAGCGCGGGCGGCGGTTCACGGCGACCCATTGCGACTATCTCTTCGCCTCGCCGGCCTCCCTCGCCGACCTGCCCGCCGTGCACGCTTCGCTGCGCGAGCATGCCCATGCGGCTGGGCGGTCCAGCGCACCGGAGGTTCTGGTCGTCGCCGACCTTCTGGTTCGCGACGAGCCAGGCCTGGCCACCGGCATGATGGAAGACCTGATGGGCAGCATCCAGGGCGAGTCCGGCAAGCAGTGGGCCGCACAGATGGCGGTGCTGCGAAAGAACCCGAACACGCCCAGCCAGTTCCCGGCCTTCGCGGGCACGCCGGCCGAGATCGCCGAGCAGATCCTGGCGGCACGCGCGCAGCATGGCCTGAACGGCATTCTCTTCCGGCTGCCGCTGTGGTCCGCGGAAGAGATGCTTCGCGTGCGGCCTGTCTTCGACCTGCTCGCCAAGGCCGGCGTGTGGGTGGCTCCGGAAGCGCGCGCCCATTCCTGGTGATGGCCATCAGTCAGACCGTGCCGGCAGTTCCGTGGCGTCATTGAAGGATGGGTGATGAATATCAGGTTTGACGGGCGAGTGGCGCTGGTCAGCGGCGCCGCGCAGGGAATCGGCCGCGCCATGGCCGTGGCGTTTCGCGATGCCGGCGCGCGGGTGCATCTGGTGGATCTCGATCCAGGCATCGAGCAGGTTGGCCGCGAGCTGGGGATGCCGTCTCATGTCCAGGATCTCTCGGACCAAAGGGGTTCCGCAGCGCTGATCGGCAAGGTGGCGGAGGCGGAAGGCCGGCTCGACATCCTTGCCCTCGCGGCGGGCGGAATCTGTGGCCTTTCGGACTTGTCTCTGGCGGACATCACCGACGCCAACTGGGACCGCATCATGGGCGCGAATGTGAAGAGCGCGATCTGGCTTTCCCAGGCCGCGGCGCCCGTGATGGCCAAGGCCGGCTGGGGCCGGATCGTCATCATCTCCTCCGGCGCCGGTCTGCGCGCCAGCCGGACGGGGCTGCATGCCTATACCTCGTCGAAGCATGCGGTCATCGGGCTGACGAAACAGCTTTCCGTCGGGCTTGGCGGGAGCGGCATCACCGTGAATTCGGTTGCGCCCGGGCTCATCCCCGCGACCCCTGACGCCCGCCGGCAATGGGAGGGCTACAGCGCCGAGAAGAAGGCTCAGGTCCTGTCGCAGCTCAGCACCGATCGCCTGGGCGTGCCGGAGGACATCGCGAGTGCCACCCTGTTCCTCGCGAGCGAACAGGCAGGCTGGATCACCGGACAGGTGGTCTCGGTGGATGGCGGCCGCGCCTAGCGCGAGGCGGTCTGACGGCACGTGCGGGCGCAAGCCCCAAAACAACCTCAGAGGACGCTGGCACTGAACCGTCGTCGGGAGACCTTACAATGAACTCACGCAGCTTGATGACTTCCACGGGCCGGCGCGCCCTGCTCGCTGGAACCACCGCCGCTTCGCTCATACAGCCTGTCCGCGCGCAGACAGGCATCTGGCCGGACCGGCCGATCCGGCTCGTCGTCGCCTACCCGCCTGGCGCCGTCTCGGATCTCGTCGCGCGCTTTGCCATTGAGCGCATGACGACATTGCTTGGTCAGACGGTGGTCATCGACAACCGGTCGGGCGCTGGCGGCACCGTCGGCACAGAGTATGTCGCGCGCTCGCAGCCGGACGGCTACACGCTGGTCGTTTCCACCTCGGGCCCATTGACCATTGCGCCGAGCCTCTATCCAAGCCTTGGCTACGATCCTCTGAGGAGCTTCACGCATATCGCGCCGCTCGCGATCGGACCGCATGTCTTTGTGGTGAATCCGTCCTTGCCGGTGCGCAACATCCAGGAGCTGATCGCGTACGCCAAGGCCAATCCCGGCGCTTTGTTCCATGGCTCCTTCGGCAATGGATCGAGCTCCCACCTGGCAATGGCGCTTTTCGCGAATCTGACGGGCATCGAGCTGACACATGTGCCCTATCGCGGCTCTTCCGCGGCGATGGGCGACCTGCTCTCTGGGCGGCTCATGCTGATGTCCGACACCGTCATTGCGACGCGGGACCTCGTGCGAGACGGCCGGCTGCGGGCCTTAGGCGTCACCTCCCGAGAGGCCTCGTCCTTCATGCCGGGACTTCCGTCGATCGCGCAGCAGGGCGTGCCGGACTACGAGTTCTACGGTTGGCTTGGCATCGCGGGCCCAGCCGGTATTCCCGCACCGATCGTGCAGAAGATCCATGAGGCGGTGACGACGGTCACGCTCCACCCGGATTTCGACCGGCGGATGGCCGATTTCGGCCTGTCCCGCATGCCGCACAGCCAGGCGGAACTCGAAGCCTTCATCGCGGCCGATGCCGCGCGCTGGCGGGATGTGATCCCAAAGGCGGGCATCCGCCTGGACTAGGAGTGGCACGCGGCGCCCCCTCACCCCGGGGCACCGATCCATGCCCAGTCAATCCGTCAGGATGGCCGCCGCCTCCCGCAGGGCATGGGCGATGCGATTGCGCGCGCGTCGTGCCGAGACGGCCAGATGCTTCGCCGCATCCGTCCCAGGCTGCGCTGCCGCCAGCCGCCGCAGCGGGTCCAGCACCGGCCAGGCCGAGAGCGGCAGGGCGGGATCATGCACGAAGCGGTCGCCGCGCGTGTGGTCCAGCGGCACCAATGCCCGGCAGAGCCGCATCATGGCGGCGTTCAACCGCTCCGCGGGCCAGGAGGCACGGGCTCGCGCCAGCGCGGCACCGAGCGCGGCGATACAGGCATCGAGCTCGTCGAGCGGCAGATCGTGCGCGGTCGTGCCGCCGAGCTTGCGCAACTCCGCCTGCAGCGAGGCGAGCTGTGCGGCCTGGTCGATCGGCAGCACGGGATCGGTCAGCAGCCGGTCGAGGATCTTCAGATAGATCCGTGCATCCCGCGCCAGGTTCTCCGGGTCGATCTTGTCCAGCAGGTCGCCCGGCGTGTGCCACCACCAGCCGAGCGCATGGCGCAGCTTCACATTGCCTGGAACCTGCTCGCTGAAAGCCATGAACATAGCGGGGATGCCGATCCCCCAGAAACTTTCGTCGCCGCCGCGGCCGATGCGCTTGCCCTTCAGTGTCTGCCCGGATTGCTTCGCGATGACCCCGGCGGCGAAGCCGGTGAGTTCCGTCGCGGTGGGCGCCTCGGAGAGGATGCTGGCGCCCGCCGCGCCCACGCTGTCGATGTTCACATGCACGGCGCAGCGGCGCTCGAGCTCATCCCAGTGGGTGTCGGCATACCAGGAGGAGCTCGAGTACCGGCCGTGCGAGTGGCCGGACCAGAAGCAGAGCCTTAGGCCGCGCCGCCAGGCGCCGCGCGATTGGGCACAAAGGCGGGCCACCTCCATCATGGTGATGTTAGCGGTGCCATTGTCCATCACGCCGAAATACCAGGTGTCGTGATGGCCGGAGAACAGGATGAAGGGCTCGTCCTTCGCGGCCGGATCGGCGGGCAGCTCGGCGACGAGGATCGGCGTCTTCCTCCAGCCGGTATCCACCTCCGCGTGCAGGGTGAGCGCAGGTGTCTCGCCACGCGCCAGCGCCTCGCGTAGCGCTGTGCCGTCCGCCTCGGAGACGGTGCAGGCGACGGTGGCGGGCATCTCCGCCATGGTCTCGTCGGAGGGATTGCCCCAGACCGGGGAGATGCACATCTCGTGCAGGTGCTCGTGCGGGCTGATGTGCAGCTGGCCCACCGCGCCGGCGCGCGAGGCACGCTGAGAGACGCCGGGAGTCGCGATGCCCTCGGCCAGGACGATGCATCCGGTCACGTCCTGCTTCGCGAAATCGGCGTCCGTGCCCTCGCCGACATAGACCAGCCGACCCGTCGTCCCCGCCGCGGGTGACGAATGGGACATGGAATGGGTGATGGCCTTCAGCGCGCGGCCATCGGCCGTCACGCTCGCCTTGCGCGGCAGGGAAATATAGGCGTCGTGCTTGATCAGCGAGGTGGTGTAGCCGTAGCTGTCCATGACGTCCCGGATATAGGCGAGGCTTTCCGCCTCTTCCTTCGAGCCGCTGAGCTTCACGTACTGCGCGATATGGGTCAGGTGGCGCATCATCAGGGCGCTATCCACGCCCTCCAACGCGACATCCCGCAACGCGGCCTCGATCACGGTGCTCATGTTCTTCTCTCCTCAAACAGCGGGGACGAGCCCGCCGAGTTCGTCGGCCAGCTCCGAGCCGATCGTGCGTTGCCCCGCCTCCACAGCCTGGATGAGGGTGATGAGCCGGTCGATACAGGGGGTCGGAACGCCATGTCGCCGCGCTGCGGCCTGCACCGGCGCCAGTTGCGCCGTGACGTCCGTCCGCCGCTTGCGCACCGCGAGATCGCGCCAGATGCCGCTGCGCGGCTTGCCCGTGCCATTGTTGTATTCGACGAGCGCGGCCAGCGAGGCATCCATCGCCGCCCGGTCATTCCGCAGGAAGGCAACGGGATCGAAGTTGTCGAAGCCGATCGGCGTCACCTTCTCCGCAGCGGCGATGGAGAGGATCTCCTGCACCAATGCGATGATGAGGGATCTGCGACCGGGATCACCGATGAACCCGGAGATGGTATCGTTGGTGAGGGCGGAGGCCTTCAGGATGCCGCCATAGCCGGCCTTGCCCCAGAGATAGCCGAAAATATTGTCGCTCAGCACAGCTTCAGGCTCGAAGAGCTTCAGCATCTCATGCAGAGCCTGGATCCGCGGCGTGGTGCGGCCGTCCAGCTCGCCCACCACCACAGCCCCGCGCACGCCGTAGGTGATGCGCCCCGGCTCCTGGTAGTCCGCGCCGAAATTCACGAAGGCGCCGATCGTGCGCTCGCGCCCGACGATGTCGGCGATCACCAGTTCGTTGAGGCCGTTCTGGCAGGAGACCACCACCCCGTCCTCAGCGAGAAAGGGAGCCAGCGCCCGGGTGGCGGCTTCCGTATGATGCGCCTTCACCGCGAGGATGATGAGCTTGTGCCGGCCTGTCATCGCCTCCGGCACGACCGCCGGTCCGCCGGCAACGAACTGGTCCACCGGTCCTTCGATCCGCAGCTGCCGCGCTGCAATCTCACGGACATGCTCGGGCACGACATCCACGAAGAGCACGTCACGTCCGGCCCGACCGAGATGGGCGCCAATGGTGCCGCCGATGGCGCCGCTGCCCCAGATCACAACAGGTCCGGCCATCTCGTCGTCCTTCCAGTGTCCTGCGGCGGTCACGCCGCGATGCCCGGGGCGGTCATGGTTCCGGGGATGCGGTAGCCTGCCTCGACAATGGTCCTGGCCGACTTGCTCACGGACTCCAGGTGCTCCGTGCAGAGCCGCTCGGTGAGGGCTTCGTCGCCGGCGATGATCGCGTCACTCAGCGCGCGGAGCGCGGCGAATGTCTGCGCGATCCGCACGGGCTGATGCAGCGAGACGAAGCGGATCAGCGCGATCCGATTGTGCAATGCGCCGAGCGACTGGGCGAGATACGGATTTCCGCTTCCTGTCGCGATGGCTCCATAGAGAAGCGTGCCGACCTGCAGCATATCGAGCGGCGTTCCGGCTGTCTCCACGTCGCCCAGCCGGCTGACCGCCTCCCGCAGCGCCGCGATGTCATCGGGATGCCGGCGACGGGCGAATTCCCGCGCCGCGAAGGTCTCGAGGACGCGGCGCAGGTCGTAGAGCTGGCCGACCTCCTCCGAAGTGAGGACCGTCACCATGGGCCCGCGATGGGGTGCAGTCGTGATGAGACCTTCCGCATCGAGCTGGCGCAGCGCCTCGCGCAGGGACGGGCGGCTTACGCCCGTCAACTCGCAGAGTTCCCGCTCCCGCAATTGCTGGCCGGGGCGAAAGCGGCCGGTGACGATGGCCAGGCGCAATCGCTCGACGACCAGCGAGCGCAAGCTGACGGATTGGCCCGTCACCAGCAGGGCCTCGTCCTTCACACCCTCGATCTGATCCGGCGCGCCGTCCATTCCCACTCCGCCATCATCATTGCGCGGCAGCAGCACAGTATTCGACCCGGACACGAAGATCGATCCGCTCACCATAAATTTGTCTTACAAGTTGACAAACAAACCGTCAATGCATGTGCGGAAGCTTCCTGCCTGCTGGGCGCGATGTGGAGACGCATGGATTGACGGTTCAGGCAGCCCACCTTCGCCGTCGCAGGGCTCCAGTCGCCGCTCCGGCTGTAGATGCCTTTTCGGAGCCGCTCGATCCACGAGCTTGTGTCACATGATCCTCCGAACACTCCTGCCGCATTGCGCAGTCCGCATCGTCGCGCAGATTTACGGAAAATCGCGACGCGGACTGGCCTTCGTCCCTTGCAATCCACGACAGATCTAGCGCGGCGGCAGGCGGAGGCCAGCGAAGCGAATCAATCCATCCGGCGAGGGCTGGAAGCCCGTGACACCGGCGCGCAGGCCCCAGAACCAGCGGTAGTGATAGAGCATCATGATCGGCCGATCGGCCAGCCACTGCTCCGCTGCCGCGTGATACTGCACCCGCCGCTCGGCTGGATCGGTGCTTTGCCGCGCGGCGGCGAAGGCGGCATCCACCCGCGGGTTGCTGTAGCCCATGCGGTTCAGGAAGCCGTCGGTCGCGATCCACAGCGCGATATTGCCGTCCGGATCGGGGCGGCCGGACCAGATGCCGAAGGCCACGTCGTATTGCCTCGCCTCGGCGCGGCCCACCATGGTGGCGGCCTCCAGCGTCTCGATCCTCACCCGGAAGCCGGCCTCGGCCGCCATGGACTGGATGATCTGCGCGACCTGCGATTCGACCGGGCTGTTCGGCGTGAGCAAAGTGAAGGCCGGGTTCGGCTGGCCGGCCTCGCGCAGCAGGGCCTTCGCCCTCTCGATGTTGCGCGCGGGGGCGGAGAGGTCGGTGAAGTGATAAGGTGTGCCTGGCGCCTCGGGCTGGTTGTTCGGCACGAATAGGCCTTCCAGTGCGACGCGGTTGATGATCTCGCGGTCGAGGGAAAGCTCCAGCGCCTCGCGCAGCCGCGGATCGCGCAGCGCGCCGGTCGCCGTGTTGAAGTAGATGGACTGATAGGCGATCGCCGTGGACTCCGCGATGCGGATGCGTGAATCGCGCCGTGCGCTGGCGATGTCGGACGGCGTCACACGCTCGATCAGATCGAGCTGGCCGGAGCGCAGATTCAACAGCCGCACCGTGTTGTCGGGCACCGGCAGGATCACCAGCCTCTGGACATGGATGTTCGCCGCGTTCCAGTGCTCCGGCACGCGCTCCATCTCGATGCGGTCCTGCGGGATGCGGCGCACCAAGCGGAACGGACCTGAGCACACCGGCTCGTCGGCGATGCGGCTGCCGAGCCGCGCCAGCGCGGTGGGCGATAGGATCATGCCGGAGCGGTCCGACAGCACCGAGAGCAGCGGCGCGTAAGGGCGATCCAGCCGCAGGATGACGGTACGCGGGTCCGGCGCCTCGACCGCAATGACGGGCCGCAACTCGGACTTGCGGACGGATTCGGGCGCGGTGCGGTAACGGTCGATGTTGATCTTCACCGCCTCGGCATCGAGCCGCGTGCCGTCATGGAAGCGGCCGTCCTCGCGGATCGTGAGCCTGAGCGTGCGGCCGCCATCCTGCCATTCCCAGGCCGTCGCCAGCTCCGGCTTGAAGGACAGGTCTGGCCCGACGTCGAGCAGGCGGTCGCAGAGCGCCGTGAAGACCACGCGATCCACGAAGGCACCCGAGCGGGCGGGGTCGAGCATGTTGGGATCGGAGCCGATGCCGATGCGCAGGGTCTGCCCGGCCGCCGGCAGGGCGAGCGTCACGGCGAGCAAGACGATGGCCCGTAGGCGCATGTGCGATTCCGATCAGTTCGAAGCAGGTCGCTGGCCGAAGGCTACACAGCTTCCTGGAGATGACAAAAGGCATCACCCAAACAGTCTCCGGAGATCCCGGAGCGGTTCAGGGAGGCATCACGTCCTCCAGCGTCGGCAACGCCGACACATCCTCCCAGCGCGGCAGAATGTTCGCGTCCCGCAACATCTCCACTTTTCTTATAATTTATATAATGCATTCTGATCTCGGCGATGCAAAGAGCGCCACAGGGACGGAACGGATGAAATTCGGGAATCCGATTTGGACGGCCCGGCGCCTCGGCAGGAACCGCCGCGGCGGCCGCTGACGGCACATCAGAAGCCAGAACCCGCTTCAGCGGGAAAGGGAGAAACAAGACATGCTTCCAGTGACGATATCCAGGATGCGCCGCAGAGCGGTTCTGTTCTCCGCGAGCCTCGGAGCCACGCTGGGCGCGCCCGCGATCGCGCGTGCCCAGGGCCGGTTTCCGGCCCGCCCGGTTCGCGTGATCTGTGCTTACGGAGTGGGCGGCACCGCGGATGTCGTCGCACGCATCCTCTGCAACTGGATGTCGCAGAACACCGGACAGCAATTCGTCGTGGAGAACCGCGGCGGGGCGGCCGGAACCATCGCGGCCAATGCCGTCGTCCATGCGCCCGCGGATGGCTACACGCTCCTCTACGACGCCACCGCGCATTCGGTGAATCCGTCCCTGTTCGGAGCTCGCCTCCCCTACAACACCGAGCGGGACCTCATGCCCGTGTTCCTCTCCATGGTCGCTCCCAACACGATCAATGTGCACCGGGACTTCGAGGCACGAACGGTGCGCGAGCTCATCACCCTCGCGAAGGCGTCGCCGGGCGGCCTGGATGCGGGCTCCACGGGCGTCGGCTCGGCGCAGCACATTTCGCTCGAGCTGTTCAACAAGATGGCCGACGTGCGCATCAACCACGTGACCTATCGGGATACGCCGGCCGTCAGGAACGACATGCTGGCCCGGCGCATCGCCCTGCACCTCGCGAACGTCCCAGGCTCCGTGCCGGTGCTCCAGATGCCGGAGGCGCGCGTGCTATGCCATGCTGGGGTCGTGCCCGTGGAAGTCCTGCCCGGCGTCGAGGCCATCGCCGCCACCCTGCCCGGCTACGAGACCTACGAGTGGAACGGCATCTTCGCGCCCGCGGGGACACCGGGCGAGGTCATTCGATATCTGAACACCACCTTCAACCGCGCCATCCAGGCGCCGGCCGTCGCGGAGCTCCTGAAGACGCTCGGCGCGGTGACCCGTGCGAATACGCCCGACGAATGCGCCACCTTCCGGCAGGAGCAGATCGCCTTGCATGGCCGCATCGTTCGCGAGGCCAATATCCGGGTCGAATAGGCGTGGGGAGAAATGGGCGGCCAGCCGCTTCCTGTGCGCGACGCCGTGCGCAGGAGGCAGGGCCTCGGCTGCCGCCCACGCATCGTTCATCGGGGACGCGCACGCGGCCTCCCCCCCCCCCCCCGCCGCGGATTGCCGTGGGCAACGTCTTGAAGTCTCATGACCCGGCGCTGCGCCCCACAGGTCGCAGGCCTTCGGGGGAAGAACACCATGAATCTTGACACCGCCGTGAACGCGGAGGACATGCGCGCACTTGCCAGATCCGCACTCCCCAGGATCGCCTTCGACTTCATTGACGGCGGCGTGGCGGACGAAGAAGGCCTGGCGGAAAACCGTGCGGCATTCCGGCGACACAGGCTGGTTCCGCGCTATCTCGTGGATGTCAGCCGGCGCGACCAGACGGTGGAGATCTTTGGCAACCGATATGCCAGCCCGATCGGAATCTCCCCGATGGGCATCGCAGGATTCTTTCGGCCCGGTGCCGATCTCATGCTCGCGCGAGCCGCGGCCGGGGCCAACGTCCCCTACATCATGTCCAGCGCCAGTTGCGATTCCATCGAGAGCGCCATGGCGGTGGCGCCGGACACAACCTGGTTTCAGATCTACGGCACCAAGGATTCCTCGATCGTGGAGGATCTCGTGCGGCGCGCGGCCGCGCTCCAGGTCAAGGTCCTTGTGCTGACCATCGATACCCCGATCATCGGCGGGCGCGAACGCAACATGCGCAACGGCTTCACACGACCGTTGAAGCTGACGCCGGGCATCATCCTGCAGGGACTGCTGCGGCCGCGCTGGACCCTCGGTTTCCTCAAGAGCGGCGGCGTGCCGATGATGGAGAACTGGAAGCCCTACAGCGTGGAGAAGGACGCCAACTCGGTGGCCGACCTCTATGGCTCGCAGACGCCGGCGCCGGCGCAGACCTGGGAGGTTCTGCATCTCGTCCGCCGACTCTGGAAAGGACCCCTGCTCGTGAAGGGGGTGCTTCATCCCGAAGACGCGCTGATCTGCGCTCAGGCCGGCGCCAATGGAATCATCATCTCGAACCACGGCGGGCGGCAGCTCGACAAGGCGCCAGCGCCGCTCGACGTCCTGGAGGATATCAGGGCGAGCGTCGGCGACAGCATGGAGCTCATCATCGATGGCGGCATCCGCCGGGGGAGCGACATTGTCGTGGCCTTGAGCCTGGGAGCACGGATGTGCACCTTCGGCCGGCCCGCGATGTTCTCCGTCGCCGCGGCGGGCCAGGCTGGCGCCGCGAAGCTCCTGCACCTCATGCGCAACGAGATCGACATGACCCTGGCCCAGATCGGATGCGCGTCGCTTGACGATCTCGGTCCGCACCGCCTGGTTTCGGCGACGCGCCACAGGGAACAGGATCCGTCGTGAGGGCTTCGGCGTTGCCCTCCGGCCGGAAGCGGAATGGCGTCTCGCCATCCTGGCGAACACGCGGCACTCTATGAACAGGGAGAAATTGTCCATGGACGACGTGACCATCAGACCGGCGACGCAGCGTGCCACGAAGACGGCATCCGCGAGCAGCTTCACAGGAACGGTGCTGCAGGACTCCTTGGCGACACCGGCCGCGCCATCGCGCACGAGCGCCACATTGGTGACGTTCACGCCAAGCGCGCGGACCAACTGGCATACGCACAAGACACGGCAGGTGCTGTTCGCCACGCAAGGCACCGGCATGGTGCAGGTCCGAGGCAAGCCGCCCCAGCTTCTCCGCGCGGGTGACGTTGCCGAGGTCCCGCCCGGCCTGGTGCACTGGCACGGTGCGATCGCGGGGCACCTCTTCGCGCATATCTCCTTCGTCGAGACCGATGGCCCGGACAACACCACCTGGATGGAGCCGGTGGCTGAAGCCGAATACCAGAAGGTCGCCGTGGCACCGGTCTAGGATCGGACAGGAAGCGCCTGTTCGCGGCGTGTTGCTACCGCGAGGAGTGGTTGAGTCCGAGATCCTCTCGCCGTGCAGTAGCGCGCCTGCGCGCCAGGCATCACGGCTGTAGCGCGGATTCATTCTTCGTGGCCCGCTTTCTCCGCAGGCGGATTCGCGAGCATGCGCCGCTTCGGAAAGCGCATCCTTGCCAGGCTCAACTTCCGCCTGATCCGAGAAAGGCGACCACCGGGCGATGGCCCCCGTCATGCCAGGCAATGGCCACACGTTGACTTGCCGGCTAGGCCGTCCTCAAACTCCCCACCAGGGAAACACCGCGAAGTCACCGGCTGACCTGCTCCCGCCAGGAGCCAGCAGGAAGGCAAGTCCTTGGTTTGCTCCGGTTTCGGGCACGCCAGGGCACGGGCCTCGGGGACTGTTCGCGATGATGAATCTCATGATGATGCCCAACGCGACGGGCGCCCATCTCGGCGGCTGGCGACATCCCGACGCCTGGCCCGGCACGGTCATGAAGCTCGACTACGTGATCGAGGCCGCGCGGATCGCCGAAAGCGGCAAGTTCGATGCCGTCTTCCTCGCCGACGGCAATGCCGTGCGCGAGATGGACAAGCCCACCCTCTTCGCCGCGAATTTTCCGTCCGCCCGCCCCGCCGGCTTCGAGCCGACCACGGTGCTCTCCGCCGTCGCAATGAAGACTGACCATATCGGCCTCGTTGCCACCAACACCACGAGCTACGACGAGCCCTATTCCGTCGCGCGGCGCTTCGCCTCCATCGACCACATCAGCGGCGGCCGCGCCGGCTGGAACGTCGTCACCTCGCAATATGCCGGCGACGCGCTGAATTTTTCCCGGGATGAGAATTTCGCCCGTGACGAGCGCTACGAGCGCGCGGAGGAATTCGTCGAGGTCGCGAAGGGCCTCTGGGATTCCTGGGACGAGGACGCCTTCCCGCAGGACAAGGCCACCGGCCGGTACCTCGACCCGTCCAAGGTCCATTACCTCGACCACAAGGGCGCGCATTTCCAGGTGAAGGGACCGCTGAACATCGCGCGGCCGCCGCAGGGCCATCCCGTCGTCTTCATGGCCGGCCAGTCGGACCGCGGCCGCGAGCTCGCCGCGAAGCATGCGGATGGGATGTTCGGCGCCGGCGATTCCATGGAGAGCTGCCAGAAGGCCTATGCCGACATCAAGGCGCGGATGGCGAAGTACGGCCGCGCGCCGGACAGCCTGCGCTTCCTGCCCGGCATCAGCGTTTTCACCGGCGAGACGGAGAAGCAGGCCGAGGATTTCTTCCAGGAGCTGCGCTCGCTGATCTCGCCCTCGCTCGGCGTGCACTACCTTTCCAAGATCGTGGACAAGGACCTCAGCGGCTACAACCTCGATGCCGAGCTCCCCGAGGTCCCGGAGAACGTGAAGAGCGGCACCAGCCTGCGCACCTACGTCATCGAGATGGCGCGCCGCGAGAAGCTCACCATCCGCGAGACCTACGAGCGCGTTCTGCCCTCGCTCGGCAGCCCGGTGGTGAAGGGCACGCCGGACAAAGTCGCCGACAGGCTCGAGGAATGGTACCGCGGCAAGGCCTGCGACGGCTTCATGGTGTCCCAGGCGGTGATGCCCCGCTCGCTGAAAGCCTTCGTCGGACTGGTGGTGCCGGAGTTGCAGAAGCGCGGCCTCTTCCGCAGGGAGTACGAGGGCGCGACGCTGCGCGAGAACATGGGCATCCCGACGCCACCCAACCCGCGCCTCGCCGCGGGCAGCTTGGCGGCCGAGTGATGCGCGGGTTCACGCGGCGCGGGGCGCTGGCCCTCGGAGCAGGAGCGACGCTGGCGGGCGGCGCCGCTGCGCAAAGCCCGAAGCGGCTCATCGGCGTGATCGAAGAGGATCCGCCCTTCTTCAACCTGGCCATCAGCTCGGGCATCTCGAGCTCCGTGGCCAGCGCTCCCGTCTACAGCGCGCTGACACGGATGGATTCCCAGGGCCGCATCACGGGCGACCTCGCCGAGCGCTGGGAGATCTCGCCCGACGGCACGACCTACACCTTCCACCTGCGGGACGGCGTCTTCTGGCATGACGGGCGGCCCTTCACCTCGGCCGACGCGCAGTTCTCGATCGGCGAGCTCAACTCCAAGCTCAACCCCTATCGCGGCGCGCTGAAGGCGATCGACCGCATCGACGCCCCCGACGCGCGCACGGTGGTCCTGCGGCTGAAGCACCCGCAGGCCTCGCTGATGTCGAGCCTGCACAATTTCTGCGGCGCCATCCTGCCCAAACACCTCTGGGAAGACACGGACCCGATCCGCAATCCGCACAACAAGAACCCGATCGGCACAGGCCCGTTCCGGTTCGTGAGCTTCGCGCCCGGCGACCGCATCACCTACGCGAAGTACGACCGCTACCACGTGCCCGGAAAGCCCGTCTTCGACGAGGTGATCCTCCGCATCATCCCCGATCCCGCGGCGCGCATGGCGGCCTTCACGCGCGGCGAGATCGACATGGTCTACACCAGCGCGCTGCCGGCCACCGAGATTCCGCGCGTCTCGCGGCTGCGCGGCGTGGCGCTGAAGTACAGCCAGGTCACATCCTCGGCCTATCAGGCCTACATCAACCTGCGCAACGCGCCCTATAGCGACGTGCGGGTGCGCCGCGCGCTGTTCCATGCGATCGACCGCAGCTTCATCCGCAACAGCGTCTTCCCGAACCTCTCGCGCAACATGGTCGGCCCCGTGCCGCCCAACTCACCGCTCTACAACGACCGGCTCGCCGACTACGCGCTCGATCCCGCCCGCGCCAACGCGCTGCTGGACGAGGCGGGGCAGCCGCGCCGCGCGGACGGAACGCGCTTCGAGCTGCGCTACCTCTTCGGCGCCGCCGACCAGCCGGCGCGCAAGATCGGCGAGATCATGGCGCAGAACCTGGCGGCCGTCGGCATCCGCGTGGTGCTGATGCCGCTGGACCGCGGCACGCTCATCCAGCGCGCCTATGTGAACAGCGACTTCGACATGGTGATCACGAGCTTCGCGCTCGGCCCCGATCCCGACGTGGGCGTGGAGCGCTTCTACAACTCCAACAACATCTACAACGCGCCGGCGGTGAACGTCAGCCCCTACCGCAACGCCGAGGTGGACCGGCTCTTCGACGAGCAGCGCGTGCAGACCGACCCCATCAGGCGCAAGGAGATCTACGACCGCATCCAGGAGATCGTCTGGGCCGACGTGCCGGTCTTCCCCTTCTGCTTCTACAACCTGCCCGGCGCTGTCCGGGACAGCTTCGCCACCGGCGTCTTCGAGGCGAGCGACGCGCCGCTGCGCGAGGATTTCGCCCACGCCATGCCCACGGGACGCTGATGGGGCGGGGCCTCCTCGCCCTCCTGCTCCGGCGGGCGATGCTCTCCATCCCGCTCGTCCTCGCGGTGGTGACGCTGACCTTCTTCCTGATCCGCCTGGCGCCCGGCGACCCCGCGATGATCCTCGCCGGCGACGCGCCGACGCCCGAGTTCCTCGCGCAGATCCGCGCGGAATACGGGCTGGACCAGCCGCAATGGCAGCAGTTCCTCGCCTGGATGGGCAAGGCGGCAACAGGCGATTTCGGCATGTCGATCTATCTGGGGCGGCCGGTCTTCGACGTGATCCTGGACCGCTTCCCGGCCACGCTGCTGCTGACGCTCGCCTCCATGGCGCTGGCCTCGCTGATCGGCATCACGCTCGGCGTGCTGGCCGCGAAGCATGCGGGCACGCGGCTCGACGCGACGATCAGCGCCGGCTCGCTCATCGGATATTCCGTGCCGGGCTTCTGGATCGGCCAGCTCCTCGTCCTGCTCTTCGCGGTCGAGCTGGAATGGCTACCGGCGAGCGGCATGACCTCGGCGCGCGAGACCTACACGGGCTTCGCCCATGCGATGGACGTGGCGGCGCATCTCGTGCTGCCGGCGGTGACGCTCGCGATCTTCCTGCTCACCATGATCGCGCGCTTCACGCGCACCGCGATGATCGAGGCGCTGCAGCAGGACTTCATCCTCGTCGCCGCGGCCAAGGGCGTCTCGCCGCGCGGGCTGCTCTGGCACCACGCCTTTCGCAATGCGGTCGTTACCACCGTCACGGTGATCGGGCTGGAGTTCGGCGCGGTGCTCTCGGGCGCTGTCGTGGTGGAGATCGTCTTCGGCTGGCCCGGCCTCGGCCGTGTCTTCTACGACGCCATCAACCGCCGCGACTTTCCCCTGCTGACCGGGGCCTTCATCTTCTCCTCCGTCGTGGTGATCGCGGCCAACACGGTCTCCGACCTGGTCTGCGCGGCGCTCGACCCGCGGATTCGCCGCTGATGCCGAGCGACGCCGCAAGCACGGTCCCCCTGGCGCGCCCGGCCCGGCTCCGCCGCCCGAGGATGGGGCGCATCCCGGCCTCCAGCGCCATCGGCTTCCTTCTCGTCGGGATCATCGTGCTCGGCACGCTGCTGGCGCCGCTGCTCGCCCCGGTCGATCCGCTGGCGCTGAGCCCGGACATCCTGGCGCCGCCCGACGCCGTGCATCCGCTCGGCACGGACGATCTCGGCCGCGACCTCTTCGCGCGCATCCTCTACGGCGGCCGCGTCACGCTCGGCATCGGGCTGTTCAGCGCCGTCGTGGGCGTCGTCCTCGGCGTGGGCATCGGCCTCGCCGCCGGCTTCTTCGGCGGCGCCGTCGACGAAGGCCTCATGCGCATGACCGAGGTCTTCCAGGTCCTGCCCAAGCTGCTGGTCGCGGTGGTGGTGGTCTCGCTGCTCGGCAGCTCGCTGTTCAACGAGATCATGGTGATCGGCCTGCTGAGCTGGATGGCCACCGCGCGCATCATCCGCACGCGCGTGCAGGTGATCCGGCAGGAGGAGTTCATCGCCGCCGCCGCCATGTCCGGCGCCTCGCGCTCGCGGATCCTGCTGCGCCACATCCTGCCGAACGTGCTGCCCTACCTGCTGGCGAGCGCGACGCTGCAGGTGGCCTCGGCCATCATGTCGGAATCCTTCCTGAGCTTCCTGGGCCTCGGCGACCCGCAGCATCCGAGCTGGGGATTCCTGCTGCAGCAGGGGCAGCTCTACATCGACCAGGCCTGGTGGCTCACCACCTTCCCGGGCCTCGCGCTGGCCATGGCGATCGTGGGCTGCAACCTGATCGGCGACGGGCTCGGCGAGAGCCGCGCCGTCGGCGGCGCGCGGCGGTGAGCGCGCCGCTGCTCTCTGTGCGCGACCTGCGCATCGCCTTCGGGGACGCCGCCGTGGTGGACGGCGTCAGCTTCGAGGTGATGCCAGGCGAGATCGTCGGCATCGTCGGCGAGTCCGGCTCCGGAAAATCGCTGACGGCGCGCGCCGTGCTCCAGCTCGTGCCGCCGCGGGCGAAGCTCACGGGCTCGATCGCCTTCGAGGGGCGGGACATCCTGGCCATGGACGCCGAGGGCATCCGTGCCCTGCGCGGCACCGGCATCGCCATGGTCTTCCAGGACCCGATGACCTCCTTCAACCCCGTGCTGCGCGTGGGCGACCAGATCGGCGAGGCCATCGCGGCGCATGCGCCGGTGCCGCGGAAGACCATCGCCACGCGCGTGCGCGACCTGCTCGCCGGGGTCGGCATTCCCAACCCGGCCGAGCGCGCCGAGGCCTATCCGCACGAGTATTCCGGCGGCATGCGCCAGCGCGCGCTCACCGCCATGGCGCTGGCCAACTCCCCGCGCCTGCTCATCGCCGACGAGCCCACGACGGCGCTGGACGTGACGGTGCAGGACCAGATCCTGCGCCTGCTGCGGCGCCTCAACGAGCGCGGCACGGCCATCCTGCTCATCACGCACAACATCGCGGTGGTCGCGAGCCTCTGCCAGCGCGTCATCGTGATGTATGCCGGGCGCGTGGTGGAGGACGGTCCCGTCGCCGAGGTGCTGACGGCGCCGCGCCACCCCTACACCCGCGCCCTGCTGCAATCCGTGCCGCGGCTGGATGCGCCGGCGGGCCGCCTCGCCGCCATCGCCGGCCAGCCGCCCGACCCGGCCGACCCGCCCTCCGGCTGCCGCTTCCATCCGCGCTGCGCGCTGGCCTTCGACCGCTGCGCGCGCGAGGAGCCGGCGCTGGAGCCCCTCGCGCCGCAGCACCACGCGCGCTGCTGGCTGGCCGCGGCATGACCGAGCCGCCCATGCTCCGCGTCGGGGAGCTGCGCAAGCACTTTCCCGGCGTGGGATTCCTCGGCCGCCGCAACCCCGTCCGCGCCGTGCAGGATGTGAGCTTCGACATCTCGCGCGGCGAGACGCTCGGCCTCGTGGGCGAATCCGGCTCGGGGAAGTCGACGCTCGGGCGCATGGTGGTCGGCCTGCTGCCGGCGACCTCGGGCAGCAGCGTGATCGCGGGGATGGAGGTCACGCGGCTGAGGGGCGCGGGCCGCCGGCAGCTCTGGCGGCGCGCGCAGATGATCTTCCAGGACCCCTATTCCAGCCTCAACCCGCGCATGACCGTGCGCGAGGCCATCGCCGAGCCGCTGCGCAATTTCTCCATCGCCGCGGGCGCGGCCGCCGAAAAGCAGGTCCGCCGCATCATCGATCTCTGCGGCCTGCCCGCCACCGCGCTGGACCGCTATCCGCGCGAGTTCTCCGGCGGGCAGCGCCAGCGCATCGGCATCGCGCGCGCACTGGTGATCCGGCCCGACCTCGTGGTGGCGGACGAGCCGGTCTCCGCGCTCGACGTCTCCATCCAGGCGCAGATCATCAATCTGCTGCAGGACCTGCGCGAGGAATTCGGCCTCACCTACCTTTTCATCGCGCATGACCTCGCGGTGGTGCGCCATGTCTCGGACCGCGTGGCGGTGATGTATCGCGGCCATCTCGTGGAGATCGGGCCTGCCGCGCGCATCTATGCCGCGCCGCTGCACCCCTACACGCGCCTGCTGCTGGGCTCCGTCCCGAGCCCGGATCCCGCCGTGGAAGCACGCCGCCAGGCGGAGCAACCCGTCGAGGCGGCGGGCCTTTCGGGCGAGGGCGGCTGCGTCTTCCGCGCACGCTGCCCGCTGGCGCGCGCGCCGCTTTGCACGGACAGCCAGCCCGCGCTGACCACGCAGGGGGAAGGGCATCTCGTCGCCTGCCATGTCGCGACGGAAGCCGCGCAGGCCATCGCCCGCCCTGACCTCTCACCCCGCAGCCATGGCGCAGGGCCGCGCGCTTCCGGACCGACACCCTGTTGAGCCTGCTTGCGGACCTTGAACCGACAGGGTCGCGCCGCTTTGGCCGCAAGCCGGCGGTCGTGCTGCCGCACGCTGCCGTCATTCAGCGCGCCTTCCGGCCCGCTCCGGCGCTGGTGTGATCGTTGCAGCCGACGCGCCGTGCATCGGCCGTCCCGTGCCGGTCAGATCCCGGCCGTAACGAGACGCTGGCGGGCCAAGCGGAGCGCCTTGACGGCGTTCCAGCCCAGCGCGCCGACCAGCCGCCCCTGCTGCCGGCAGAAAGCCACGAAGCGCTCCGGCACCGACGCATCCGGCTCGATCTCGATCTCTCCGTCGGGCGGAAAGAGGCCGTAGCTTTGCAGCTTCACGTCAAACTGGTCCGACCAGAGGAAGGGAATCGGCCGGAATTCCTGGCGAGCGCCCAGCAGGTTGCGCGCGGCTGCCGCACCTTGCTCGGATGCGTTCATCCGATGCTCGATGCGCAGGCGGCGGCCATAGCCCTCGTGCCACCAGGAGGCGACGTCGCCGGCGGCGTAGATGCCGGGCGCGGCCTGGCAGAAGGCATCGCAGATCACGCCGTCGCCGAGCTCGAGCCCGCTGTCCCGGAGCCAGTCGATCGCCGGCACGGAGCCGATGGCGACCAGGATGAGCTCGGCTGCCACCACCTCGCCGGTCGCGAGGCGGACGCCGGTCACCTGGGCCTCGCCTTCGATCCCGACGACCTCGGTGGAGGGGCGCAGCACCACGCCAGCCGCGCGGTGCTTCGCAGCGATCATCTCGCCGACGGCCGAGCCGAACTGCCGGACCATGGGCAGCGGCGCGTTGCCGATCAGCGTGACCTCGCACCCCTGCCCGCGGGCCGTGGCTGCGAACTCGGCGCCCAGCACGCCCGATCCGATGACGACGACGCGCGGCCGGGCCGACAGCGCCGCACGCAGCGCCAGCGCATCCTCCAGCCCGCGCAGCACATGGACGCCCGCCGGCACGGGGGCGGCGAGCCGGCGCGGCCGCACGCCCGTCGCGATCACCATCCCGTCGAAGGTCAGGCTCTCGCCGCCTTCCAGCGTGACCCTGCGCGCCGCCGCATCGAGCGCGGCCGCGCGCGTGCCGAGCCGCCATTCCGCCTTCAGCGTCGCGAGGCTGTCGCCGTCGCGGAGCGCGAGCCGATCCGCCTCCCAGGCCCCGGCCATGAGCTGCTTGGAGAGCGGAGGCCGGTCGTAAGGCGCATGCCGCTCCTCGCCGATCATCGTGATGGCGCCGGCAAAGCCCTCTGCCCGCAGCGTCTCCGCCGCGGCAAGCCCCGCGGCCGAGGCGCCGACGATGACGACGTGCCTCACATCTCGACCTTGATCGCCAGCGCCGGGCAGAGGCGGATGGCCTGCTTCACCTCGTCGAGCTTGTCGTCGGGCGGCGTCTCGTCGAGGAGGATGACGATGCCGTCCTCCTCGCGCTGGTCGAAGACCGTGGGCGCGGCCAGCACGCATTGACCGGCGCCGCAGCACTTGTCCTCTTCGATGATCACGCGCATCGCAAAAATCCCCTCACCACGTCACCGGCAGGTGCTCGACGCCGTAGACGAAGTTGTCCTCCTTGAAGTCCAGCTCCGAGACCGGCACGGCGAGCCGCATGGTCGGGATGCGCCGCATGAGCGTGCCGATGGCGATCTGCACCTCCGCGCGGGCCAGCGGCTGGCCAAGGCACTGGTGCACGCCGTAGCCGAAGGCCACATGGCCGCGCGCATCGCGGCGGATGTCGAAGCGGTCGGGCTCCGGGAAGGTCGCGGGATCGCGGTCCGCGGCGGGGTTGTGACAGATGATGCCCTCGCCGGCGCGGATGGTGACGCCGCCGATCTCGATATCCTCCAGCGCCGTGCGGCGGCGGCCGGCATGGGCCGCGTCCACATAGCGCAGGATCTCCTCGACCGCGCCGTTCAGCAGCGAGGGATCCTCCACCAGCGCCTTCTGCTGCTCCGGATGCTCGAGCAGCGCGAGCAGGCCGAGCGACATGGTATTGGCCGAGGTCTCGTGCCCCGCCACCAGCAGCAGGCGGCCGATGCCGATGAGCTGCTGCTTGGTGATGTGCCCGGGGCGGAGCTGGTTCACCACGAGCCGGCTGAACATGTCGTCGCCGGGATCGGCGTTCTTCCGGTCGATCATGTCGCCGATATAGCCGTCGCAGAGCTCGACGATCGCCTGCGCCGCGACCGCCGGCGGCGTCTTGGCATTGGCGATGATCATCCCCTTCTCGTGGAAGAAGTGCTGGTCCTCGTACGGCACGCCGAGCAGGTCGCAGATCATGGTCATCGGCAGGGCGAGCAGCAGCTCATCCACCACGTCGGCGGGAGGGCCCTTCTTCAGGATGGCGTCGATCTGCTCGTCCACCACGGCCTGGATGCGCGGCCGCATCGCTTCGATGCGCTTGACCGTGAAATCGCCGGTCAGCATGCGGCGGAAGAAGGGATGCGCCGGCGCATCCATGGTGATGAAGCTCGGGTACTTCGCGCGCACCATGGCCATGCCGGGATTGGCGCCGGGATAGCCGGGCTTCGAGTTGTCGGCGCTCACGCGCGGATCGGCCAGCAGCGCGCGCACGTCCTCGTAGCGCGTGATGAGCCAGGCCTCCTGGCCGGTCCACATCTTCACGCGCGCGATGGGCTGGCTCTTGCGTAGCTCGGCCAGCGCGGGCGGCGGATCGAGCGGGCAGCCGCTGCGACGTGTCGGATAGTCGGGAATCTGACCCGCATGGAAGGGACAGCCGGCGGCAGCGGCTTCGTGCGTCACGGACATCGCTTCTCCTTCCTCAGGCGGCCTGGTCGTCGGTCTTCAGGAAATCCTCGAGTTGGTAGGAGCCTGTGACGCGCTTTGCCATGTCTGTGGCGCGCGCCCAGTCGTAGGTGCGGTAGCTATGTCCTCGCGTGACATACTGCCCGCCGGCATAGAACATCTCATACTGCAGGTGCCTGGACGCGAATTCCGTCCCCAC
>NZ_JBXAQB010000025.1:0-51505 GCF_058806835.1 Roseococcus sp. GW821-FHT12F05
GTGGGGCCGAAGCCATGTGAGACGGAAGAGGAATGGCTGGCCGCAAATAGTGCGGGAGGCGGCCGAGGCCAGTAAAGAGGTCCGGCAGGGGCTGCGGCAGTGGTGGTGACAGCAAGGGGCAGCGGGCGCCTAATTCATCGTGAGGGCTATCCTGATTCTAGTGGATCCTACTTTAATATCCATGCTAGATATCTATATATATTCTCCCGATGCAATGGAGAATATTAATGTCCGAAAACACAAATGCTGACGATCTGCTGGGCGTCACTGCGGAGATCGTCTCGGCGCACGTGTCCAACAACCCAGTTTCCGTGAATGATCTGCCGGGGCTCATCACTGAGGTGCACCGTACCCTCGCCGGCCTCGGCTCTTCCGTCGCCCCCATCGCTGCTCCCGTCACCAAGGAGCCGGCTGTGCCGGTCAAGAAGTCCGTCAAGCCCGATTACGTGATCTGCCTGGAGGACGGGAAGAAGCTGAAGATGCTCAAGCGGCACCTGCAGACGTCCTATGGCCTGACGCCCGATCAGTACCGTGCGAAGTGGGGCTTGGCGTCAGACTACCCCATGGTCGCGCCGAATTACGCCAAGCGTCGTTCCGCGCTGGCCAAGGAAATTGGCCTCGGCCGAAAGGCGGCGTAGCGTCCCGCCGAGGATCTGAGCATCCGCTACCGCGGCAGGTACTGTTTCCGGCCCGGGCTGGTGAAATAATAGACCCCGCCGCGGGGCCCCACGCACGGGCTGGTGCGGGTGCGCGCCCGGGTCGTGGACGAGGCCGATCAATAGCGGACAAGGCGGCAATGTGGGCCGTCGAACTCCTCCTAACCGTTGGTTCAGCAGACCACGATTTGGCGCTCGCGGTGATCGGCATTTGAGTGGTGTGTCCGGTCAATGTCCGGTCAGCACGCCGGTACTAGCCGCCGATGGAATTATATATAATTGAAAAAGTTACTATCTTTTCGGATATGCATTCTCTGACCTGCTGATGTCGAATCATGCGCGGGACGGTGGCCGCCTTTCGCAACGCATGGCAAGCTCGTCACATGCTCCTCCACGTCACGCTCGGCGCGCGCCGCTACCGCATCCAACGCCCCTGGGGCGACGTGCCTGCCGGTCCCGGCCGCGTGACCGACGTGGCGGTGGACGCGGACGGCCGAATCTTCGTGCTGCTGCGGGCGGATCCCTACGACGGCGTGCCGGCCCCGACCGTCGCGGTGCTCGGCGCCGACGGCATGCGGCTGGACCTCTGGGGCGAGGGCGTGATGGACGGCCACATGCTCGCCACCGCGCCGGACGGCAGCGTCCATGTCGTGGACCGCGATGCGCACGAGATCACCCGCTTCGCCTCCGATGGGCTGAAGCTCGGCGCGCTGGGCACGCGCCACATGGCCGGCGAGCCCTTCAACAGCCCCTGCGACATCTGCTTCGCGCCCGACGGCAGCGCCTTCGTGGGCGACGGCTACGCCGCCTCGCGCGTGCATCGCTTCAAGCCCGACGGCACGCCCGACGGCGGCTGGGGCGAGCCGGGCCGCGGTCCCGGCCAGTTCTGCACGCCGCATGCCGTCTGGATGAACGTCGCCGGCGAGGTGGCGGTGTGCGACCGCGACAACAGCCGGGTCCAGATCTTTTCCGCCTCCGGTGCCTTCCTCCGCGAGATCACCGACGTCCACAAGCCGATGGACGTGATCTCGGACGCCGAGGGGAACTGGTGGGTGACGGACCAGGTGCCGCGCCTCTCCATCTTCTCCCGCGACGGCGCGCTGATGGGCCGGGCGCGGGCCGTGCTGAACGGCGCGCATGGGATCGCGCTGCATCCGGACGGCAGCGTGCTCCTGGCGGAGATCAATCCGTCACGGCTGACGCGGTTGGAGCCGATCTAGGCGCCACCTCACCTTCGCATGACCGGAACGCCCTGAAGGCATTGGCCTTCCCGCGCGCGCCGCGCTAAACGACGCCGTTTCTTAACTCGAAGGGATCCTGCACATGCGGGTCGGCGTGATCGGCGCCACGGGCGCGGTCGGTAAGGAAATTGTGGAAGTGCTCGCGAAGCGGCGCTTTCCGGTGACGGAGCTCAAGCTCTTCGCCTCCACGCGCAGTGCCGGCACGAAAACGAAAACGCCCTTCGGCGAGATCACCATCGAGGAATACAGCCTCGAGGCGGCCCGCCATCTCGACCTCGCGCTGCTCGCCGTCTCGGGCGACTTCGCCAAGGCCCATGCGCGCGCTCTGGCGGCCGAGGGCGTGGCCGTGGTCGACAACTCCTCCGCCTTCCGCCTGGAGGCCGACGTGCCGCTGGTGGTGCCGGAGGTGAACGCCGACGTGATCGGCGACCACCGCCTCATCGCCAATCCGAACTGCACCACGGCGATCCTGGTGGTCGCGCTCGAGCCGCTGCGGCAGGCTTTCGGCCTCAAGCGCGTCATCGTCTCGACCTACCAGGCCGCGAGCGGCGCGGGAGCCGAGGGCATGGCGGAGCTGGAGCGCGAGACGCGCCGCGTCCTCATCGAGGGCCAGCCGGCGCAGCATGAGGTGTTTTCCCACCCGCTGGCCTTCAACGTCATCCCGCAGATCGATACGTTCCAGCCGAACGCCTACACGCGCGAGGAGATGAAGGTCGCCTGGGAGAGCCGGAAGATCATGGGCATGCCCGATCTCCTGATCTCCTGCACGGCGGTCCGCATCCCGACCTACCGCGTCCATGCCGAGGCGGTGACGATCGAGACGGAGCGCTCCGTGACGCCGGAAGGGGCCCGCGCGGTGCTGGCCAAGGCCGCCGGCGTGAAGGTGATCGACGATCCCGCGAAGCAGCAGTACCCGATGCCGATCACGGCCACGGGGCAGGACGATGTCGAGGCCGGGCGCATCCGCGCGAACCCGGTCTTCGGCGAGTTCGGCCTGGACCTGTTCCTCTGCGGCGACCAGCTGCTCAAGGGCGCGGCCCTGAACGCGGTGCAGATCGCCGAGAAGATGAAGGTCGGCGTCCCGGCCTGAGCCGGGTTGCGTCGCTTCCGGAACGAGGCATGCTCCCGCCCATCAAAGGAGCATGCCTCATGGAAGTCCGTTGGGAACGTCATACCGGCCCTGAGCTGAAGGCCCTGGCCGAGCGGGGCGCGCTGCCCGTGCTGCCCATCGGCAGCCTGGAGCAGCACGGCCCGCATCTGCCCGTCTGGACCGACAGCTTCATCGCCCATGCGATGGCCGTGGCCGCCGCGAAGCTCGCCACCGACATCCCCGCCATCGTCCTGCCGCCGCTCTGGACGGGGCTCTCCGAGCACCACCTGCCCTTCGGCGGCACCATCACCATCGACCACGCGACCCTGCATGCCCTTCTGCGTTGCATCGCCCGCAGCCTGCAGGCCCAGGGATTTTCTCGACTCCTGATCGTCAACGGCCATGGCGGCAACGTCGATCCGCTGGCCGTCTCGGTGCGCGAGCTCGCGCATGAGTTCGGCATGGCGATCGTCACCACGACCTGGCCGAGCGTCGCGCCCGTCGAGATCGCGAAGACCCTGACCACCCAGCCCGGCGTCATGCACGCCTGCGAGGGCGAGACGGCGGTCTGGCTCGCGCTGGACGACGGTCAGGTGCGGAAGGGCAAGATCGACGAGGCCGCCGGCGGCAATGCCGGCACGCAGGTCCGCCCCGGCTATTCGCGCTTCTACAGCTTCGCCGAGCGCGCGCCCCGCACGGGCGTGAAGGGCGACCCGCGCGCGGCCACGGCGGAGAAGGGCCAGGCGATCCTCGACGCTGTCGCGAAGAACCTCGCCGAGGCGATGAAGGATCCCGTGCTCTGGACCAGGCCGGAGCAGGTCTGGAAGGTCTGAGCGGACTCACCCCACGACCGGCGTCTTCTCCTTGCGCAGGGCCTGCATCACCGTGTCGCTGAAGCCGGTATGGCCCTGCACGAGCTCCGGCGGCGTCAGGGCCAGCCACTGGTCCAGTGAGACGTCCGCGTAATAGCTGCTCTTGAACATCTCCAGGAAGCGCAGCGGGGTGTCGCCGGTGTTCTCGACATAGTGCCCCATGGCGAAGGGCACGTAGCCGACGTCGCCCGCCGAGAAGTCGAAGGTGCGCGACTGGCCGTGCGCGGCGAAGACGCCCATCCGTCCCTTGCCCTCGATCCAGTACTGCCACTCGTCGGTGTTCGGATGCCAGTGCAGCTCGCGCAGCCCGCCGGGCTCGATCTCGACCAGGGCGGCCGCGATCGACTGCGAGATCGGGAAGACGGAGCTGTCGGTGATCCAGACCTTGCCCCCACGCGAGGCGACCGGCGCCTGGGCGGTCATGTGGTGGCTGAAGACCTGCGGCACCTGCGTGGCGCCGGCGATCCGGTCGGCAGCGAGGGCGCCGGGGACGGGGATCGGGAAGATGTAGCGGCTGGACGGGTCCGGCAGCTGGCGGAAGTTCTCGGCGCCGACGCCGAAGTTCTTGGCGAGCACGTCCGGCGGGACATGCTTGAACCAGTCGCTCAGGAGGAAGGTGCTGTCCTCGTCGAACTCGCCGTCGTCGAAAACCAGCAGGAACTCGCAGCCGTCGGCGGCCAGGCCCTGGATGGAATGCGGGATGCCCGCCGGGAAGTACCAGAGGTCGCCGGGGCCGACATCGTCGACGAAGTTGCGGCCCTTCTCGTCCACCGCCGAGATTCGCGCGGTGCCGTAGAGCATGAAGGCCCATTCGGCCTGCTTGTGCCAATGCAGCTCCCGCACGCCGCCGGCATTCAGCCGCATGTTCACCCCGGCGATCGGCTTGGAGATGCCGAGCTCGCGGGCGGTCACCTGCCGCGTCCAGCCGCCCGTGTACTGCTTCATCGGCGCGTCGGAGAAGGAGAACCGCAGGTTCGGGATCGTTCCGCTGTCGGTGGAGGGCGGGTTCAGCAGGCTGGGATGCGCCGTGTCGAGCGCGATGTTGCGGGGGCCGGGATCGGTGCCGCCGAAGCCGGGCCCCCGGCTCGGCTGCGGAACATCGGCCGCCTGCGCCTGGGCGAGTGTGGCGGCGGCGGCGCCGCCGGCCGTCATGGCCAGCAGGGCATCGCGGCGGTTGAACATGGTCATGGGCTGCATCCTCCAGCTTTCCGGAGCGGCGTCCGGGTCATCGAGGCTGCGGGCGGGACAGGACATCCCGATCGGTCGCAACGTCGCTGCCCACCAGACTCCGCCTGTTCGGGGAGGGATGTCAGTCATACGCAGGTATGAGCCGCGTGAATTCCGTTCAGAAAATTGATCGGAATTCACGATTCAAAGGGCGGTATTTCGAAAGCGTAGAGGCTGAGACATATCGGCGGGGGATCCCTGCCCCTACCCATACGGGCGATAGTTCATGAATCGCTGCCGATGCCTGTATCCGAAGCAATTCGGCCCCTTGGGCGCCGTCAGGCCAGGGTCAGGCCCAGCCGCTCCAGCAGCGCCGCCCGCTGGACGGGCTTGCTGAGGTAGTCGTCCATCCCCGCCGCCCGGCACTGCGCCTCGAAGACCGGGCCCACGGCCGCCGTCAGGCCGATGATCCGCGTGCGGCGATTGGGATTGGCCGTCCCGCGGATCTGCCGCGTGGCCTCCAGCCCGTCCATGACCGGCATCTGCAGGTCCATCAGGATCACGTCGTAGACCTGCCCATGCGCCATGGTCACGGCGACCGAGCCATCGGGCGCCACGTCCACCTGGCAATTGGCGCGGCCCAGGATGGTCTTCATCACGAGCTGGTTGGTCGCATTGTCCTCGACCAGCAGGATCTTGCGGCGCGGCCCGTCCTCCACCGGCGGGGCGGCGGCGGGTGCCAGCGGCGCGGCGGGCGGCGCCACGGCCATGAGCAGCCCCTCACGCAGCCGCGCCGGCAGGATGGGTTTCAGCAGCATGGCATCCACCAGCCCGTCCTCGGGCTGCTCGCGCCCGAGCGCCGCGCCGGAGGAGCAGAGCAGGATCGGTGCGCGCGGCACTTCCGTCAGCGCGCGGATCTGCCGGGCCACGTCGATCCCGCGCACCTGCGCGAGCTGCCCGTCCAGCAGGACCACGCGCACCGGGCGTCCGGCGCCGGCGCTCTTCTGCAGCGTCGCGAGCGCCGTCGGCCCGTCGGGCGCCAGCAGCGCCTCCGCCCCCATGCCGGCGAGCTGCCGGGACATGATCTCGCGGTTGAGGGCGAGGTCGTCCACCACCAGCACGCGCAGGCCCGCGAGCGCCTCGGCCGGCGGCAGGTCGACGGGGCCCGGAACCTGGCCGAGCTGGGCGGTGAAGGTGAAGCGGCTGCCGCCGCCGCGCGGCCGCGTCGGGTCGCGCTGCGCCGCCTCCAGCCCGCCGCCCATCTCCTCGGCGAGGCGCACGCAGATGGCGAGGCCGAGGCCGGTGCCGCCGTACTTGCGCCGGATCGAGGCGTCAGCCTGGGTGAAGCGCTCGAAGAGGAGCGGGATCTGCGCGGGGTCGAGGCCGATGCCGGTGTCCATCACGTCGCAGCGCAGCCGCCAGCCGCGCCGCGGCCCGAGGCTCTCGGCCGAGAGCTCCAGCTCGATCCAGCCGCTGTCGGTGAACTTCACGGCATTGCCGATGAGGTTGAACAGCACCTGCCGGAACCGCCCGGGATCGCCGACCACAAGGCGCGGCAGCTCGGGCGGCATGGCGACCACCAGCTCCACGCCCTTGCTCGCCGCACGGGGGGCGAAGAGCTCGACGATGGTGCCGATCTCCTTCTCCAGGTCGAAGGGCACGCGCTCCAGCTCGACGGCGCCGGCCTCCAGCTTGGAGAAGTCCAGGATGTCGTTGAGCACCATCAGCAGGTGCTCGGCCGAGTTCTGGATGGTCTCGGCGTAGCGCCGCTGCAGCGTGTCGAGCTTGGTGTCGAGCAGGAGCCCGGTCATGCCGATCACGCCGTTCATCGGCGTGCGGATCTCGTGGCTCATGCTCGCGAGGAAGTCCTCCTTGGCGCGCGAGCCGGCGCGCGCCGCGGCCTCGGAGAGGGCGAGCTGGTTGCCCTGGGCCCGCAGCCGGTGCGCCTGCCGCACCATCAGCCAGAGCGCCAGCAGGATGAACAGCCCCGCGCCGCCCACGCCGAGACCCAGCAGCAGGCCGAGCGACTGGTTGCCCGCCAGCGCGTCGCTGCGGCTGCGCGCCACCTCGACCACGAAGAAGCCCTGCCGGGTGACGGCGAAGCTGGCCATCACGTCCACGCCGTCCTGGTCGATGCCGACGAAGGTGCCGCTCTCGCGCCGGGGCAGGAAGTTGCGGAAGGGCCAGGCGCCGGGATGGATCTGCCCGATCCCCGCCCGGCTGCCGTCGGAGCGCGCGAGCAGCGCGCCGTTGAAGGAGTGCAGGCGGATGCTGACGCCGAAGGCCTCGGCGTAGCGGCGCGAGATGGTGACGAGGTATTCCGGGTTCAGCAGCGCCACCACGGCGCCGTCGAACTCGCCGCGCCCGTTGCGGATGGCGCGGGCGAGCGGGATGGACCAGAGGCCGGTCTCGCTGATCGGCCGCGCATTCGGCGCGGCGATGAAGCGGCCGCTCTCCGGCGTGCCGAGCCGGAGCTGCTGGCCGCCGAAGCGCAGCACGCGGAACCATTCGCGATCGCCCAGGCTGAGGCCGGCCAGCCCCTCGGCGGTGGATTCCAGGATGGTGCCGCTCGCATCCGTCAGCACGATGCCGCGCAACTGCGAGATGTCGCGCAGCAGGTTGGATCGCTGACCGGTGAAGGCCTCCGCGTTGCCGTCGGTCGAGCGCTCGGCCAGGTCGAGCAGCACGAGGTCGACGGTCTGCATGGCGCGGGTGAGCTGGTCGGCCAGCGCCTCCGACACGGATTGCGTGAGCCGCTCGGCCGCGGCGATGGCCTCGACCCGGCCGCGGTACATGACAATCCCGTAGACCGCGAGCAGGCAGAAGATGACGAGTCCCGCCACGACCGCGTAAAGACGGCTGGGCCGAGGTGCGGCCTGGGTCGGCCCCGGCTCGGTGGTGGCGGGTGCGAAGGAGCGTCGGATGCTGTCGCGGATCGCTTTAAAGCGCATGGCTTTGGCTGTTATTGCAGGACTCGTCCCAATTTGCGAGGCATGGGCGCAAATTTCTCTCCCTCCCCGGTTGGACGCGATCCGGTCCCGCGGCGAATTGCGAGTCTGCATCTGGCCTGACTATTTTGCCATCTCCTATCGCAACTCGCGCAACAGCGAACTCGAAGGCATGGACATCGATCTCGCACGGGCATTGGCCGGGCGTCTATCGGTCCGCCTCGGCTTCGTCGAGACCAACTTCATGTCCTTCATGGACCGGATCGAGGCGGGGGATTGCGACATCGCCATGATGGCCGTCGGCATCACGCCGGCCCGGGCGCTGCGCGTCGCCTTCAGCCGGCCCTACCTGGCCAGCCCGATCTTCGCGGTGACCACGCGGGACAACACCCGCATCCGGAACTGGGCGGACATCGACACGCCGGGCACGGTGGTGGCGGTGGCGGCCGGGACGATCATGGAGCCGCTCATGGGCCGGACGCTGCGGCGGGCGGACATGCTGGTGGTGGCGCCGCCGCGCTCGCGCGAGGCGGAGATCCAGTCCGGCCGGGCGGACGTCTTCATGAGCGACTTCGCCTACACGCGGCGGATGCTGCTGATGCACGACTGGGCGCGGGTGATCGAGCCGCCGGACCGCTTTGGGGAGACACTCTATGGTTGGGCGCTGCCGCTGAACGATCCGGCCTGGCTGGGCGAGGTGAACAGCTTCCTGGGGGCCGTCCGGGCGGACGGGACGCTGGCGCGGGCCGCTGCGCGGCACGGGCTGACGCCGATCCTGATCCGCTGAAGGAGATTTTATTCCGCCCTCAAACGGCGGGCGGCGGCTCCGCCGCCTTGCCTTCGCCGCGCTGCCGGCGCACCCGGCCGGGAAGTTGAGTGGGCGGCGCCGGCCACCGTGCGGCCGGATGCTTCGTTGGCGCGAGCGGCCTGCCGATCAAGCGACCGAACCCGGGTCCGTATTCGCCCCACACACCAGCACGCCGACCTTCGCCCCCGCCGGCGGCACCCAGGCGCCGCTGAGCAGTGCTGCCAGCGCCGTCGCGCCGCCCGGCTCCGCCACGAGCCGTGCATTCTCCCAGAGTGCGCGCTGCGCCGCGCGGATCGCCTCGTCCGTCACCCGCACGGGCGTCAGCCGCCCTGCCGCATGCAGCTCCGCGGCGATCGGGAACATCAGCGTGCCGACCTGCCGCGCCCCCAGGCTGTCCGCCGCGAGCCCACCGACCGGCGACGGCACCGGGCGCCCTGCCGCCAATGCGTCGTGCAGGCAGGGGCAGCCCACCGGCTCGACGGCCACGAGCGTGACGCCGCTCGCCCGGTGCCAGGCCCCGATGCCGCCGATCAGCCCGCCGCCGCCCACCGCCACCAGCAGGTGCGTGAGCTCCGGCGCCTGCTCCTCCCATTCCAGCGCGACCGTGCCCTGGCCGGCCAGGACCTCGGGCTGGTCGTAGGCATGGACCACCAGGGCGCCAGTCTCGGCCGCGCGGACCTCGCTGGCCTGCCGGGCCTCGTCGTAGCTGGCGCCGCCCACCACCAGCTGCGCGCCGAAGCCGCGGATGCGCGCCCGCTTCGCCTCGGCGGAGATCTCCGGGACGAAGATCTCCGCCCTGATCCCCAGCGACTGCGCCGCCGCGGCCACCGCCACGCCGTGATTGCCGCCGGAGGCCGCGATCACGCCGGCCGGCCCCGCGCCCGCCGCCCGCATCCGGTTGAAGGCGCCGCGCGGCTTGAAGCTGCCGGCGAGCTGCAGCATCTCCAGCTTCAGCACGCCCCATCCCGGCATCGCCAGCAGCGGCGTCCGGCGGATGTCCCCAGCGATGCGGCGGGCGGCGGCGGCGATGGCCGATCGATCAAATTGCATGCATATTCCCCGTAACCTGACCGCCCTTTCGTGCCAGCCCCAATCCTGCCATAAAGTAACCTGTTGAAACATTCTGGCAGCCGGGATGCTCCTGCACGCAAGCTGTGCGGCTTTGGAAGGCGAGGCGGTGTTGATCCTCGCTCCTCCAGGCGGTGGCAAGTCCGACCTGCTGCTGCGTCTGCTCGGACGCGGTTGGGATCTGGTGGCGGATGACCAATTGGTTCTGAAGGCCGTCGACGGCCGCCTGCAGGCTTCGCCGCCCCCCGAACTCGCGGGGCGGATGGAGGTCTTTGGGCTGGGCCTCGTCGAGGGCCTCCAATGGCGGGCCGCGCCGTTGCGCGTTGCCGCCCGCCTTGTCGCGCGCGAGCAGGTCGCTCGCCTACCCGCGCCGCAGCAATGGGAAGCCCTGGGCGTCGCGCTGCCCCTGCTGGAGATGAACGGCGCCGCCGCCTCCGCGCCGGAAGTGCTGGCCTGCGCCATGGGCGCGCTCACGCAGAAACACACGCTCACCTGCGGAGCCTTCGCGGCGTGAGCGCGAAGGAGGCATCTTTCGGGGCCCGGCCCTTCGTGCTCGTCACGGGGCTCTCGGGCGCCGGCAAGGCCTCCATCCTCCGCGTGCTGGAGGATCTTGGCTTCGAGACGGTGGACAACCCGCCGCTCGCCATCCTCGACTCCCTCGTGCAGGACGGCGAGGGCCCGCTCGCCGCCGGCATCGACGCCCGCACACGCGGCTTCGACGCCGCCGAGGTGCTGGCCGCCCTCTCGCGGATGCGCGGCCGGGCGGGCCTCGCGACCACCCTGGTCTTCGCGACCGCCGAGGAGGACGTGCTGCTGCGCCGCTACACCGAGACGCGGCGGCGCCATCCGCTGGCGCCCGGCGGCCCGCTCGGCGCCCGCGTGCTGGACGGCATCCGCATGGAGGCGGCGCTGCTGATGCCGCTGCGCGACGCCGCCGACCTTGTGCTCGACACCTCCAACCTGCCTCTGCCCGAGCTGCGCCGGCTGATCGAAGCCCGCTTCCGGCCGGACGGCGCGCCCGGCCTCTCGCTGCACATCCAGTCCTTCGCCTTCCCCAAGGGCCTGCCGCGCGAGGCGGACCTGGTCTTCGACCTGCGCTTCCTGGCCAATCCGCACTACGTGCCGGCGCTGAAGCCGCTCACCGGACGGGACGCCGCCGTCGCCGAATACGTCGCGGCCGACCCGGATTTCGCGGGCTTCTGGTCGCGGCTGACCGGCTTCATCGAGCCGCTGCTGCCCCGCTACGTCGCCGAGGGGAAAAAATATCTCACCATTGCCGTGGGATGTACGGGCGGACGGCACCGATCCGTCTTCGTGGCGGAAAAGTTGGCAGCTCATCTCCGGCAGCAGGGCTGGCGTGCTGATCTGGCGCATCGGGAATTGGGCCAGACGCACGATATATCCGCCCCGATGATCGCCGCGGCCTCCCCAATGGCCGGCAGATCCGAACCCCAGACTGCACCCGAGAAGGCGGCCCCCAGCCCTTCCATGTCGATGCCTGTGAACTGCGAATCATGATCGGCCTCGTGCTCGTCACCCATGGCCGGCTGGCGCTCGAGATGCGCCACGCCATGGAGCATGTTGTCGGCCCCCAGCGTGCTGTCGCCACCGTGTGTATCGGCCCCAACGACGACATGGAGAACCGGCGCGCCGACATCCGCGCGCGCATCGCCGAGGTCGACCAGGGCGACGGCGTGGTGCTGCTGACCGACATCGCCGGCGGCACCCCCTCCAACCTGGCCTTCTCGCTCTGCGACCATAAGCACGTCGAAGTGATCGCCGGCGTGAACCTGCCGCTGCTCGTGAAGCTCGCGAAGATCCGCGGCTCCGAGCCGCTGGCCGAGGCGGTGGACCACGCCGCCAAGGCCGGCCGCAAGTACATCACCGCGGCCAGTGATCTTCCGAATGGCGTGAACGGCACCCCCGTGCCATCGTCGAAACCCCCCGGAGGCGGAAACGCATGATGAACGAATGGCCCACGGAGACCGAAGCCGCCCCGCATCCCGCCTCCGCGGTGGAAGCGCCGCCGGTCGAGATGGGTTGTGGCTGCGAGGGTGGCATGGTGCTGAAGCGCTCCATCAAGATCGTGAACAGCCGCGGCCTGCACGCGCGCGCCGCCGCCAAGCTGGTCGCGCTGGCCGAGCGCTACTCCGCCTGCCTCAGCCTCAGCCGCGCCGGTCAGACCGTGCCGGCCTGCTCCATCATGGGGCTGATGATGCTGGGCGCCGGCCAGGGCAGCGAAGTGGTGCTGGAGGCCGAGGGCTGGGACGCGCGCGAAGCGCTGGATGCGGTGGCCGGGCTCATCGAAGCCGGCTTCCATGAAGACTGAGGGTCCGAGCAAGACCGACCTCCGGCCCGCGGATGCCGCGCGCCGCAATCCTCGCACCCACCGCGCCGCTGAGCAGCGGCTCAACGGCATCCCCGTCTCGCCCGGCATCGTCATCGGGCAGATCTACGACACGACCGAGTCGCCGGCCGAGGTGCCGCGCCGCAGCATCGTCGAGGACAAGGTCGAGACCGAGCGCACCCGGCTCACGGATGCCGCCGCCTTCTCCCGCAAGCAGGTCGCCAAGCTCAAGACGCGGCTCTCCGTGCTGCCCGAGGAGGCGCAGGAGGAGCTCGAGCCGCTGCTCGATGCCTATATCCTCATGCTCGGCAATTCGCGGCTGCTGCGGGGCGCCCGCAAGCGGATCGGCGAGGAGCTGCTCTCCGCCGAGACCGCCGTGCAGGACGAGGCGGAAGCCATCGCCGCCCTCATCCTCGCCGCGAAGGACGACGACAAGGCCGGGCTGAACCGCCGCGCCGGCGAGGTGCGCGAGATCGCCCGCCGCCTCGTGCGCAACCTGACGGCCACGCCCTTCCGCAGCCTCAAGGACGTGCCGGCCGGCGCCATCCTCGTCTCCGACGAGCTCACGCCGGCCGATGCCGCGCTGCTCGAGCCCGGCCGCGTCGCCGCCGTCGCGACCGAGGAGGGCGGGGCCGACGGCCACACCGCCATCATGCTGCGTGCCCTCGGCATTCCAGCGGTGCTGGGCTGCCACGGGCTGACCGCCGCCGCGCGCCGCGGCGACGCGGCCATCCTGGACGGCGGCGCGGGCCGTGTGACGCTGCATCCCGGCGCGGAGGCCCTGGCCGCCGCCAAGGAGGGCCTCGCCGCCCAGGCCAAGGAGCGCGCGCGGCTGGGCAAGCTGCGCAGGCTGCCGGCCGAGACGACCGACGGCCAGCAGGTTGAGCTGCAGGCGAACCTGGAGATTCCGGCCGAGCTGCCGCTCATCGCGAATGCCGGCGCCCAGGGCATCGGCCTGCTGCGCACCGAGTTCCTCTTCATGAACCGGGAGGATCTTCCGGACGAGGACGCGCAGGTCGAGGCCTATCGAATGATCGTGGAGGCGATGGGCCAGGACCCCGTGACCATCCGCGTGCTCGACTGGGGCGGCGAGAAGGACATGGCGGCGCTGGCCCAGGGCGTGCCGGTGCCGACCGGCCCCAACCCCGCGCTCGGCCTGCGCGGCATCCGGCTGCTGCTGAAGAAGCCGGAGCTGCTGGAAGAGCAGTTCGCCGCCATCCTGCGCGTCTCCAGCCTCGGCAATGTGCGCATCCTGCTGCCCATGGTGACCGTGCCCAAGGAGGTCGCCCAGGCGCGCGAGATCTACGAGCGCGTGGCGCGTCGCCTGCGCCGCCGCGGCGAGACCCTGCCGGAGAAGCTGCCGCCGCTGGGCGCCATGATCGAGACGCCGGGCGCCGCGCTGGCCGCCGACGCGATCGCGCTGGAGGCGGATTTCTTCGCCATCGGCACCAACGACCTCGCCATGTACACGCTGGCCGTGGACCGCGCCGAGATCGACGTGGCGCATCTCTACGACCCGCTGCACCCGGCGGTGCTGCGGCTGATGCAGTTCGCCACCGAGGCGGCGCTGCGGCTGCGCATGCCGGTCAGCGTCTGCGGCGAGATGGCGGGCAACCCGAAGCTCGTGCCGCTGCTGCTGGGGCTCGGGCTGCGCAGCCTTTCGATGAATGCGAGCTCCATCCCGCGGGTGAAGCAGGCGGTGCGCAGCCTCGACATCGACGACTGCGCGCGCTTCGCGCGGCGCGTGATGGAGCAGAGCGACCCGTCGCGGATCGCGCAGCTCGTGGAGAGATTCGGCCAGAAGGCCGATTAGGGCTGCGGCACAAGCCGCACTGCATTGGGGCATGTTTCTTGCTTGTCATCGGCTGCCACAGCAGCGAGGCACGCGATGTACCGACGTCAATGGCTCGCGGGATCCGCCGCCGGCCTGCTGGCCGCCCCGGCCCTGGTTCGTGCCCAGGCCGCGACCACGCTGAGGTTCATTCCTTATGCGGACCTCGCGCTGCTCGATCCCGCGACCTCCGCCTTCGTCACGCGCAACCACGTGATGATGGTCTTCGACACGCTCTACGGGGTGGACGAGAACGGCACGCCGCAGCCGCAGATGGTGGAAGGCCATCGGGTGGAGGAGGACGGCCTGCGCTGGACGCTGAAGCTCCGCGACGGGCTGATGTTCCACGACGGCACCCCCGTGCGGGCGCGCGACGTGGTGGCGAGCATCCGGCGCTGGTCGGTGCGCGACGCCTTCGGCCAGGCGCTGATGGCGGCGACCGACGAGCTGTCCGCCCCTGACGACAGGACGGTGGTGTTCCGCCTGAAGCGCCGGTTCAACCTGCTGCCCAACGCGCTCGCGCATCCGACCAACAACGTGGCCGCCATCATGCCGGAGCGCCTGGCGCAGACGCCCGCCACCACCCAGCTTTCGGAGATCACCGGCAGCGGACCGTTCCGCTACGTCTCCGCCGAGCGCGTGGCCGGCTCGCGCAACGTCTATGCGAAGTTCGAGGGCTACAGGCCGCGCAACCAGGGCACGCCCTCCTTCACCGCCGGCCCGCGCGTGGCCTATTTCGACCGCGTGGAATGGCAGACCACGCCCGATCCCTCGACCCAGGTGGCGGCCCTGCGCAACGGCGAGGTGGACTGGGTGGAGCAGCCCCAGATGGACCTGGTGGCGAGCCTCCGGCGCAGCCGCGGCATCACGCTGCAGGTGGCGGAGACCAAGGGGCTGGTGGCCTTTCTCCGCTTCAACCACCTGTTCCCGCCCTTCGACAACCCGGCCATCCGCCGCGCCGTGCTGAAGGCCGTGAACCAGACCGAGTTCATGCAGGCCGTGGTCGGCGACAACACCACCTTCGACAAGTGCGGCGTGTTCGGCGCGCATTCCGACATGACGAACGACGCCGGCATGGAGGTGCTTTCCGGCCGGAACGACTTCGACGCCATCCGGCGGGAGCTGGCGGCGGCTGGCTACAGGGGCGAGAAGGTGGTCTACCTCTCCGTCACCGACGTGCCGCGCATCAATGCGATCGCGGAGATGGGCGCCGACATGCTGCGCAAGATCGGCATGAACGTGGACCAGATCGCCACCGATTGGGGCACGGTGGTGCAGCGCACCGTCAGCCGCCAGCCGACCGATCGCGGCGGGTGGAGCATGTACGCCTCCTTCACCGGGGGCATCGATGCCGGCAGCCCCGGCAACAACAACCTGCTCCGGGCCAATGGCCCGAATGCCTCCAACGGCTGGCCGACATCGGCGAAGCTGGAGGCGCTGCGCGACCAGTGGCTGGCCGCCGACGACCTGGCCACCCGCCAGTCGCTGGCCCGGCAGATCCAGCTCCAGGCCTGGGAGGACGTGCCCTTCCTGCCGCTCGGTTCCTACGACCAGCCGACGGCCTTCAAGTCCAATCTCGCCCACATGCTGAAAGGGCTGATCCTGTTTACCGAGGTGCGCCGGAGCTGACGAACGGGGGCGCCGGGGGATCCGCGCCGGCGGCCGTCTGCATGTCGCGGAACGCGGCCAGGATGTCGTCCCGCATCTCCGCCATCAGCGCGGTTTCCCCGATGACGCCGACGGCCATCGGCGGATGGTCGAGCACGGGCGCCAGCCGCGTCGCGACCACGCTGCATCCCGGGACAAGGGGCGACCGCAGCATGAGCCAGCCCTGCCGCCGCATGGCCTGCACGCGCTCCCACAGCTCGGCGCGCGTGATCCGCTGGCCCGGCTCCGCCCTGGAGTTGCCGCGCCGCCAGATGCGGTCGAGCTCCGCATCCTCCTCCGCCGCGAGCAGCGCGATGCCGATTGCCGAAAGCGCCAGCGGGGACATCGCGCCCGAGCGCATGCGGAGCGCCATGTGGATGGCCGCCGTCTCGCGGCCGCGCAGGGCGAAGACGTAGCGCACCTGCGCCTCCTGCCGCATGCCCAGCACCACCGTCTGGCCGGTCTGCCGGTGCAGCAGGCTGAGGGCGCCGATCAGCGCGCCGTCGCCGAACAGCGCCTCCTGGAGCCAGGCGCCGAGATCGAGCACGCGCATCGTCGGCCGATAGGTGCGCGTCAGCGGATCGTGGCTGAGGTAGCCGAGCCCGGCGAGGCTCGCGGCCAGGATGGAGGTGCTGGATTGCGGGGCGCCGAGCCAGCGGGCCAGCTCCATCACCGTGGCGGGGCGGTGATACAGCGCGAAGTATTCCAGGAGCTCGAGGGTGCGCGTCGAGGACTTGACCATCCTGGTCTCCGCCATGGTGGGCCACGCAATATCACATACGTGATGGGCTGCGCGGCTTTTGCCGATGCTAGCGTTGCCCCGTGCCCGCCCGGAACACGGAGACGGGGGACCCGGAGATGGGGATTGCATGCTGTCCGCCGAGAACAACGAGCTGCTGACGCGCGTGGGCCCCGGCACCGGCATGGGCCGGCTGATGCGGGAGTACTGGATCCCCGCCTGCCGTTCCTTCGAGCTGGAGGCCGGCGCGCCGCCGATCCGCCTGATGCTGCTCGGCGAGAAGCTGATCGCCTTCCGCGACGGCAACGGCCGCGTCGGGCTCATGGACCATCGCTGCCCGCATCGCGGCGCCTCGCTCTTCTTCGGCCGGGTCGAGGAGGACGGCGTGCGCTGCATCTATCACGGCTGGCGCTTCGGCCCCGAGGGCGGCTGCCGCGAGATGCCCAACGTGCCGCCCCACCAGGACTTCAGCGCCAAGGTGCGCAGCGGCGCGTACCGCACGGCCGAGCGCAACGGTCTCGTCTGGGCCTATATGGGCAGCCGCGTCGAGCCGCCGCCGCTGCCCGCCATCGAGGCCGCGAGCCTGGCGCCCGAACAGGTGACGGTCCGCTGCGCGCAGCGCGAGTGCAACTGGCTGCAGGCGCTGGAGGGCGACATCGACACCTCGCATTTCGGCTTCCTGCACCTGGGCTCGGTCGAGGCGGAGGAGGTCGACCCGCACGACATGCACGTGCACAACCTGCTGGACCGCGCGCCCGAGTACAACGTGCAGGCGACGCCCTGGGGCACGATGTACTGCGCCCACCGTCCCGCGGATCCGGGCTTCACCTACTACCGCTTCGCCCATTTCGCCTTCCCCTTCTGGACGCTCTTCCCCGACGGCACCTTCAGCGACCACATCGCGGCGCAGGCCTGGGTGCCGGTGGACGACACCCACACCATGGTCTTCACCTTCAACTATGTCGGCCGGACCTCCGCCCTGCGGACGAACCGCCAGGGCGAGCTGCTGCCGGGCCTCGAGGACAACAACGCCTTCCTGCCCAACGGCACGGGCTGGCGCGAGCGCTGGCGCCGCGTCGCCGGCCGGGCCAACGACTACAACATCGACCGGTCGCTGCAGCGCGACGGCAGCTATTCCGGCATCAGCAGCGTGCCCGTGCAGGACCAGGCGATCATCGAGAGCATGGGCGAGATCGTGGACCGCAGCCGCGAGCACCTCGCCCCCAGCGACCGCATGGTCATCCAGACGCGCCGCCGGATGCTCGATGCCGTGCGGAGCCTGCAGCGCGACGGCGCGACGCCCCCCGCGGTCGATGATCCCGAGGTGTGCCGGGCCGCCCGCGGCGGCGCCTTCGTGACGGACAGCGGGCAGGACTGGCTCGACGCCTATGCCGAGCAGTGCCGCGCCGCCGTGAGCCCGGACGGCTTCCTCCAGCCGAGGGACCTTCGCGCCGCCTGACCCTGCCTTCCACCAGAACAACAAAGGTCAAGACCACACGCCGGTCGAAAGCACGGCCTTCCCAGGACGCTTCTCAGAAGGCTGCCCATGTCCCCAGATTCAGAAGACGAGACGATCCCCCTGCGGGCGGCCCACCGCCAGGCCTTCGGCCGCAGGAGCCTGCTGGCCGCGCCGGCCCTGCTCGCGGCTCCGGCCGCGCGCGCGCAGGCCTTTCCCGCCCGTCCGGTCCGCCTCGCGGTGAACAGCACGCCCGGCGGCTCGCTGGACATCCTGACGCGCACGCTGGCCGCCGGGATGTCGGAGGAGCTCGGCCAGCCGGTCGTGGTGGAGAACCGGCCCGGCGCCGGCGGCAACATCATGATGGACTACGTGGCGAAGGCCGTGCCGGACGGCCACGTGCTCGGCTCCGGCAACGTCACGCAATGGCTGGTGAACCCGCTCCTCTACCGGAACCTGCCCTTCGACGTCCGGACGGATTTCAGCTTCCTCGGCATCGGCTGGGACATGGTGAACGTGCTGGTGGTGCCCGCGCAGCACGTGCCCGCGCGCACCATCCCGGAGTTCGTCGCCTGGGCGAAGGCGAGGCAGCTGGGCGTCTTCGGCCTCAGCCCCGGCGTGGGCTCCAGCGCGCATATGCTGGGCGCCCTTTTCGCCAAGCGGCAGGGCTTCCAGTACACGCACCTGCCCTTCCGCGGCTTCGCGGAATCCGGGCCGGCCTTCCTGCGCGGCGACGTGCAGTTCGGCATCGACAACCTCGCGAGCTGGATGCCGCTGATCCGCACCGGCGAGGCGTTCGCCATGGCCGTGACCTCGAACGCGCGATGGCCGGCCCTGCCCGATATCCCGACCATGCGCGAGATCGGCTTGCCGGAATTCGAGGTGATGGTGGGCGGCGGCATCGTCGCGCCGGGTCAGACGCCGGCGGCCGTGGTGGAGCTCCTGACGGCGGCCGTCTCGGCGGCCTCGAAGCGCGACGCGATGAAGCGTCAATGCGAGACGCTCGGCGCCTTCCCGCCGGGCGCGGGCACGATGCGGCAGCGGCTGGAGCGCGAGGCCGGCTTCTGGGCGGAGCTGGTGCAGGTCTCGGGCGCGCGCCTGGAGTAGCCTCAGCCCACCAGCCCGCCATTCACGTGGATCACCTGGCCCGTCACGTAGTCCGCGGCGGGCGAGGCGAGGAAGGCCACCATCGCCGCCACGTCGTCCGGCGTGCCGAGGCGGCCGAGCGGGATATTGGCCACCACCTGCCGCCACTGCTCCTCGCTGTAGGCGGCATGCGCGCCGGGATCCTTGCGCGTGAAGCCCGGCGCGACGGCGTTCACCGTGATGCCCTGCGGTCCCGCCTCGATGGAGAGCGCGCGCACCAGCGCCTCGACGCCGGCCTTGGCCGCGGCGCTCGCCGGGAAGGTGGTGACGCCCATGCGGAAGACGTGGGCGACAAAGGAGGAGATGGCGATGATGCGCGGCGATGACCGCCCCGCCAGCGCCGGCAGCGCCGCGCGGGAGAGCCGCGTGAAGCCCCAGAGGATGGTGTCGATGCTGCGGGCGAAGAGCGCGTCGTCCGATTGCGCCAGCGGCGTCTTGTCCGCGAATCCCGCATTGGCGACGACCACGTCCAGCCCGCCGAAGGCCCGCTGCGCCCGCGCGACCAGCTCGGCCGGGACGTTCGGCGCGCCGATGTCGCCGAGGATGACCTCCGCCGCGGCGCCCTTGGCACGGACCTCCTCAGCGACGCGCTCGGCGCCCTCGGCGTTCTTGCGCGTGTGGATCAGCAGGGAGGTGCCGGGCGCGGCCATGGCGCGGCAGCAGGCGGCGCCGATGCCCGAGGCAGCGCCGGTGACAAGGATGACGCGGGTAGCTTCGGGCATGGGCGCACTCCGTTCGGATTCGGGCGCCAGCCTGCACAGGCCTCGGCGCGCGGGCAATCCGGGCCCCTTCAGGCCCGATGCGGCGCCAGCGTCGCGGCCAGGCCCAGCGCGGAGAAGAGCAGCCCGCCGAGGAAGACCGCATGGTGGCTCTCGCCCGTCGCGCCGAAGACCGCGGCGAAGCCGAAGCCCGAGCCCGCCTGCGCCACCGCGAAGCCCACGGTCGCCCGCACCCAGAGCGCGCCGGTCGCGGGCCCGGCCACCTCGCGCGCCCAGGCCAGGGTCACGGCCGAGATGCCGACCGCGGCGAAGCCCCCGGCCAGCGCCGAGAGCAGCAGCGCCGGCCACCAGGGCAGCAGTGCCAGCGCCAGCGCCGCCACCTGGACGCCAAGCCAGATGCGCGCCGCCGGCGGCCCGCCGATCCGGTCCGCCGCGCGCCCGCCCAGCACCGTGCCGGCCATCCCGCCCAGTCCGAAGATCAGCCAGATGCCGCTGCCCGCCGTCACCCCCAGGCCGAAGCCGCGCGCGGCGAAATCCGCGAGGTAGATCATGTGCGGCACCAGCCCGGCGCCCGAGAGCGCGTAGGCCAGCAGCAGGAAGGGCATGAGGGGCGGCCGTCCGCCTTCCGTCCGGCCGCCGGGATCGGCCGGGAAGCGCGGCTGCGCGAAGATCCAGAGCGCCGCGACCAGGGCCGCGAGCCCGAGCCAGGCCGTGCTCGGCCCCACCAGCAGAAGCGCCGGCACCGCGAGCGCGCCGGCTGCGATGCCCACCGCCACGCCGCCCACGACGATTCCCGAGGCCGTGCCGCGCAGCGAGGGCGGCGCGGCGCGCTGCGCTGCCGGCCCCGCCAGCGACATCAGCACCCCCGCCGCCACGCCGGCCAGGAAGCGCCAGGGCAGCAGCCACGTCACGCCGCCCGGGATCGCGCAAAGCAGCAGCGACACCACCAGCCCCGCCATGCCCGAGCCCAGCGCCAGCCGCGTGCCGAGGCGCCGGCCCACCGCCTGCGCGGCCAGCGCTCCCACCAGGTATCCCGCGAGGTTGGCCGCGCCCAGCGCGCCCGCCTCGGCGCCGCTGACCCAGCCGGCCGTCACCAGCGCGGGGAAGAGCGGCACGAAGGCGAAGCGGGCGAGCCCGTTGCCCGCGCAGGTCGTTGCCGCTCCGGCGAAGGCGGGAGTCAGGGAGTTTCGGGCGGACATTCCGGCCAGCCTGCGCCAGCTCCGGAGGCTTGGGGAGTCGGCAGCCCGCCGAACTTCTCAGGATCGCCGGCCGAGCGGAGAATCCGGCCGCACAGCGGCCGGCGCTTGGGGCGGGGAAACCCCTCCCTACCCCCCGCGCGGCTCCGCCTGCGCGGCGCGGATGGCGCGGCGCAGCTTGGCGATGCCGGTGCGGTAGTGGCCGATGGCGCAGAGGTGCCGGCCCTCCTCGCCCAGCCCGCGGGGCAGCTCGGCCGTGGCGTGTGGTGTGTCGGCGAGGCGCGTGGCCAGGGTCTGGCAATATTCGGCGCTCTCCGTCGTCATCCGGAGCGGCCGGTCGGACTGGATGGGGAGGACGCCGATCGTGGACACCGGCAGGGCAAGCAGCCAACGCATGGGAGTGTGAATGCGCCGCGCGGCGTCACCCCCCGATGGGCCGGCCGTGAAGCCTTGTTCATATGGGATTTCAGGGCTTTGGTAGGCAGATCACGACGCGCAGCCCAGGCGGATCGGCGCCCGGGATCGCGTCCACCAGAAGCACCTCGCCGGCATGGAGCTGCGCCACCGCGCGCACCAGCGAGAGACCAAGGCCGGAGCCCGGCATATGGCGCGAGGCATCGGCGCGGAAGAAGCGGTCCAGCGCATGCTCGCGGTCCTGGGGGGACAGGCCCGGGCCCGAATCGCTCACCGAGATCTCGATCTGCGTCTCCGTCTCCCGCGCCACCAGCCGGATCACCCCGCCCGGCGGCGTGAACTTGATGGCGTTGTCCAGCAGGTTGGCCACGGCCTGGAGCAGCAGGTCGCGGTCGCCGACCAGGGGCAGGTGCTCGGGCAGGGAGGTCTCCAGCCGCTGCTCGCGCGCCTCGGCCATGGCCTCGTAGAACTCGGCCGCGTCGCGCAGCACCTCGGGCAGGTCGAGCGGCGCGAAGGCGGCGCGGCGGGCGCCGGCCTCCGCCTCGGCGATGCGCAGCAGGGCCTGGAAGACGCGAGTGATGTTGTCGAGGTCGGCGATGCCCTCCTCCATCGCGGCGCGGAGCTCGGCCTCGCCGGCGGCGGTGGTGAGGCTCTCCTCCATCTTGGCGCGGGCGCGGGCGATGGGCGTGCGCAGGTCATGCGCGATGGCGTCGGACACGCCGCGCAGCCCGGTCATCAGCGCGGCGATGCGGTCCAGCATGTCGTTCATGGTGGCGCCGAGCCGGTCGAACTCGTCGCCCTGGCCGGAGAGCGGTACGCGGTGCGTGAGGTCGCCGCCCGCGATGCCGAGCGCCGTCGCCACCGCCGGCCGCATGCGCGCCTGCAGGGCGCGCCGGATCAGCGCGGCGCCGATGCCCGCGAAGATCAGCACCGCGCCCAGCGACCAGGCGACGCCCTCGGTCAGCAGCAGGCGGAGCTGCACGCGCTCGCTCTCGTCGCGGCCGACCAGCAGGCGCAGCCCCGGCAGGTCGCGGCGGTGCACCCGCGCCTCGGCCACGGCGCCGTCGTGCTGGATCCGGGTGCGGAACCAGGCGCCGTCCTCACCGATGGCGGTCGGCCAGTCGCGGAGATTGCCGGCGAGGCGGCGGTTCTCGCTGTCCACCAGCAGGTAGATGGCCTCGTTCTGGGCATCGAGGGCCAGGCGCTCCTCGATCGCCTCGACCAGACCCGTCGTCCCCTGCTCGCGGTAGCGCTCGACCAGGGTGCTGGCGTCGGTGCGGATGGAGGCGATGGTCTGCCGGTCCAGCGCGCCCGCCGTCGCCCACCAGAGCACGGCCACGAGAAAGCCCGCCGCGACCGAGAAGATCGCGACGAAGAGCAGGGCGAAGCGGAAGCCGGCCGATTGCAGCAGACGGGGCGCGGCGGGCCGTGCGGCCGGAGGCCGGGACACGTCGCTCACGTCCTCGCCCGCCATCGGCCGCTCCGAAGCCCGCGACCGGATTCCCGAAAAGAGGCGATCCGGCCCGGTCGAATCACACCTCGGCCCGGATCATGTAGCCGGCATTGCGCACCGTGTGGATCAGCGGCTTGTCGAAGCCCTTGTCCAGCTTCTGGCGCAGGCGGCTCACATGCACGTCGATGACGTTGGTCTGGGGGTCGAAGTGGTAGTCCCAGACCTTCTCGAGCAGCATGGTGCGCGTCACCACCTGGCCGGCATGGCGCATCAGGTGCTCCAGCAGGCGGAACTCGCGGGGCTGCACGTCGATCTTGCGGCCGCCGCGCGTCACCGTGCGGGAGAGCAGGTCGAGCTCCAGGTCGGAGACCTTCAGCTTGGTCACCGGCGCCTCCGAGGAGGGGCGGCGGCCCAGCGCTTCGACGCGGGCCAGCAGCTCGGCGAAGGCGAAGGGCTTCACCAGGTAGTCGTCGCCGCCGGCCTTGAGGCCCTTCACCCGCTCGTCCACGGCCGAGAGGGCCGAGAGGAAGAGCACCGGGGTCCGGTTGCCCTGCTGCCGCAGCGTCTCGACGAGGCGGACGCCATCGACGCCGCCGGGGAGCATCCGGTCCAGCACCAGCATGTCGAAGGATTCGGAGGCCGCCAGGAAGAGCCCGTCACGCCCGTTGGGCGCGTGCTCGACCGTGTGGCCGGCCTCCTGCAAGCCCTTCTTCACGAAGCGGGCGACCTCGACGTCGTCCTCCACCAGAAGGATGCGCATCATGTCACTTGGTCCTCACGTTGGACCGGCCGAAGCTTTCATCCAGGCCCGGGAGGCCGGCGTCCCACCTGGAGGCTGACATCCTGCGTGCGTCCATCCCGCAGAACCGTCAAGCGGACGGTCTGTCCGGGGGGGATGGCGGCGATGTTGCGGACCAGGCTGCGCGAGGTCTCGGTGCGCTCGCCGTTGATCGCGATCACCACGTCGCCCGCGCGCAAACCGCCGCGGCCCGCGGGTCCCACGCGCTCGACGCCCGCGATGAGCACCGCGCGGCGACCCGATCGCGGGTCCTCCGCGACGAGGTCCTGGACCTGAACGCCAAGCCATCCGCGCTCCACCTTTCCGTCGCGCCGTAATGTTTCGATCACGGGACGAGCGAGGTCGGAGGGGGTGGCGAAGCCGATGCCGGCATTCGCGCCGGAGGGCGAGTAGATCGCCGTGTTGATGCCGATGACCTCGCCGGCGAGGTTGAAGAGGGGGCCGCCGGAGTTGCCGGGATTGATGGCCGCGTCGGTCTGCAGGAAGTCGTCGAAGGGGCCGGCGCCGATGTCGCGGCCGCGGGCCGAGAGAATGCCCGAGGTCACGCTGCCGCCCAGGCCGAAGGGGTTGCCGGCGGCCAGGACCCATTGGCCGACCCGCATGGCGGCGCTGTTGCCCCAGGATACCGCGACCAGCGGCGTGCGGCTTTCCACGCGCAGCAGGGCGAGATCGGCCAGCTCGTCGCTGCCGACGACCCGGGCCTGGAGCTCCTGCCCGCCCTGGATGGAGATGGTCACGCGCTGCGCGTTGCCGACCACGTGGTTGTTGGTGACGACATAGCCGGTGGGATCGATGACGAAGCCCGACCCGGCGCCCTGAACGCGCTCGCGGCGGCCCCGGAAGTAGCGCTCGAAGGGCGTGCCGCGGAATTCGGCGGGGGGCTGGACGGTCTGCTCGCCGGAGACGGCGATGTTGACCACGGCGGGCAGCACGCGCTCGGCGACGTCGGCGAAGTCGAAGGCGGCACCGCGCTGGGCGATGGCGGAGGTGCCGCAGCCGGCCAGGACGGGGGGAAGCATCAGCCCGCCCAGCAGGGCGCGACGGCGGCTGACATGGGGGGAAGACAACGGCGCCATCGCGATCAAGCGAATCCCTCGGTTTTCGGCCCGATTCGGGCTGGTTTCCTTATGATCTGCGCAGTTGGAGCCGAGATGCAAGGGACAAGGCCGAGTACGCCCCTCCGGCTGTCAGCTCGCGGTGTTGTCTGTTGTGTCGACGACGGTGGCGGTACGGATGAAGAGGGCTCGGACCTTTCCCCAGAAGTTGCCTCCGAGCACGAAGAAGCTTCCCACGAACATGAGGTCGCCGAGGAGCTGGGCCTGCCAGAGCTTGGGCCGCAGGGTCGGCCACAGGGTATCCAGGTAGGGCTCCAGCCAGGCGGTGAGGATCGGCAGGCAGAACATCACCAGCCCGATATTGTAGCGCAGCGGGCCGACCATCGCGTCCGGCGCCAGCTTCGCGACGCGGCCGAACACCATCCCCTTCAGCTCCCGGAAGCCGGACTTGCCGAGGATGCCTATGACGGCGAGGAGCATCAGCTTGTTGGCGACGAAGATGGTCCCCGTGAGCCCGGCGATCTGGCTGGCGGACACGCCGAGCGCCGCCGCCAGCGGGATCGCCAGCCAGATGAGGAAGGCGATCGCGAAGAGCGCGATGCCCAGCTTGAGGCGCCATCCCGCCGCCGGGGGCGGGGCGTCGGCGACAGGGTCGGGGCTGGCCATGGCGGTGTCTCCTAGGCGGTTCGGGTGCGGGCCGGTCGCGGCCAGAGCAGGAGGCAGGCCCAGAGCGCGCCGGCCGATCCGGCGACCACCTGGGCGATGCGGGTCGCGAAGCTGTCGGGCGTCTCGCCCGGCAGCGGCGAGACGCCGAGGCCGAGGAGGATCAGGAAGATCACCAGCGCGCCGGCCTGCAGCCGACCGGCCTCGGGGCCCGCGGCGGCGCCCTGGCCGAACCAGAGGCCGGCCAGGAGTACGGTGAGGAAGAGGACCGGCAGCACAGGCCGCAGCTCGATCACCGCGAAGGCCAGGGAGGCCGCGACCCCGCCGATGACATTCACCAGCACCAGGCCGAGCGCCGAGCGGCCGCTCCGCGCGAGGTCGAGCTGGCCGAGCACGGCGGCCACGGTGATGGGCAGCACGGTGGCGGTGTTCAGCCGCGGATCGACGAGGCAAAGCACGACCGCGCCGGCGAGGATGGCCGCGCTCGCGACCGGCCGCCGCCAGCCGGGATCGGCCACGGCCGGCGGCGCTGCCGGGGCCGCGCTGCCCGGATCCGGGAACAGCGCATGCAGCGCCCAGGAGAGCAGCGCGCCCGCCACGACCCCGCCCGTGATCGCAAGGATGAGGGCGCGGTCGAGGTCGCTGTGGAGCATCTGGGTCATCGGCACGATCACGCCGATGGTTAGCATCAGCCCCGGCAGCGGCCCGCCCTTGCCGCGCGCCTGCGCCGCGAAGCAGCCGAGGTAGAAGAGCCAGAGCAGCGGCACGAAGACGCCGGGATTGCCGCCCGCGACTCCCGTCAGCAGCGAGAGCGCCTGGCCCGCTGCGACGATGACCGCGGCGGTGACGACGGCCTGCGCGGCGCCGAGCGGGGCGCGGCTCGCCGCCAGGAACTGCACGGCGAAGACCGGCGCCAGGAAGGGCAGCAGCGAGCCGAGCCAGACCGCGCCCGTCATTCCCAGGGCGGCGGCGAGGCCGATGCGCAGCGCCTGCCGGCGGGCGGCCTCCGCCTCGTCCGGGAGGGCGGCGCTAGCCGACATAGCTCAGCACCGCGACGAGCCGGATCCAGAAAGCGCCGAGCGCGTTCATCACGGGATTGTCGCCGGTGTAGACGACGACATGCGCCTGCGAGCCATGGCGGACGCCGCGCGGCCGTTCCCCCGCGAAGACCAGCCGCACCGGGAAGCGCTGCGCCTCGCGCACCCAGCCGGTGTCGTTGCGCACCGTCGGCAGGCCGGTACCGGGCGCGTCCCCCGAGGAGACGCCCCAGCCGACGCTTTCGAGACGCATGGGGAAGACGCGGCCGGGGAAGGTGTCGAGGACGACCTCGGCCGCGTTGCCGGCGCGCAGGTGCTCCAGGCTGTTCTCCTTGAACTCGGCGGCTAGCCAGATGGTGCCGGCATCCAGGAAGGTCAGCGCCGCCTGGCCGGCGGCGACATATTGCCCCGGCGCGAGCTGGAGGTTCGTCACCACGCCGTCGGCCGGGGCGACGACCGCAGTGCGGGCCAGGTCGAGGCGGGCGCGCTCCAGCGTGGCCAGGGCCTCGCGCATCTGCGGGTTGTCGCTGCCGGCGGAGCCGAGCTCGCGCCGGGCGCGCTCCAGCTCGGCCTCGGCCGCCGTCACCGCCGCCTCACTGCGGTCGAGCCCTGCGCGGGCCTCGTCGTAGCGGGCCTGCGGATAGACGCCGCGCTGGACGAGCTGCATCACCCGGCCGGCCTGCTGGCGGATGTTGTCGCGGTTGGCGCGGGCATCGACCACGCGGGCCTGGGCGGCGTCGATGGAGGAGACGCTGGCGCCCACGGATTGGCCCACGCCGAGCAGCCGCGCCTCGGCCTGCTCGACGGCGAGCTGGTAGGGCCGCGGATCCACCCGGAAGAGAAGCTGGCCGGCCGTGACGACGGAGTTGTCCACGACGCCGACCTCGGCGACGCGGCCCGGCACTTCGGTGGCCATGGCGATGATGTAGGCCTGCACCCGCGCCTGCGCCGTCGATGGCGTGCGGCGCTCCATCGCGATCGTCACCCCGAAGAAGAGCACCAGCGCCAGCAGCACCAGAAAGGCCATGCCGCGTGCGGAGAGGCGGCGCGAACGCGGCGGCCTGACCTCCTGGACGTCTGACCTTTCCGGCATGCGTCCCGCTCCCTGCCATCTGCGTGGCCGTTCAGGAGGTCGCCTTCAGGGGCTCCCCGCCCCCATCCTTACCGGGATGGGAAGCGGGAAGCACGAACAAAGCGGTGGAGCGGATCAGAGGTCCTTGAGCACCGCCCAGAGCTCGTTCTTCGCCTCGAAGCCCACGCCGGGCACGTCAGGCATCTTCACGCGGCTGTCCACGACGGGCACCCCCGACGCGAACCCGCCGAAGGGCGCGAAGACCTCCGGGTAGCTCTCGTTGCCGCCCAGCCCGAGCCCGACCGCGATGTTGAGCGCGAACTGGTGCCCGCCATGCGGCACGCAGCGCCGCGAGCTCCAGCCATGCTCGCGCAGCATCTGCAGCGTGCGGAGGTATTCCACGAGCCCGTAGGAGAGCGCCGGGTCCATCTGCAGGATGTCGCGGTCCGGCCGCAGCCCGCCGTGGCGGATGAGGTTCCGGGCATCGAGCATGGAGAACAGGTTCTCGCCGGTGGCGATGGGCGGGACGTACTGCTCGGCCAGGGTCGCATGGGTGCTGTAGTCCAGCGGGTCCAGCGGCTCCTCGTACCAGCGCAGGCCGAAGCCCTGGATCGCGGCGGCGTAGCTGAGGGCGGCGTGCAGGCCGAAGCGACCGTTCACATCCACGCAGAGCCGCGAGCCGTCGCCGTCCAGCAGCTTCAGCACCGCCTCGATGCGGCCGATGTCGAGGAGCAGGGCCTCGCGCACGGGCATGCCGGGCGAGCCGCCGATCTTCATCTTCACGGTCGAATAGCCCATGCCGAGGTAGCGCTTCATCTCCTCGACCAGGCCGTCGATGTCCTTGCCCGGGTGGTAGTAGCCGCCGGCGGCATAGACCCAGGCGGATTCGTCATACTTCCCGCCATTGTAGCGGTTGGCGAGCAGCTTCCAGAGCGGCAGGCCCGCCAGCTTCGCCGCCGCGTCCCACAGCGCCATGTCGAGCACGCCGACGGCGACGGAGCGCTCGCCATGACCGCCGGGCTTCTCGTTCTTCATCATCGCCGTCCAGGCGGGGATGGGGTCGAAGCCGCCATCCGCATGGCCGGGCAGCTCGCCGGCCTCCTCCAGCCGGGGGACGAAGCGCTCGGCCAGCAGGCCGGGCTGGGCGTAGCGGCCGTTGCTGTTGAAGCCGTAGCCGATGGCCTTGCGGCCGTCGCCGGATTCCACGGTGACGGCGACCACGCTCGCCGTCATCTTCGAGAAGTCGATATAGGCGTTGGCGATCTGGCTGCTGATCGGCACCACGCCCTGGCGGATGGAGGTGATCTTCATCGCGTCAGATGGCCTTCGCCGCGCGCAGGGAGGCGATCTCGTCGGCGGAGAAGCCGAACTCGGCGAGCACCTCGTCCGTGTGCTGGCCGCGGTCCGGCGTGGGCTTCTTCGCGAATTCCACCCCGGCGATCTGCATCGGCGCGCGCACCACGTTGATCGGGCCGAGACGCGGGTGCTGCAGGGCCACCTCCATGCCGAGGGCCTTCACCTGCTCGTCGGCGAAGACCTGGTCCATCGAATAGACGGGACCGCAGGGCACGCCCTCCTTGTTGAACTTCTCGACCCAGTAGGCCGAGGTGTTGGTCTCGGTGACCTTCTCCAGCAGCGCGTTGACCTTCTTGCGGTTCTGGCTGCGCAGCTTGTCGGTGGCGATCTCGGGGTCCTTCGCCTCCTCCTGGAGGCCGAGCACCTTCACGATGCGTTCCCACATCACCTGCCCGCCGCCGGCGATGTTCATCACGCCGTCGGAGGTCTTGAACAGGCCGGTCGGGATGGTGGTGGGGTGGTCGTTGCCGGCCTGCTTCGGCACGTCGTGCTTCATGGTCCAGCGGGTGGCCTGGAAGTCCATCATGGCGATCATCGCCTCGAGCAGGCTGACATGGACCCATCGGCCCTTGCCGGTCTGCTCGCGCTCCAGCAGCGCGACCATGATGCCGAGGGCGCAGTAGAGGCCGGCGGTGAGGTCGGCGACGGGGATGCCGGCGCGCACCGGGCCCTGGCCGGGCAGGCCGGTCACGGACATCAGCCCGCCCATGCCCTGCGCGATCTGGTCGAAGCCCGGCCGCTTGGCATAGGGCCCGTCCTGCCCGAAGCCGGAGATGGAGCCGAGGATGATGCGCGGGTTCACCGCGGCCAGCGCCTCGTAGTCGATGCCGAGCCGGGTCTTCACGTCGGGGCGGAAATTCTCGACCACCACGTCGGCCTTCTCGACCAGCTTCTTCAGCACCGCCAGCCCTTCGGCCGACTTCAGGTTCAGCGTCATGGCGCGCTTGTTGCGGTGGACGTGCTGGAAGTCCGGCCCGTCGCGGTCGCCGCCGAGGCCCTTGCCGGTGTCCATCTCGTCCGTCGCCTCGATCTTGATGACATTGGCGCCCCAGTCGGCGAGCTGGCGCACGCAGGTCGGGCCGGACCGGACGCGGGTGAGGTCGAGGACGGTGAAGCGGGACAAGGGCATCATGGCGGGCGTTCTCCTGAATGCGCCGCATCTTCCACTGCCGGGCCATCCCTGCAACCCTACCTGAGAATGGAGGAACCGACATGTCCGACGAACTGCTGATCGAGAAGCGCGACGGGATCGTCTTCGTGACGCTCAACCGCCCGCAGGCGCGCAACGCGATGACCTTCCCGATGTATGAGGGGCTCTACAAGCTCGCGACCGAGGCGAACACGGACGATGCCATCAAGGTGATCGTCATCACCGGGGCCGGCGAGAAGGCCTTCGCGGCCGGGACGGACATCAGCCAGTTCAGCAACTTCAAGACGGCGGCCGACGCCCTCGCCTACGAGGAGAAGATCGACCGGATCATGACGGCGCTGGAGAACTGCCAGAAGCCGACCATCGCAGCCATCGCCGGCGCGGCCACGGGCGGGGGCGCGGCCATCGCCAGCGTGTGCGACCTGCGCATCGGCGCGGCCAATGCGCGCTTCGGCTTCCCGATCGCCAAGACGCTGGGTAACTGCCTCTCCATGGCCAACTACGCGCGGCTCGCCGTCATGATGGGGCCGACGCGGGTGATGGACCTCGTCTACACCGCGCGGCTGCTGGGCGCGGAGGAGATGAAGGCCGTGGGCCTGCTCAGCGAGATCCTGCCGGACCATGCGGCGCTCCAGGCCCGGGCGGAGGAGCTGGCACGGACCATCATGACCCACGCGCCGCTGACCATGCGCGCGACCAAGGAGGCGATGCGCCGGCTCCGCGCGCCGCTGCGCGAGATCCACGGGGACGACCTCGTGGAGATGTGCTTCACCAGCAAGGACTTCGCCGAGGGCGTGGAGAGCTTTCTGGCGCGCCGCCCGGCGAAGTGGACGGGGACCTGAAGCGGGATGAGCGCGGGTGCGCAGGCGCCGTAGGTCTGAATCCCGCGCTCGAACAGAATCAGAAGTCGAAGGTCGCGGACATCAGGAACGTCCGCGGCGCCCCGCGCGCCAGCCCGAAGCTGGACGAGGCCGCCGCCCAGTAGTTCTCGCCGAAGAGGTTCTCGATGCCCGCACGCAGCGTGACCGGATGGCCGCCCGCGCGCTCGAAGCGGTAGCGCGCGTTGAGGTCCACGCGCGTCCAGCCCGGGATGCTCTGCGAGTTGTCCGCGCTCGCATATTGCGCGGAGGTGTGGATCACCCGGCCGCCGAGGGTGAGGCCCGGCACGAAGGGCGTGTCCCACTCGGCGCCCATGTTGAGCTGCGTGCCGGGGATGCCGATCGCGGTCTTGCCGTCATTCGTGCCGCCTGCGGTGCGCGTCTGCTCGCCGCGCATGAAGGTCACGCCGCCGAGGAGGCGGACGCCGGCTGCGACCTCGCCGTAGAGGCTGAGCTCCACGCCCTGGTTGCGGACCTCGCCGTCCACCGCATAGCGGTTGGTGCGCGTATCCAGCAGGCCACTCGGCTGCTCGATCTGGAACAGCGCGATGGTCGCCAGCGCCCGGCCGAAATCGTATTTCGCGCCGACCTCGTATTGCCGCGAGCGGATCGGCGCGAAGACCTCGCCGTAGTTCAGCGAGCCGACCGGCGCGGCCGGGCCCTGGCTCAGCCCCTCGATGTAGTTCGCGTAGACCGAGAGCCCGCGCCACGGCCGCACCACCAGCCCGACCGCCGGTGTCAGCGCCGATTCGTCGTAGCGGGCGGTCCGCTGGCCGTTCGTGGCGTTGTAGCTCGTCTGCAGCACGTTCTGGTGACGCCCGCCGAGGATGAGCTGCACCCGGTCCTCGAGGAAATAGACGTTGTCGGCGAGGGCCACGCTGGTCAACGTCGCCTCGCCCGTGCGCGGCGCCGTGGAGGCGCGGCCTGCGAGGCTCGGCATGGCGACGGAGCGCGGGCTGTAGAGGTTGGAGGTGAAGGTCGAGATGATGGGCGCCAGGTTGCCCGTCTCGTACCAGAGCCGCGTGGCGCTCAGCACCACCTCGTGGCGGACCGGCCCGGTGTGGAAGCGCGTCCGCACGCCCGCCTCGCCCGTGTAGGAGGTGGTGTAGTTCGGCTGGTAGTAGTTGTTCGCGTCGAGGTCGCCGGCCGCGTTCTTGATGTAGAGGAAGTTGTAGAGGCCGAGGAAGCTGTTCCGCCGCGCGCCGAAGGCGCCGTAGGCCGTGATGTTGTCGGTGACGTCGTATTCCGCGCGCAGCATGCCGAAGGTGTCGTCGCTGTGCGAGTTGTACCAGTCCTGCCCGAGATTGGCGGAGGCGCTGGGCGCGCGCGGAATCTGGAAGCCCGCCCGCGCGTAGATGGGCCGGGCCGGGTTGTCCGACTCGTTGCGCTGGTAGGCGATGTCGGCCGAGACCCGCAGCCGCTCGCCGCGGTAGTCGAGGCCGAGCGCCACCTCGCCCAGCCGGTTCGCCTGGCCCGAGACGGGCGTGTCGCCGCCGCTGTAGGCGCCGTTGAAGCGCACGCCCCATTCGCGGTTCGCGCCGTAGCGGCGGGCCACATCCACATGCGCGCCGAACTGGCTGTTGGAGATATAGCCCAGCGTCAGCCGGGTGATCGGCTCCTCCGGCGCGCGCTTGGTGACGAGGTTGATGGTGCCGCCGATGCTGCCCTGCGGCGGCATGCCGGAGAGCAGCGCGCTCGGTCCCCGCAGGATCTCCACCCGCTCCACCCAGGACACGCCGGACATCTGGAAGGGCACCAGCCCGTAGAGCCCGTTGATGGCGATGTCGGAGTTCGCCAGCGGGAAGCCGCGGATGAAGAACTGGTTGGAGTAGCTGCCGTCCGCCCAGGTGCTGCGCACGGAGGGGTCGTTCCGCGCAACGTCGGCCACGCTGCGCGACTGCTGGTTCTCGATGGTCTGGGAGGTGTAGCTCGTCTGGCTGAAGGGCGAATCCATGACGCTGCGGTTGCCCAGGATGCCGAGCTGCCCACCGGTCGCGACCTGGCCGCCGGCGAAGGGGCGCATCAGCCGGCCCAGCTGGCCGAGCGAGCGATCGCCCTCGACGAGGAGCTCGGGGATCTGCACCGCCCCGTCCGCCGCGCCGGAGACGCTGGCCGGGACGATGGTGATGGTGTCGGCGGCGCTGAAGCGGAAGGCGTAGCCGGTGCCGCCCAGCATGGTCGCCAGCGCCTGCTGCGCGCTCATTGAGCCGGCGACGGGGCGGCCCATGACCGTCCGGGGCACCGCCTCGGTGAAGACAACGGAGAGGCCGGTGACGCGGCCGATCTCGTTCAGCGCGTCGGGCACGGGCCGGGCGGGGATGTCGAAACTGAAGAGGCGGGCCTCCTGGGCCTGCGCGACGGTCGCGGGAAGCGCTGCCGGCGCCAGGAAGGTGCTCGCCAACAGCGCGGCCCAACGCCGCTTCGCCCACTGCCTTCTCATCCGCACAACCCCTTGCCACGTCGCACATGCCGGGCGCCGGTCGGCGCCCTCATGTCCTTCACGGGCCAGCGGGCGTTCCCCTCACCGGGGGCGGGAAATTTTTTCGTGTCAGGGCGTGATGACCACGAGGTGGCCGCCCAGTCGGCGCATCCGAAAGCCGAGGCTGGCCCGGAGCGAGGCCAGGGCAGCATCCGTATCGGCCAGGGGGAAGCTGCCGCTCACCTCGCGGGCGCCGAGCGCGCGATCGAGGACCAGGATGCGGCCGGGGCGGTAGCGGCCGACCTCCTCCAGCACCTCGGAGAGCGGCATGCGGTAGAAGGCGAAGCGGCCGCCGCGCCAGGAGAGGTCCTGGTCCAGGTTGGCGGGCTCCGCGGGCTGCAGTCCGCCCCGCCCGAAGCGCAGGCGCTGCCCAGGCTCGAGCACGGCGCGCGCGCCGCTGGCCGTGACCGCGACGCTGCCTTCGGCCAGGGTGACGACCGCCTCCTCGTCCAGGACGCGGACGTCGAACTTCGTGCCGAGGACGCGGACCTCGCCGCCGGCGGCCTCGACGACGAAGGGCACGGCGGAGGGCCGGACCTCGAAATACGCCACCCCTCGCAGGAGCCGCACCCGGCGCTCCCCAGTCGTATAGGCGGAGGCCAGGGCGCTGTCGGCGTCGAGCAGGGCCGTGGAGCCGTCGGGCAGGTCGACCTGGCGCCGCTCGCCGCGCGCGGTGACATGGTCGGTGGCGATGTCCTGGAGCAGGTTCGGCCGCTCCAGCCAGGTCCCGGCGCCGAGCAGGAGCAGCAGAGTCACGCCCGCGCCCGCCGCGCGCCGGATGGCCTTCCGTCGCCGAGCGGTCTTCGCCGCGTCCATGGCCGCCAGGTAAAAGTCCAGCCGGCCCGCCTGCTCCTCGGCGACGCGCCGGCCGGGCGTCGCCGCGGCGGACCAGGCGGCCTCGATCTCGTCATAGGCGCGCGCGTGCTCCGGGCTCGCCGCGCGCCAGCCCTCGAACTCGCGACGCTGGGCAGCCGTGGCCGGGCCGCGCAGGCGGGTGAACCAGGCCGCCGCCTCGGCCCGGATCGCCGCCTCGGGGTCGGGGATGGGGCTGTCGGACATGGTCGCGCGCTCCTCTCCCTGGGTTCGACGTTCGAGCAGGGCTAATCCTCACCCGCGATGCTGCGCCGGCAGGCCTCGACCGCGCGGGCCATGTGCTTCTCCACCCCGCTGACGGAGATGCCGAAGACCCCAGCGATCTCCCCATAGCCGCGCCCGTGGATCCTGTGCAGGAGGAAGATGTCGCGCGTGCGCTCGGGCAGGCGGCGGATGGCCTCGTCCACCCGGTCGAGCCGGTCGCGCGCCTCGAGCAGCGCCTCGGGCGTGGGGGCGACGGCTGGCGCGTGCTGCTCAGGCGTCAGCCCCGCGACATGGGCGGCGCGGACCCGCTCCGCCCGGAGATGGTCGATGGCCGCGTTGCGGGCGCTGCGGTTGAGGTAGGCGGCCGGGTTGCCGGTGGCCTCCGCGGTCCGCTCCCAGAGTCGGAGGAAGATGTCCTGGACGAGGTCGGCGGCGGTCGCCGGGCAGCCGGTCCGGCGGCTCAGGCGCCCGAGCAGCCGGCCCCGCTCGGCCGTGAAGAGACGGACGAAGTCAGCCGCGCGCGACGACATGGAGCCGCGGGGCAGAAGGGTGCGGCGCGGGGCGATGGGCCATGCTGCGAGGCGTGCTCCTGTCCCGCGAACTGGGGAGACGCCGTTTGCGGTCCCTGAATCCGGCTAATGAGAATCATTATCAATGTCAACAACGGGCATCGTGGACGCGATGCGCCGCCGCGCGTTAGCCTTCGCGAAATACCAACGAGGAACATGTCCATGGCCCATCGCCGCAGCCTGCTGCTCGGCGCGCTCGCCGCGCCGTCTCTCGCCCAAGCCCAGGGCACCTACCCCACGCGGAGCGTCTCCTTCCTCATTCCCTTCGCGCCCGGCGGCGGCACGGACATCATCGCCCGCGCCCTGCAGCCGACCCTGCAGGAGGAGCTCAACGGCCAGGCCATTGCCATGGAGAACCGGCCCGGCGCCTCGGGCACGCTGGCCGTGGCGCAGCTCGCCCGCGCGCGGCCGGACGGCTACACCATGCTGATGACGACAGTGAGCGCCTCGGCCGTGGTGCCGCCGCTGCTGAACCCGCCGCCCTACGACATCTACCGCGACCAGACGGCCGTGGTGCTGGCCGGCACGGTGCCGCTGGTGGGCGTGGTGCCGCTCTCCTCGCCCGCGCAGGATTTCGACGGATTCCTGGCCCATGCCCGCGCCAATCCGGGCGCGCTGAACTATTCCTCCTCCGGCGTCGCGACGCAGCAGCACCTGACGGCCGAGCTGCTCTCCGCCCAGGCGGGACTGCGCATGACGCATGTGCCCTTCCGCGGCACCGGCCAGGCGGTGACGGAGATCCTGGCCGGCCGCATCGACATTGCCTTCGACACCCTGCCCACCTACCTGCCGCACATCCGCGCGGGCCGCGTGCGCGCCGTCGCCGTGACCATGCCGGAGCGGGTGGAATGGCTCCCCGACGTGCCCACCGTCGCCGAGCGCGGCTTCCCCGGCTTCGACGCCAATGTCTGGTACATGGTCATGGGCCCGCCCGGCCTGCCACGGGAGATCGCCGCGCGCTGGGTCGCGGGGGTGAACAAGGCGCTGAGCGACCCCGCCGTCCGCGCCAAGGTGCGCGATGCCGGCTTCATCCCCGGCGGCGGCAGCCAGGAGGATGCGGCCAACCTCCTGCGCCGCGACGCCGAGCGCTATGCGGAGGTCATGCGGACGGCGGGCATCAAGCTCGATTAGCGGCGGATCGCCTCACGCCCCTTCGTCCCGGGGCGTGAACCGGCCTTCCGACGAGAAGTCCCAGTCGGCGGTCTCGGCCGCGAGGTCGATGAAGGCGCGCAGCTTGGCCGAGACCAGCCGCGCCGCCGGGCGGACGATCTGGATGGGCCGCGCCGGCGGCTCGAATCCAGCCAGCACGATGCGCAGCCGGCCCGCGCGGACCGCCTCCATCGCCTGGTAGCCGAGCACGCGCGCGAGCCCGCCGTCGCGCTCGGCCACGGATATCGCGGCGTCGGCGCTATTGGTGAAGAGGCGCGGGGCAAGGGCGACGCGCTCCTCCACGCCCTCCCGTTCGAAGCGCCACTCCTCCGGCCCGTCGAAGCCGGCGAAACGGATGATCTCGTGTCGCACGAGGTCCGCCGGCTCGCGCGGCGTCCCGGCCCGATCCAGATAGGCCGGCGAACCCACCAGCACGCGCCGCGTCCGACCCAGCACCCGCGCGACCAGCCCGGAATCCGGCAGCTGCCCAATGCGGACGGCGAGGTCCACGCCCTCCTCCACCAGGTTGATCCAGCGATCGGAGAGCAGAAGCTGGCCCTGTACCTCGGGATAGCGCCGCAGGTACTCGGCCATCAGCGGCGCCACGTGCAGATGCCCGAAGGTCGCCGGGGCGGTGACGGTGAGGCGGCCGACGGGGCCCAGCCGGTCGGATTGCGCGAAATCCTCGGCCTCCTGCATCTCGGCCAGGATGCGACGGGCGCGGTCGAGGTAGCGGGCGCCGGCGTCGGTCAGCGTGACGGAGCGCGTGGTGCGCTGGAGCAGCCGTAGGCCCAGATGCTCCTCGAGCGCCGCCACCTGCCGCGTGACGGCGGAGGGGGCGAGACCGAGATGCCGCGCGGCCGGGGCGAATCCCTGGCGGTCGGCGACGGCGACGAAGGCCGACATGGCGGCGAAGCGGTCCATGGGATCATTGCAGATCGCGCAATGATGAAGTGTCAATCTTCCTGATTATCCTCAGACGCCGAAGGTATCAGATAGGGGCCGTTCGAAGGAGACATTCCCATGTCCGACGTCATGTTCTCGCCCAGCGTGAAGGCGGTGCAGGTCCGCCGCGGCTCACGCGCGCGCTTCGAGGCCCATGGCGAATGGCCCGGCCACATCACGCCCGAGCTCGCGGAATTCGTTGCAGCCCAGACCAGCTTCTTCCTCTCCACCGCCAGTGTGGACGGGCAGCCCTATATCCAGCACCGCGGCGGCCCGCCGGGCTTCCTGAAGGTGATCGACGACGAGACGCTCGGCTTCGCGGATTTCCGCGGGAACCGGCAGTTCATCACCCTCGGCAACCTCGCCGAGAACCCGAAGGCCTTCATCTTCCTGATCGACTACGCGCAGCGCCGCCGCATCAAGCTCTGGGGCGAGGCGCGGGTGGTGGAGGACGATCCGGCGCTGCTCGAATCGCTGCGGCCGGCCGACTACAAGGCGATCCCGGAGCAGGCGATCCTGTTCAAGCTGCGCGCCTGGGACGTGAACTGCCAGCAGCATATTCCGCAGCGCTTCGAGGCCAAGGACGTGGCGGCCGCGCTGGCCGTGCGCGACCGGCGCATCGCGGCGCTGGAGGAGGAGGTCGCCCGTCTTACGCTAGCTGGATCGGCGTCAGGTCCTGCATCCAGCTCTGCGCCTGGGTGAAGTTCCGGACGCGTCGCGCCAGCCCGCGCGGATTGGTGTCGTGCACCACCCAGAGCCACATGGCCTCGTTGACCATGTGCGTGTGCAGCTGCGCCAGCACGCGGTTCTGTGCCACGGGCTCGAAGGTCTGGCGCGCCTGCACGCAGAGCGCATCGGCCTCGGCATTCTGGTAGTTGCCCCAGTTGAAGCCGCCGTTCACGCGCCCCGCGCCATAAGCCGGCCCGAGCAGCCCGATATCCGGATCCCAGAAGGCCCAGGAGTTGTTGATGCCGTGCATCCCGCGGTTCTCCGGCGCCTCGGCCCCGGAGCGGCGGCGGGTGCGCAGCGCATCCCAGTCCATCACCTCGAATTCCAGCTCGATGCCGACATCCCGGAAATTCTGCTGGATGAGCTCGTTCATCGGCATGGGCTGCATCTGGCCGGAGCCCGAGGGCGCGACGATGAATTTCGTCCGTACCGGGTTGGCCCGGCTGAACCCGGCTTCAGCGAGCAGGCGCTTCGCGCGGTCCGGATCGAAGCCGATCTGGAAGGTCGGGCTGCCGAACCAGGGATGGCCCTCGGTGATCATGCCCTTCGCCGGCAGCGCCAGCCCGCCCAGCATCTGCACCATCCCCGCTCGGTCCACCGCGAGGTTCGCCGCCTGCCGGATGCGCAGGTCGCGGAAGGGCGAGCCCTCCACGAAGGAGAGGTGGTGGCACCAGATATGCGGATAGGCGTTGGTCACCACCTGGTGGCCGGCGGCGCGGATGCGCGGCACGGCGTCGGGCGGCGGCGCCTCGACGAAATCCACCTGTCCCGAGAGCAGCGCGGCCACGCGGGTCAGCGCGTCCGGCATGGGGATCAGCGCCATGCGCTCGTGCTTGGGGATGCGCGCGCTGTCCCAGTAGTTCGTGTTGCGCACGCATTCCAGCCGCTCGCGCGGCACGAAGCGCTCGACCATGTAGGGGCCGGTGCCGGAGGGACGCTGCGCGAAGCGGTCCCAGTTGCGGCCGACCTCCTCCCAGCGCGCCGGCGAGGAGTAGAAGACGTTGGCCATCTGGTAGGGGAAGATGGCGTCGATCGTTTTCGTCGTGATCTCGATCGTCATCGGATCACGGACGCGCCAGGAAGCGACGTTGCCGACGTAAAGGCTGCCCTGCGCGGCCTGCGGCGCGTGGAACTGCGGCGCGTCGCGATCCAGCAGCTTGCCGAGGTTCCAGGCCACGGCCTCGGCGGTGAACATCGAGCCGTCGTGGAAGCGCACGCCGGAGCGCAGCCGGAAGGTCCAGACCTTCTTCGTCTCCTCGTCCACCGACCAGGATTCGGCGAGGCTCGGCCGCAGCACGGCCGCGCGGTCGGAGCGCGAGAGGTCCCAGGCGATCAGCGGGTCGTAGATGGTGATGCCGGTGAAGCGGTTGCCCTCGGCGCCCTGGTTGGGCTGGCCCATGGTGAAGGGCACGTCCGCCGCCGTCATGGCGACGCGCAACGTGCTCGCCGCCGCGGGCTGCGCCTGGGCGGGGGAGAGGGCGGGCGCGGCTGCCAGGGCAGCTCCGCCCGCGAGAAGGTCGCGGCGATGCATGTCGACTCCAGAGCTCGGCTTGTGCCGGCGGTCTTCCCTGTGGCGGGCAAGCTGGCATGCCGCGGGGCCGGCATGCAATCGCGGCGCGCTTCCATGGGGACGGAGGCTCGGGCAGGATGGGGGGATGGAAACGCGTCCGACTGCCCTCGTCCTCGGGGCCGGAATCATGGGGCTTTGCGCGGCCTGGGGGCTGCTGCGCGAGGGATTTTCCGTGCGGATAGTCGACCAGGCGCCGCCGCCCAATCCGCGCGGGTCGTCGGTGGACCACCACCGGCTGATCCGCCACGCCTATGGCGCGCAGGCCGGCTACATGCGGATGGTGGACGCTGCCTATGCCGCCTGGGACGAGCTCTGGGCCGATCTCGGCGAGGTGCTGCACGTGCCGACCGGCGTGCTGGCGACCGGCGAGGCCAGCGGGGAATGGCTGCGGGACAGCCGCGCCGCCCTGCGCGCCGATGGCCGGGCCGTCACGGACCTGTCCGCGGCCGAGGTGGTGGCGCGCTTTCCCTATGTCTCCGGCGAAGGCCTCGCCAGCGCCTTCTGGTGCCCGGAGGGCGGGGTGCTGCTGGCCGAGCGGATCGTGGCCGCGCTGGCGGCGCATGTCGTCGCTGAGGGCGCGGTGATCGAGACGGCGCGGGCCGTCCGCGTCGATGCTATCAGCGCATTGCTGGTCCTGGAGGATGGCGGGACGCGGAGCGCGGACGTGCTGGTGGTTGCCGCCGGCCCGTGGATTCCGCGGCTGCTCCCCGCGCTCGGCCAGCGCGTCACCGCCTCGCGGCAGGTGCTGGTGCGCTTGGCCCCGCCGCCGGAGCTGGCCGAGGGCTGGGCCCGCGCGCCCATGATCCTGGACCTCGACGGGGGCTTTTATCTGGTCCCGCCGGTCGCCGGCACGCCGCTGAAGATCGGCGACCACAGCTTCTCGCTGACAGGCGACCCGGACGATCCCGACCGCGCGGCCGATCCGCGCGAGGCGGAGCGCATCCTGGAGCTGGCACGCCGGCGCATCCCGGGGCTGGACCGCTTCACGCAACTCGGCGCGGCGACCTGCTTCTACGACGTTGAGCCGGAGGAACGCTTCGTGGTCGAAAAAATCTCGCGGCGGGCCTGGGTGATGTCGGGCTTCTCCGGCCATGGCTTCAAGTTCGGCGCGGTGCTGGGGCGGCGGCTCGCGGAGGCCATCGCGAGGCCCGAGCTGGAGGGTTTCATTCCCAGCTGGGCCGCGGGCGACGAGGCGGTGCCGGCATGACGACCCAGACCGAGGACATCCTCTTCGCGCTGACCCGGCTGCACGCGATGCCCGAGACGGGCCTCGGCGAGGGCGACATCGCGGCGCTGCTGGAGGAGATGCAGAAGTTCGCGATGGAGGTGGTCGAGCCCGGCCGCCTCGAGGCCGACCGCATCGGCGCGCGCTTCGAGAACGGCGTCGTCACCTGCCCGCCCGGCTTCCGCGCCGCCTATGCGGCCTGGATCGAGGGTGGTTGGCAGGGGCTCGCCGCCGCCGAGGCGCATGGCGGGCAGGGGCTGCCCTTCGCGCTCTGGGCCGCGCTGAAGGAGATCCTGACCACGGCCGACATGGCCTTTTCGCTGTGCCCCACACTGACCGCCGGCGCGATCGAGCTGCTGGAGCGCTACGCCACGCCGGAGCAAGCGGAGAAGTGGCTGCCCGAGCTGGTGAGCGGCCGGTGGAACGGCACCATGTGCCTGACGGAATCTCAAGCGGGCAGCGACCTTGCCGCCGTGCGCACCAAGGCCGAGCCGCTGGGCGATGGCCGCTACGCGCTCACAGGCCAAAAAATCTTCATCACCTATGGCGCGCATGACCTCTGCGCGAACAGCCTGCATCTGGTGCTGGCGCGGCTGCCGGACGCGCCGGCCGGCTCGCGCGGCATCAGCCTCTTCGCCACGACCACGCTGCGGCCGGACGGCACGCCCAACGCGCTGCGCTGCGGCGGCATCGAGCGCAAGCTCGGCATCCACGCCTCGCCCACCTGCATCATGCTCTTCGAGGGCGCCGAGGCGGAGCTGATCGGCGAGATCCATCGCGGCCTGCCGGCCATGTTCGCCATGATGAACAACGCCCGGCTGCAGATCGGCATCGAGGGCGTCGCCGCCGGTGCCCGCGCGCTGCATCTCGCCGAGACCTATGCGGCCGGGCGCGTCCAGGGCGGCCGCGCCATCGCACGGCACCCGGACGTGGCGCGCATGCTGGCCGAGATCCGCGCGACCACGCTGGCCGGCCGGTTCCTCGCGCTGGAGGCCGCCGTCGCCGCCGACCATGCGAAGCTGGGTGATGCGGCGGCCGAGGCGCGACTCGCGCTGCTCACGCCCATCGTGAAGGCCTGGTGCACCGAGCGGGGCGTGCAGAACGCCAGCCTCGGCGTGCAGATCCACGGCGGCATGGGCTTTGTCGAGGACACCGGCGCGGCCCAGGTGCTGCGCGACAGCCGCATCGCGCCGATCTACGAGGGCACCAACGGCATCCAGGCGCTCGACCTCGTCACGCGTAAGCTGCCGCGCGACCAGGGCGCCGTGCTGCGCGGCATCCTGGCCGAGGCGCGTGCCACCGACAGCCGGCTGGCCCCCGCACTGGACGCGCTGGAATCCGCCACGAGCTGGATCCTGTCCGCCTCGGCTGAGGAGGCCGCGGCCTCCGCCACCGCCTATCTGGAGGCCTGCGGCTGGGTGCTCGGCGGCGCCCTGCTGGCCCGCGCGGCAAAGCTCGATGATCGTTACGCTGGTATCGCCGATTTCTATCGCGCACGCCTGCTGCCGCGGGCACAGGCGCATTGCTTGGAGGTCCTGGGGGCGGCCGAGCTGCTCGCGCTTCTGCCGGCCGATGCGGCTTAGCATCCGCTCGGCCTCTTGCGCGTTCAGGGCGACACCGCATTTGTCATGAACCCCGGACAGGACCCCGCATGAACGCGCCGCTGCCTGCCCCATCCCTGCGCCGTCTTCGCCCGCACGTCGCCGTGATCGGCGCGGGGCCTGGGGGTCTCGCGGCTGCCATGCAGCTTGCAGCCTCCGGCGCCCGGGTGACGCTCTTCGAGAAGGACAGCGTGGTCGGCGGCCGCACGCGCACGCTGACATCGCCGGAAGGTTACCGCTTCGACCTCGGCCCGACCTTCTTCCTCTACCCGCGCATCCTGAAGGAGATTTTTTCGAGCTGCGGCGCCGACCTCGATCGGGAGGTGGAGCTCATCCGCCTCGATCCGCAGTACCGCCTGATCTTCGAAGGCCAGCCCGACGCCGTGCTGGAAGCGACCTCGGATCTTCCGCGGATGGAAGCGGCCATCGGGGCTCTCGCGCCCGGCGACGTCGCGGGCCTGCGTCGCTTCATGGCCGACAACCGCCGGAAGCTCGAGGTCTTCCGGCCCTTCCTCGAGCGCCCCTTTCTCCGGCGGCGCGACATGATGACGCCGGGCGTGATGAAGAGCCTGCCGCAGCTGCGCCCGCACCGGCAGGTGGACCAGGAGCTGCGCCGCTACTTTGCCGACCCGCGTGTGCGGCTGGCCTTCGGCTTCCAGACGAAATACCTGGGCATGTCGCCGTTCAAGTGCCCGTCGCTCTTCACCATCCTGAGCTTTCTGGAATACGAGCACGGCGTGTACCACCCGCGCGGCGGCTGCGGCGCCGTGAGCGACGCCATGGCGCGCGTGGCAGAACGGCTCGGCGTGGAGATCAGGTTGAACACGCCGATCGATCGCATCGCCTTCGCGGGACGCCGCGCCATGGGCGTCGAGGCCGGCGGCGAGCACATTGCCGCCGACGCCGTCGTCCTCAACGCCGACTTCGCGCATGCGGTGCCGAAGCTGGTGCCCGACCACATCCGCAAGGACTGGTCGGACCGGAAGATCGCGAAGGCGCGCTACTCCTGCTCCACCTTCATGCTCTATCTCGGCGTCGAAGGGGCGTTTCCGCAGCTCGCGCACCATAACGTCCTGCTGGCCGAGGAATATCAGCGCAACATCCGGCAGATCCAATCGGGCGAGCTGCCGGATGTGCCGAGCGTCTATGTCCAGAATCCCTGCGTCACCGATCCGGGCATGGCGCCGCCGGGCCACTCCGCGCTCTACGTGCTGATTCCGGTGCCGAACCTGCGGCACGGCTGCGACTGGAGCGTCGAGGCGCCGCGCTATCGAAGGCTGGCGCTGGAGCGGCTGAAGACGCTGGGCCTTGGAGACATCGAGCCGCGCATCCGCTACGAGCGCATCGTCAGCCCGCAATCCTGGCAGGACGAGTTTTCCGTGGGCTATGGCGCGACCTTCAACCTCAGCCACGACCTCATGCAGATGCTCAGCTTCCGGCCGCGCAACCGGTTCAACGACACGCAAGGCCTGTACCTGGTGGGCGGCGGCACGCATCCCGGCTCTGGCCTGCCGGTGATCTACGAGGGCGCGCGCATCACCGCGAAGCTCGTGCAGGAGGAGCTGGCGCTGACGCCGAATCCGGTGATGGCGTGAGCGCGCATGTGGTGGTCGTGGGCGCGGGGCTGGGCGGCCTCGCCGCCGCCTGCGTGGCCGCTGCGCGCGGCTATCGCGTGACGCTGCTGGATAAGAATCCCTGGCTTGGCGGCAAGGCCGCGCAACTTTTTCTCGACGCGCCGGACGGTTCGGGACGGTTCCGCTTCGACATGGGGCCGACCATCCTCACGGTTCCACGCGTGCTGCGCCGCATCTATGCCGAGGCGGGGCGCGACCAGGCGAAGGAGCTGCCGCTGATCCGCCTCGACCCGCAATGGCGCTGCTTCTTCGAGGACGGCACGCGCATCGACCTGATCGAGAATGTCGATGCCATGGCGCGCAGCATGGACGAGTTCGTGCCCGGCTCCGGCGTCGGCGATGGGTATCGAAAATTCCAGCGCATCTCGAAGCACCTGCACGGCGTGTCGGAAAAATTCTTCTTCTGGAAGTCGGTCGAGGGCATCGGCGACACGCTCGACATGAAGCAGAACTTCTCCCCGAACACGCTGAAGGATGTGCTGGCGCTGCGCATGGGCCAGACCGTCGCGAAGGTCATCCGCGGCCATGTGCCGGACGAACGGCTGGCGCAGATGCTGGACCACTACTGCCAGTATGTCGGCAGCAACCCCTATCTCGCGCCCGCGGTCCTGGCGTCGATCGGCGACATGCAGGCGAGTGAGGGCGTGTGGTACCCGGTCGGCGGCACGCGCGCGGTGGCAGAGGGGCTGGCGAAGCTGGCCGGCGAGCTGGGCGTGGAGCTGCGTCCAAACAGCGATGTCGCGATGTTCGGCATCGAGAACGGCGCGATATCCTCCGTCACGCTCGCCACCGGCGAGCGCATCATGTGCGATGCGGTGATCTCCAACATGGATGCGATCCGCACCTACAAGGAGCTGGTCGGCGGTCCCACGGGCGAGGCCTATGCGAGGAAGGGCTACGAGCCGGCCTGCTCCGGCGTCGTGCTCTATCTCGGCCTGAACCGGCGCTACGAGCATCTCGCACATCACGACTTCGTCTTCTCGCGCGACGCCGAGGAGGAGTTCGACGCCATCTACAAGCGCGGCGAGCCGGCACCGGATCCGACGGCCTATCTGGCAGCGACGGCAGCCACCGATCCGACCAGCGCGCCGGAGGGCGGCGAGGCGCTCTACGTGCTGGTGCACACGCCGCACCTGCGCCCGCACCATGATTGGGAAGAGCTCTTCCCCGGCTACCGCCAAAAAATTCTCGACAAGCTGAAGCGCACCGCGGGCCTCGAGGACATCGAGAGCCGCATCGTCGTGGAGCGCCGCCTCACGCCCGTGGATATCCACGAGCGCTACCGCGTGCTCGACGGCGCGATCTACGGTCTCGCCTCGCACGGCGCCTTCACCGGGGCCTTCAAGCCGGGCAACCGCAGCCGCGCGGTGAAGGGGCTCTACCTCGCCGGCGGCGCCGCGCATCCCGGCCCCGGCATGCCCATGGTGATGATGAGCGGCTGGATCGCAGCCGACAGCCTGGACCGCGACCTCGGCGGACGCGGCATGGGCCCCGAGGCGGAGCTGGCGGGGCGGCGCGAGGCCGAGCTCCTCGGGTGACTGACACCGTCGCCCTTCGCTCGGAGCGCGCGCTGCGCTTCTTCGACTGGGCCTTCCGGCGTCACTTTTCCGGCAGCTTTTGCGCGCTGCGCCTGGCGCGCTGGGGCGAGCCTCACGCCCCGGCAGGAAGGCCGCTCATCATCCTCGCGAACCATCCGGGCTGGTGGGACGGCGTGCTGCTGATGCTGCTGTCGCGCCGCCTCTTCCCGGACCGTCCGAGCTTCGTGCCGATGGACGCCGCTGCGCTGCAAAGATACGGCTTCATGCGCCGGCTCGGCGTCTTCGGTGTGGAGCAGAATTCGGCGCGTGGTGCGCTGCAGTTCCTGGAGACGGCGAAGGAGGTGCTGGCCGATGACAGCCACATCCTCTGGATGAACGCCCCCGGCCGCTTCGCCGATCCGCGCGAGCGGCCGGTCCCGCTGGCGCCTGGCGTCGCGCGCCTGTCCCGCATCGCGCCCAGCGCGATGATCCTGCCGCTCGCCATCGAATATACGCATTGGACGGAGAAGCGCGGCGAGGCTCTGGTGGGCTTCGGTCCGCCCATCGAGGCGGTGGACGAGGAGGGCATCCGCATCGCGATGACCGAGACCATGGACCGCCTCGCGCAGGATGCCATCAGCCGCGACCCCGCGCGCTTCCGCGTGTTGGTCGAGGGCGGGCGCGGCATGGGCGGGGTCTACGGACTCTGGCAGCGCCTGCGCTTCGCGCCGGAGCACGATCCGCGCGCGCGGCGGGGCTAGGCATGGAGCCCGCGCACATCGCCCTGGCGCTCGCGCTGCTGCCGGCCATCTTCGGGCTCATCAACCTGGTCCGCCTGCCCGTCGCGCGCGGCACGCCGCCCACGGGGACGCGCGTCTCCATCCTCATCCCGGCACGCAACGAAGCGCAGAACATCGGCGCCTGCGTCGAGGCGGCGCTCGCCTCCACTGGCTGCGAGGTCGAGGTGCTGGTCATGGACGACGGCAGCACCGACACGACTGCCGCCATCGTCGCCGGATACCCCGGCGTCCGGCTGTTCCAGGCGCCGCCGCTGCCGCCGGGCTGGACCGGCAAGGTCCATGCCTGCGCGTGCCTTGCCGAGGCCGCGACCGGGACGCATCTCCTCTTCATCGACGCCGATGTCCGGCTCGCGCCGCGGACCGCCGCCGCCATGGCCGCGCGTGGAACGCCGATGGTGAGCGGCGTCCCACGCCAGCGCATCGGGGGGCTCGGCGAGGCGCTGACCGTGCCCTTCATCAATTTTCTGTTGCTTTGCTACCTTCCCTTCGGCGGCCGTGTCGCGACACGCCAGCCGGGTCTCGCCGCCGCCTGCGGGCAGCTTCTCCTGGTCGAGCGCGCCGCCTATGACCGGGCCGGCGGCCACGCTGCCATCCGTTCCGTGCTGCACGATGCCCTCGCCCTGGCCCGCCGCTTCCGGCAATCCGGCGCCGACACTGAGATCGTGGATGGGGCCCGTCTGGCCGCCTGCCGCATGTACGGAAGCTTTCCGGAGGCCTGGGCGGGCTTCCTCAAGAACGCGCGCGAGGGCATGGCCACCCCCCTCGGCCTGCCTGTCTGGACCGTGCTGCTGGCTGGCGCCCATCTCTGGCCCTGGGCGCTGCTGCCCTCGCCGGAGGCGGTCGCCACGATCCTGCTCACCTTCGCCCTCCGCGCCGCCGTCACCTGGCGCAGCCGCGAGCCCTGGTGGACCGTGCCGCTGCACCCCCTCACCGTCCTGGTCGCCCTGGCCCTGCAATGGACCGCCCTGGTGCGGGGGCTGCTCGGCTATCCGGCGGGCTGGAAAGGGCGCGCATATCCCGGCACAAGACCGGCATGAACGACCTGGCTGCCCCGGAGACCCCCAACCGGGACCACGACACGGAGAATTTCCCCACGGCCTCGCTGATCCTGGCGAAGCCCGTGCGGGCCAAGGTCATGGCCTTCTACCGCTTCGTCCGCATGGCCGACGACATCGCCGACAGCCCGAGCCTGGTGCCCGCCGAGAAGCTGGCCCGACTCGACGCCATGGAGGCCGCACTGGACGATCCGGGGACCGCCCTGTCCGTCGCCGCGAACATGCAGCGCCAGCAGGTCGGCATGGAGGAGGCGCGGCGCATGCTTTCCGCCTTCCGGCAGGATTCGGAGCAGCACCGCTACGCCGAGTGGACCGACCTCGAGGATTACTGCACCCGCAGCGCCGATCCCGTGGGCCGCATGCTGCTGCGCCTGCACGGCACGGATTCCGCCGAGGCGAAGCACGCGGCGGACGGGCTCTGCACCGCCCTGCAGATCCTGAACCACCTGCAGGATCTTGTGCCCGATCGCGACAGCCTGGACCGCGTCTACCTCCCGCAATCCTGGCTGGCCCTGGCCGGCGGCGAGGCAGCCTTTTTCGAGCCCGGCAACACCCGCCGCCGGGAAATCCTCGACGCCGCGCTGGACCGGGTGGAGGATCAGCTCGACCGTGCCGCCGCCCTGCCGCGCCTGGTGGAATCGCGGCGCCTGAGGATGCAGTCCGCCATGACCATCGGCCTTGCCCGCAGGCTCCTGGCGAAGCTGCGGACAGCGGACCCGGTGCTGGGCCGGGTCGCCCTCGGCAAGGCCGACGTCGCACGCGAGGCGCTGGCCGCGCCCTTTCCGACCGCTTCCGACGCCGAGGTCGTCGCCGATCGCGTGCGCCGCGCCGGCTCCTCCTTCGCGCGCGGCATGGCGACACTGAAGGGCGACCGCCGCCGCGCCCTCTGGGGCGTTTACGCCTTCTGCCGCGTGGTGGACGACATCGCCGACGGCCGCATGCCCGAGGTGGAGAAGCGACGTCTCCTTGCTGGCTGGCGCCGGAAGCTGACCACGCCGGACTGCGCCCTCTCGCGCGAGCTCGCCTGGGCGCGCGGGGCCTTCGACATTCCCTATGCCGAATGCGACGCCATGATCGCCGGCATGGAGACCGACGCCGGCGACCGCGTGCGCCTGCCCGACGAGGCCGCGCTCGACCTCTACTGCCGCCGCGTCGCGGGCAGCGTGGGCGCGATGAGCGTGCGCATCTTCGGCGATCCCAAGGCCGAGGCCTGGGGCCTGGCGCTCGGCCACACCTTCCAGCTCACCAACATCCTGCGCGACGTGGACGAGGATGCCGTGCGCGACCGCGTCTATGTGCCGCTCAGCGTGCTGAAGATGGCCGGCATCCCGGATGGGACTGCGCAATCCATCGTGGAGCACGCGGCCTTTGCCGGCATCTGCAAGGAGATCGCCGGCCGTGCCGCCGGCGGCTATCTCCAGGCCGAGGCGATGCTGCCGCGCCATGACGTCGAGGCGCTGCGCCCGGCGCGCGTGATGATGTGGGGCTATCGGCGCATCCTGGACCACATGCTGGCGCGCGGCTGGTCGCTGCCGCGCGTGCGCGCGAGGCTGACGAAGGGCGAAAAGCTGCGCATGGCGGTCTTCGCCGTCACGGGGCGATGACGGCTCCGTCCGATCGTGACGCGAAGCGGCACGTGAATCGGCCGGGCGATGATCCTGATCGCGGCGCAGAACGGCCGGGCATCGGTGTCGTCCATGTGGTGGGCGCCGGCATGGCCGGGCTCGCCGCGGCGCATGCGCTGGCGACGCAGGGCCGCATGGTCACCCTGCACGAATCCACGCCCGGCGCCGGCGGCCGGGCCCGCGCGCTGCCCGACGGCACGGACAACGGCACCCACGCGTTGATCGGCGCCAACACCGCCGCGCTCGGCTTCCTCGACGCCATCGGCGCGCGGCAGTTCTGGCTGGAGCCCGAGCCGGATGGGCTGCCCGTGCTCGACCTCGCCGACGGCTCCGCGCGGCGCGTAGCGCTTTCGCCCTTCGGCTGGTGGCGCGCGGACCGCCGCCCCGCCGGCGTGACCTTTGGAGCGGTGCTCGCCATGGCCGGCATGGCGCTGCCCGGCGAGGACCGCACCATCGCGGAATCGATGCGCGCGCACCCTGCCTTCCTGCGCGGCTTCGTGGATCCGCTCGTGATCGCGGCGCTGAACACGCCCTCCGCCGAGGCCTCGTCGCAGCGTCTAGGCCAGGTGCTGCGCCGCCTGGGCGCACCGGGCGCGACGCGGCTGCTGGTTGCGCGGCGCGGCCTGGGGCCGGACCTGGTGGAGCCGGCGCTGGCGGCGCTCGCCGTGGCCGGCGCCGCCTATCGCCCGGGCCATCGTCTGCGCGGCCTCGCTCAGGAGGACGGCCGCGCCACTGCGCTGGTCTTCCAGGACCACGAGACCCCGCTTGCGCCCGCGGACCGCGTGATCCTGGCGCTCCCGCCCTGGGAAGCGCAGCGCCTGCTGCCCGACCTGCCGGTGCCCGAGGCGCACGCGCCGATCGTGAACCTTCACTTCGCGCGGGAATCGCCAGGCCCTGAGCGCTTCCTCGGTCTGCTGGGCGCGCTGTGCCAATGGGTGCTGATCCGGCCGGCCGGCATCGCCGTCACCGTGAGTGCCGGCGATGCCGAGGCGGATCAGGAAGTACAGGAACTGGCCCCCCGCGCCTGGGCGGAAATCCTCCTGGCCGTGCGCGCCTTCGGTGTCGCCGGCGACTGGCCCGAGGCCCCGCCGCCCTGCCGCGTCGTGAAGGAGCGCCGCGCCACGCCGCGCCATCGCGTGGGTCATGTCCCGATTCCGCCGCGCCTGCCGCTCGCCAACCTTGCCCTGGCCGGCGACTGGACCTGGCCTGACCTGCCGGCGACCATCGACGCCGCCATTCGTTCCGGCCTCGCCGCCGCGCGCGCCCTGCCCGGATGACGCCGGCGGACGCCCTGGCCCGCCTCCGCACTGCCGAGGCCGAGGATGGGGCGCCCGACCTCGCACAGCGCCGCGTGTTGCTCGCCGCGCTGCGCCGATCGGTGGTGTCCCGCGCCGACGCCATCGCGGACGCGGCCAGCGCTGATTTCGGCCTGCGCGACCGGACCGACACGCTGCTGGCCGACGTCCTGCTCGTTGCCGAGGCCGCAGCCTATTCGCGCCGCTGGCTGCGCGACTGGGCGCGCCGGAGGCCCGCGCCGGTGCCGCTGCCCTTCCGGCCCGCACGCGCCTGGACGGAATGCGTGCCGAAGGGCGTCGTCGGCATCATGGCGCCGTGGAACTATCCGCTGCAGCTCGCGCTGCTGCCGGCGATCGACGCCATTGCCGCGGGAAACCGTGTCGTGCTGAAGCCCTCCGAGGCCGCGCCGCGCATCGCCGCGCTGATCGAGGAGATCGCCGCCGAGGCCTGGGGGCCGCGTATCGCCGCCGTGGTGCAGGGCGGACCCGATGTCGCGCGCGACTTCGCTGCGCAGCCCTGGGACCACCTGGTCTTCACCGGCGGCACGGAGACCGGCCGCAAGGTGATGCAGGCGGCCGCGGAGCACCTCACGCCGCTGACCCTGGAGCTCGGCGGCAAGTGTCCGGCGCTGATTCTTCCCGGCGCCGATCTCGCCCGCGCCGCGCGCGACATCCTCACCGCGAAGGCCGTCAATGCCGGGCAGACCTGCGTCGCGCCCGACACGGTGCTCCTGATCGGTCACACCGCGGCGGATTTCGGGCGAGTGGCCCAGGCCAGCGGCATTGCGGAAACGGGCACCGTCATCATCAACGCCGCGCAGCAGGCCCGGCTCGACCATATCGGCGCCGGCGTTACCATCGCCTGGATGGGGCCCGGCCCAGACGCACTCGGCCTCGCTTTCTCGCGCGGTGGCCTCGCAGGGGAAGAGATCTTCGGTCCCATCCTGGCCATGGAGGAATGCGCGGGGCTGGACGCGGCCCTCGCCTGGATCCGCGCCCGTCCGCATCCGCTGGCCATCTACGCCTTCGGCGCCACGCGCGCCGAGGAGGCGGCCATTGCCGTCGCCACGAAGTCCGGCGCGCTGCTGATCGGCCGGGCCCTGGACTACGCGGCCTTTCCTGGCCTGCCCTTCGGCGGCATCGGCGCCTCCGGCTTCGGGCGCCGCAACGGAGAGGCTGGCTTCCGCGAGTTCAGCAACCTCCGCGCCCGCGTGCGGCATGGCGGGTGGAGCCTGTCCCGCCTCCTCGACCGTCCGCGGGCCGCGACGGCGCGGCGTCTTGCGCGGTGGCTGTTGAGGTAGCGTTTAGTTTTCTTTGAAGGCTCTGTTGAAGGAGTCTCGGATGGGCTGTGCGAGGTAGTTCCAGAAGGTTCTCTGTCCGAGGCTGATATGGGCTTCGACGGGCATGCCTGGTGTGAGGGTGACGCC
>NZ_JBXAQB010000026.1:0-17762 GCF_058806835.1 Roseococcus sp. GW821-FHT12F05
GGGCTGGCGGGCGACGGGCTGGCGGACGGCAGCCGTGGCGCGCGCGCCCGGGGCGCGGCTGCGCGGCGGCGGCTCCCGCAGCGCAGCCTGCCGGACCGTGGCGGCGCGGCGCGGGCCCGGGCCGATCGAGGCATCGTGCCGGACGGCGATGCGCGGCGGCAGCGACGCCACCAGCGGCGGCACGTCACGCACGCCGAGCCGGGCGAAGCCGGCGTCCAGCAGCTCGGCCATGCGGCCGTTGCGCTGGGCCCAGGAATTGCCGCCGAAGACCGCGCCCACCAGCCGCACGCCTTCGCGCTGGGCCGAGGTCACGATGTTGAAGCCGGAGGCGTTGATGTAGCCGGTCTTGATGCCGTCGGCGCCGGGATAGTCGCGCAGCATGCCGTTGTGGTTGCGGATCAGCCGGTTGCCGTGCGCGAAGTGGGTCAGGGAGAAGTAGTGGTACTGCTCCGGGAAATCCTGGATCAGGCGGCGGCCGAGCAGCGTCATGTCGCGGGCCGTCGTCACCTGGTCGGGGTCGGGCAGGCCGGAGGCGTTGCGGAAGGTCGTGCGCGACATGCCGAGCGAGCGGGCGCGCTGGGTCATCATCCGGGCGAAGCTCGCCTCGTCGCCGCCGATCGCCTCGCCGACGGCCACCGCGATGTCGTTGGCCGAACGGGTGACCAAGGCGAGGATGGCGTTCTCGGTGGAGAGGCTGCCGCCGGCGGGCACGCCGAGCTTGGAGGGCGGCATCGAGGCGGCCTCGGCACTCACGCGAATCGGCGTGGTGAGGGTGAAGCGGCCGGCCTGCATCGCCTCGAACAGCATATAGAGCGTCATCATCTTGGTGAGAGAGGCCGGGTGCCGGGTCTCGTCCGCGGCCTCGGCGATCAGCACGTTGCCCGTCCGCGCGTCCACCACGATGCCGGAATAGCGCGGGCTCGCGGTGATCTGGGCACTCGCCGCGGCCGGCAGAAGGCCCATAGCGAGCAGGGCGCCGGCGACGGCGCGGAGAACGGCGGATCTGAACATGCGGCTTCCCCAAAGCGGACACGGGCCTCGCCTCCCCCAAGGTTCGGCCCGCGTTGAAATGCAAAGAAACAGTCGTGCCGCGATTTGTCCATCCGTTTCGCACGAAAGCGTGGCGGCGCCGGTCATCGAATGGCCCGAATCGCCATCACACCCACTGCAGGAAATTTTGTGCACTGCACAAAAATGGCTTGCATTGGACCGGACGACCACATAAGTACGGCTTCGTCATGCTGCATTGCAGCAAACCCTGCCTCCCCTCGCATCGGGGCGGCGATGCGAAGGAGAGAGTATCATGGCCACTCCGGCTGAGCTGAAGAAGACGATGGCAGACGCCGCCCAGACCGGCGCCGCGCAGGCGAAGAAGATCGCCGAGGACGGCGTGGCCCAGGCCCGCGTCGCCGTGGAGAAGACCATGGAGACCGCCCACAAGACCGCCGGCGACCTGATGAAGGCCTCCGAGGAGGCCGTCGAGTTCGGCCGTGGCAACTTCGAGGCCGTCAGCAAGGCCACCCAGGTCTACGTGACCGGCATGCAGGACCTGTCGCGCCAGACGGTGACGATGTTCCAGGCCTATTCCGAGCAGGCGATCGAGGCGGCCAAGACCCTCTCCGCCCTCAAGAGCCTCAAGGAGGCCGCCGACTTCCAGGCGTCCTTCGCCAAGACCGCCTTCGAGCGCGCCATGGCCGACGCCACCAAGCTGCAGGAGGCCTCGCTGAAGCTGGCCGAGTCCGCCATCGAGCCGATCTCGGCCCGCATGACGCTCGCCATGGAGAAGATGACCAAGCCGCTCGCGGCCTGATGTCGGCGCCGGCCCCTCGCTGCGGAAACGTTGCGAGGGTGGCACGGCTGCACGCCTGGGATAGGGGCCCGGTCGCCAATTCGGCGTCCGGGCCCTTTCCTTTTGTTCATTCCTTCGTGCAAAGCTGCCAACCCCTTCCCCCGGGCAGCCGGCTCCCGATATCCTGTCGATGGACCAGACTGTGACGAACGACCGGAAGCGAGAGATGAGAATCACCATGTCCGATCCGGACAAGCGCGATGGAGAGGGCGGCCCCACGACGGGCGTCGTCGTCAAGCCCCGGCCGAAGACCAAGAAGCCGGCGATGTACAAGGTGCTGATGCTGAACGACGACTACACGCCGATGGAGTTCGTCGTGCACGTCCTGGAGCGCTTCTTCCAGAAGAACCGCGACGAGGCGACGCGCATCATGATGCACGTCCATCGCCGCGGCGTCGGCGTATGCGGCGTCTATACCTATGAGGTCGCGGAGACGAAGGTGACGCAGGTGATGGACCTGGCCCGCCAGAACCAGCACCCGCTTCAATGCACCATCGAAAAAGAGTGACACAAAAAAAGACGTGCGGAATCGCGCCACGCAATTGTCTTATGCGTTGGCGTCAGATGTGACGGCAGGGGGAGAGCCACCACATCATAGTCAACCCGCCGCGCTGCCAACTCCGGCATCCGGCTACCGCTAAGGGGAGCGTTGAACCATGCTATCCCGCAATCTCGAGCAGACGCTCCATCGTGCGCTTGGCCTCGCCAACGACCGCCGCCACGAATACGCCACCCTCGAACATCTCCTCCTCGCCCTCGGTGACGATGCGGACGCGACCACCGTGTTGCGCGCCTGCGGCGTCGACGTGGACAAGCTGAAGCGCGAGCTGACCGAGTTCCTCGACAAGGATCTCGCCGGTCTCGTCAGCGACCGCACGGGGGATCCGAAACCCACCGCCGGCTTCCAGCGCGTCGTGCAGCGCGCGGCGATCCACGTGCAGAGCAGCGGCCGCGACGAGGTCACGGGCGCCAATGTGCTCGTCGCCCTCTTCTCGGAGCGCGAGTCGCATGCCGTCTACTTCCTGCAGCTGCAGGATATGACGCGCCTCGACGCGGTGAACTTCATCAGCCACGGCATCGCCAAGGCTCCCGGCCGCTCGCAGCCCCGCCCCGTCCAGGGCCAGGCGCCGACGCCCGAGGACAATGCCGGCAAGGAGGACCGCGAGGAGAAGCCCCGCGGCGGCAACCGCAACCAGGATGCGCTCAGCACCTACTGCGTGAACCTCAACAAGCGCGCTCTCGCCGGCAAGATCGATCCGCTGATCGGCCGCGACAGCGAGATCGAGCGCACCATCCAGATCCTGTGCCGGCGCACCAAGAACAACCCGCTCTATGTGGGTGATCCGGGCGTGGGCAAGACGGCCATCGCCGAGGGTCTGGCCAAGCGCATCGTCGAGGGCGACGTGCCGGAAGTGCTCGCCAAGAGCACCATCTACTCGCTCGACATGGGCAGCCTGCTGGCCGGCACCCGCTACCGCGGCGACTTCGAGGAGCGGCTGAAGGCCGTCGTGAACGAGCTGGAGGCCCAGCCGGGCGCCATCCTCTTCATCGACGAGATCCACACCGTGATCGGCGCCGGCGCGACCTCCGGCGGCGCGATGGACGCCTCGAACCTGCTGAAGCCGGCACTGGCCCAGGGCACGCTGCGCTGCATCGGCTCGACCACGTATAAGGAGTATCGCAACCACTTCGAGAAGGACCGCGCGCTGGTGCGGCGCTTCCAGAAGATCGACGTGAACGAGCCCTCCGTCGAGGACACGGTGAAGATCCTCCAGGGGCTGAAGACCAACTACGAGAAGCACCACCGGGTGAAGTACACGCCGGAGGCCATCCGCGCCGCGGTGGAGCTCTCGGCGAAGTACATCCACGACCGCAAGCTGCCGGACAAGGCGATCGACGTGATCGACGAGGTCGGCGCCTCGCGGATGCTGCTGCCGGAGGGCCGCCGCCGGAAGACCGTGACCCTGAAGGATGTGGAGGAGACCGTCGCGAAGATCGCGCGCATCCCACCCAAATCCGTCTCGGCCGACGACAAGGAGACGCTCCGCACGCTGGAGCGCGACCTCAAGTCGATGGTCTTCGGGCAGGACAAGGCGATCGAGGCGCTGTCCTCGGCGATCAAGCTCAGCCGGGCTGGCCTGCGCGACCCGGAGAAGCCGATCGGCAACTACCTGTTCTCGGGCCCGACCGGCGTCGGCAAGACCGAGGTGGCGAAGCAGCTCAGCAAGACGCTTGGCATCGAGCTGCTGCGCTTCGACATGTCCGAATACATGGAGCGGCACAGCGTCAGCCGGCTGATCGGCGCGCCCCCGGGCTATGTGGGCTTCGACCAGGGCGGTCTGCTGACCGACGGCATCGACCAGCATCCGCATTGCGTGCTGCTGCTGGACGAGATCGAGAAGGCCCATCCGGACCTCTTCGCGATCCTGCTGCAGGTGATGGACCACGGGAAGCTGACCGACCACAACGGCAAGACGGTCGATTTCCGCAACGTGATCCTCATCATGACGACCAATGCGGGCGCCGCGGACATGCAGAAGTCGGCGATCGGCTTCGGCAGCCCGGTACGCCAGGGCGAGGACGAGGAGGCGGTGAAGCGGATGTTCACGCCGGAGTTCCGCAACCGCCTCGACGCCGTGATCCCCTTTGCGGGTCTCTCGGCGGAGATCGTCGCCCAGGTGGTGGAGAAGTTCGTGATGCAGCTGGAGGCCCAGCTGGCCGACCGCAACGTCACGATCGAACTCTCGAGCGCGGCCAAGGAGTGGCTGGCCGAGCGTGGCTACGACCCGCTCTACGGCGCGCGGCCGCTGGCCCGCGTGATCCAGGAGCACATCAAGAAGCCGCTGGCCGAAGAGCTGCTCTTCGGGCGGCTGGTGAAGGGCGGCTCGGTGAAGGTCAACCTGACCGACGGCGCGCTGACCTTCGACATCGCGGAGGCGCCGGTCGCGGCCCTGCCGAAGCCGGAAGGCGACGGCGAGCCGGAGAAGGAGCCGGAAGCGACGGCGGAGTGATCCTTCGCGTCCGATCGTTCCAGATCCCTTCGTTCCGGAACGTGAATCGGCCGCGCAGCCAGGCTCCCTTGTGGATCGGGCCCCGGTGGGAAACCATCGGGGCCCTTTTCATATCCGGACGCCCGCCATGACCACCGACACCCGCATCGAGGACTGGGACAGCTACAACGCTGCGCTGCGCGAGCGGGGCAAGGAGTTCTCCCAGCTCCATCCCGAGGCGGTGAAAGCCTTTTCCGCCCTTGGCCGCGCCTCCGCCGTCACGACCCACCTGGACTCCAAGACGCGGGAGCTCATCTCGATCGCGGTGGCCGTGACCACGCGCTGCGAGGGCTGCATCGATGCCCACACCCGCCGGGCCCACGCGGCCGGGGCGACGAAGGAGGAGATCGCGGAGGCGCTGGGCGTGGCGGTCGCGGTGAATGCCGGCGCGGCCTTCACCTACTCGCTGCACGTGCTCGACGCCTACGACGGGGCGGGCTGAGTCAGGCCAGGAAGGCTCGCACCTCGCCCAGCACGTCGCCGCCCTCCAGCCCGAGCGCGCGGATCGGGTCCGCCAGGGCGGCGACGATGCCGAGATGACCCATGCCGGGATAGGCGACGTGGCGCGCGGGCACGCCGGCCGCGCGCGCCCGGGCCGCGCGGTCGCTGGAATGCTGGGGGCGGACGGTGGTGTCCGCCGCGCCGTGCAGCAGCAGCATCGCCGGCGTGGCGGAGCCGAGCGACACCGGCGCGGCGAGCACATGCGGCGTCCCCGCGAAGATCTCGGGCGGATCGACCTCCTGCGCGCCGAAATCATAGGGGCCGGCGAGGCCGATGAAGCCGCCGACGCGGTCCTGTGCGCCCCAACGCGAATCCAGCGCCACACAGGCCGCGTTGAAGGCGCCGGCGGAGTGTCCCATCAGCACCAGGCGCCGCCGGGGCTCCCGCGCGGCCAGGGCGCGGACCGCGAGCGCCGTGTCCTCGACGAACTCCGGGAAGCGCGCTTCAGGCCAGAGCCGATAGTCGATGACGGCCACGCGGCAGCCCAGCCCGGCCAGCGGATAGGCGGCGAAGCGGTAGTCCGCGCGCTCCTCCGACCGCCAGCCGCCGCCGGGGACGAAGACCAGCAGCGGGGCGGTCTCCGCCAGGTCGGGTGGCGTGTAGAGGTCCAGCCGATGGCGCGGCAGCGGACCATAGGCGACGCCCTCCTCAAGCGCGGTGCCGCCGCGCCGGGTGAAGGCGGCGGCGAGCCCGGCCGGCGAGCAGGCGCCGAGCGGGAAGAGGGCCACGCCGGACAGCAGGGCGCGACGCAGGGGTGCTGGGAGCTTCATTCGTTGAAGCTGGGCCGGCGGCCGGCGCGGTGCCAGGATTGACCGCGCCTGCCATCGCCTCTAAGCCGCGCGGCACCGCTGACCCGTTCGTCTAGAGGCCTAGGACACCAGCCTTTCACGTTGGCAGCACGGGTTCGAATCCCGTACGGGTCGCCATCTACATTTTCCTGGGCTTTTCCGCGACGTTCTGGTCGTCGGAGTTTCCAGTTTCCACCCCGGTTTCCACCCGCTTTTCGGCCTCCTCGGCCTGCCGTCTGGCGATCGCCGCGGCCCGGCCCGTCACCCCCGCAGTCCTGCGCTGGTTGCCCTGCAGCGTCGCGGTGGCCAGCACCTCCCCGAAGATGCCCTCCAGCCCCTCCTGCGCCTCGCGGGCGAGCTCGTAGCCGTCGGCGCCGAGGAGATAGGTCTCCAGGTTCGCGTCGCTGCTGTGGCCGGTGAGCGTGCGGATGCGGCGGTTCTCCATGCTGCGGAGCATCTTCAGCGCCACCGGCCCCGTCGCGCGGAGCCCATGCAGCGTGTAGCGGGGGTGCTTCAGCCGGCGCAGGGTGGCGGCCAGCATCTCCTGCGCGTTGGCCAGCTTCCAGGGCCGGCCGCGGGTGGTGAGCAGCAGGAACTCCCGATCCTTCCCGAACTCGGCGTCGATCATCTCGATCGCCTCGGCCATGGAGGCGGTGACGTGCAGCACCTGGTCGAGGTCGGTCTTCTTCTGCTCGAAGGTGATGGTCCGTCGTTCGCGGTCGTAGTCGGCGGTCTTCCAGGCGGTGACGTCGCTGCCGCGCTGGGCGGTCAGGATGTAGCCGGTCAGCAGGGCGCGGAAGTAGGGCGTGGCGTCCAGCAGCACGCTGGCCAGCACGGGCATGGGCCAGGGGCGGTTCTGGGTGCTCCTGCCCACCTTGAGGCGCTTCACCTCCTCCATGGGATTCGCGGGGATCTCGCCGGGATGGGTGCGGCGATAGAGCCGGAAGACCTCCTTCATCACGCTCCGGAGGCGATTCCAGTTGGCGGGCATCGTCACGTACTTGCGGCGCAGATCCTCCCACCAGGCGGCGTCCAGGGCTGCCATGGGCATCGGCCCGAAGGCCCCGCGGAAGGCGTCGAGGGTGCGGCGGTAGCCGCGCTGGGTCGCGGGCTGGTGCTGCTGGTAGTCGGCGCAGCCGAGATAGGCCGTGACAGCGGCGTCGACCGTGCCCGGCGCCAGGCGCTCCGGCGCGCGGCGCAGCTCGGTGTAGGCGGCGTGGACCTTCGCGTGGGCGAGGAGGTGCGCGGCGCTGCCCTCGGGTCCGGGGAGCGGCCAGCGCCGGCCGCCGCGGCTGTAGTAGAGGTAGGTGCGGCTACCTTTGCGGACGGGCTTGATGTGCGGCAGCCGGTCGGGCGGTGGGGTCGAAGGCATCGAGGGCCTCACGGGCGGTTGCTCGGGCCCGAGCCTGCGCCACGGCGGCGCCGGCGTCCAAGCCCCAGAGGTGGGCGGAGCGGGATTCGATCTCGCCGCGGTGCCAGATCTGCCCCATCCCCTCGAGCGCGGCGGCCTGGCTGGGCGACATGAGGCCGGCGGAGACGAAGTCGGCGGCGGTGCGCCCGGCGGGGATGAGGCCTGCCGCGACGGCGGCGCGGAAGTCGCGCGGTGCCATGTCGCAGAATCGCGCGGCGGTGGCCGCGGTCATCAGCAGGGGCCAGCCCGGGGCGCGGCCGCCGTCAGGCATCCGCCCTGTCCTTCGTGCACTGCCGCAGAATTTCCTCGGATTCTGTGTTGTCTCCGTAGTCACAGTCGCCACAGGCTGAGCATTCGTAGACCATCCGGCTGCATCCGCCCCCTGGGCAATCGCACGCCGCCCCACCCTTAAAGATCCAACGGTGCCCCAGGACGCTGCACGGATGATCCCCGCCAGCCAGCACCTTGGCCTCGGCGATCAAGCGCAGGAGTTCATCCGGCATCGTCGTGCCGCTCCATCTCGGCTCCCTCCGCCTTCGGAAGCACGACGGCCTTCCCGTCGATCACATCCCGAATGCCTGGGTGATGGGCGCACAGGGCTGCGATCGCGGCGTCTGCGAGGGCCTCGCAGTAGGCGCGGGCATTGTTGCGAGGGTGGTCCATCGGCATCGGCTCGTCGCCGGCCCGTGTGAATCGGCGATCGTTGATGGCTTCCGCCAAGGCCTGCCGCAGAGCATGTGCTGTGGGCAGGCGCGCGCAGGGCAGCTTGCGCCAGGCGATCGCCCCGCTGGGGATCTCGCCGAAGCCGAGCAGCTTGCCGCCTGCACCCAACGATGCCCGAAAGAGCCCAGGACCGAAGCGCGGCTGGTCATCCCCACCACCCTGGGCCCAGTGCGCGACGATGATCTGTGGATGGTTGAACCCCACGGCGGGGTATTTCACCAGCACATCCTCTGCCGTCTGCGGTACAGAGCGAATCGGCATCCAGCCGTCGTCGAGGTTGTCCGTCACGCGCTCATCTCCATCTGCTGCGCCCGGGCCAGCCCGAGGCGGCGGTCGGCGGCGGGGTTGATCCAGAGGACCTCGGTGCGGGCGCGGGCGCCGTCGGCCATGGCGGTGCGGGTCTCGCGGCGCCAGCCGGCCAGCGCGGCGTCGTAGAGCGCGCTCGGATAGCCGCTGAGCACCACCATGCCCGCGAGGCCGCGCAGCGCCTCCAGCAGGGCAGCATGGTCGGCGTCGGTCATCTCGTGGGCGTAGCCGTGATAGTCGTTGCGGCCGTCGAGGCGGCTGCTGCGCGTGGCGTGGACGTAGGGCGGGTCGACGTAGTGCAGCGTGTCCGGGCCGTCGTGCTGGCGCATGACGTCGAGCGCCGGGCGCTGCTCGATCACCACGCCCTGGAGGCGCCGGGCGATGGCCGCCAGCGCCTCGGGCAGGCGCGACCAGTCCGTCGCCGGCGTGGAGCCGCTGCGGGTGCTGCTGGCACGGAATCCGGTGCGCAGCTCGATGTTGTGGCCGTTGCTGCCGAAGCCCATGAAGCTGCGCACGACCAGGCGGCGGGCGCGCTCGACGGGATCTTCGGCTGGCTCGGTGGAGAGGAGGAACTCCTCGCGCGCGAAGGGGGTGAGCGCGACCTGCTCGACGAGCCGGGCGGCGTCGGGCCCGCGGAGGGTGCGGAAGTAGCTCACGACCTCGCCGTCCAGGTCATTGTAGACCTCGGCGTGGCTGCGGGGCTTGCGCAGCAGGACGGAGGCGGCGCCGCCATAGGGCTCGACATAGCAGCGGTGCGGCGGGAGGTGCTGCAGGATCCAGGGCGCGAGGCGCCACTTGCCGCCGTGCCAGCGGAGCGCGGGGCGCGCGGGGGGGCACCTCACGCGGCCCTCGCGCCGAAGGAATCCAGGTAGGGCGTCGAGTTCGCCGCGACGATCAGCCGCGCCATCTCGCTCGGCACGGAGTTGCCGACCAGACGGAAGCCCTCGCGCTTCGTCAGCCTTCGCGTCCGGCCGTCCAGCGTGATGGTCCTGGGCAGCGTCAGGCCGTGCGCCCGGGCTGCCTCCTCGGGCTCCAGCATCCGCATCCCGATGTCGGCGACCGCATAGGTCAGCCCGTCGATCACCACCGTGACGATCGCATGCCGGGCCAGCGTGGTGACGGTGTGCAGCGGATCCTCCATCGCCTGCGAGGTCCCGCCCTGGGAGTAGTACTGGTGCATGAAGGCGGCGACGATCGCGACGTGCCCTCCGCCGGCCGTCAGGGCGGGGATGGGATCGGTCGCGGCGCGCGCCACGCTCTCGCCGCGCAGGTGGACCAGATAGGCCGCGCCGACCTGGCGCTGCGTGCCCTCGCAGGTCGCCGTGGACAGGGGCTCCCGGCAGTCGCGGCCGATGACGCCCGTGTTGTGCTGGACCATCCAGGCGGCCACGAGCGCGTGCTTGCCGCCGCCGGCGACGAGCGTGCCCAGCGGCGCCTCGATGTCGAGCACGCGGGGGGCCTGGCCCTTCCGCTCTCCATAGCCTGTCTGGACCAGCATGGGCGCCACCAGGGCCAGTTCGCCGCCGCTCGACGACGTGATCGTGGGCAGCGGGCCGTCCACCGGGAAGGAGCGGCGCATGCCTCCATGCGTCACGGGGATGATGAAGGGCGACGGATTGTTCAGCACGTAGCGCCACATGCCGGAGGCGATGCGGCGGCACGTGGCGTCCACCAGCGGCTTCCTGCGCGTGAAGATCGACGGGATGGGGATCGACCAGTCGATGATGCTGGCCGCGGAGACCCAGGGCTTCAGGTTCAACGCCGGCGCGGCCAGGCGCGGCGCATGCGTCCGCTCCGGCCAGGCGATGGGGAGGCCGCGCCGCCGGCCGACCCCGAAGAGCCGCGCCCGGATCGTCGGGATGCCGTGGTCGGCGCAGCAGATGTTCCGGTCCTGGTAGTCGTAGCCGAGCCGGTTGAAGTGCTTCACCAGCTTCCGGTAGCTGCGGCCGAGCCGCCCGGGGCGCCGGTCGCGCTCCAGGTGCTGCTCGCGCAGGGGCACGTGCTCGCCCCTGGCCGCCACCGTGCCGTCGAGCTTGATGACGCGGCCGGTCTTCCTGCAGCGCTTCGCGACCATCGGCCCCCACCCGCGGATCTCGCGCACGTTCTCCAGGTAGAAGTTCTCCGGCCGGGTCTTCCCGATCCAGCGGCAGAGCTGCCAGGGCAGGCTCCGCACGCGCGGCGAGCGCGGGGCGCCGCCCTTGGCGACGCTGTGATCCGTGCAGTCCGGGCTTCCCCAGAGGTTCTTCACCGGCCGGCCGTTGGTCGCCACCAGCGGGTCCACGTCGAAGACGTCGCCCCGGACGTGCCTCGTGTGCGGGTGCAGCGCGGCGTGCGCGGCCAGCGCGACATCGTCGTGGTTGTTGGCGACGGCGACCGGGAAGCCCGCGGCCTCCATGCCCTTGCAGACGCCGCCCACGCCGGCGAAGAGCACGACGGTAATGCCGTCGTCGAGCGGCCAGGTGGGCAGCGGGCCGCGCCGGCGGGGAGTGATCGTGCTGCCGTCAGGCATCGGGCACCTCGAAGAAGCCGAGCTGGCCGAGCAGCGGGCGGAAGGGCAGCGGCGCGCGCTCCTCCAGCACGAAGCCGTAGCGGCCGAAGAACCAGGGGCTCGGGTGCGCCGCGAAGCAGCCCGTGATGGTCGCGCGGCCGACGATGCCGCCGCGCTCGAGATCGCCGAACGGAGGCAGCGTGACGCGGCCCAGGGTGGCCTCCAGCGTCGTGCGCTCGCAGGCCTCGTACTCGGAGAGGGCCTTCATGCCGGGAACTCGATGTGCTCGCGGCCGTCGAGGCGGCGGCCGGCGGACTTCTTGCCGAGGCGCGCCATGTAGCGCGTGCCCTGGATGGTATTCCGGCCGCCTGTGGCAACGAAAACCTCCTCCATCGTCTGGCCTGTCGGATGCACCACTGTCACGTGGCCGGATCTGACGTCGCCGCCCAGGTTCCCGCCAGCTGCAGGGCGATGCGGCGCCCACTCCCCCCACTGCTTGAAGAAGAACGGCACGCCGGCGGCCGCGCACTGGTCGCGCAGGCTGCGGGCCCAGTCGGGGTGCATGGGGCGCGCGCCGGGGCCGCTCTCGCCGCCACAGATGAGCCAGTCGATCGTCACGACATGGGAGGTGATACTGGCCGGCGCACCATCCTCGTCGAAGGGTCCGTGCTCGACCACCTGCTGCACGGCCCGACGCCATGGGCATTGCTCCTCGCGCGGGATGTCCTTTCGCGAACAGCGGTTGCCATAGCCCTCACCATCGTCGCAGCCCTGGCAGGAGTTCTTCTCGGAGAGCCATCCGTCGAGATCCACGGGCCCCAGCAACGGCTCGCAGCTCAGGAAGTGCTTCGCCGCTGGCGTCGCCAGCAGATCCGGGATGCGCGCGTCGGCGGCCGCCTGATCCTCGACGCTCACGCCGAGCCAGACGTTCGGCAGCGGCCACGCCCACTGCATGGCCTTGCAGCTGCCCTCGGCGGTCCAGAGCTTGGCGTTGTCCGGGTCGTTGAGATTGAAGCGATCGAGGACGTCCTCGCAGGCTTCCTCGACCCGATCTCGACGCCCGGTCGGCGCGCCGGCCGCGACGGCAACGCGGGTGCCGGCGACCACCATCTCCTGCGCCACGGTGCCCTGCCAGCGCTCCAGCATGTACTCCTTCATCCGGGCCGAGCGCTTCGTCAGGATCTGGAAGGTGTGCTGCGGCGCCAGCGCCATCACGGCGAAGACGCGGTCGATCGCCTCGTCCGGCAAGTCCTCGTGAAAGAGGTCGGCCATGCTGTTCACGAAGATCCTGCGCGGCCGCTTCCAGCGCATGGGCTGGTCGATCATGTCCTCGACGAGGCCGACCTTCCCCGTCCACTTGCTGCCGCTGCGCGCGCGGTCCGCGAATCCCTCGAAGGGCTGGCCCGGACCGCTGAAGCGCGCCGCCACCTGCTCGGCGTAGCAGTTGCGGCAGCCCTCCGAGGTGCGCGTGCAGCCGCGCACCGGGTTCCAGGTCGCGTCGGTCCATTCGATGCCGGTCTTGTCGCCCATCACGCCTGCCCTCTCTGTATCGCGAGACCGAAGGCGCGCAGCTCGGCAGTCAGCACGTCCATGCGGCGCATGTCGGCGTCGGTCGGCTCCTGCTCGGGGTCCAGGTCGCGCATCAGGATGTCGAGGAAGGTCTGCGCGCCCGCGTAGAAAGCGCGGCGCATCTCGCGGCGCTGGATCGCCGGCGCGTCATGCGGGATGGCCAGCGTGACGAAGGCGGACCAGGCGGCCGCGAGGGTGGCGTCCTCCATCCTCACACCCTCGTCGGCATGAGCACCGCCGTGCCGGCCGCCCCGTCGATCCGCACCGGCGCGCTGCCGTTCTGCACGCGCGCGACGAAGCCGTCGGCGGCGAAGACGCGCAGGACATCGAGCAGGTAGCGGGCCTGGAAGCCGATCTCGGGGTGCGCGGCGTTGCTGCGCCAGGCCGCCACCTCCGACGGCACGGCGAGCTCGCACTCGCCATTCTCCGCGTCCCAGGTCTGCAGGCGCAGCGCGGTGCCCGTGCCGTTGCAGAATTTCACGGGGCGGGCGCGGTCGCCGCTGATCGCGCTCACGGTGCGCAGGCCATCGGCGAGGCGGCGCGGATCGTCCACGGCCAGCGCCGTGCCCAGGTCGGGCAGCGGCACCACGCGCGCATAGTCGGGGTAGGTGCCGTCGATCGTCTTCGTCGCCAGCGTCCAGCCCGGGCCCTCGATGCGGAGCGCGAGGTCGCGCTGCCGGATCTCGAGGAGGCGGCCGGGCGGGACGGCCGCCAGCATCGGCCGCAGCGCCGCCACCGCCGCGCGCGGGAGGATCATGGCCAGCGGCGCGTCACCCTCGGGCATCGGCGCCCGCGCGATCATCAGGCGGTGCCCGTCGGTCGTGACCGCGAGCAGCTCCGCGCTCCCCTCGGGCGCGTGGAGGTAGATGCCGTTGAGGTAGTAGCGCGTTCGCTCGGTGCTGGCCGCGTGGATGGTCTTCTCGATCAGGCCGCGCAGCTCGCCGGCGGGGATGCGCCAGGCGGCGGTCCATCCCGCATCGGGGGGGGCATCGGACGGAAAGTCCTCGGCCGGGAGGGTGAAGAGCTTCGCGGTGACGGGGCCGGCCGAGACCACCAGCCGGCCCTCCCTGGCGCGCGAGAGGGTCGCCGTCTCCTCGGCCGGGAGGCGCGCCAGCAGGGCGCCGAGCCGCGCGGCCGAGGCGGTGATGGGGGCGAGCGTGCCGTCGGCCTCGGCCGTGGCGGTCAGGCGGCGATTGAGGTCCGTGCCGGTGACGATGAGGCGGCCGTCCTGCGCGGCGAGGTGCAGGTGCGCGAGGGCGGGGACGGTGCCGTGGCGCTCGACGGCACGCGAGGCCAGCGCGACGGCGGCGCGCAGGGCGCCGAGCTGGAGGGAGAGGGACTCGGTCATGCCAGCGGCTCCATCCGGCCCGTGCCGGCGTCGAAGGCGTGGGGGATGGATTCGATCAGCCAGAAGCAGGCCTCGACCGTCTCGTCGTCCTGCGAGCCGTCGCAGCGCTGCACCAGCCCCGCGATGTCGCTGGTGGTGCCCTCGCGGTCCCATTGCAGGCACATCACGAGTTCAGTGCCGTCGGGCGTCTCCGGCAGGGGTGGGTCGAGGGTCGGCTGGCCTGTGCGGAAGGTCAGCGTGGGATGGGGCGTGATGCTACGGCACCAGGTGAAGGCGACGCGCTCGCCGTGGTCGAGTGGGCGCGGGAGGCGCCAGTGATCCTCGGGACCATCCGGCTCCGAATCATCGGCGGGGTGGAGCGCCCAGCGGCCGTCAGGCAGCTTCACGACCCAGTCCGAGGGCGAGGCGCGGCCGGACGGCACGACCTCATCTATGTGGTCGGCGGGCCACCAGAGACGCGGGCCGAGGGAGAGGGACTCGGTCATGCGGGTGCGCCTTCATCAGGACGTTCAACGATGACTTCGGCCTTCTCGCCGGTGCCGCAGAGGTATCGCTCCTTGAAGAGCGCGGCCCGGCCGCTCTCCATCGCGAGGATGTAGGAGACGACGCGGAGAGGGACCTGGTGCATCAACGGGCGTGGCTGGCCCCGCAGATCCGCCCACGCGAAGTCCGGTGAGAAACCCGGCGGCACGACCGTGGCCACGGCGCCGCGCTCGCCAGCATGGCCAAGCCCGCGCAAATTGCGGACCTTTACCACGTCGCCCTTCTGCCACTTGGCCTCGGGGCAAGGCGGCGTCTCGCCGCGGGGGCCTTCCAGTGGGATGAGCTGGCCCCTGCCCAGCAGGAAGACGCTCATGACACCCATTCCAGCGCCGTTACCTCGGCTTCGGTGACCGCCTCCACGAGGCCGCAGGCGAGGCAGGTGCGCGTGAACGCGCCGAGCTCCTCGTGGTGGGAGCGCTTGAAGCTGTGCCGGCAGGTGCGCATCGTCTCCTGCCAGTCCGCCCAGCACGCGGCGCAGAAGCCGGCGCCGTCGAGGGAGCTTCCGCCCTCCTCCCAGGGGTAGACCTTCTCGCAGCCGTCGCGGGTGAGGATGGTCTGGTCGGGGTCGCGCTTCCACGTGGCGGTGACCGCTGATTGAGTCAGCGCTTTTCGAAGGAAGTCGGGGAGGAGGAAGGTCGGTTCCATCACGCGGCCCTCTCGCGGCGCAGCTCGCCGACGATGCGGTAGGCCTCGCGCAACGGCACGCCGTGGCTCCGCGCCACCGCCGCGGGATCCTTCCCCTCGGCCAGCGCGGCGCGGACGCGCTCATACTGGCTGGCGACGGCGGCATCGGCGATCGCGGGGCTCGGCTCGGGCGCGGCGCCGGACTCCGGCGCCTCCTCCGCCTCCGGCTCGATCGAGGGTGTCGGCTCCGGCGCAGATGGCGCGGACGGATCGGGCTGCGGCACGAGGAATCGCGCGGGGATCGGCAGCCCCTCGCGCCGGATTTTCGTCTTGACGCCGCGCTGATGCAGGGCGTTGAGGCCGGAGGCCGGCACGCCCTCCAGGGCGTTCACATGGCGGAGCACGTCCTCCGGCAACATCTCCGTCGGCCAGAGTTCGGCGAAGAGGGCGCTCCGCTCCGGCGTCCAAACCGCCGGGAATGGCCCCCGCGAGGCGCCTGGCGGACGCGGCGGTGGCGCGCGCCTGCCCCGCTCTTCGGCCGGGAGGGGCACCTCGGCGGGCTTGGCGGAGGTGTCGGCGTCGGGCGAGGAGCCCAGGCCGGCCGCCACCGGCGCATCCTCCCGCACGGCCTGATCGTCCGCCTGCAGAAGGTCGCGCGCCATCTCGGTGAAGGGATTCGCCTCGGCCACGGCGTCGGCGAGGCCGGTCTGCTCGGCCTCCTCGCCCTCCTGCGCCCGGAGGCAGAACTCGCGCGCCTCGAAGAGGGTCGTGAAGACGTCCGAATCCGCGTCGCCGTCCTCGCTGGTCGGGTAGAGCACGACCCAGCGCGAGGAGGGCCAGCCGATGCGCATCACCTCGGTCGGGTTGTAGTAGGGGACGTCGCGCTTCAGCAGCAGGTCGTGCACGTCCTTGCAGCCGTCCTCCGGCCCCTCGCCGGCCAGCCAGTAGAACTGATCCGCCGCCTCCCTCTCGGCCCGGTCGGCGAGGCCCTCGGCGAGGCGGCTCTCGTACTCCAGCCCGTCGCGCATCACGCCGGACATCAGCCCCGAGCTGACCTGCAGCGCGCGGCGCAGGCCGTGGGCATAGGCGCGCTGCTCGGCCGGCGTGCGCAGGGTGCAGAAGATCGGGGTGTCCGTCATGGCAGGATCCAGGTCTGGAGGACGAAGGCGGCCGCCGTGCCCAGCGCGGCGGCGAGCGAGAGGGTCAGCGGGCTCGGCAGCGGGCGGCGGAACATCAGCGGTCGAGCCCCAGCGCCGCGGCGCGGGCGAGGAAGCGCCGGTAGGCCTCGTGCTCGGGCCAGGGGTCCAGGCGCTGCTCCGCGGGCTCGGGCAGGTCCTCGCGCGGGCGCCAGCCCGGGAGGACCAGCAGGTCGCGATGCTCGGTCGCGCGGGCGACGAGCGCGGCGTGGCGGAGGCGTCCGTCGTGCCGCAGCCCCTCGGCCAGGCGGAAGCGCGCGAAGAGGGCGAGGCCGATCCGGTGGTCGAGCGCGGCGAAGAGCGAGGGGCCGAGCGCGCGGCGCACGCCCTCGGGGATCTCGCCGGTCAGGGCCACATGGGCGTCGGCCAGCAGGCCCGCGCGCTGCAGGGGCAGCGGCTGGTTGGCGAGCTGGGCGGAGACGAGCATGGCGTGCTGCGCGTGGCTGTAGGGGTAGTCGCCCCGCGTGGCGCCGAGCCGGCGCGGCAGGCGGGCGAGCTGCGTGGCCAGCGCGGTGAGGCGCAGGCCGGCGAGGTCGGGCGCGAGGAGGTCCACGGTCAGGCCGCCGAAGAGCGTGACGGTGGCGGTGCTGTGCGCGGGGCCGGGGCGGGCGGGGATGTGGTTCATCGAGCCGCCGCCTTCGATGCTTGGTGCTCCTCGGCCAGCCGGAATGCGGCCGGGATGAGCTGGTGCAGCGTGTCGCCTTCCTCGAGGTCCAGGCCCGCGGCCTCCCATCGCGCGACATCTGCCGCCGAGGCGGGGCGTGTCGTGGCGAGGTCAAGGTCCAGCAGGATCTGCTCCGCCTCGGCGCCGTCGATTTCCGGGCCTGCCTGGAAGGCCGCCTCCCACAGGCGAAAGATCGCGGCGCCGGCGACGCGGCGCAGGTGGTCGGGCGGAAGCTCCTCGACGAGGGGCGCGATGCCCGACATCCCGTCCGGCCAGGCGGGGGCCATGATCCGGGCGATGCGGGCGATGTCCTCCACCTTCGGGCGCTCGGCCTCGCTCGCGTGGGCCGCGGTCTCGTCCAGACGGTCGGCGAGGGTGAGCAGGCTGCCGCTGGAGGTGAGCGGCTTCGCGGCCAGCGTGCGCAGCATGTAGGCGGCGGTGCGGCCGTCGATCGCCGCCATGGGCGCGCCGGCGATGGGGGCTTGGGGTTCCATCAGGCGTAACCGCGCTATCCATCAGCGCGCGAGCTGGTGCCGCCGGAGGCGGCGCCTGCGAGCGCGCTGATGAGGAGGTCGGCGATCTTGATGTAGGCATTCCCGCGGGTGGTGCGGTACGCCGCCGCCGCCGCCTCCGCCGCCGCCTCCGCCGCCTCCGCCTCCGCCGCCGCCGCCGCCGCCGCCTCCGCCGCCTCCGCCTCCGCCG
>NZ_JBXAQB010000027.1:0-16772 GCF_058806835.1 Roseococcus sp. GW821-FHT12F05
TAACATGTCGTGGTTCGTCGGCAGCGGCAGGAGGGTAGAAGACACCGGCAGCGTCAGATGTGGAGAAGAGACAGGCCGCCCACCGCCACCGTCGCCGCGGCGCCGCGGCCGGCACCCGTGGCCGTCGCCGCCGCCACGCCGCCCCCGCGCATGCCGGTCGCGCCGCGGCCGGAGGTGGCCGCCCTGCCGCCCATCGCCGGCCAGGCCGCCGCGCCGGCAACCCCTGCCGCGCGCGTCGCCGACGCGACGCCGGCCCCGCGTCCGGCACCCCGCGCCCGCGCCGAAGCCCCGGCGCCGCGCCCGTCCCAGCTCGCCCAGGCCCCTGTCTCGGCCCCGCCCACGGCGCTTCGCACGGCGATGCATGTGCAGCCGGCGCCCGTCGCCGGCGGTTCACTGCTCGGCGGCGGGATGAGCCTGCCGCCCCCTGTGCCCTTCGGCCGATGAACGACCTGCCGCCCCCCGCCCCGGACGCCCGGCCCCTCGGCTTCGACGGGCTGCCGCTGCCCGAGCCGGCCATGCCGCCGCGCGAGGCCTCCCTGCGGGAGAGCCCCTCGCGCGCGCTGGTGCGCGTGGCCGCCAGCGAGGCCGCGCAGATGCGCAAGATGCGCGCGCGGCTGGCCGTGGCCTCCCTCGGCTTCGGCGTGCTCTTCCTTGCCGTCGCGGCCAAGCTCACCGACGCGACGGTGCTCTCGCCCGCCGCCTCGCGCATCGCCCAGGCGCCGCGCCTGCCACCGCCCGAGCCCGCCGTCAGCCGCGCCGCCATCACCGACCGCAACGGCGAGATCCTGGCCGTCACCGTGCGCGGCACCGCGCTCTACGCGCGCCCGGGCGAGATCGACAATCCGGCCCAGGTGGCCGACCAGCTGATCCGCATCCTGCCGCATCTCGACCGCGCGCGGCTGATCCCGCGCCTCAGCCCGCCGCGGCAGTTCGCCTATCTCGACCGCTTCATCACGCCGCGGCAGCAGCAGGCGATCAACGACCTCGGCATCCTCGGCCTCTACTTCGAGACGGCCGAGCGCCGCACCTATCCGCGCGGCCGCGACGCCGCCCATGTGCTGGGCGCGGTGGACGTGGACGGCGAGGGCATCGCCGGCGTCGAGAAATGGTACGACGAGCGCCTGCGCGTGAGCCCGACGGCGCTGCGGCTGTCCATCGACATCCGCGTCCAGCGCGAGCTGCGCGAGGCGCTGGAATACGCGATCGACCGCTTCAGCGGGATCGGCGGCTCGGCCATCCTGATGGACGTGAACACCGCCGAGGTCATCGGCATGGTGAGCCTGCCGGACTTCGCCGCCTCCGACCTCGCGACCGCGCCGGCCGAGCAGCGCTTCAACCGCGCGGTGACCGGCGCCTACGAGCCGGGCTCGACCTTCAAGCTCTTCACCGCCGCCATGGCGCTGGATTCCGGCACCGTCACGCTGAGCTCGGGCTACGACGCGAGCCGTCCGATCCGCATCGGCCGCTTCCAGATCGACGACTTCCACGGCAAGCATCGCTGGCTCTCGCTGCCGGAGATCATCGCCTATTCCTCGAACCTGGGCGCCGCGCACATGGCGCTGGCGCAGGGCGTCACGCGGCACCGCGAATTCCTGGGGCGCCTCGGCCAGCTCTCGCGCCTCGGCATCGAACTGCCGGAGGCGGCGTCGCCGCTCGCGCCCTCCGCGCGGCGCTGGCGCGACATCAACACCATGACCATCGCCTTCGGCCAGGGCATCTCCGTCACGCCGCTGCACATCATCACCGGCGTTTCCGCCCTGGCGAATGGCGGCATCCTGCGCCAGCCCACCGTGCTCGCCCTCCCGCCCGGACAGGAGCGCGAGGGCGTGCGCGTCCTCAGCGAGCGCACCTCGGAGAGCGTGCGCCGGCTCATGCGCGTGGCCGTCACCGACGGCTCGGCGCGGTCCGCGGAATCGCCCGGCTACTTCGTCGGCGGCAAGACCGGCACGGCCCAGAAGGTGGGCGAGCGCGGGCAGTATCTCGAGAACCGGCGCATCTCCTCCTTCATCGGCGCCTTCCCGATCAACGCGCCGCGCTACGCCCTGCACATCCTGGTGGACGACCCCAAGGGCCGCGCCGACACGGGCGGCTACGCGACCGCCGGCGTGGTGGCCGCGCCGATCGCGCGCCGCGTGATCGAGCGCACCGCCCCCATCCTCGGCCTGGTGCCCGAGACCGAGCGCATGGCGCAGATCCAGCAGACCATCGCGCTCTCGCTGAACGGCTCGCGGCCGGCGCCGCGCCCGGCCGCGAACCCCTCGCCGGCCACGCCTTCCGCCCCTTCGGCCGCACCGCGCGTCCCCGCCATGCTGCCCCGTCCCCTCCCCTCCGTGGAGCCGCAGCCTTCCCCGCTCCGCCGCACCGACGCGACCGACGGCATCGCCATGCCGCGTCTGGTGCTGCATATATCCCCTCCCCTTGCTCTCCCCTCCCCCCAGCCCCCCGAGACAGGCCGTGCAACTCGATGAGCTCCGCGCCCTCTGCCCGAGGCTGAGCGGTTCGGGCTCAGCTGAAATCAGCGGAATCACGGCCGACAGCCGGGCCGTGCGGCCGGGCTTCCTGTTCGCGGCCCTGCCGGGCGTGAAGGCCGACGGGATCAGCTTCATCGCCGAGGCGGTGAGCGCCGGCGCTGCCGCCGTGCTGGCGCCGGAGGGCACGGAATGGCCGGCGCAGGTTCCGGAGCGGCCGCTGCTGCGCGCCGCCGATCCGCGCCGCGTGCTGGCGCTGATGGCCGCCGCCTTCCATGGCACGCAACCGGAGCGGATCGTCGCGATCACCGGCACCAACGGGAAGACGAGCACGGCCGATTTCCATCGCCAGCTCATGACGCTCGCCGGGCGGCGCGCGGCCTCGCTCGGCACGCTGGGGCTGATCGCCGAGGGCTTTCCGGTAGGGCCCAGCCTGACGACGCCGGACCCGGTCTCGCTGCACGCCCAGCTCGCGGCGCTGGCGCGGGCCGATGTGACGGACCTCGCGATGGAGGCCAGCTCGCATGGGCTGGACCAGCGGCGGCTGGACGGCGTGAAGCTCGCGGCCGGCGCCTTCACCAACCTGACGCGCGACCATCTCGACTACCACGGCGACATGGCGGGCTACCGCGCCGCCAAGCTGCGGCTCTTCGACCGGTTGCTGCCCGCTGGCGCGCCGGCCGTGCTGCAGGCGGACATGGACGCCGGGACACTCGCCGCGCTGCGCGGCATCGTGGCCGCGCGCGGGCTCGTCGGCATCGAGGTCGGCGAGGCCGGGCGCGACATCCGGCTGCTCCAGCAGCGCGCGCTGCCGGCCGGCCAGGTCATCGAGATCGACGCCTTCGGCCGGCGCGAGAGCGTGACGCTGGCGCTTCCCGGCCGTTTCCAGGCGGACAACATCCTCGTCGCCATGGGCCTCGCGGCCGGGCTCGGCGTCGATGCGCTCGCGCTGCTGCCCCGCCTGACCGGCGTGCGCGGGCGGATGGAACTGGCGGCCACGCTGCCCAACGGCGCCGCCGTCTATGTGGATTATGCGCACACGCCCGACGCGCTGGAACGGCTGCTGACCGCGCTGCGGCCGCATGTCGCCGAGGGCGCGAAGCTGCACGTGCTCTTCGGCGCCGGCGGCGACCGCGATCCCGGCAAGCGCCCGCTGATGGGCGCGGCCGCGGCCGGCGCCGCCGACGTGCTCTGGGTCACCGACGACAATCCCCGCAGCGAGGATCCCGCGACGATCCGCGCCGCCATCCTCGCCGCCGCGCTCCCCCTCTCCCCTGGCGCCCGCGATGCCGGCGAGCGCCAGGGCGCCATCGCCGCCGCGCTCTCCGCGCTGAAGCCGGGCGACGTGCTCGCCGTCGCCGGCAAGGGACACGAGAGCGGCCAGACCATCGCCGGCGTCACCACGCCCTTCGACGATGCCGAGGTGGTGCGCCGCCTCGCCGGGATCACCTCATGAGCGCCCTCTGGACCTCCCCCGAGCTGCGCGAGGCGACCGGCGGGATCTGCGACGAGTCCCTGGAGGTCTCCGGCATCTCCATCGACACCCGCACCGTCGGTCCCGGCGAGCTCTTCGTCGCGCTGCGCGACGTCCGCGACGGGCATGACTTCGTCGGCCAGGCCTTCGCCAAGGGCGCCGCCGCCATGGTGGACCGCGACATCGACGCCGTCGGCCCCATGCTGCGCGTGGCCGACACGCTGGCCGGCCTCACCGCGCTGGGCGCAGCCGGGCGGGCGCGCAGCACGGCGAAGGTCATCGCCGTCACCGGCAGCGTCGGCAAGACGACGACCAAGGAGATGCTGAAGCGCGCCTGCGCCGCCCTCGGCGCCACCCATGCCTCGGCCGCCAGCCACAACAACCATTGGGGCGTGCCGCTGACCCTCGCCCGCATGCCGCGCGGCACGGAATGGGCCGCGATCGAGATCGGCATGAACCATCGCGGCGAGATCGCGCCCCTCTCGCGCCTCGCCCGGCCCCGCGTGGCGGTCGTGACCAATGTGGGCACGGCCCATATCGGCCATCTCGGCAGCGCCGAGGCCATCGCGGAGGAGAAGGCCGACATCGCCGCCGGCATCGCCCGTTGCGGCGTCGCCATCCTCCCGCAGGACAGTCCGCATTTTTCCCGCATGGCCGATATCGCCGCCGGCTACGGCGCCCAGGTGGTGGGCTTCGGCGAAGACCCCGGCTCCACGGCGCGGCTGGTGGCGTATCGCGGCACGGAAGCAGCCGGCGAGGCGGAGTTCGACCTCTCCGGCCGCTACGTGACGCTGCGCCTCGAGCAGCCCGGCAAGCACATGGCGATGAACGCCCTGGCCGCGCTGGCCGCCATCCAGGCCGCGGGGGGCGATGCCGGCCTTGCCGCCGCCGCGCTCTCGGGCTTCGGCGCCGGTGCCGGGCGCGGCGAGATGCGCCGCATCTCCACGCCCGACAACGGCACCGCCCTTCTCCTCGACGAGAGCTACAACGCCTCGGATTCCGCGGTGCGCGCCGCCTTCGCGGTGCTGCAGCAGCAGAAGGCGAAGCGCCGCATCGCCGTCCTCGGCGACATGCTGGAGATGGGCGAGTTCGGTCCCGCCCTGCACGAGGCGCTGGCCACCGATGCGGCCAGCGCGGCCGAGCTGGTCTATGCCTGCGGCCCCCTCATGGGGCATCTCTTCGCGGCCCTGCCGGATTCCCACCGCGGGGCACACACACAGGACGCCGCGAGCCTCGCGCCCATCGTCGCCGCCGCGCTCCGCGACGGCGACGCGGTGCTGGTGAAGGGATCGCTCGGCATGCGCATGGCCGAGATCATCCGCGCGATCACGGGCGCCGAGAGGAATGGCGCCGAGAGGAAGACCGCATGATCCCCCTGCTGCTCGGCCCGTTGGCCGACGACTTCATCCTGTTCAACCTGGCGCGCTACACCACCTTCCGCGCGGGCGCCGCCTGCATGACGGCGCTGTTCATCGCTCTGGTCTTCGGCAAGTCCATCATCGACTGGCTGCGCACCTTCCAGCCCAACGGCCAGCCCATCCGCGAGGACGGGCCGGCGAGCCACCTCATCACCAAGAAGGGCACGCCCACCATGGGCGGCGTGCTGATCCTGCTGTCGCTGACGCTCTCCGTGCTGCTCTGGGCCGACCTGCGCAACGGCTTCGTCTGGGCGGTGCTCTTCGTGACGCTGGGCTATGGCTGCCTCGGCTTCGTGGACGATTGGCTGAAGGTCACCAAGCGGAACACCAAGGGCGTCTCCGGGCGCCAGAAGCTGATGGCGCAGGGGGCCATCGCGCTCGGCGCGGCCATCTGGTTCTCGCTGATGCTGCCCGATCCGCTCTCCACCACCATGGCCGTGCCCTTCCTCAAGGACACGCTGATCCCGCTCGGCCTCGCCTTCCCCTTCGTGGCGATGTTCGTGATGATGGGCGCCAGCAACGCCGTGAACCTGACGGACGGGCTGGACGGGCTGGCCATCGTGCCCGTCATGATCGCCTCGGCCGTCTTCGCGCTGATCGCCTATCTCGTCGGCAACCGCGTTTTCGCGGACTACCTGCAGCTGCACGGCGTGCAGGGCGCGGGCGAGCTCGCGGTCTTCTGCTCGGCGCTGATCGGCGCCTCGCTCGGCTTCCTCTGGTTCAACGCCCCGCCGGCCGCCGTCTTCATGGGCGACACGGGCAGCCTCGCGCTGGGCGGCGCGCTGGGGGCAGTGGCGGTGGCGACCAAGCACGAGATCGTGCTGGCCATCGTGGGCGGCCTCTTCGTGGTGGAGACGCTGTCGGTCATCATCCAGGTCTTCTGGTTCAAGCGGACCGGCAAGCGCGTCTTCCTGATGGCGCCGCTGCACCACCACTTCGAGAAGAAGGGCTGGGCCGAGCCCACCATCGTGATCCGCTTCTGGATCATCGCGATGGTGCTGGCGCTGGTGGGCCTTTCCACGTTGAAGATCCGATGATGAAGCCATTTGTCGGGCAGCGAATTGCGGTGGTGGGGCTCGGCAAGGCCGGGCTTCCGGCCGCGCGCCGCCTGCGCGAATGGGGCGCCGAGGTGACGGCCTGGGACGACAAGGCCCCGGGCCGCGAAGAGGCCGTGGCCGCTGGACTGCATGTGGCTGATCCGGCAGCGGATTTTTCTTATGATACGCTGCTGCTCTCGCCCGGCATCCCGCACACGCTGCCGCGCGTGCATCCGGCGGCGGCGGCGGCGCGCGCGGCCGGCAAGCCTATCCTCGTGGACGTGGAGTTCCTCTACCGCGCGGTCCGCGCCGCCGGCAGCAAGGCGCGCTTCGTCGGCATCACCGGCACAAACGGCAAGAGCACGACGACGGCCCTGCTCGCCCACCTGATCGCGCAGGCCGGCATCCCCGTGCAGGCGGGCGGCAATCTCGGGCCGGCGGCGCTGGACATGCCCATCCTCGGCGACGACGGCATCTACGTCCTCGAAATGTCGTCCTACATGCTGGAGCGAATCGAGTCGCTTCGATTCAACTGTGCAACCATGCTGAATCTCAGCGCCGACCATCTCGACCGCCATGGCGACATGGCCGGTTACCGCGCCGCCAAGGCGCGCATCTTCGCGACGCAGCGCGCCGAGGACACGGCCGTGCTCGGCATGGACGACCCGGAGACGGCCAGCCTGCGCGACGGGCTAGCGGCGCATGTCATCCCCATCTCCGCGCATACGGCGCAGCACCACGGCGTCTGGGCCACCGGCAGCCTGCTGCGCGACGAGCGCGGCCTGATCGCCGACCTCTCCACCTGCCCCACCCTTCCCGGCGAGCACAACGCCCAGAACGCCGCGGCGGCCTGCGCCATGGCGATCTCGCTCGGCCTGCGCCGCAACGACCTCGCCGACGGCCTGCACAGCTATCCCGGCCTGCCGCATCGGCAGGAGGTCGTGGGCACGATCCGCGGCGTGCGCTTCGTGAACGACAGCAAGGCCACCAATGCCGACAGCGCCGCCAGGGCGCTCGCCAGCTACGAGCGCGTGGTCTGGATCGCCGGCGGCATGGGCAAGGAAGGCGGCATCGCGCCGCTGGCGCCGCACTTCCCGCGCATCGCCCATGCTTATCTCATCGGCCAGGACGGCGGGATCTTCGCCGCGACGCTCGCCGAGCACGGCGTGCCGCATCTGCGGCTCGAGACGCTGGACGAGGCCGTCTCCGCCGCCGCGATCGCCGCCTTCGCCGGCGCCGCCGACGTGGTGCTGCTCTCGCCGGCCGCGGCGTCCTGGGACCAGTTCACCGGCTTTGACCAGCGCGGCGACCATTTCCGCACGCTCGTCCGGAACCTTCTCGGAGGGCAGGCCTGATGGCCGTCTCGCGCACCGACACCTCGATCCTCGGCCGCTGGTGGTGGAGCGTGGACCGCTGGACGCTCGCCGCCCTGATGGCGCTCATCGCCATCGGCTACGTGATGATGCTCTCCGCCTCGCCGGCGGTCGCCGAGCGCATCGGCGCCTCCTCGCGCCACATGTTCCTGCTGCGCCAGGTCTTCTACTCGGCCATCGCGGTCGCCGTCATGATCGCCTGCTCGCTCTGCACGCCGCGCTGGGTGCTGCGACTGGCGCTGCTGGGCGCGATGGGCGCGCTGGTGCTGACGGCCGCGACGCTGGTGATCGGCGTCGAGATCAAGGGCGCGCGGCGCTGGCTGCCCATCCCGGGCCTCTCGCTGCAGCCCTCGGAATTCCTCAAGCCCTGCCTCGCGGTGGCCTGCGGCTGGCTGATCGCGGAAGGCAAGCGCTCGCGCCGCTTCCCGGGGCTGATCATCGCCATCGGCCTCATCGGCATGGTCGCGCTGCTGCTGAAGCAGCAGCCGGATATCGGCATGCTCGCTGTCATCGTCATGGTCTTCATGGCGCAGGTCTTCGTCTCGGGCATCAACATGTTCTGGGTCCTGATGGCCGTCCCCGCCGCCGCCGGCTTCGGCATGCTGGCCTACATGTTCCAGCCCCACGTGCGCAGCCGCGTGCAGCGCTTCCTCGACCCCGAGGCGGGCGACAACTTCCAGATCCGCATGTCGCTGGAGGCCTTCGGCAACGGCGGCCTGCTCGGCCGCGGCCCTGGCGAGGGCCGCGTGAAGGATGTGCTGCCCGACGCCCATGCCGACTTCGTCTTCCCTGTCGTGGGCGAGGAGTTCGGGCTGGTCGTCTGCCTCGTGATCCTGGCGATCTTCGCCTTCGTGGTGATCAGCGGCCTGGTCCGCCTGCGCCATGAGCGCGACCCCTATGTGACGCTGGCCGCGACCGGCCTGCTGACGCAGTTCGGCCTGCAGGCCTTCATCAACATGGCCAGCTCGCTCCACCTGATCCCGACCAAGGGCATGACCCTGCCCTTCGTGAGCTATGGCGGCTCCTCGGTGATCGCGCTGGCCGTCGGCATGGGCTTCCTGCTCGCGCTCACCCGCAGGCGCACGCCCCGGGCCGAGGATTCGCAGCCCTTTATGCCGGCAGGCGGCCGCATGCCGGTCATGACATGAGAGGACCTTCGGTGCGCCCCATCGCGATCGCGGCCGGCGGCACGGGCGGGCACCTCTTCCCCGCCGAGGCCCTGGCGGCCGAGTTGTCCGCGCGCGGCGAGCGCATCGTGCTCTTCACCGACGGGCGCTCGGCGGCCTTCGACAGCCCGGCCTTCGCCAATGCCGAGCGCTTCGTGCTGAGCGGCGAGGGCATCGCCGGGCGCAACCTGCTGCGCGCGGCCAAGGGGGCAGCCAAGCTCGCCGCCGGCACCATGACGGCGCGGCGGCTGCTGAAGCGGCTCGACGCCGCGGCGGTGGTGGGCTTCGGCGGTTATCCCGCCATCCCGCCGGCCCTGGCCGCGCTGACGCTGGGCAAGCGGCGGCCCGCCGTGATCCTGCACGAGCAGAACGCCGTCCTCGGGCGCGCCAACCGCGCGCTGGCGCCGCGCGCCGACCTGCTGGCGCTCGCCTATGCCGAGACGACGAAGGTCCCCCGCAACGCCAAGACGCAGGTGGTGGGCAATCCGGTGCGGCCGGCGCTCGCCGCGCTGGCCGGCGCTGGCTACCCCTCGCCCGAGGGCGCGCTGCGGCTGCTGGTGACGGGCGGCTCGCTCGGCGCCCGGGTCTTCGCGGATCTGGTGCCGCCGGCCATCGCCGCCCTGCCGGAGTCGATCCGCTCCCGCCTGCTGGTCGCCCAGCAATGCCGCGTGGAGGATCTGGAGCGGGTCCGCGCCGCCTATGCCGGCACCGGCATCCCGGTCGAGCTCTCGCCCTTCTTCCCGGACATCGCAGGAAGGCTGGCCAACGCGCATCTGGTCATCGCCCGCTCCGGCGCCTCGACGGTCGCCGAGCTGGCTTGCGCCGGCCGGCCCTCCCTGCTGCTGCCCCTGCCCTCGGCGATCGACAACCACCAGTTCGCCAATGCGCGCGCGCTCGCGGAGGCCGGAGCGGCCCTGATTCTCCCTCAGGCGAGCACCACCCCGGCGCGGCTCGCTGAATTGCTTACGGAATTTCTGGGCTCGCCGGAAAGGCTTGCCGAAGCGGCCCGTGCTGCGGCATCCCTGGCCAGACCCCAGGCCGCGCGGGACCTCGCCGACCTCGTCCTCGCCCTCGCCAACCGGGCCAACCTGCTTCAGGAACCACGCTGATGCGCGCGCTGCCGCTCTCGATCGGGACCATCCACTTCGTCGGTATCGGCGGCATCGGCATGTCCGGGATCGCCGAGGTGCTGCATAACCTGGGCTATTCGGTGCAGGGCAGCGACCTCTCCGAGAGCGCCAACGTCGCCCGGCTGCGAGAGGCTGGGATTCGCGTGACGGTCGGCCATGCCGCGGAAAACCTCGGCTCCGCCCAGGTCGTCGTCGTCAGCACGGCCGTGAAGCGCGACAATCCCGAGGTCCAGGCGGCCCGTGCCCGGCTGCTGCCCGTCGTCCGCCGCGCCGAGATGCTGGCCGAGCTCATGCGCCTGAAATGGGGCATCGCCGTCGGCGGCACCCACGGCAAGACCACCACCACCAGCCTCATCGCCTGCGTGCTGGAGCAGGCCAAGCTCGATCCCACCGTCATCAACGGCGGCATCATCAACGCCTATGGCACCAACACGCGCATGGGCACCGGCGAGTGGATGGTCGTCGAGGCCGACGAGAGCGACGGCAGCTTCCTCCGGCTCCCCGCCACGGTCGCCGTCGTCACCAACATGGATGCCGAGCACCTCGACCACTGGGGCACCGAGGAGGCCATGAAGGAGGGCTACGCCCAGTTCGTCGGCAACATCCCCTTCTACGGCTTCGCCGTCCTCTGCGCCGATCACCCCGGCGTGCAGCAGATGATCCCGAAGCTGGACCGCCGCCTCGTCACCTACGGCTTCTCGCCCCAGGCCGACGTGCGCGCCGAGAAGCTCCTCACCAACCGCATGGGCGCCAGCTTCGAGGTCACGGTGCAGGACCGCACCACCGGCCGCGCCCGCACGCTGCAGCCCTTCCGCCTGCCCATGCTCGGCCAGCACAACGTCCAGAACGCGCTGGCGGCGATCGCGGTCGGCGTCGAGATGGACGTGCCGGAGGATGTGATCCGCGCCGCGCTCGCCGGCTTCAAGGGCGTGAAGCGCCGCTTCACCCGGGTCGGCGAGACCGGCGGCATCACCGTGATCGACGATTACGGCCACCACCCCGTCGAGATCGCCGCCGTGCTCAAGGCCGCCCGCCAGGCCGGCGCGCGCGATGTGATCGCCGTGGTGCAGCCGCACCGCTACACCCGCCTCAGCCAGCTCTTCGCAGAGTTCTGCGCCTGCATGAACGACGCCGGCACGGTGATCGTGGCCGATGTCTACGCGGCCGGCGAGGCGCCGATCGAGGGCGTGGACAAGGACGCGCTGGTCGAGGGCCTGCGCGCCCGCGGCCATCGCAGCGTCGTGCCGCTGCCCGAGCCCGCCAGCCTGCCCGAGATGATCAACGCCATGGCCAAGCCGGGCGACTACGTGGTCTGCCTCGGCGCCGGCAACATCACGGCATGGGCGCATGCGCTGCCGGAGCAGCTCGCCGCGCTCCAGGCCCAGGGTGGCAGCAGGGGGGGCGCGCGCGTGACCCCGCTCCGTCGCGCATGAGCATGCGCGACGCCACCTCCCATCGCGTGCCGGCCATCCGCGGCCGGGTGGAGGCGGGCGCGAGCCTCGCGCCCTTCACCTGGTTCCGCGTGGGCGGACCGGCGGAGTGGCTCGCGCGCCCGGCCGATGCCGGGGATCTTCTCGCCCTGCTCACGGCCCTCGATCCGGAAACGCCGCTGACGGTGCTGGGCGCGGCCTCCAACCTCATCATCCGCGACGGCGGGCTGCCGGGCGTGGTCCTGCGGCTGCCGGCGCGCGGCTTCGGCGGGGTGACGGTCGAGGCGGATGGGGTGATCGCCGGCGCCACGGCCCTGGACGCCGTCGTCGCCGAGCACGCGGCCGCCGCCGGCCTCGCCGGGCTGGAGTTTCTGTCCGGCATCCCCGGCAGCATCGGCGGCGCCATCGCCATGAATGCCGGCGCCTATGGGCGCGAGATCGTCGATGTCCTGGACTGGGCCGAGATCGCCATACCGGATGGCCTGGTCCGCCTCGATGCCGTGGGCCTCAAGCTCGCCTATCGCCATGCCGAGCTGCCGCCGCGCGGCGTCGTCACCCGCGCCCGCCTACGCGCCGCGCCCGGCGACACGGCCGCCATCGCCGCCCGCATGGCCGGGATCAAGGCCTCGCGCGAGGCCACTCAGCCCATCCGCTCGCGCACCGGCGGCAGCACCTTCCGCAACCCGCCGGGCCACAAGGCCTGGGCGCTGATCGACGCGGCCGGCTGCCGCGGCCTGCGCCTCGGCGGCGCCGAGGTCAGCGAGAAGCACACCAACTTCCTCCTCAACACCGGCGGCGCCACGGCCGCCGACCTCGAAGCCCTCGGCGAGCAGGTCCGTGCCCGCGTGCTGGAGCACGCCGGCATCGAGCTGCACTGGGAAATCAAGCGAATCGGAGTTCCGGCATGAACGCGTTCACCCCGAACAGCCGCGATCCGAAGGACACGCATGTGGCCGTGCTGCTCGGCGGCATCTCCGCCGAGCGCGAGGTCAGCCTCGCCAGCGGCGGCAAGGTGATCGAGGCGCTGCGCCAGTTCGGCTATCGCGTCACGCCCATCGATGTCGGCGCCGACCTCACCGCCACCATCTCCGCCCTGCGCGCCACCGCGCCGGACGTGGTGTTCAACGCGCTGCACGGCCGCTTCGGCGAGGATGGCTGCATCCAGGGCGTGCTCGACTGGATGGGGCTGCCCTACACGCATTCCGGCCTCCGCGCCTCGGCGCTCGCCATGGACAAGGTGGCCGCCAAGGCCGTCTTCCGCGCCGCCGGCCTGCCCGTGCTCCCCAGCCGGATCGTGGACATGGACGAGCTGGAGGCGGACGATCCGATGCCCCGCCCCTTCGTCGTGAAGCCCGTCAACGAGGGCTCCTCGGTCGGGGTCCACATCCTGCGCACCGGCGACAACCGCCGCGCCGAGATCGCCCGCAGCTGGCGCTTCGGCAACCAGGCCCTGGTCGAGGAGTATATCCCCGGCCGCGAGATCACCGTGGGCGTGATGGGCGACCGCGCGCTGGCCGTGACGGACATCCTCGCCGATGCCGGCGAGTTCTACGACTACGAGTCGAAATACGCCGAGGGAGGCTCGCGCCACGTCATCCCCGCGGCCATCGACCCCGCCGTCTACCAGAAGGCCCTGGAGGTCGCCGTCGCCGCGCACCAGGCGCTGGGCTGCCGCGGTGCCACCCGCTCGGACTTCCGCTACGACGACACCAACGGCGAGCCCGGCCGCCTGGTCCTGCTGGAGGTCAACACCCAGCCCGGCCTGACGCCCACCTCGCTGTTGCCCGAGCAGGCCGCGCATCAGGGCATCGGCTTCCCCGCGCTCTGCGCCTGGATGGTGGAGCAGGCCGCCCATGGCCCGTGAGCCCCGCACGCGCAATGCCGCGAAGCCGCCGAAGCGGCCCTCGGCGACGCGCCTCTGGTTCAAGCGCTGGCGCAACGCGCTGCGCGGCGTCGGCCTCGCCTCCGTGGCGCTGGTCGCCGTCGGCGCGCTCGCCATCGGCGTGGTCGCGCTCGATCCCGCGGCGCGGCTGCGCGACACCGCCGCCAGCCTGGCCGAGCTCGGCCGCGGCCCCGGCCTCTCCATCCAGGAGATCCGCATCGAGGGCCGCGAGTTCGCCCCGCGCGAGGCCCTGCTGACCGCCATCGCCACCACCCCCGGCGAGGCCATGCTCGACTTCGACCCCGCCGCGGCCAAGGAGCGGCTGGAGCGCATCGCCTGGGTCGAGCACGCGCATGTCGAGCGCCGGTTGCCCGGCACCATCCTGATCCGCCTCACCGAGCGCCGGGCCTTCGCCGTCTGGCAGCGCGAGGGCCGCTTCGCCGTCATCGACCGCGAGGGCCGCGTTATGGCGACCGAGCGCCTCCAGGCCTTCGGCCCCCTGCCGCTGGTCGTCGGCATCGGCGCCGAGCGTGGGGCCGCCGCCATGATCGACCTGCTGCGCAGCTCGCCCGAGATCGCCGACCGGGTCCAGGCCATCGTCCGCGTCTCCGAGCGGCGCTGGAACCTGCGGCTGCAGAACGGCGCCGACATCCTGCTGCCTGAGGGCCATGAGGAGGCGGCCATCACCCGCCTCGCCGAGCTGCAGGCGCGCGACAAGCTGCTGGACCGCCCGCTCGCGGCCGTGGACATGCGCCTGCCCGACCGTCTCGTGGTCCGCATGCAGCCCTCGGCGCCGGCCACGCCGGCCGCTTCCGCCACCCCAGCTCGGAGCCAGCGCGGATGAACGAGCTCGTTCGCTACACCCCCCCGCAGTCCGAGCTGCCGACCCGCGGCATCCGGCTCGGCAAGGCCCGCTCCGGCGCCTTCGGCGTGCTGGACATCGGCTCGACCAAGATCGTCTGCCTGATCGCCCGCATCGAGAGCGACGGCACGCCCCGCGCGCTGGGCTTCGGCTGGCAGAAGTCGCGCGGAGTGAAGGCCGGCTCCATCGTGGACATGGAGGAGGCCGAGCGCAGCATCCGCGCCGCCGTCGCCTCCGCCGAGGAGATGGCGGACACGCTGCTCAAGGGCGTGATCGTCAACCTCTCCTGCGGCCAGCCGGAGAGCCGGACGCACAACATCCTCTGGCAGGTCGCCGGCCGCCCCGTCACCGAGGCCGACCTCCGCGGCATCATGACCGAGGGCGTCCGCCGCACCGAGGCCGAGGGCCGCGAGGCCGTGCACTCCTTCCCGCTCGCCTTCCAGGTGGATGCGACCGGCGGCGTGGACGACCCGCGCGGCATGGTCTGCGACACGCTGGGCGCCAGGCTGCACGTGCTCGACGCCGCCAGCCACGCGCTGTTCAACCTCGGCCAGTGCCTGCACCGCTGCGAGCTGGAGGCGGAGGAGATGGTCTCCTCCCCCTTCGCCGCCGGCCTCGCGACGCTGGTGGACGACGAGCGCGAGCTCGGCGCCGTGGTGGTGGACATGGGCGGCGGCACGACCAGCCTCGCCGCCTTCGCCGATGGGCGGCTGATGCACACCGCCCAGCTTCCGGTCGGCGGATGGCAGGTCACCAATGACCTGGCCCGGGTGCTCTCCACGCCGATCACCCACGCCGAGCGGCTGAAGACCATGCATGGCAGCGTCCTGGAATCGGCCGAGGACCGCGGCGAGATGCTGCCGGTCCCGCTGGTCGGCGAGGATGACGACCAGATCGCCCGCATCCCCCGCGAGATGATCATCCGCATCATCCGCCCGCGGCTGGAGGAGAGTTTCGAACTGTTGCGCGACCGTCTCGAAGGCAGCGGCCTGCCGGCCGAGATGCGCCGGCGCATCGTGCTGACCGGCGGCGCCTCGCAGCTCATCGGCGCGCGCGAGCTGGCGCAGCGGGTGCTGGGCCGCGAGACCACCATCCGCCTCGGCCGCCCGCGGCTGGTGCGCGGCCTGCCCGAGACTGCCTCGGGCCCCGGCTTCTCCGGCGCCATCGGCCTGCTGGCCTGGGCCGCCGGCGAGGGCCGTCCCTTCATGGACTTCACCCCCGGCCCGCCGCCCTCGCAGGGCGGCTGGATCCGCCGCGGCCTCGCCTGGCTGCGGGAGCGGGTCTGATGGAAAAGGTTACAGGCCCAGATGACAGATTTTCGACGACAAGCCTGTGGATAACGGGGACGACGCCCCCCTGCTTGAAGACTCGAATCGCTTCCGGTGCTCTAAGCTAAGCTGAGGAGACCTCACCCAATGACCCTGAACCTGACGCTGCCGGTGACCCAGCATACGGATTTCTCGCCCCGCATCGCCGTCATCGGCGTGGGCGGCGGCGGTACCAATGCCGTCAACAACATGATCAACCTCGGTCTGGACGGGGTCGAGTTCATCGTCGCCAACACCGATGCTCAGGCGCTGGTCAACAGCCGCTCCGAGCGGCGCGTGCAGCTTGGTCCCCACCTGACGCAGGGCCTCGGCGCCGGCGCCAAGCCGGAGATCGGCCGCGCCGCCGCCGAGGAGGCCACCGACGAGCTGGCCCGCCACCTCGAGGGCTGCCACATGGTCTTCGTCACCGCCGGCATGGGCGGCGGCACGGGCACGGGCGCCGCGCCGGTCATCGCCCGCATGGCCCGCGAGCGGGGAATCCTCACCGTCGGCGTGGTCACCAAGCCCTTCGACTTCGAGGGGCCGAAGCGCAAGCGCAGCGCCGACCTCGGCCTGGAGGAGTTGCAGCAGTTCGTGGACACGCTGATCGTGATCCCGAACCAGAACCTGTTCCGGCTGGCCAACGAGCGGACGACCTTCGCCGAGGCCTTCAAGATGGCCGATAACGTCCTCTACATGGGCGTGCGCGGCGTGACCGACCTGATGGTCAATCCCGGCATCGTGAACCTCGACTTCGCCGACATCCGCACGATCATGGCGGAGATGGGCAAGGCCATGATGGGCACGGGCGAGGCCGAGGGCGAGGACCGCGCCGTGAAGGCCTCCGAGGCCGCCATCAGCAACCCGCTGCTGGAGGACACCTCCATGCGCGGCGCCAAGGGCGTGCTCATCAACATCACCGGCGGCCTCGACATGACGCTGTTCGAGGTGGACGAGGCCGCGATGCGCATCCGCCGCGAGGTCGACGAGGACGCCAACATCATCTTCGGCTCCTCGATCGACGAGAACATGAACGGCCGGATCCGCGTCTCGGTCGTGGCGACGGGCATCGATCTCGCCTCGATGGGCGCGACCATGAACTCGACGGCGGCCGCAGCCCCCGCGGCCGGCCCGCGCCTCGCCGTGGTCAACCCGCCGATGGCGGCGCCGGCGCCCGCGCCGGCCGCCGCGCGCGCGCCTTCCGGCCCTCTCGGCGCGCCGACCG
>NZ_JBXAQB010000028.1:0-15238 GCF_058806835.1 Roseococcus sp. GW821-FHT12F05
GGCGTCACCCTCACACCAGGCATGCCCGTCGAAGCCCATATCAGCCTCGGACAGAGAACCTTCTGGAACTACCTCGCGCAACCCATCCGGGACTCCTTCAACAGAGCCTTCAAAGAAAACTAAACGCTACCTCAACAGCCAGGGCATCCCCGGCTGCCCGGACCGGCCCGTGGTTTCTAACAAAACATAACGGGCGCTTTCCGCAGCACAGGCATACAGGACCGAGGGTGCGCCATCGCCCAGGATGGCTCGGTCTTGCAGCCAGGGACGCTTGTCTGTTCGCAAATCGGAACAATCTCCGTCCGGCCGATCAGGCCGGGATGCGGGCGTCCCCGCCGCCGTTCACAGGAGTGTGATGATGAACCTGACTCGCCGAGGTCTCATAAAACTCACGGGAACGGGACTGGCGGCCTCCAGCCTGGGCGCCCTGGGCTTCGGCTATGCCGGGGAGGCGATGGCCGCGGCGGTCCGGCCGTTCAAGCTGGCCGCGACGACCGAGACCCGCAACACCTGCACCTACTGCTCGGTCGCCTGCGGCATCCTCATCTTCAGCATCGGCGACCGCGCGAAGAACGCCCGGTCCAACATCATCCACATCGAGGGCGACCCGGACCATCCGGTCAATCGCGGGACACTGTGTCCGAAGGGCTCCGCCCTGCTCGACATCGTCCACGCGCCGACCCGCCTCAAGGCCCCGCGATACCGGGCGCCCGGCACCAACGAGTTCCGCGAGGTGTCCTGGGACTTCGCGCTCGACCGCATCGCGCGGCTGATGAAGGACGATCGCGACAAGAACTTCATCGCCCGAAACCGCGCCGGCACCACGGTCAACCGATGGACCAGCACGGGCATGCTGGCGGCCTCCGCCTCCTCCTCCGAGACGGCCTACCTGACCTGGAAGGTGGCGCGGTCGCTCGGCATGGTGGTCTTCGACAACCAGGCGCGCGTCTGACACGGACCGACGGTGGCCAGTCTGGCCCCATCATTCGGTCGCGGTGCCATGACGAACACCTGGCAGGACGTGAAGAACGCCAATGTGATCGTCTCCATGGGCGGCAATGCCGCCGAGGCGCATCCCTGCGGCTTCAAATGGGTCATCGAGGCAAAGATCGAGAATGCCGCCAGGCTGGTGGTGGTCGATCCGCGCTTCACGCGCACCGCCTCGGTCGCCGACACCTACGCGCCGATCCGCCCGGGCACGGACATCGCCTTCCTCAGCGGCGTCATCCGCTACCTCCTGGAGAAGGACGCGATCCAGCACGAATACGTGCGGGCCTACACCAATGCCGGCCTGATCGTGCAGGAGGAGTTCGGCTTCGTGGACGGGCTCTTCACCGGCTACGACGCGGAAAGCCGCAGCTACGACAAGTCCAGCTGGGACTACGAGCTCGACGAGCAGGGCTTCGCCAGGTCGGACGACACCTGGCAGCACCCGCGCTGCGTCATCAACCTGCTGCGCCGTCACGTCGACCGCTACACGCCCGAGATGGTGTCGCGCATCTGTGGCACGCCGGTGGACAAGTACCTGGAGGTCTGCGCGCTGATCGCCTCCACGGCGGCGCCGGACAAGGCGATGACCTGCCTCTTCGCCCTCGGCTGGACGCAGCATTCGACGGGCTCGCAGAACATCCGCACCATGGCGATGGTCCAGCTGCTGCTCGGCAACATCGGCGTGGCCGGTGGCGGCATGAACGCGCTGCGCGGCCATTCGAACATCCAGGGGCTGACGGATCTCGGCCTGCTCTCGAACCAGATGCCGGGCTACCTCGACATCCCGGCCGAGCAGGAGGACACCTTCGACAAATACATGCAGCCGCGGCTGTTCCAGCCCCTGCGCCCGGGCCAGGTCAGCTACTGGCAGAACTACCGGAAATTCTTCGTCAGCCTCCAGAAGGCGATCTACGGTGAGGCCGCGCGCGCCGACAACAACTGGGCCTATGACTGGCTGCCGAAGCTCGACGTGCCCATGTACGACATCATCCGCGCCTTCGAGATGATGGAGAAGGGCGAGATGACCGGCTACATCTGCCAGGGCTTCAACCCGCTCCAGGCCTTCCCGGACCGCGGCAAGATCCGCCGCGCGCTCGGCAAGCTGAAGTTCCTGGTCACGATGGATCCGCTGGACACCGAGACCTCGCGCTTCTGGGAGGATTTCGGGCCGCAGAATCCCTCCGCGCCGGCCGGCATCCAGACCGAGGTCTTCCAGCTGCCGACGACCTGCTTCGCCGAGGAGAACGGCTCGCTCGTCAACTCCGCCCGCTGGCTGCAGTGGCACTGGAAGGCCGCCGAGGGGCCGGGCCAGGCGCAGTCCGACATCTGGATCATGAGCGGCCTCTTCCACCGCCTGCGCGAGCTCTACCGCCGGGAGGGCGGGGCCTTCCCCGATCCGCTGCTGAACCTGACCTGGAACTACGTCGATCCGACCGCTCCCGATCCGGAGGAGCTGGCCAAGGACATGAACGGCCGCGCGCTGGCCGACCTCAAGGATGCGACGGGGGCGGTATCGGTGCATGCCGGCCAGCTGCTCGACGGCTTCGCCCAGCTGCGGGACGACGGCACGACGGCCTCCGGCTGCTGGATCTTCTCGGGCTGCTACACCGAGAAGGGCAACCAGATGGCGCGGCGCGACGCGACCGATCCGCGCGAGCAGGGCATCGCGCCGAACTGGGCCTGGGCCTGGCCGGCGAACCGGCGCATCCTCTACAACCGCGCCAGCGCCGATCCGCAGGGAAAGGCCTGGAACCCGCGAAAGCCGGTCATCGAATGGGACGGCGCCCGCTGGGTGGGGATCGACGTTCCCGACTACACGCCCACGACGAAGCCCGCCGATTCCGTCGGCCCCTTCATCATGAACGCCGAGGGCCTCGGCCGCCTCTTCGCCCGCCGCCTGATGGTGGAGGGGCCCTTCCCCGAGCATTACGAGCCCTTCGAATCGCCCTCCGACAACGTCCTGCATCCGCGGGTCCGCTCCAATCCGGCGGCGCGCGTCTTCGCCGACGACAGGGCCGCCTTCGGCACCGTGTCCGAATTCCCCTATGCCGCGACCACCTACCGGCTGACCGAGCATTTCCACTTCTGGACCAAGCATGCCCTGATCAATGCCATCCTCCAGCCGGAGGAGTTCATCGAGATCGGCGAGGTCCTGGCCCGGGAGAAGGGCATCGCGCAGGGCAGCTGGGTGCGCGTCTCCTCGAAGCGCGGCTTCATCGTCTGCAAGGCCTATGTCACCAAGCGCATCCGGCCCCTGACGGTCGACGGGAGGCCCACGCATGTCATCGGCGTGCCGCTGCACTGGGGCTTCACCGGCCAGGCGCGCAAGGGTTTCGGCGCCAACACGCTGACCCCTTCGGTCGGCGACGCCAACACGCAGACGCCGGAGTTCAAGGCGTTCCTGGTCAATGTCGAGAAGGCCGCCGGCCCCGCCGTCTGAAGGAGAAGTCGATGTCTGGCCTCCAATCCCAGGACTACATCCGCCGCTCGGCCTCGACCATGACGCCGCCCTCGGCCCGCAGCTTCGAGCAGCAGGTCGCGAAGCTCATCGACGTGACCCGCTGCATCGGCTGCAAGGCCTGCCAGTCGGCCTGCATGGAGTGGAACAACCTTCGGCCCGAGGTCGGCCACTTCGAAGGCTCCTACGAGAATCCGATGGACCTCGCCCCCACCGTCTGGACCCTGATGCGGTTCAACGAATGGGAGGACGACAAGGGCAACCTGGAATGGCTGATCCGCAAGGACGGCTGCATGCATTGCGAGGATCCCGGCTGCCTGAAGGCCTGCCCGGCGCCGGGCGCGATCGTGCAATACGCCAACGGCATCGTGGACTTCATCAGCGATGCCTGCATCGGCTGCGGCTACTGCGTGAAGGGCTGCCCCTTCGACATCCCCCGCATCAGCCAGACCGACCACAAATCCTACAAGTGCACGCTGTGCTCGGATCGCGTCAGCGTCGGCCTCGAGCCGGCCTGCGTGAAGGCCTGCCCGACCGGCGCGATCATGTTCGGCACGAAGAGCGACATGATCGACTGGGCCGGGGAGCGGATCACCGACCTCAAGTCCCGCGGCTTCGAGAATGCCGGGCTCTACGACCCGCCGGGAGTGAGCGGCACGCATGTGATGTACGTGCTGCACCATGCGGACAAGCCGGGGATCTATTCGGGCCTGCCCGAGAACCCGCGCATCAGCCTCCTCGTCGAGCTCTGGAAGGGCATCATCAAGCCGATCGCGCTGGCGGGCCTCGCCTTCACCGCCGTCGCCGGCTTCCTCCACTGGATCACGGCCGGGCCGAACGAGGTGCAGCCGGAGGACGAGGACGAGGCGCAGCGCCTGCAGCGCGCGGCGGATGGGCCGCGATGACCTATCCGAAGGGAACCATCATCCGCTACTCGGCGGCGAGCCGGATCAACCACTGGATCACGGCCGGATGCTTCGTGCTCCTGGTGCTGTCGGGGCTCGCGATGTTCGACCCGATCCTGTTCTTCCTGTCGGGCCTGTTCGGCGGCGGCGAGTCGATGCGGGCCGTCCATCCCTGGCTCGGCGTGGCGCTGATGCTCAGCTACGCCGGCCTCATCATCCAGTTCTGGCGCGACGAGATGTGGACCCGCGACGACCTGGCCTGGAGCAAGGCCATCCCCCGCGTGATCCGCAACGAGGAGGAGGGCGTGCCCGAGGTGGGGCGCTTCAATGCCGGCCAGAAGTTCGTGTTCTGGGCGATGGCGCTCCTGGTGCCGGTGCTGTTCCTCAGCGGCCTGGTCATCTGGGAGATCTACTTCTCCACCTACACCACGATCGAGCAGCAGCGGGTCGCCGTGCTGATCCACAGCCTCGCCGCCATCGCGGCGATCATCGTGTGGATCATCCACGTCTATTCGGGCATCTGGATCGCGGGCGCCATGCGCGCGATGATGCACGGCCACGTGACGCCGGGCTGGGCCTACCGGCATCACCGCAAATGGTTCCGGCGCCTGGTCGAGACCGGGTCGCGCGGCCCGGTGCCGCATCCCGATGCGCCGCCCGCAAGGAAGAATCCGTGAGACAGGGCGAGGTCGCATCGCAGGGCAAATGGACGGGAAGCGCCACGGGCGGCGTCAAGGCACCGGAGGCGCTGATCCTGCCCGATCCCCGCCGGCGGTTCTCCGGCACGGCCGCCAGGCTGGAGGCCCTGGCCGGCGGCCATCCGATGGAGGACTGGCTGCGCTTCATGGCGGGGCTTGCTCACGCCCAGCATGCGGCGGCCGCTGCGCTGCCGCCGCTCCGCGGTCCTGGACCATCGGCCATTGAGCAGGCGGTCGAGGCCCGCATGCCGCCGCTCGCCGCGGACGGGCATCGCAGGGATCCCGCGTGGCGCGACGGGCTTGCCGCGCTGCTCGATCATTTTGCCGATGGCCCGATGCCGCCGCAGGCGCAGGCGGCCATCGCCCGGCTGCGCGCGCGAGATGCCGGCGCGATCGAGGGCCTGGCCGACCGCTTCCTCCACGGCGATGTCGAGCCGGCCGATGCGGGGCCCGCCCTGTATGTCGCGGCCGCGCTCCAGGTCTATTTCACCCGCATGGCCGCGGGCCTGTCCGCCGAGGCCCTCCGGCTGCTGCCGCAGCGCGGCTTGTGCCCCTGCTGCGGGTCGACGCCCATCGCGGGCTTCGTCACCGCGACGGGACAGACGCCGGGCGCGCGCTATCTCTACTGCTCGCTCTGCGCGACGGCGTGGAATCACGTCCGGGCGAAGTGCATCACCTGCGGCGAGGCGCGCGCGGTTTCCCTGGAGGGGATCGAAGGCGATGCCGGCATCGTCAAGGCCGAGACCTGCGGCGACTGCCGCACCTACGCGAAGATGATCTACGCGGCGAAGGACATGAAGGCCGATCCCTTCGCGGACGACCTCGCCTCCCTGGGGCTGGACCTGCTGGTGGCCGAGGCAGGCTGGGCGCGGCATGCGCCGAACCCTCTGCTGCTCGTCGGCGGATAGGCTGCACCAGACATGATGGCCGGCTCCCGGGCCACGGCGCCGCAGGAAGGCGCCGTGGCGTGGCGGCGGAACGCCGCGCGGGCCGGCCCGTCAGCCCTTGATGAAGGCCAGCAGGTCCGGGTTGATCACGTCGGCATGGGTGGTCAGCATGCCGTGCGGATAGCCGGGGTAGATCTTCAGCGTGCCGTGCTTCAGCAGCTTGATCTGGAGCAGGCTGGCATCGGCGTAGGGGACGATCTGGTCGTCGTCGCCCTGTGTCACCAGGGTGGGGACCTCGATCGTCTTGAGGTCCTCGGTCTGGTCGGTCTCCGAGAAGGCCTTGATGCCCTCGTAATGCGCCTTGGCGCTGCCCATCATGCCCTGGCGCCACCAGTTGTCGATCACGCCCTGCGAGACCTTCGCCCCCGGGCGGTTGAAGCCATAGAACGGGCCCGAGGCGAGATCGATGTAGAACTGGGCGCGGTTGGCGGCGAGCGCGCTGCGGAGGCCGTCGAAGACCTCGACCGGCGTGCCGCCCGGATTGCCCGCGGTCTTGATCATCAGCGGGGGAACGGAGCTGACGAGTACGGCCTTGGCGACGCGGCCCTGCGGCTGGCCGTGGCGGGCGACATAGCGCGCCACCTGGCCGCCGCCGGTGGAATGGCCGATGTGGATGGCGTTCCTCAGGTCGAGGTGCTCGGCCACGGCCGAGGCGTCGGCCGCGTAGTGATCCATATCGTGGCCGTCGCTCACCTGGCTGGAGCGCCCGTGGCCGCGCCGGTCGCTGGCGACGACGCGGAAGCCCTTGCCGAGGAAGTAGAGCATCTGGGTGTCCCAGTCGTCGGCGCTCAGGGGCCAGCCATGGTGGAAGAAGATCGGCTGCGCGTCCTTCGGCCCCCAGTCCTTGTAGAAGATGTCGACGCCGTCCTTGGTGGTGATGATGCTCATCTGCTCGTTCCTTCTGCGTTGAGCCGTGGTTGGCGGAATGGACCTGAATCTCCTGCCGCGGCCGTCGAGGCCGGCAGGAAGGCGGATGTCAGAGGCCGAGGTCCGAAAGCCCCGGATGGTCGGCGGGACGAGGCCCCGAGCGGTCCCAATGAAACTTGCGCTCGCTCTCGCCGATCGGCAGGTCGTTGATGCAGGCGTAGCGCCGCCGCATGAGCCCGTTGCTCTCGAACTCCCAGTTCTCGTTCCCGTAGGAGCGGAACCAGTTCCCGGAATCGTCGTGCCACTCATAGGCGAAGCGCACGGCGATCCGGTTCTCGGTGAAGGCCCAGAGCTCCTTGATCAGCCGGTAGTCGAGCTCCTTGACCCATTTCCGGGTCAGGAAGGCGACGATCTCGGCCCGGCCGTGGATGAACTCCGCCCGGTTCCGCCAGTAGCTGTCCGGCGTGTAGACGAGCGACACCCGCTCCGGATTGCAGGAGTTCCAGCCGTCTTCGGCGCCGCGGACCTTCTGTATCGCGGATTCCCGCGTGAAGGGCGGGAAGGGTGGGCGGCTTTCGGCCATGCTGGCTACTCCCTGGAATGGCCGCCGTCGGCGGCGTGTCTGCTGCGCATGGGCAGCGTCTGTTCGGCCTTCGCCCCGCCGCGGATGCATCCGCGGCAGAGGGTGTCCGGCCTGGCGAAGCGCGACGCAGCCCCGGGCGGAGGCCCACGTCGCTGATGTCGAGGGGGACCATGCCGCCCCCGGCTCCACGGTCATAGATCGCTTGTGCCGCTCCAGAATCCGCCTTCAGGCGGCCGCCGGAACCGTCGGCAGGACGACGTGGAATGCCGCCCCGGGCCCCTCGTTGCGCGAGGCCCAGATCGACCCGCCATGCGATCCCGCGATGGCCCGGCACAGCGACAGCCCGACCCCCATGCCACCAGCCTTGGTGCTGAAGAACGACTGAAAGGGCCGCTCGAGGTCGTCCCCGTCGATGCCGACGCCGTTGTCCTCCACCGTCACGAAGATGCCTCCGGCATCATGCGGCCGCGACAGCACGCGCAGCTCGCGCGCCCGCTCCCGCACCGGCGCCATCGCGTCGAGGCCGTTGCGCAGCAGGTTGACGATCATCTGCTTCAGCAATCTCCGGTCCCCCAGCACGCGCGGCGCCGTCGGCGGGAGGTCGATGCGCAGCAGCCGCACCTCGTTCCGGGCGAGCTCCGGCCCGAGCTCCGTCACGCCCGCCGCGATCACCTCGTTGAGGTCGAGCGCCACCAGTTCCAGCGTTCCGCTTCCGGAGAGGGCGCGCATGCCCCGCAGGATCTCGCCGGCCCGGAAGGCGTTCCGGATGATTCCGTCGAGATTCGCGCGGATCTCGTCGCGCGGGAGGTCGACGCCGTTCAGCCATCGCAGGCCGGCCTGCCCGTGCAGCGCGATCGCGGCGATGGGCTGCGCCAGCTCGTGGGCGATCGCGGCGGCCCAGCCGTCGGCCCGCGCCGGCCGCGCGCCGGGCGGATCACCGGCCGAACCGTCCCGGCTTCGCTGGGCGGGCTGATGGTCTCTGGCGATCCTGCGGGTGCCCATCTCGATCTCCGGCCCATTCGTCGAGCCGAAGATCGTCCGCGTCCCTTCCCGAAGCGAGTATAGATTCGCAAAGAATCCTTAGAAGATGTCTGCCCGACGGGCGCCCGGCGACGGCGGTCGTATCAGCAGGACGCCGACGAACAGGGCGGGCAGGCCGCAGAGCAGGAAGCCCAGGCCATGGCTGCCCGTGAGGTGCAGCAGCGCCGAATAGGCCAGCGGCAGGAGCAGGCCGCCGATCTGACCGAAGGAGAGCACCCCGCCGGTCGCCATCCCGCGCATCCCCGGCGGGGCCAGCCGCGCCGCCTCCGCGAGAAGGACCCCATGCCAGGACATGGCGGTAGCGCTCAGGCACGAGGCCACGAAGCCGACGAGCAGCACGGGCCAGAGCGGGCCGTAGAAGCCGGTGATCAGCGTGCTGGCCGCCATGCCGAGCGCCAGCGCCCCCAGCATGACCCGCGGCGAGACCGAGGTGCTGCCGAGCCAGCCCCAGAGGATGCGGCAGGGCACGGCGACGAACATGGCGACCGAGAACACGAGCCCCGCGAGGCCGAGCGTGTAGCCGAGCTCGACGAGGTAGATGATGAAGTAGGAGGTGAAGACGGTCTGCAGCCCGTTGAAGGCGAAGCACGCCATGGACAGGTTGCGCAGTTCGATCGTGGCCAGCACCGAGGTGAAGGTCGTGCGGAAATCCGAGAAGTGGAACCTCCGGCTCGGCACGCGGTCGGAATCGAACTCCCGCCGCGAGCCCTGGAGCAGGACGGCAAAGAGGACGCAGCCGATCGCGCCGAGGTTGAGCGTGACACTCCAGCTCGTCCATTGCGTGAGCGCCGGCCCTGCGAGGCCGGCCAGCAGCAGCCCCGCCGGCACCGCGGTCTGCTTCACCGAGAAGACCAGCGGCGCGTATCGGGGCGGCGCGTACCGCCCGAGCAGATGAGAGCTCGCCGGCGTCGAGATCGCCGCGCCGCCGCCGCCGATGACGGCGGAGAAGGCCAGCAGCGCGACCACGCCCGTGGAGGCGGCGGCCAGCCCCCCCGCCAGCAGCAGCAGCGCGACCTGGCTCATCCGCAGCGCGCCGTAGCGGATGATGAAGCTGCCGCAGCCCAGCTGGAACATGAGGGCGGAGAGCGCGACCAGGCTCACATAGACGCCGACCCAGGCGGCTTCCAGCCGCAGATCGGTCAGGATGGCGGGCGCGATGACCGTGGGCAGGCTGCGGCCCAGGGAGGCGAAGGTCTGCTGCACGAACATCGCGCCGAGGGCGAGAAGCAGAAGATTGATCTCGCGGCCCCAGCGCATCCGTGTTCCTTCCCCCGTCCGGACCAGCATCCTCCGGAAAATCGGGGGCCGGCATAGCCCCCGGGCACCCCAAATCGCCGGATCGTCAGTCGATGGTGATGCGCGCGGCGCGCACGACGCCGGTCCATTTCGCGATCTCGGCGCGCAGATAGGCGGCGAGCTCGTCGGGGCTCATGGGCAGGGTCTCGAGGCCGAGCTCCGTGAAGCGGGCCTGGATCTGCGGCAGGGCCTCGCGTGTGGCCGCGTCCAGCCGCTCGATGACGGCGCGGGGCGTGCCGGCCGGCACGAAGAGCCCGGTCCAGACGCCCATCTCGAAGCCCGGCACGGTCTCGGCCACCGCGGGCAGCTCCGGCAGGCTCGCCAGCCGCTGCGCCGAGGTCACCCCGAGCCCCTTGAGGCGCCCCTCCCGCACATGCGGCAGCGACGACGGCAGGGTGTCGAACATCAGGTCCACCTGCCCGGCCACGAGGGCGGAGGCGGCCGGCGCCGTGCTGCGGAAGGGCACGTGCAGCAGGTCCACCCCCGCCAGCGACTTGAAGAGCTCGCCGGCCAGGTGGCTGGAGGTGCCGTTGCCGCCGGAGGCGAAGGTCAGCACGCCCGGCCGCGCCTTGGCACGCGCGATCAGCGCGGCCACGTCGGCGATTCCGGTCGAGGGATGGGCCACGAGGATGTTGGGGCTCGTCGCGACGCCGGAGACCGGGGCGAAATCCGCCACGGGATCGTAGGGCAGCGTGCGGTAGAGGCCGACATTCATCGCCTGCGTGCTGATCGTCCCCATCAGCACCGTAGTGCCGTCGGGCGCGCTGCGGGCCGCGGCCTCGGTGCCGATGATGCCGCCGGCGCCGGCCCGGTTGTCGACGGTGACGGGCTGGCCGAGCGAGGCGGTGAGCCGCTCCGACAGCACGCGCGCCGCGATGTCCGTGAAGCCGCCGGGCGCGAAGGCGACGATCATGCGGATGGGCCGCGTGGGCCAGGCCTGCGCCCGTGCGGCCCGCGGGCCCAGCAGGGTCGCGGCCGCCGTCGCGGACAACACTTCGCGGCGCTGGATCATGATGGCGTTTCTCTCCTCCGGTCCTGGAAGGAACACATCATCCGGCGATCCTGACAAGCCGGCGCCGGAAGGCATGCCGAGGGGTTGCGGGCCCTCCCGCAGGCGAGCAGGCTTGGCGAAACTCTTCCGGGAGGAACCCAGCATTGGCCGACCTGACGATCCGCGAGGTCCGCGTGACCTTGCTGCGCATGCCCTGGGCCGAGGACCCCTGGCTCGCCGGCCATGCGCTCGGCGATCACAGGGATCTCGTGGTGGTGGAGGTCGTCACCGCCTCCGGCCTGACCGGCATGGGCTACCTGCACCTGCTGAACCTGCCCCTGCAGCGGACCATCGCCGCCTGCATCGAGGAGGCGATGACGCCGCGCCTCCTCGGCCGGGACGCGACCGCGGTCGAGGCGATCTGGCGCGACCTGTGGCGCACGACGCTGACGGGCGGGCGCGGCGGCGTCGCGATGATGGCGCAGTCGGCGATCGACATCGCGCTCTGGGACGTGGTCGGCAAGGCCGCCGGCCTGCCGCTGCACCGGCTCTGGGGCCATTACCGCTCGGAGATTCCCATCTACGGCAGCGGCTGCTTCCGCGGCGCGCTCGGCGACGGGATGATCGCCAAGGCGAAGCACTACCTCTCGCAGGGCTTCCGGGCGATCAAGATGCAGGTCGCTCATATCGGCGACCTGCGCACGGATCTCGACAACGTCCGCCGCATGCGGGAGGCGGTCGGTCCTGATATCGACATCATGATCGACGTGAACATGGGCTGGAGCGCCGATGTCGCGATCCAGATGGGCCGTAAGTTCGAGGAATACGACATCTACTGGCTGGAGGAGCCGGTCCTGCCGGACGACCACGCCGGCTACCTGCGCTGCGCCGAGATGCTCGACATGCGCGTCGTCGGCGGCGAATCGCATTTCGGCCGCGCCGACCTCAAGCCCTTCCTGGAGAATCCCCGCCTGCCCATCCTCCAGCCGGACCCCATGCGCGGCGGGCTGACGGAGCTCCGCAAGATCGCCACCGTGGCCGAGACCTGGGGCATGACCATCGCGCCGCATCTCTTCCCGGAGCTGAACGTCCACCTGCTCGCCAGCATCCCCAACGGCATCTGGGCCGAGCAGATGGGGCTGCTGGACGATGCCTTCGTGTCCCTCCCGAAGATCGCGAACGGGATCATCACGGCGCCGGAGACGCCGGGGCACGGGCTGGCGTTCAAGCCGGAGGTCCTGAAGGATTTCCGGCTGAAATAGGACGGCGGCCCATTGGGGCCGCATCGGATCGACCGTCCGTCCGGATGTTTGGTCTTCCCACGCCCGTCATTCGCGGCTACGTGCCAGGGAGCGCAGCGATCTCCGCGCTGGGCACGTCTGCGCGATCGGCTATGCGCGCAATTCTCGTCACAACCTGAACTTCGGTCCTCATGAGCCTGAATCGCGCTCCCGCCGGCGCTCTGCCCCACTCCCATAACGACCTGCCGGACGACGCCGTCCTTTGGCTGCACGCCGCCTTCTGCGAGCTCGGGCTCCCGCTGCGAGTCGCGCGCGGAAACTGGCATCGCGACATCGGCACCGCCGCCGTGCGGATCGAGCCGCCTTCCGGCGAGCATGCCGTGCCCAGCGGCCGGATGGCCCGGCTGTGCCTCATGCACATCTGCGACGCGGCCGTCCGCGCCGACGCCGTGACGATCGACCTCGGGGAAAGCGCGGCCCCGGCCGCGGACAGGCTGGGGGCTTCCAGCAAGGCCCTGGATTTCATCGAGCATATGCATCGCCTGCTGGCGGCGAAGGTCTCGGTGTCCCTGGCCGATGGGAACGAGATTCCCGTCTTCGACGCCAGGAGCCGGTCGCGCGGCGAGAGCTCCGAATGGCGGCAGAGCGTCCGCCTCGGCAGCAAGTTCGTCGCGAGCCTCGCCCAGCACGCCGTCGCCCTGGACCTGCGCATCGTGCGGCAGCTCTCGGACTCGCCGATGGCACTGGACGCCTATGCCTGGATCCGCCTCTCGCTGAGCGACGGCCGGGCGGACGGCGCGCTGCCCGTCTCCTGGGACGAGCTGCTGAAGCGCTTCGGCCCGCCTTCCCAGGGCGCCGAGGCCTTCCGGGCCGCCTTCGAGACCGCCCTGCGGATGGTCTTCGACGCCGACCAGTCGATCGCGCTGGCCGTCGACGACGAAGGAGTCCGCGTGCGCCGAGCGGATCCCGAAGAGGAGCAGACGGCCGTCGAGCCGTCGCCGCCATCGACGGAAGTGCCGGAAGCACCGCAGGTCGTCGCCGAGACGCGGCAGCCCCGGCGCCGCGCCGCTCCGCCGCCGGAGCCCGCTCCGGTCGAGGCTAACGAGCCCACCCCGCCGCTCCCCTCCGACCCGCCGGCCGCAGCCGCAGCCCAGGCGGAGCCGGCCCCCATTCCTGCCGCCGACCGGATCACGCAGGACAGCATCTGCCTGGCCCGCCAGGCGACCGGCCTGCCGCTGGGGCTGTGGCTCCGGCGCGGCCATGGCGAGGACCGGGTGCTGATCGGCGTGACCCCCGGGACGCGGCTGGAGCCCGACCGGCTGACGGTCCTGGCCGTGGAGCCGATGGTCCTGCAGGTCAGCGGCGGCCTCTACCAGGCGGATTTCGACCGCGTCTCCGCCTGGATCATGGCCAATCGCGACCTGATCGACGACTTCTGGGAAGGCCGCATCGCCTCCTACGACGAGATCAACCGGCGCCTGCGCAAGGCCCCCGCTCCGGGCTGGAGATAGCGCGGCAGGCGCTCCCTTGAGCCGCTGCCCAAGGGGTGCTCTCGTCCCCGTCGGAATGTGACGGGGGAAAACGCATGATCGAGGATCGCAGGATCGAGATCGGGCCGGGCCTGGTGTTCGACGTCTCCGTGGCCGGCGCGGCGGATGCGCCGCTCGTGCTCATGCTGCACGGCTTCGCCGTCTCCCGGCACCTCTACGACGCGCAGCTGCCGGCCCTGGCCGAGGCCGGCTACCTCGCCGTGGCCCCGAACCAGCGCGGCTACTCCGCAGGCGCCCGCCCCGACCCTTCGCAGCATGCGCGATACGACATGCAGCTGCTGATCGAGGACGCGCTCGCCATCGCCGACGCCCTGGGGCGCGCAGACCGGCGCTTCCACCTCGTCGGGCACGATTGGGGCGGCAGCCTCTCCTGGGACATCGCCTTCCACCATCCGGAGCGGCTGGCCTCGCTGACCATGCTGTCGCGGCCGCATCCCGGCGCCTTCGCCCGCGCGCTGCGCGACGACCCGGAGCAGCCGCTCCGCTCGCGCCACCACAAGGCCTTCCAGGATCCGGGCGCGGCCGCCACCGTGCTGGCCGACGACGCCGCCTGGCTGCGGACGCGTCACGCCGCCAACGGCATCCCGCCGGACGCGACGGAGAAGCATCTCGCCGTCATCGGCAATCCCGCCGCCATGGAGGCCGCGCTGGCCTGGTATCGCGCGCGCGGCGCGGTGCACCGGCCCATCGGCGCCGTCGCCGTGCCCACGCTGTTCATCTGGGGCGACGCCGACGACACCGTCGGCCGCATGGCCGCCGAGGGCACCGTGGACTTCGTGGCGGCGCCCTATCGCTTCGAGATCCTGCCCGGCGTCGGCCACTACGCGCCGGACCAGGTGCCGGCACGCGTCTCGGAGCTGCTGCTGGAGCATCTGCGGCAGCATCCGGCCTGACGCGGGACGACCTGCCGGCCGCGCTCAGACGCGCCCGGTGGCCTTCAGGATCAGGTCGGTGATCTCCCGGGGATGCGAGATCATCGACAGGTGGCTCGACCGCAGCTCGATCGTCGTGGCGCCCATGCGGGCCGCCATGAAGCGCTCCAGATCGGGGTTGATCGTCCGGTCCTCCGTCGAGACCGCGTAGAAGCTGGGCTTGGAGCGCCAGGCGGCGTTCTGCGTCCGGCCGGCCAGCAGCGCGCGGTGGAAGGGCTGCTGCACCGCATAGAGGACCTTGGCGCGGGCCTCGGGCACGTCGCCCGCGAAGTCCCGCAGGAAGGCCTCCTCCGTGAGCCTTCCCTCGTCGCCGTCGAAGACGATGCCGGCCGAGGCGGGCGGGGTCGGGTAGCGCTGGGCCAGCGCGGTGTAGTCCTCGCCCGCATCGGGGGCGCGCGCCGCCACGTAGACCAGGGCCGAGACATTGGGCGCGATGCCCGCCTCGGTCACGATCATGCCCGAGAAGGAATGGCCCACCAGCACCGTCGGCCCGTCCTGCCGGGCCAGCACGCGCCGGGCCGAGGCCACCGCCTCGTCCAGCGTCGTCAGCGGGTTCTGCACGGAGGTCACGTTGAGCCCGAGCGGCTGCAGCCGCGCGATGACCTCGGACCAGCAGGAGCCGTCCGCGAAGAGCCCATGGACCATCACGACGTTCCGGGCCTGGGGGACGGCCTGGGCGCGCGCCGCGGCCGGCATCAGCGCGGCCGCGGCGCCGGCCGCCAGGGTGGAGGCGAAGAGA
>NZ_JBXAQB010000029.1:0-14980 GCF_058806835.1 Roseococcus sp. GW821-FHT12F05
GCCGCATGACCTCTGCAGCGCCTTCCTGCCCAATCGCGTCGAGAGCCAGCAGGGCGGCGTGACGGGCACCCTTGGGCTTTCCGGCCGGATTGCCGGACTGTCCGGGCCGCCAGCGGCTACGGGGGCCCGTGCCCTGCTTCGGATTTGATTTTTCAGACATGGACATGCTCTCCGACGCGGACTGTAGGAAGCATTTGGGAGCGCGCCGGCGCTGGCCCACGATCGATCCTCACCTTCCCGATGCCGGCGCCCTCGGCGATCTGATCAAGCCGCGTTCGGGACCGGGGGCAGCCGGCGCTGTCCACGACAACGGCGTTCATGCCGACACCTCGCGGGCAGCAGCGAGCGCGGCATCGGCCTTCGCCATGGCAGCACGTGCCTCGCGCTGCACCTCCTCGGCCAGTTCCAGCGTTCGGGCGTACTCGGCTGGATAGCGCCTCTTCAGGAACGCCATGCGGCCGAGCTCCAGGTCCGCGGGGCACACGGCGCATTCGAGGCTGGTGGGCGCGCCCTCGGCGTACTGGATGGGAAGCGGCACGCCATGGTGCTGGACCCGCTGCATGACCTCCTCGCGCGTCCAGGAGGCGAGCGCTCCCCAGTGGGCGGGCGCGACGCCGGGCCTGTAGAGGCTGGAGCCCTCTCCGCGCCGCTGGCCATGGATCAGCACGCCGACGCCGTTGGCCAGGCACCACTGCTGCGCAGGGGCATTCCTCACCACCGAGCAGCAGGCTATCTCGGCGGAGAGCGGCGGCCCATCCATCGGCACGTCCCCTTGCAGGGGGGCGATGCGCTGGGCTGGGAGGACGTGTTTGCAGGGGAGCCCCTGCTTCTTCCAATAGGCCTCGCGGTCGGAGGGAATCTCCACGAAGCGCGGCAAGCCCTTGGTCTGCTTCCGGACGTGCTCGGCATCGTGGGGCAACACGCCCGGATTCACCCAGATGACCGTGAGGCGGTCCAGCATGTCGCGGAGCAGGTGGAGCAGCAGGCCGGACTCGGCGCCGCCGGAGTAGCTGAGGGCGACATGATCGTTGCTGGTGATCATGGCCGCAGCGGTGGTGCGGACGCCGCTCTCCAGCAGCTCGAGGGTGGTTGCCTCACGGGGAGGCCTGCTGGATTGGACATCAGGGCGTGCGGGCATGTGGGGTCCTTTACGGATTGAGGGATGTGCTGGTGGGCGTTCACGCGCCGCCTCCGAAGGCCTTCAGCCAAAGGGCGTCGAGCCATTGGATTTCGCTGTCTGGCAGCCGTGCCGTGGCGGGCTTCCCGAGCAGCCAGGCGCGCTGGCGCTCCATGCGGGCGCGATCGGCGACCGAGACGCCCTCGCGCCAAGCCAGGAGGCTGATTTGCTTACGTGCGGTGCGGGAGGCCAGATTCGCGAAGGTGAAGGCCGGCTTCGCCCTGCGCTCCATCTCGGCGGCGAGGAGCGCGGACAGGTCATTCAGGTCCATCCCGGAGGCGGTCAGGACCCGAACGAGACCGGCGGCGGCCGCGGTCGCCTCGCCAGGCTGGTCGCTGCCTAGCAGCGGCAGGATCTTCGCGAGGCGTTTGCCGGTCGCCGTGAGGTCGCTCATGGCGCCGCCTCCCTGACGGCGGCCGGGAGCAGATCGGCGGCTTGCAGGCGCTGCGCTAAGCCCGGCGACAGCATCCACGTGCGACCGTCCGGCTTCACCACGTCGATGCCGCCGTCCGGGCACCAGCGCCAGTCAGTCCCGGCCGAGATCAGGCCCGAGAGGCGGGCCGCCTCTCGGGTGAGGTGGAAGTCCACCTCCTCCGGCCAAGTGAACGGGGCGCGTAGGGGCTGATTCTCATTTTCCGCACGTTCCCCAAAACCCCCATAACCACCAAAACCTCCGGGGGCCGGACCGACTGGCTTCGGCTGCGGCGCCTCGGCGCGCGCTGCCGTGAGGGCGCGGGCGAGAAATCGGCTCATGGGGCGACCTCCTCACGCTGCCTGCTGCGCCATTCGGCCAGGGCCTCACCAAGCCGCGGATTTACGGCATGGTCGCTCGGAGGCCGCCCGCCGCGCGGACCGGCCTGATGCTGCACCCGAAGCAGCACGTCCTCCCTCTGGAGAACGGTCACTGCTGCCTTCACGGCCTCCGCGCTGGAGAGGCCTTGCAAGCCGGGCGTATCGCGGATCTGCCGCTCGTTCACGGTCGTGAGGCTGTTGGCGACGATGTGTCGCAGCAGGGTCCGCGCGTGCCGCTCGGAGACGGACAGGATGCCCTCGCCGAAGGCGCGCTCCGCCATCGGGAGAAAGTAGTCGGCCATCAGCGCCGCGCCGGCCAGCGCCGCAGCTCCTGAGACTTCGGCCGGCGCCTCTTCGCTCGGCCGCTCCGCACACCAGCGGAGCAGCTCCACCACCACCGCCAGCCGGACGGCGTGGCCGCGGGCCTTGCCGATCGCGCCGAGCATCAGCCCAGAGACGCGGGCTTCGCGCCCAGCCCACTCCTGCGCCGCCTCCTCGATGACGGCCGCTGCCTCGTCCGTGAAGCGCATGAACCAAGGCCTGGGCTCGCCGTTCTCTCCGTCCGGCATCGGGAGCCTGAGCAGCCGCGCCAGGCTGCTCCGCCACCCGTCCGGCGCGTCGATCTGGGCAGGGCGAGCGAAAGGCCGCGGCTCCGGGAATACCCAAAGGAAGCGAACCGCCAGGCCGTCGTCCGCGCCCGATGTCAGCTCGGAGAGCCGGGCCGGCTGGATCGTCCCGACGATGCCCAAGGCGAAGCGAGGTACGAAGATCGGCTCGGGGTTCTTCACCCGGTCGATCGACTTCGCCTTGCCGTTCCACGCCTCCAGCCAAGCCGCGCGATCACCCCCGCCCTTGCCGGAGCCATAGCGGTCGAAGCTGCCGAGGAAGGCGGCCAGCTCGTCGCGGTGCAGAAGCAGGCCACGTGGGCAGCCCTGGAGCAGGAGCGCCAGCTTTTCCATCGTGCTGTCCGACGTGATCAACCTCGGCCGAACAGGACGTGGAGGGGCCTGCGCGCCATCCGGCATTCGCGGGGGCGCCATGTCGCTCTTCACGGCCTTGGCGACTTCCTTCTCCCACTTGTCGCGAATGGCGGACGCCTCGGCGTTCACCGTTTCCCAGGCCTTGATCTTGTCGGGGTAGTCGCCGGCCATCTCCACCTCGAGATCCGGCAGCACGTCCGAGAGGGTGGCGCCGAGGCCTGGCGTCTTGCTGGAACTGGGATTGCCGACGGCACCGATCCACAGGAAGGGCGGCTCCGACCAGCCCGGCCAGGGTGACGGCCAGCGAGCATTGCCGATGCAGGCCGCGGCCCCTGCCAAGAGGCCCGCTACGATGTAGTCCACGGGCGAGTTCTTCGCCTCGGCCGCGCTGGCGATGCGCGCGGCCCAGACAGGGCCGAGCAGATCGAGCTGAAAGGGCGGCGGCGCTCGCCGATCGCGAAGCAGCGCGACGGACGGCAGAGGCAGAGTGGCCTCGGTGCTGGTGAACCCATCAGCCACGCGCACCCGCCTGCGCCGCGTGGCGCTGCAGGAGATCGTTGAAGTCCTCGCCCTCATGGTCGGGCGTGATCACCCGCACCTTCAGGCCCTGGGCCGTGAAGCCCTCCGCGGCCCCCCAGGCTGCTCGCTGGCCAGGCAGATCGTTGTCGGCGGCGATGACCAGATCCCGCAGCCCGTGCGGCAGCGGCACCCTCGCCATGTTGCCGGCCGAGAGCGCGGCCCAGGCCGGGGCGCCAATCAGGACGCCAGCGGACAGGCTCGTCTCGATCCCCTCGCCGATCACCAGCGGCTTGCCGGTCGACCAGCGGCAAAGCCGCACCGCCGCGGCACCAACTGGCCCCAGCGTGGCCCTGGGCGGGTCCAGGGCGGCCTTCCCCGCTCCACCAGGCGCGAGGTAGGTCCGATGCACCGCCTGCCCCCTGCCGGAGCCGTCCACCGCCAGCGCGAGCATGCAATGGCACCGCGCGCCGGACGGGTGGCGCGCCTCGGGCAAGTAGCGGAGCACTTCGCCGTCCGGCCACGCGAGGCGGCGCTGCCCGAGGTAGATCTCCGCCGGGCTGTACTTCCCCGGCGCTGCAATGTCCCACAGCGCCACCGCCCGCGCAGTCCGGGCCTCGTCGCCGAGCGACGGGCCGGATGGCCCACTGCTGCGGGTGCCGACGTGCTCGCCAAGCACCGCGCGGAGCAGCTGGTCGCGGCCATGCTCGCCGCAGCTGGCGCACCACCAGACGGCGCGCCCGTCCCGCTCGCGGATGGAGAAGCCGTTCCTGTAGTCGCAGGCCGGGCAGTCCCCGGCCCATCCGCGCCCACCCGGCAGCTGCCGCAGGCCCAGGCCCGCGGCGAGTTCCGAAGCGCTCCTCATTCGCCACCGCCGATCACGCGGCCGGCGACGACAAGGGAGGCATAGGTGGCCAGGGCCTGGATCACCGGGCGTCTGCTGCTGCCGCTGACGATGGCCCGCACAGGCTCGCCGGAGGAGTCCAGAACACCGGGAAGGAGGCAAAGGCGCCGAGGCTCCTCGGACGCCGCCAGGGGAGTCCTGGCGGGCTGCTGACGAATGTCGGGGCGGCGGCTCATGGGTGAGCCTCCACGGCGCGTTCCATGGCCGCGACCATCTCGACCACGTCGGGATCAGCCGCCATCAAGCGCGTGAAGACGATCTCGGCCTCTAGCTCGGTGGCCTCGGTCTGCGGCGCGGGAGCCGGCACGAACACCTGGACGCGGACACGCGCGCCGGGCGCGACCTGGCGCACCGCGACGAAGCTCAGCTTGTCAGGGTGCAGGCGCCCTTCCCCCATGTAGGCGCGGCGGATGCGGTGGTTCCGTCCTGTGTGCTGCTCGAACCACGCGCGGTCGTCCGCCGACGCGAGATCGTGGGCGCCGAGGCGATGAAGCGGTGGCGCTTCTCCACGATGGAAATGAATGGTCATGACTGTCTCCGTTGGACAGCCCGCCGCCCGGAAAAGCCTTGGAAAGCGTGTGGTGTCAGCGTATATGGTCGATGCCACTCAACCATCGCCAACAGTTCGCGCGCCCTCGACTCCCCGGTCGGGGGCGTCGCTACTTCCAGGGGTTGGTGAGGGCTCCGAGCAGCGTGTAGTGGCTCGGCATGACGATCGCGGCACGCATCAGGCGGTGGCCTTCGCACGGGGCAGCGCCTCGGCCAGCGCCTTGATGCTCTCCATGGTGATGAGCGTCTTGTCGCCAAGCTTGCGCGCGTCGAGCTGGCCGGTGTTGATCAGCTCATGGCCCTTGGTCGTACCGACGCCCACCATGGCGAAGGCAGTCTTACGTGGAACCAAAAGAGGTTCGGGGTTGGCGTGAAGATGCATATCGCAATCACCCTTTTCAGGGCCGCCGCGTTCGTCCGGGCTTGGGCGAACTGCGGCGGGCGACAAAGCATTTGCTCTTGAATCCCTATTATTGCGAAGGACTTATTTCACCGCGCCATTCTGTCCGGCGGACAAAATTTCGGTCGGCTTTTTGTCTTCGGCCTCCTTGTCTGGCTGGTATTCGAGAAGGGCGCGCGCGATCAGGCCGGATGGCGCTTTACCAAAGTTCAATCCTGGTGATTCCCGTCCCTTGGCAAAGGTAGCCAACGCAGCGCGAGTCTCCCCGCGCTTCATCTCGCGCTCCCGCAAGTCACGCACGATTGCCTTCGTTATGGCCTGAACACTTGCACCGTAGACTCCACGTCTTCTTTCGTTGGCAAGCTTGGCTATAATTTTCGCGATTTCCTCCCGCGTTTTCCCGCGGGCGTCATCGAGAACCGCTATTTCATCAAAAACGACAAGCAATATTTTTCTATCGTACTGTTTCTTCCCGGAAGGACGTCCGGCCTTGCGCTTGGCCACCTTAGTCCAGATGCGCCGGGCCTCTGGTTCCCCCAAGCTGAGCCGGAGCCTTTCGAATAGGTTTGCGGCGTCGGTTCCCCCCTCTTCCCGGGTGCGTCCCAGTCCAATCAAACCCAGTGGTTTAGTCATCGCGCGCCTCTGCGGTCGCGTCTCTGCGATGGTGCGGCGAGGCTGCGCGGGCAGAGGTTCCGCGCGGGTCGGCCAACCCTGCCCCGCCGAGGTGCTTCTAGCACATCGCACAAGCTATCGGCGGATGAGATCGCCGAAGACCCCCATCATCCCGACGATGAGGCCACGATCGCGCACCCCGTCGCCGTGCTCGATGAGATCGAAGCCGATCTGCCGAAGCAGATCCGGCGAGCCCTGCTCTCGCATCACCAGCATAGCCATTCGGATTTGATAGATCGGACCACAGAGCCCGGCAGTTGATGACGTGCCGCTCGCACATCGCGATGAATTCCGCCGATGCCGGATCTTCCTGGGACGACGCGGAAATCGCCGGGGCAGCCGATAGCGCGGCCAGAAGGGCGCGACGGGTACCGCTCATGCTCGGCCTCCTTTCCTTGCCGCCCCGGCCGGCTTGCGTGTCGGCGGTCGCCTCGGAATAGGTGGCGGAGGAAGAGACGGAGACGGCGCGGCAGGCAGAGGCACGCCGGAGGCCGACTTGAGGATGCGCGGCATCAGGCGAGCCCTCCCGCCTTCAGCGCCATGCCGTCGAGCAGGATGGCCGCGATCATGGAGTCCTCCCCGCCATCTAGCCCGATCAGATGCGGGTATTCCTTCACGGCCAGTTCGATCCGCGCCAGGAGCCCGGCCGGCGTCCGCGCGCGGATCGGCTCCATCTGCTCCAGAAGCTCGGACTGCACCTGCTCCAGCGGAGTGACGTGCTCCGCGTCGTAGACCTTCTCCTGCTGCCAATCGAAGTGATCGGGCATCCGATTGACGGCCGCCCGGATTTGATCCGTCAGCCCCATGTAGCGCCGGCAGAGCGTGATCAGCTCGGCGTCCGGATGGGGCGCCGCGACAGCACCCTCGATGGCCGGCGCGGCCAGCATTGCAACCGCGCTGCCCATGAGGGCAGCCCGCCGATTGAAGCCGTTGGCGGGTGGCGGGGGCGGCGAAGGAGGAGGCGAGGCCGGGGCCGTCCAGTCCTGGCGCTTCGGCCAGACGAAGCTGCGCGCGCTCATGCCCGTGCCTCCGCCCAGGTCAAGGCGAGCCCCTTCTTCGGGAAGGTTCGGGCAGCGAGGTCGCTGCCCTCCGGCGGGGTCACGAGCCAGCTTGCGCCCACCCATTCCAACGGCGCGTCGAATCGCCGACTGGCGCTGGTGCGGCGGACGAACTGTGGCACGGGGAGCAGTGCCCAGCCTCGTTCGCTGAGCCGCTTCTCACGGGCGCAGCGGACGCGGCCATCCGTGGGCGGAACGGTGAAGCTCTCCATCCGGGGACCACCGCGCCCCGCCACCACCGCATAGTCGCGATTGAGCGGGAAGCGGCGTTGCCGATCTTCATGCTCGACCAGGCCGGCCGCCTGCTCGGCGAGCAGGTCCAGACGGGCGACCGTCACATCGATGGCGGACGCGGCCTCCTGCCTTTCCACGTCGGGGTTGGGGCTGGCAGCGGGCAAAGCTCTGCCGTGTGTGGTATTCTGTCGGGTAGCCATGATCTTGATGCTCCCAGCATCGAGGTTGCGGTCAGGCCGGGCGGGGAGCTGCAATCTCTCTGCTCGGCCGAGAGTTCCTTGCGGAACGTCCTAATTTAAGACATATTGCAGCTATGGCTGCAAGCTCTAATGTCTCAAATCAGGACATAACACCCGAACAATCTCGCGCCGGGCGAGCGCTACTGGACTGGTCCCGGGATCAGCTCGCCACTGCGAGCGATGTTCCCAGGCGGACAATCCAACGCTTTGAGGGAAAAGAGGTAGCCCCTCGACCGGCCACGCTCAACGCTATCCGCGTCGCCCTCGAAGCCGCCGGCGTGATCTTCGTGCCCGGGAATGGCGAGGGGCCGGGGGTCAGGTTAAGGAGGGATCCCGATGGCAGCAGGTGACATCCGGTCCTCACGCAAACTTCGCCGTCGAGCTGAGATCATCGAGGTGCTGAAGCAGTTTGGGACCTTGGATGACCTCAATGGGTCCACCGGCGGCCTGCCTGCTACGCGAACAATTATCCAGCTGCTGGGGCTGAAGAGCTCGCGTTCCACCATGGCATGCATGTCGCGGTCGCTGGCTCGAATGGAGGCCGCAGGCCTGGTGGCCGGCCTGCCATCTCAACTGGGGATCCGGGGCAAAGCGAAGCAATGGGTGCTCAGGGCGCCAGACGAGATCACTAATGAGGATCACGAAAAGCTGAGGGCGAGGTTAAGGAAACGAGTATAATTATCTATCCATCCGCAATTCTACGCTGTAAAGTGTCCCTGATGCACTGATCTCGCGCTAACAATGCTGACGGGAGTATGTTCCGAACCTTATGCTTGGCCTTACGCTGCTTGCCAGCCTCTGTGCATGGACGTCTGAAACCGTAACCATTCCCCGCCCGTCCATCCCCGTCGGGGCCTGGAACAGAAACGGTTAGCCGTTATAGTATTTATATTTTTGAAATAAATATTCAAGGTCGTTCTACGTGAGAACTCTGCATATTCAATTTCTGAAAGATGTCTTACTGCGGCAGATGGACGGCGTGCAGCGCACGCTGGGTCAATTCTCTCGAAAAGCGCGGACGAAGGAGTCCCGCACGGGTTGGGTCAGATACTGCCAGAAGGTCCTCTCGCCGAGGATGATGTGGGCCTCGACCGGCATGCCCGGGGCCAGGACGACACCCGGTAGCCGGGAGAGCTGACTCGGATGGATGCGGATTTGCGCCCTGAAATGGGCGCCGCGCGCTTGCGGGTCCAAGGTGACATCGGCCGCCACAAAGGTCACCTCGCCCAGCAGTGTCGGTACGAGCCTCTGGCGGAAGGCGGGAAGCCGCACCTCGGCGGCGAGGCCCGGATGAACCACGTCGATATCCGTTGGCTGGACTTGCACTTCTGCCACCAGGCGATCCTGCGAAGGTACGAGGTCCATGGCCGGGTCGCCAGCCCGGAGAACGGCGCCGAGGTTGAAAACGCGCAGGTTCAGGATGGTGCCGTCCTCCGGTGCCACGATGTCGCGGCGGATCGACACGTCGGAGGCGGATTTCACGCGCTCCTCGGCGTCGGCAAGCCGGTTGGCCACGTCGCGCGCCTCGGTGCCCACCTCCTGCATGCGCTGGTCTAGCGTGGCCCGGGCCTGGCTTTCGGCCTCCTGGATCGCGGCCCCGGACCGGCGGATCTGCCCCTCCAGGTCCGCCGCGCTGCCTTCCACGCCGGCCAACGTCCGCTGCACCGCCAGCAATTCCGGAAGGCGCGCGAGCCCCTGGCGCACCAGGTCCCGACGCATCGCCTCCTCCTGACGGAGGAGGAGGATCTGACGGTTCGCGGCGGTGAGTTGGCCCTGCGCCGAGACGATGTTCGCCCGCCCCTGCTCGGCGCGATGGGCGAAGATGGCGATCTGACTGTCGAGGTGGGCCTGCCGGGCCAGGAACAGCGCGCGCTGGCCCGCCATCGCCTCCGCCACGTGCGGATCTTCCGCCGCCGCCATCAGGTCGGGCGGGAAGCGCAGTTCGGCCGCGCGGTCGAGCTCGGCGATGAGCCGCGCCCTCTGCGCCTGCAGCGCCGCGCGCTGGGCCCGTGCCGCCAGCGTGGTGGCGCCGGACTGAGCATCATCCAGCCGCATCACCACCTGGCCTTGGCGCACGCGGTCACCGTCGCGCACCAGGATCTCCCGCACCAGGCCGCCTTCGAGGTGCTGCAGCGTCCGCCGGCTGCCCTCCACCTTGATGATGCCCGCAGCCAGCGCCGCCTCCGCCAGCGGAGCGAACGCAGCCCAGGCGGCGAAGCCTCCCCCGAAGGTGAGCAGGGTGCCGAAGCCGAGAACGAGGGCGAAGCGGGTGCCGCGCGGCCGGCCTTCCAGACCGGGCAATCCGGGAGGGGAGATCATGAAGCGCCCTTGACGATCATGGGCCTGGCAGGCCCCGCAAGGCGATTCAGGACCTCGGAGCGCGGCCCGAATATCTCCACCGCGCCGTCCTGGAGCAGAAGGATCTTGTCCACCTGATGCAGCAGGGTGGGCCGGTGGGAGACCAAGACCACCGTCGTCCCGCGGGCGCGAAGCTGCTCCAGGGTGCGGCCCAGGGCGTGCTCCCCCGCAGCGTCCAGATGGGAGTTGGGCTCGTCGAGCACGACGAGGCGGGGCGTCCCGAATAGCACGCGAGCGAGGCCGATCATCTGCCGCTGGCCGCCGGACAGGCGGGCGCCGCCCTCCCCGATCTCCGTCTTGTAGCCCTGCGGCAGGCGCTGGATCATGTCATGGCATCCGGCCAGTTGCGTCGCCTCGAAGACCGCACCGGCAGCGGGAGTCTCTGCCATGCGCGAGATGTTCTCGATCACCGTCCCGTCGAACAGCGCGACGTCTTGCGGTAGGTAGCCGACATGCCGGCCCAGGTCCTCGCGCTGCCATTGGAACACGTCGGCGCCATCGAGACGGACGTGACCCATGGAGGGGTCGAGCGTGCCGATGATGAGCCGCAGCAGCGTGGTCTTGCCCGCGCCGGAGGGACCGATGATGGCAAGGCTCTCGCCCGCCGTTAGCTCGAAGGCGACGCCCTTGATGAGCGGCGTCCCCTGGCCGGGCAGGGCATAGGAGATCCGCTCCACGGCCAGCGCGCCGGCGGGGGTGGGCAGCGATAGGCCGGGTGGCCGCAGACGGGGCATGGCCAGGAAGGCTCGCAGGCGCCGACTTGACTGCCGCGCCTGCACGAGCAGCTTCCAGCCGCCCACCACCTGCTCGACAGGCGCGAGGGCCCGGCCGATGACGATGGAGGCGGCAATGGAGGCGCCGGCGGTCAGCTCCTGCTGCAGCACCAGCCAGGCGCCTGCGCCGAGCACTGCGATCTGCAGCAGCTGCCGCAGGAGCTTGGTGAGCGAGAGGCTGGCCGCAGCACGGTCGGCCGCGCGGTCCTGCGGCTCCTGCACGCCCTGGTAGGAACGCCACCACCTCGCGACGATCGCCGGCATCATTCCCATGCTGTCGATGACCTCGGCGTAGCGAGCCGAGGCTTCGGCGCGGCGATGCGATTGGATGGCCGCCTGCCCCGCCTGGCCGAGCAGCCGGGCGGTCAGGAGCTCGTTGAGAATGGCCAGGGCGACGAGAAGGACGGCTCCGGCCGCGGCGATCCATCCCAGCAGAGGATGGAGCAGGAAGATCGCGAGGAGGTAGATGGGCACCCAGGGGATGTCGAAGAGCGCCAGCATGGCCGGCGAGCCGAGAAAGGCGCGGACCCTGCCGAGGTCACGCAGCACGTCCATCCCATAGGTGAGGCCCCGAAGCTGCGCCTCTATCCCACGGACGACACCCTCCGGCGCGAGGCGGGATTCGACCCAGCTCGCCACCCGCTGCATGACGACGCTCCGGCAGAATTCGAGAATCGCGAAGACGGCGATCGCCAGGCTGGCCAGGATCGTAAGGTAGAGCAGCGTATCCGGATTGCGGGTGGTCAGGACGCGGTCGAAGACCTGCATCATGTAGATGGAGACGGTGAGCTGCAGGATATTGGAAGCGCCGGAGAAGAGGCCGACGCTGATGAGGTAAAATCTTGAGGCTTCGAACACGCCCTTGCAGGACACCACATCGCTTCGCGAGCCGGTCAACTCGAGCGGTCCTCTATCCTGCACATCACTTGGCCCAGGGAAGGCGCGAGCACATCAATCGAACGCGCCGTCGCCGAAAATCTTCCTACCTTCGTTGATTCCGGTCTTGAGGTAATGATCGAATGGATTTATATCCGCAGCATCGATATCCGCATAGTTTGATAAATAATTTCCGGTATCGAATTCCTTGCTAGGGTCACGATTTTCCTTCCATCCTTGGCCACTGTAGTGAATTAATGGATTAACTTCAGCCATCTTCACATCATTATACTTGGAAAGATAGCCTGCAGTATCAAAGTAGTTGTTTGGATTGCGGCCTTCCTTCCACCCCACCTGGTAGAAGTGCAGCGACGGGTCCACGCCCGCGCGGGCGACGTCGGCATATTTCATCAGGTAGAATTGCGCATCAAAGCCGTACTGATCCGTCGATCCCACCATCTTGGCGGTCAGCCGTCCTTCATACTGACCGGACACGAGGTAGTGGATCAGGGGATTGAGGCCGGCGGCTTTCACGTCCGGGTTGAGGCCGAGATAGCCATTCGTATCGAAGTTCAGGCTGGGGTCGCGACCTTCGCGCCATCCGCCGTTGCTGTAGTGGACGAGGGGATTGGCCCCGGCCGCGGCCACGTCCCGGTAGGCGCCGAGATAGCCGCTGACCGAGAACTGCGCCGAAGGGTCGCGCCCCTCGCGCCATCCGGTACCCATAAAATGGTCCAGCGGGTTCACGCCGGCGCGATACACGTCGCCGTTCCCCAGCCCGTAGAACAGGCCGTCGAAATCTTCCCGGAATGGTCCCAGGAAGATGGAGCCATCGCCGAGCTTTACCCTCTCGATATCCTGAAGGACATCCACCCCCTCGGTGAGGGTCGAGACCCTGACCCTTTGATGGAGGACATTGTGCTCATCCAACTGGAGGAATCGGGTGAAGGTGACCTGCGACAGTTGATTGGAGAATTCGGCGATATCGTAGTCCGGCCCGCCGTACAGCCAGTCCGAGGCCTCGCCTCCGAAGATGAGGTCGTTCCCCGCATTGCCGCGCAGGACGTTCGCGGCGCCATTGCCATAGATGATATCGTTGCCCGACCCGCCGATTGCGTTCTCGATGACCGATCTCGTGTCGCCGTTGAAGAGGAGCGCGTTGTAGACCGTGCCCTGCGCCTTGACGCCGGGACCCAGGAGGGCGCGCTGCGTCTCCGAGGTCACGCTCCAGAGGCCCGGGGTCAGATGGATCGAGACGCCAGTCGTATAGTTCGACATGTCGTAGGTGTCGTTGCCGCCGCCATCCCAGATCGTCAGGAATACCCGGTTTCCGCCGGGAGTTCCCTGCCCGACACCGTTGAGGGACATCTGGCCCGTCGAAGGGGCCCATTTGTAGACCGTGTCGCCGCTATTGGTCGTGTAGTCGGCCCCGTACATCGTCTGCAGGGCGGCGATGTCGAGCATCATGAAGGTCTGTGGGGCTCCCCAGCGCTCATAGGTGTACCCGTTCGTCGGCCCGTAGAGGTAGGGCCGGTAGGTCATCACTGTGAACTCGATCGCATCCCGGTCGGCCGGCACTGCGGTGCTCGCGACACCACCGGCCTCATGGCCATGCTTCAGGCCGAGCGCATGCCCGAGCTCATGGATGTAAGTATGATACGCATATCCCCCCAATATTGGATTTCGATAATCGTTTATTGTTCCCGCATAACTGTCCCCGTACCAGACATCACCACCCACGCCGGATGTCGAGTTGTTTGGGTAATAAGCGTAAGCAGTTGGGTTCGCGGATCTGGATTCTGCGGATCTGATATCACCCAGGCCATTCTGGCCAGAACCAGTCGTCTGTTGGACTGAGCTTGAGATCAGAGAGGCAAGGCTTCCATAAGTAGAGACTCCGGAAGTCCCGAAAGAAGTGAATCCACCGAGAATAGCTCGCGTTGCCTCCTGCCCCTGAACGGTAAGTGGGCGAAAGCTGTTATATTGCTCACCGGTTGAATAGATCGGCCCGTAATCGGTATACAATTGCGGAAAACTAAATGTGATAGAGCCAGACCACCGCACACCACTCAAAATTCCGTCTATATATTTGTTGCCAGTTGCGCCTTGACTGATGGCGGATGCCTCTTCTCGAATACCCTCTATCTCGAAAGAAGCATCACCCATTGCATGATCAGGAATATTTAATATTTGCACCGTAGGATGGTGGCTTTCGAGAGTCGGATTGCCCATGACGCCATAAGGCAGATCATCACTGGAAATCAGAGGCCCAAACTTTGCGGTGAATTGGTCGGTTTCGCCTTGGGATTGGCCTGAATTCTCGCGCTTTTTCAACGCGCTGATTCCTTCGAGTGTGATCATTTTATTGAATCTCGATGTCGATGCCATGACGAGATTATGGCAAGATAGATTTTCTGGGAAGAACAAATGTCTGAGATCCGTTTTTGGGATCGAGATGAGGTTCTACGGGGTTTCGATCCCGATTTACGCTTGGGCCGTGGATCAATCGGAGCCGTGGGCGGACGGCCTCAACGGCCAGGAAAAGCGCTAACAGTCTGATCTGACACTGCTCTGCCGTCAGGAGCCCGGCAGGGCTGGCCGACCTGTCGCAAGCCTGAGGACGGACCGGGCCTCTCGGGATCGCGGCTCGCTGGATCTTCTTTCGCCTCCCGCTCAAGCGCCGCCCGTGTCCCTCGGATGCGGGCCAGGCGCCTCACCATGTCGACGAGCCGATCCCGAGGTTCATCGCCGCACCTGCACGGACAGGCCTGAAAGGGCGGCGAAGTGACGCCTGCGGAAGTCGCTCACCGTGCGGAAGTCCGGCCCGTTCAGGCCGGTGACCGCCATGAAGTCCACCCGTTCCTCGCAGGCCCGGGCCAGGCGACGCGAGGAGTAGACGCCCCGGCTGTAACCGTAGAGCAGAAGGGCCGCCATCATCCCCGGATGGTAGGGCGGGGTAGCCCCGCACTTCGTTGTAGCAGGACAGAATTTCCGTCAGGTCCAGCGTCTCGCGCACAAGGCCGCGGACGAAGTGGGGCAGATGGCCCGGCAGGATGAACTCGTGCAGCGACGGCGGCAGCAGCCATCTTTGATCGACGTCCCAGATCGACGTCCCACGGCCGGAAGCTCTTGCCTATCCGCAAGATCGAATCACAGTCACCCCCACCCTACCAGCAGATTACTCAGGCAGATTCCTAGGCTTCCACCTAGGCCCTCACGCTTGCGCCGCCTGTCCGGTCGAGATGGGGACCACTCCAATCGCCGACCAATCACGACCTCTAACAGCGGCAACTTGACACGTCGCGGCTCTCGGCCGATGGAACCTCCGAATGCAGCGCGTCTCCGCCCGGCCCCTGGCTTTAATCCGCTCGGTCATCGCCCATCGAGAACTGATCCTCCGGCTGGCCGGCCGCGAAGTGACGCAGCGCTTCCAGGGCAGCCTGCTCGGCGTG
>NZ_JBXAQB010000030.1:0-14743 GCF_058806835.1 Roseococcus sp. GW821-FHT12F05
CGCGAAGCGGGTAGCGCGACGCCTGGTGCCGGCGTTTCCGATGACTTGCCCATCGGATCTTCAGAGCGCGCCATTCGGCCGGCCTCCGCGATTGGGTGCGCGCTGCACCAGCCCGGGTGGGCGAAGTGGCGTGCCGGAGAAGTTCCGATTGAACTCCGCCTGGCGCTTGGCCCTGGCCAGGCGCTCCGTGGCAAAACCCTGGGGCGCGTGGTTCGTCGAAGGATGGGCCTGCCCCATGGTGGACAGGTCCTGGCCGCCCCGCGGCACGCTCGACCGGATATCCGCGGGTGTCTGAGCTACTGCGGCAGCGGAGGGGGCCGAGAAGCTGATTAATGATAAAAGAACTCTGCGAAACATGTTCGGACCTTTAATATCGAAAATTCGGATTGACTCCGCATCTCCATTAAAAATTCTACGTCGACAAAAGTAACTCGGAAGCGACATTATTTTTTGTATACTATACAATATTGAGAATGTTGCTCGAATCATGGGATTCTTGGCCGACTGTTGGTATGGCAACTATGCGCGCCACGAGAAGAAGCCCCCTGATGTCCGGTTTCCGCCTCTCCATGATCGTCATCATCCTGACGATCATCGCGCTCGCGGTGGCGCTGGGGTTGAGCGGATAACGGCCGGCACCTAACCCCCTCGCCTGGATCACCAGAGCGGGGTCAGGCCCGGCGCGAAGATGACGCCCGCGACTTCGAACGACATTGCCGCATCGCCGCCGCCTTCGTCCGCATGGCCACGATCCGCATCATGCTCCGCCGCCTCGCAGCAAAACCCTCATCTTAAATCAAAACTTCGCGGATGGGCTCTGAGGCTGACCCTCGTTTTCCGAATTTCCGCACGTTCCCCAAAACCCCCATAACCACCAAAACCCCCTGCCTCTCCGCCGATGGCTCGAAAACCGACGATCTGCGCTGCCAGATCCTCGCCATGATGGCCTCATGTTTTCGGCCTCATAGAATTACATGACATGGACTGGATTTAGGCCCTAGACCGATGCACCATCTCGGCTTCCTGAATGGAAGAGGAGTGCATAGGATGGCGATCTGTTGGTTGGCTGATCAGTCGCCGGTTCGCAAAAATCAGAAGCATACCTACAGTACCAATACCACCAATCGCACCTTTAAGACGTATATCGTTCACATCGCTGAAGGCGGAAGCTGCCCAGGCATGAAGAACTGGTTCGAGAACGACGAGAAACGCGGCTATGACGGCCAGATTCTTCCAGAGAAGTCGCAGTTTGCCGGCGCGCACTTCGGCATCGAGCGAGATGGGCGCATTGTTCAGTTTGTGGACACGGGCTTCATGGTCTACGGCGCCGGACCTGCCAACGAGCATTCGGTGAATGTCGAGAGCGTCGGCAAGCCTGGGGATAGCCTGACGGACGCCCAGGTTGAGGCGCATGGCAACCTGCTGGCTTGGTGCCACCAGACGCATGGCATCTCCCTGCGCCTCAACTTCCTGGGACCATTCTTCTTCTCCGATGCCGAGGTGAAATACCGCGCCATCAAGAAGGAAAAACTGCCAGCCCTGAATGATGGCATTGGGTTTCACGCCCAGTACGGCGGCCACCCTTATTGCCCCGGCATCCCTGTCGTGAAGCAGCTGCCAGCCGTGCTGAGCGTGGCTCAGGACATCATAGCAGGGCGGCGAACCTGGTCGATCGAGCTCGGCTGAGAACGGCGCAACCGCGCGCTAGAAGGAGATGGAGGCCGAGCAGCTGAGTTGGCGCGCTCACCGGCCCCTCTGCCCGCTCTGCCCGGCTAGGTGTCTGCAGGATATTCTTTCCGGTAGCGCGCCTTGAACTGGCGCTTTCCGAAGCGCTCGACCAGCTCGGCCTCCAACTCGCGGACCTTCTGCCGGATCTCGACCGCGTCGATGCCCCGCTTCTTCGCTTCGATGAGGGCCAGCCGGTGCCGGTGGAATTCGGCCATCAGCGCGCCGTTGGTTTCGGGGTTCATGTTGGGCATGAGATGAATCCCGCGCCGCGGCTAGGTTGCGAAGGCGGCGTAAATGAAGAGGCCGACCGCTACGCCGACAATGGCGAGCGTGAGAAAGATTGTGCTCTGGCGGCGGGTGTTCATAGCGTTTTCCTTTCCGTCTGAACGCCCGGCATGACCCAAAGTAACCCTCCGGCCCGCCATCACCGCAAAGTAGGCCCGGGCCTATCCTGCGCGCGTCGCCGAGCTGGCGGAGACCGCGCCGATGGGACTCTCGCCCGCCCCGGTGCCGTCGTCCGAGAAGGATTAGAGGCCGACGACTCCATCAGCAGCTCCGCGACCGGCACCAGGCCCGATTGGGCGCCGGCCGGCGGGTGAAGATCCAAGATACCGACGGCGCAAATCCAGCCCATGACAATCCACACGGAACAGATGAGACCGCGGGCCAGCGTGCGGGCCAGGCGGTCGGTGATGGTATTGAGGGCTCCGGGGCGAGGAAATTCATTCCTCGGCTTTCAACTAGCGCGCGGCGGGGCCTCGTGAAACGCCAGTCTCAGCATGGCAGCCGGCCTGCTGCTCCGTGCAACTATCTTCTCGCCAGCCACGCCGAGCCCCTGACGAACTGCAGAATTAGATGTTGCTGGTGACCAAGCCCGAGATGCCGGGACATAGATGTCGCTGGCGTCGTGGCCGCTCGCCTCAGCCGGGGGCTGGTGGCACGGCGGGTGCGGCGCGCGCCCGCTCGGCAGCACGCGGCGGGGGAGAAGGCGGCGGGGGCGGCGGCGCGGCGGCGCGTGAACTCCCTGGCGTTGGCGGCGGGACGACCACAATCGGTGGTGCTGCCGTTACCGGCGGCCGACGCGCAGGCGGCAGGGGCAAGGCCGGCACCGGAGCCGGAGATACCGGATGCGGGGCCTGTCTCGGTCCTGGCGGCGGTGGCGGCGGCGGAGCGATACCCCGCGGGCCCGACGGCATCGACGGCATTGACGGGACGATACTGGCGGGTGCTGCCACCGGGAGTGATGAGGCGACGGCGGGCGGGGCTGACCGCACCACCGGGATCGGCGAGGCGATCGGAAGGGGCGGCGGCGGCGTCACAGGAACGGCTATCGCAATGGAGGGTATGCTTGCTGGTGTGACTGGAATCGGTGCGGTGGCGGGGGACTGATTCGCTGGGGCCACCAGGTCGGGCGGAGGGATAGGACGCGATGGCTGGGCGTCGGCCGTCACTCCCGGGCGCAGGGAGCCCGCTCGAAGTGCCCTGATGGGAAGCATAGCGAAACCCGCGACAGAGCCGATGCCCATGACGCAAAGAAGCCAATTAGAGACGGGAGTCGATTGACCCAGGAAGCGAAGCACAGCAGCAGGGATGGCCGGCGCAATAAGCGAGGTGACAAGCAGCAATGCAAGAAGAATCACGCCGCCAGCAGGCAATCTGACAGTGATCGCAATAGGTTTAGTCGAGATTGACTTTAACCAAGGTTTCACTGTGCGTCGCCCTCTCTCCATAACAGGGAATATAAGATGCGGCGCATGCAGTGCTGTCCAGAGGTAAGAGCCCTTTTGGAAAATCAGGGGTGGGCGTTTCTGCGAAGTAGGATGCCTGCCATGGCGATGAGGATCATGGCCTCGGAGACATCGAGGCGCTGCTCATAGTCGCGCACGAGGCGCCGCCAGCGTGTCATCCATCCAAAGGTGCGCTCTACGACCCAGCGACGCGGCAAGACCTGAAAGCCGGCCTGGCTGTCGGATCGACGAATGACCTCGACGGTGAAGTCCAGGAAGGCTGCTTTCTCCATCAGCTTCAGCCGGTCATAGGCGCCGTCCGCGAACATGTGCTTTACCCAGGGCCAGCGTTTGCGGATGCCGTCCAGGATCGTCTGGGCTCCGGCAGAGTCGGAGATGTCGGCCGGCGTCAGGTGGACCATCAGCAGCCGCCCGTCGGTATCGACCGCGATGTGGCGCTTGCGGCCCAGCACTTTCTTGCCCGCGTCATAGCCCCGCTGGGCTCCGGCAGCCGGCGCTTTGACCGACTGGCTGTCGATGACCCCGCCCGAGGGGCTCGCCTCGCGTCCTGCTCGCTCCCGATCACACATCAGGGCCAGGTCGTGGATGGTCTGGAACAGGAACCGCCGCATCAACCGGCGGAACCACCAATAGACCGTCTGCCAGGGACCGAAATGGACCGGAAGCATCTCCCATCCGCAGCCCGAGCGGACCAGATAGCGAAGTGCGTTGAGCACCTCGCGCAGATCCACCTCCCGCGGCCGGCCCCGCTGACGAGGCTTGGGCATCAATGGTCCGATCTGATCCCATTCCTCGTCCGTCAGATCAGACGGGTAACGCTTCGTCTTTCTGGTGATCTCGGCCATCCGGCCGCGGCTCCGCTCGGTCCACATCCCAAGCGTGAATCACGCCACGCAGCCAAAGGGAATCCCGAAAACCGATTTCTCAAAAGGGCTCTAAGTCGAATGGCCGTTGGCCAGGGCGGCGGCTCCAGTGCGTCCCTCCGGCGTCACCGCAATCGTCACCGACCTAGGCGGATGCGACGCGCCCTCGACAGTCTCGCCTTCTACCATCGGCGCGGCGCGGCCAGCGATAGCGCTGGCCCCTAAATCATCGGCGCTCGGCACCCCAGCGGCAGCGCCTGGTCCTGCCACGCGTCGATGACCGGACGCTGACGCCTCTTCACATCGAGCTAAAGCACCTGCCCACCCGAGTTATCCGTGTGGGCATTTTTGCGTTTCAGGTCCGCCGTTCGAACATCGAGAATTCTGAGCTGTCCCTCGGTTTCGACTGAAGCAGTGCGGCGACCCCGGCCGCTTGCAGGATCTCTTCAACCTGCTGCCATGATATCGTCGCCGGCTGCAGCCGCGACCGCATCCAGGCCTCGAGTGCTTTGGTGATTTCCGGGTGGCCAAGCACAGCCCGAGGCCACGGAGCGTTGTCCCAATCGATGGTGGTGATCGTCTTCGCCGCGCCTAAGCCTATGGTCGCTTGGACCCCGCCGGAAGGCGTAAGGATGAGATGGAAGGGCATGTTCTCCGCAGCATCTGGGCCAGCTATTCCATCCGGGGGACGCATCATGCCGCATTATCCTGGGATAACCGGCGAACGGATTATTCCGACCGGGGACAGCAGTCACGACCGCGCCGACTGATGCGTTTGAGCTACTCCCACCGCCCGACGAAGGTCACGGAAACAGTGTAAAGCAATCGGCCTTCCTCATCGCGGACCTTGCATAAGGTGCTGGCCCATTCCCCGATCGGCTTCCGGTCCCGCGCCATAGCGTGGGCGGCGGCGATCGCTTCGAAACGCGCTGCCTGGAGATGGTCGAGCACCAGTCCGCATTCGTCCCGACAGAGCACCCCCGTGTCGTCGATGTCGAAGAAATATCGCGGCATCTGCCTCTCGCCCGAAAGTCATTGCCTGTCCCCGCGTCAAACGATCCGGCTTCATCCCGGTTTCGCGGCACCAACCTGGGCACCGCGCTGTAGTTGTCCTGTTGGAGAGGCTCCGGCCGGGTTTCCGTCAGGGAGGCGCAGGTCACCAGCATGCCATCGGTGCCGGGGGATATGGCTTGCGATCGCACTCCCACCGACGCACGGTTTCCAAATGGAAAGGCAAGGAGAGGGGCATGACCACCCGCCCTGCGGCCGCCGGAGCTTCATCCGCGACGAGTGATCATCAGGGCCAATCGCTTCTCAATTGGATGACGGAAAATCGCGACAAGGTCGCGGCGATGGTCGAGACCGCCGGCACCAATTGGGACAGAGCAGCAGAAGAATTCCGCGCCGTCGGATTGAGAGATGAGGCCGGCCTGCCACCAACCGCGGAGACGGCGGCTAAAACATGGGAGCTCATCAACCAAAGCTAATCTATCGCTGCCGCGACTAAATCCGCGCTTGGAATGTTAGTCCTTTCGCCCGTCCAGGGGCGCGTCAGCATCATGGGCCTGGATACCCGGAGATGCGCGGCCAGTGCCCTGCGGAGATCCGCGCGGCTCGTGCTGCAAAGGATCGGCTCACGGTCCTTATCGCCGGCGGCATCAGCCTGGAGCCGCATGGTCGCGATCGGTACCGGCGTCTCCTTGCCATCGTCCGCGACCAAACGTGCACGCCATCTATCAAATAGACGCCAAGTGACGCACCTCGTCCGATCGCTTCCATAAGGCAAAGACCCTGGTTATCCTCCCTCGCGGGCGGCTCACGGGGAGACGATATGCCGACGAATTGGAAGGATGTCAGCGAGATCGCCAAGAATCTCGTGTCGACCGCAGCCGTTGTCGTCGGCGGACTATGGGTGCTCTACCAGTGGGACACTCTCTTCCCGAAAACACGGGCTGAGATTCAGACTGCTGCCGCCTCAGTGAGAACGGACATCGCTGGCACGTTCGGCATCCAGCTCGATTTGAGCGAGGACGGCAGCACTATTCCATTCAGGGTGTCGGCAGCGGCGACCGAGGCAGGCGACATTCACGAGTATTGTAGCGCCAATCCATCGGCCGTGCTGATGCAGACGACACCAGTTTTCGGCCAGTTGGTGCTGAAGAGTGCGAGCAGTATCCCGGTCCGCGCAAACGTTGAAAATATTCAGGTCGCCACGGCCCCCATCGGGTCACCGCTCATCGTGCCCCGGACCAATCAGCCACCAAGCGTGACGCCAGTGGCGGTCGCCAACGTCGCCACGGCGAGTGACGACAACATATTCTTTGGTGGCCTTCGGGAGAATCGAATCGAGAGGGGGCAGGAGGTCCAGGTCGCGGTGATGTTCAATGCTGAGATCCCGGTACATTGCTCGCACCTGGAACGCCTGGTGCTCTTCAGGGCTTCCGTGGCGCTCACGGCGATCGACCCAGCCCGGGACCTACCTGTCGGCGGCCCGGTGCCAAAGGTTTTTGTCACGGCCTGCCAGCTCAGCCCGCGCACTGGCCCAGCTTGCAATATCACGGGAGTCAGCGCCCGGGGGCAGTGATCCCAAGCTCACTCCTTGCGGATGGGCCTCGGCTATTCCGCCTGCTTCCTCAGCCTCACCCCCGGCCCTTCACCATTGTCCAGCATGAAGATTACGCCGGCGGCGTCGAGGGCTTTGGACCGCTCGCCGCTTCGTAGATTTCTCGCACCCCGTCTCATAGGCTGCCACAACCGGTCGGGAGTCTGGGATGAAGGTCGTTGCTGAAAACTCAGAGGAGGAACTCCGGGCGCGGGCAGCCCAGGAACGGATCGATAGAGCCCAGCGCCACGCTGAACAGGCGCTGCGCGAACTCGCCGCCAACCTCATCCGCGTCGTCCGAGGCGCTGGCAAATCCTACAACATCGTCCGCGAGGCAAGGGAATTTCTCGATGCGGTCGCAGAATACTACGAAGCCAAAGGCTCCGGACCATTCGAGCCGTTCCGGGATTCTTCTCTGCAGATAGGGAAAGATGACTTGCGGTCCCGCCTTGGCGAGACGGAGCGCCGTCGCTTCGACGCAAAGAACGCTATCATCCGAGGCGCGCTCCAAATCGCGGCATCTCGCCTATTGGATCAGTCAACTCACGAGGCGGCGGGGCGCAGCGAGCTCTACCAGGGCCTCCACGATATGGATGAACTCCGAGAGGAGCAGCGGAAGGCCGCTCGTCAAGCGGAAGCGCTCTACAAGGCCAGCTTTTCAAAGCCGCGGAAGCGCAAGCAGGTGAAGCGGAAGGTCGCCAAGAGGGCGTCGACCTGACGGATCTGCCTACTCCCGAAGGAAGCCCTGAGCCTTCAATTCCTTAATGAGAAGGCGCTCCACCCACTGCGCGACGGTTCGGCCGTCGGCGTCGGCTGCCGCCTCTACCGCCTGTTTCAATTCGGGTTCGACGCGCAGCGAAACGGCCGCTGACCTAACCATGGCAACTCCGTGTGCAGATGTGTGATGATGAGTGTTGACATCACTAGTCATTGAATGCAATTTGCACACATTGACACTCGATGTCAATCAGCCGAGCAAGAGGGGTAGGAGCCTCTCGCCCGGCCTGACCACAACCCATGATGTGGAGCATCAGGACCATGGCTATCAGACAGAATACCACACGCGGTGGAGCTTTGCCCGCTGCCTTGGCAGCCTTCCCCGCTTTCTCGGGAGGCGGCATCGACCAGACCGTCACGGACCTCATCCTCTCGGCCGAGCAGGTGGTGGCTACCGCCGAAGCCAAGGCCATGGACAAGAAGCGGCGCGGCTATCGCAGCTTCTGGGGGGAGGAGAGCCATGGTGGCGTGGGCGAGTACTGCCACTACGAGCACCTCGTGGACGAGAGCTGCAAGGTGCCCGAGGCCGATGGGCGTTTCGCCTGCTCGCGCGAGAAGCGGCTTTCGGCGGCCGGATGGCGGTTCCTCCCGCTGCCGAAGCTGGTGAGGCGGACGGGCGAGGCCATACACCGGCCGCCGCTCGAATGGGATGTCTTCGCGGGCTGGCTCGCGATTCCGCCGGAGGGCAGCGAGGACGCGGCGCGCAGATTCCCCAAGAAGGGCGACGCGATGCGCTGGGCGGAGGCACGGGCATGAGCGCGCGCAGCTTCGTCTGGCCGAAGCGCCAGGACTGGACGCCACCGGCCTCGCCTCCGCCGCCCCCGCCACCCGCCAACGGCTTCAATCGGCGGGCTGCGCTCATGGGCAGCGCGGTTGCAATGCTGGCCGCGCCCGCCATCGAGGGTGCTGTCGCGGCGCCCCATCCGGACGCCGAGTTGATCACGCTTTGCCGGCAGTACATGGCGCTGACGGATCAAATCCGGGCGGCCTTTCGGGCGATGCCGGCGCATTACCGGCTTGAGCAGGAAGACGCCTACGGCGCGGAGCACATCGCGCCGCTGGAGCGGGTGCAGACCGAGCTGTTCGACAACCAGATCGAGAGCCTCAGGGCGAAGACGGTGGACGGCCTTCTGATCCGCATCCAAATGATGGTGCAGGAATTCCCGCATCTGGTCGAGGAAGAGCAGTACGGCGAGGAAGCCCTGCTCAAGACCATCCTGCTCGACGGGATGGCGCTGGCAGGAGGGCAAGTCTGATGGCCTCCCGTCGTTCCATCCTCACCGGCAGCGCCATCATGCTGCTGGATGCCCCTGCTGCCCTGGCTGGCGCTGCGCACCCTGACGCCGAGATCTTTGCCCTCTGCTCCGAGCACGGCGAGCTGCAGCGCCGGAAGGCGGCCATCTGGGATGCCTATCCGTACCCGATGGACTTCGAGCAGGAGGAAGCGCTCGACAAGATCCACACGGACCCTCTGACAGATCGTCAGGACGAGATCATCGATCGCCTGTGCAGGATCGAGGCGAAGACCCTGCAAGGCCTGCTGGCTAAGATGGCGTGGCTCGCCGCATTCGATCCCAGCGTGACCGACACTTCGGACTGCGATGGGACCGTGGCGGAGCGCATGCTGCCCGGCATCTTCCGCAACGGGCTGGCGCTCCACGCCGCTGGCACCGGCTCGGCCTGATCCGGTAGCATGACCTCGGCGGGGCTAGGTCTGGCCGCCGAAGGGCCGGTTTCCGCACCGGCCCGCCCCGCCGTCCACCACATGCGGAAAGGCGCCAGCGGAGGCGCGGATATGACTGAACCTGAGTATCGCGGGATGCTTGCGGATATCCTAAGGGGAAGGCCGCGACGTTTAGATGAAGTGCTGCTCGACCTGGCTCGACTTCGAGATGAGCTGACGGCGCAACTGGGCATTGACCGCGCGCGCCGATTAATTTCGGCGGTTGCGACGCAAAAGGTAAGGCGCGGTCGTCCTAGGGGCAGCAAGTCGTATCCGCACGACTCAGAGGCCTATCGCATGATCTTGGATGAGCTAGCAGCCGACCGCTCGCTCGCATTTAAAACAGCCGCACGCAGGCTCGCCGTCGAAGGCTGCGCTAAAGCCCCTCAGAGGTTCGGGCCAAGCGTTGAGGGCGCGGTAAAGCGGTGGTCAATGATGCATTCAGCCGAGCGCGCCGAGCGCACCCGCGTAGCGAGCCTAGCGGCTCGGGCCCTAAAGCCAGCAAGAGCTCAAACAGACAGGTTCAGCGGCCTGTTCAGGCTCGGCATTGCGGCGGGTAGTCAAAAAGGGCTTCTTGGGGAGGTTAATTCAGGGGATTTAATTTCCCGGGGAAATGAAAAGACCAATGAATAATTCCCGCGCAATCCGCTAATCTCGGGATTAATTCGAGTTCCATGAAGCAGCCGGGGCCGCCCCGGCGCACCGTGGAGCACCCTGCACATGCCGAACCTCAACTTCATCAACCGCCAGGCGCCGAACCTGCCGGCACTGGTCCCGCTCCCGCAAGGGCAGGCGGTGTTCGGGCTTCCCCGCAGCACCACCTATCGAGCGGCCGCCGCTGGCCTGGTCGAACTGCGGAAGATCGGCTCGCGGACCTACATCGTGAGCGAGACGGCCCTGGCCTACATCGCGTCCCTGCCCACGCTGACGCCGCGTCAGGACCCGCGCCGGAAGGCCGCCTGATGCGCGCCGCGGTCTTCTGCATCGCTGCGCTGGTCGCCCTCGCGTTGAGCGACCTCCTGACCCTCACCAACCCCTGGAAATAGCGACGCCCCCGACCGGGGAGTCGAGGGCGCGCGAACTGTCGGCGATGGTTGAGTGGCATCGACCATATACGCTGACACCACACGCTTTCCAAGGCTTTTCCGGGCGGCGGGCTGTCCAACGGAGACAGTCATGACCATTCATTTTCACCGTGGAGAAGCGCCACCGCTTCATCGTCTCGGCGCGCACGATCTGGCGTCGGCGGACGACCGCGCCTGGTTCGAGCAGCACACAGGACGGAACCACCGCATCCGCCGCGCCTACATGGGGGAAGGGCGGCTGCACCCTGACAAGTTGAGCTTCGTCGCGGTGCGCCAGGTCGCGCCCGGCGCGCGTGTCCGCGTCCAGATGTTCGTGCCGGCTCCCGCGCCGCGGGCCGAGGCCACTGAGCTTGAGGCCGAGATCGTCTTCACGCGGCTGATGGAGGCTGATCCCGACGTGGTCGAGATGGTCGCGGCCATGGAACGCGCCGTGGAGGCTCACCCATGAGCCGCCGCGCCAACACCCGTCAGCAGCCCGCCAGGACGCCGCTGACGGCTTCTGCCGAGCCCGCGCGCTTGGTGATCGTCCCCAATCTCCTGGACGCTCACGGCGAGCCTGTGATCGTCCGCGCCACCGGCTCGCTCCGGCGGCCCGTGCTGACAGCGCTGGTCGGCTTCGCGGCCCTCGCCGCGAGCGGGAGGCGCGCATGAACGCCATGGCCTTCCCGCCCTGCGACGCCGGCCGCGTCCTGGACAGCGCCATGCGCGCTGCCGACGCGGCAGCCAGCGAACAGGCGACGCTCCAGCATCGAGAGCAGGCCATGCCCTGGGGCACGCGCGACATCGCGACGCTCCTGGACGAGGAGGTCTGCCGCGTGGCGGCCCTCCGCGCCACGAAGCCGATCCTGACTGCGCTGACCGGCGACGAGGACATGATCCTCATCGTCGCTCACGGCATGGCGGAGGAGGCGATGGCCCGCCTCCGGAAGCGGGGTGCGGCATGAGCATGACCGCATCCGAAATCGCCGCGGAGCTGGGCCTGCGCCGCGCCGGTAGCCATGGCTGGTCGGGCGACTGCCCAGCCTGCGGCTACCGCAACGGCCTGCGGCTCAACGAGAAGGAAGGACGCGCGCTCTGGTGGTGCGCGTCCTGCCAGGACAAGGACGCGCTGACCGAGGCCGTGACGGGACGAGCCCCTCGCGTTCCGCACGATAGCGGTGCTGCTCCCGCCGGCGCCGACAACGCCGCCCGCACAGGGAAGGCGATGCTCCTCTGGGAGGATCGCTATCCGCTGATCGACAGCCCGGCGGAGCACTACCTCGGCACGCGCGGCCTCTCGGCTCCGGATGGCGGCGCGCTCGGCTACCTGCGCGACGCGTGGCACCTGAGCGGGCAGCGCGCCAGCTGCATGATCGCGTTGGCCACCAACGCCGCCGGCGAGGGGCAGGCGGTGCACCGGACGTATCTCGCGCCCGGCGGTAGCGGAAAAGCCGCTCTGGACCCGCCCAGGGCCACGCTGGGGCCTGTCGGCGGTGCGGTGGTGCGTCTCTGCATCTGGAGGCAGGGCCAGCCCCTGGTGATGGGAGAGGGCATCGAGACGAGCCTGTCCGCAGGCATTCTTCTCGGCGCTCCGGCCTGGGCCGCGCTTTCGGCTGGCAACATGGCGAGAGTTCCGCTTCCGGACGGGCTGCGGGAGCTTGTCATCGCGGCGGACAACGACCTGCCGGGCCAGCGTGCGGCCTGGGCCGCCGCGGACGGCTTCACGGCCGCCGGCCTGCGTGTGCGGGTGGTGACGCCGGACATCGACGGCGAGGACTTCAACGACCTCCTGCAGCGCCGGATGGCGCAGGCGGTGCCGAATGGCTGATGGATTCACCAGCACCGAGGCCGTCCTTCCGCTCCCGTCGGTGGCGCTGCTGCGCGATCGGCGCGCCCCGCCGCCCTTTCCGCTCGATCTGCTCGGCCCTGTCTGGGCCGCGCGCATGGCCAGCGCGGCTGAGGCAAAGAACTCGCCCGTAGACTACATCGTAGCGGGGCTGCTGGCAGGCGCGGCGGCATGCATCGGCAACTCCCGCTGGCCGTCACCCTGGCAGGGTTGGTCGGAGCCGCCTTTCCTATGGATCGGCGCCGTCGGCAATCCCAGCTCCAGCAAGACGCCCGGCCTCGGCGCCACCCTCTCGGACGTGCTGCCGGATCTCGAGGTGGAGATGGCGGGCGACTACCCGGAGAAGATCAAGGGGTGGGAGACCCTGAATGCGGAGGCTTCGGCCATCCGCGACAAATGGGAAAAGGAAGTCGCTAGGGCCGTGAAGGCCGACATGGCGCCGCCACGGATGCCGGATGGCGCGCAGGCCCCGCCACGTCCGGTTCGGCCGCGGCTCATCACGTCGGACAGCACCATGGAGAAGCTGGCGCTCCTGCTCCAGGGCTGCCCACGTGGCCTGCTTCTGCACCGCGACGAGCTGGCCGCCTTCCTCGGCAGCTTCGACCGCTATGGCTCCGGCAAGGGCGGGGGTGATCGCGCGGCTTGGCTGGAGGCGTGGAACGGCAAGGCGAAGTCGATCGACCGGGTGAAGAACCCCGAGCCGATCTTCGTGCCGCGCTTCGCCTTGGGCATCGTCGGGACGATCCAGCCGGACCGGCTCTCCGAGCTGACATCGGGCGCGGACGACGGCCTGGCGGTTCGCTTCCTTTGGGTATTCCCGGAGCCGCGGCCTTTCGCTCGCCCTGCCCAGATCGACGCGCCGGACGTGTGGCGAGCCAGCCTGGCGCGGCTGCTCAGGCTCCCGATGCCGACGGGTGAGAACGGTGAGCCGCGGCCATGGTTCATGCGGTTCACGGACGGCGCGGCAAGCATTGTGGAGGAGGCTGCGCAGGAGTGGGCGGCGCGCGAGACGCGCGTGTCGGGATTGATGCTCGGCGCGATCGGTAAGGCGCGTGGTCAGGCCGTTCGGCTGGCGGTGGTGGTGGAGCTGCTTCGCTGGTGCGCCGAGAGGCCCGGCGTGGAAGCGCCGGCCGAGGTATCCGAAGGCGCGGCGCTCGCCGGCGCGGCCCTGATGGCCGACTACTTTCTCCCGATGGCGGAGCGCGCCTTCGGCGAGGGCATCCTGTCCGTCTCCGAGCGGCACGCGCGGACCCTGCTGCGGCACATCGTCGCCAGCGGCCTCACGGTCGTGAACGAGCGGCAGATCCGCGATACACCCGGCTTGCAGGGTCTTTCGAGCGCCGAGGCCGTGAAGGCGGCGGTGGCCGTCCTGCAGACCGAGGACGTGCTGCTTCGGGCACCACGCGAGACCGGTCCTCACGGAGGCCGGCCGCCGAACAACCACACGGTGAACCCGCGCCTCGGTGAGGCCGTCGCCAAGTGGAAAGCGAAGCAGCGCGAGGAGGCCGGACAATGAGCCGCTTTCTCGCGCGAGCGCTGGCCGTAGTCCGCGCGGAGACGACGACCAAGCCTGCCGGGTCCCCGGACGCGCCGTCTGGTTTTGGGAGTTTTGGTGGTTTTGGGGAACGCACCTCCAGAGCGAAAGCGCTCCCTGCACAGGTCCCGACCCGGGGTTTTGGTGGTTATGGGGGTTTTGGGGAACGCGCGGAAAATGAGAATGCACCCCCGGAAGTCAGCATCTGGCCTGAGGGTTCCGACTACAGCCTGACCTCGGATGCGGTGGAGATCGCACACATCCTGGATGAGGGCGGGGATGCGCGCTGGTGCCCCAACCACGGCCTGGACATCACGCGGGCCGATGGCCGGTACCTCGGCATCTCGCCCAGCCGGGCAGCCAAGCTCCGGGCTCTGGGCCTGCTGTCCGCTCAGGTGCTGGAGGCCGCGCCATGAGTGACCTCACCACGACAGGCCGCCGCCTCGCGAAGATCTTGCCGCTGCTCGCCAGCGATCAGCCGGGCGAGGTGGCCGGTGCCGCTGCCGGTTTAATCCGCGTGCTGTCGGCCGGCGGCATGGACCTCAACGACCTCGCAGGCTTGGTGGGCGCGGAGCTGGAGCGGCGGGCCAAGCCGGCCTTCACCTTCGCGACCCTCGCCTCCCGCGCCGCGCGCAAGCAAATCAGCCTCCTGGCCTGGCGAGAGGGCGTCTCGCTCGCCGATCGCGCCCGCATGGAGCGCCAGCGCGCCTGGCTGCTCGGGAAGCCCGCCACGGCGCGCCTGCCAGACAGCGAAATCCAATGGCTAGACGCCCTTTGGCGCAAGGCCTTCGGAGGCGCCCCATGACGTGCTCCGAGGACGAGCGAAACCCACAGCAAAATGAGGATCGGACACGTGAT
>NZ_JBXAQB010000031.1:0-14615 GCF_058806835.1 Roseococcus sp. GW821-FHT12F05
CCGTGGTGCTGGGCCGCCAGCGACAACGGCTGACCGTCACGCACGAGCCATAAGGGCCTCGTCGCCGCGCTTACGCTTCACCACTGTCCGGGTGGTAAGATGAGAATGCGTGGAGGAGATCACCGCGGCCCAGCCGCAGTTGGCAATCGCTGATCTGATCTCCTCCAGCGTTGCTCCGCTGTCGCTATCGAGCATGGCCACGTGGATCTGACGGGCATCGTCCTTATGGCGGCGCGTGCCAGCAAATACGGCAGGCACAATACAGGTGCCGGACTTCCGGCCGATCTCGTGAGTCGTCAGGGCTATCGACAGTTCCCCCCAACGCACCTCGCGGACGTCGGTCCACGGCGTCGTCTGATTGTAGACGCCAAAGGTGAGGCGTACGGGGCGATCCGAATCAGATCTCCCATCTGAATTGCAAACGTCGGTACCGAAATCAGGGGCTTCCGAACCGGGAGTGGGGCGAAAAGGCGACTTGTCCATGCACGCTCAGATGCCAGGGCGGCGTGGCAACTGGCTATCTCGCTAAACCCGTACATTCCCGCGAAATGATTTTACGGGTTTAGCGGGGGGGCACCCTTCGAAGCTTCCATATAGATCTTCGAAACATGATCAAAGACCGTGCGAAATGCTGGGGCCTTCATGGCAGGGTAGCGTTGCGAAAAGGCCGCTATGAGAGCGTCAGCGACATTCTTGTTTCCCGCTGTTCGCGGCAATTCGCGCGCGATGGCGACGAATTCGTCGAAGGGGAATGGCTTCCGACCACTGGCGCTACCGCTTGGTGTGCGTCGGGCAGCTCCGGTCGAAGGGATTATGGGAGAAGCGCGGCGGACAGAAAGGTCCACGATCAGCACACCAGTGCCGAATTTCACGCAGTTTCTCAGCCAATCGAATTCAAGGTGCCGAGCCCAGACGGGCGGAATTTCCATCATTGCAAGCGCCGGCGAAGGGAGCATGCTCAGGCCCTTCAACGTAAGCTCGCCACTCGCAATGCGACCTCGAAAGTCCTCCAGCGCTGCCTTTCGTGCCTCTGCATATACTCGCCACGCGTCGTTTCGCCTCGGATTATCCTCCATCAAAATTATGTACATGTCCCCCGAGCTTCCGAACGGGTGCAACTCGGTCGACGTGCCGGGTCCTCTCCAGCGCAGGCGCGCGTCCAATACGGTCTCCACAAGACGGGCGTCGGTCCACGCGAGCGCGGCGTCGACCAAAGACAGGTCTGTGGACGATGAGGATGTGCTCAAGTGAGAGTCGCGGCGAGATTGGGAGTGCATTGACGCATTCGGAGAACTTTATCCGGCGTAGACCGCCCAGCAATAGCGATGCGAAATCTGCTTACCCCAAGCTCCGAGATCATGCATGCAGACGATGAACGCGCAATTGCCGCCTCATCTCCGTGAGGTCTGCTCGATCCTCGCGCTCGGCGTACTGCGACTTCGCAGCCGCACTGCCGCGGAGTTCGACCGCGACCTCGGGGTTCACGGAGAGAGTTCGCTACACTTCGACCGAGACCAGAGCGGTCATGCGACGCCCGAGGAGGGGCAACTCGCATGACCCGAAACACAGCGCTGGCCGCACTGACACCATCAGCGCAGCCGACATTCTCCGCCATCCCAAAGACTGACGTGCTCGGCCGCCTCGCGGCGCTGCAAGCGTCACCTATCGCTCAGCTAAAACAGCAATGGCGAGAGCTCTATGGAAAGGAGCCGCCGCCATTCAGCCGATCGTACATTCAGAGCCGGCTCGCCTATCGGATCCAGGAGCTGGCCTATGGAGGGCTCAAGCCGGAGACCCGGGCGCGGCTCGAGGCGCTGGGCGAGCAGTTGGACGGCGGCAACGTTGTGCTCCGTAGGATCCGAGCGGACCACCGGCCGCTGCCCGGCACGCGCCTGATCCGCGAGCACGCGGGCGTCCAGCACGTCGTCACTGTCCGGGCCGACGATTTCGAGTTTGAAGGCCGGCCGTACCGATCGCTGTCTGCCATCGCGCGGCACATCACGGGCACGCGTTGGAACGGCTGGACCTTCTTCGGGCTGCGCAGCCGAGGTGACGCATGACCCGCAAGGCACGCGCAGAGGCGCTCATGCCGGCGATTGTCCGGAAGCTTCGCTGTGCGGTGTACACGCGCAAATCGACCGATGAGGGCCTGGACCGCGAGTTCAACACCCTGGACGCCCAGCGGGACGCCTGTGAGGCTTACGTGGCCTCCCAGCGGGCCGAAGGATGGGTCCTGGTCCCGGATCGCTATGACGACGGCGGGTTCTCCGGCGGTTCCCTGGACCGTCCCGCGCTGAAGCGGCTGCTGGTCGACATCGAGCAGGGCAGGGTGGACGTGATCGTCGTCTACAAGATCGATCGCCTCAGTCGCTCGCTGATGGACTTCGCGAAGCTGGTCGAGACGATGGAGGCGCACGGCGTCACCTTCGTCTCGGTGACGCAGTCCTTCAACACGACGACGAGCATGGGCAGGCTAACGCTGAACATCCTGCTGTCCTTCGCGCAGTTCGAGCGCGAGGTGATCGGCGAGCGCATTCGGGACAAGTTCGCCGCGTCCCGGGCGCGCGGGATGTGGATGGGAGGGAAGGTGCCGCTCGGCTACGACGTGCGGGACCGGAAGCTGATCCCCAATGATGACGAGGCGCCTCGGGTCCGCCGGGTGTTCGAGCTTTTCGTCGAGACTGGATCCGGCACTGTGACTGCCAGGCGACTGCGGGCCGAGGGCGTGACCAGCCGCTCGGGCCGGCTGCTCGACAAGGGCGACGTCTACAAGCTGCTGAACCTGCGGACCTACGTGGGCGAGGTGACGCACAAGGGGCAGGTGTTTCCCGGCGAGCATCCCGGCACCGTCTCGCGGGAGCTGTGGGACCAGGCGCACGCCATCCTGCAGACCAGCCCCCGCGTTCGGACCCAGCCACGGCAACATGCACCGGCCCTGCTGAAGGGTCTGATCTTTGGAACTGATGGTCGGGCGCTGTCACCGACGCATGCCGTGCGGCGAGGGCGGCTGTACCGCTACTACGTCGCCCAGCGGGTGCTGAAGGGCGGTGCCGCCGATGATGACAGCATCGTGCGTCGGGTGTCCGCCGCGGCCATCGAGACCGCGGTGATGGATCAGGTGCGCGCGCTCCTGCGGCAGCCGGAGATCGTGGTCGGCACGTGGCGGGCTGCGCAGGCTGACGCGCCTGACCTGACCGAGCAGGAAGCGAGGGAGGCGCTGCAACGACTGGATCTACTTTGGGGCGAGCTGTTCCCCGGTGAGCAGGCGCGGATCGTGCAGACCCTGGTTGAGCGGGTGACGGTGGGCCCGGCCGGCGCGGATATTCGGCTGCGGGTCGAAGGGCTCGCCGGACTGGTCCGCGACCTGGGTGCGATCAGTCCGCAAGCACTGGCGGCAGCATGAGCGAGGCGGAGAGCATCACCGTTCGGGTGCCGCTTGAGATCGGCCGGAAGGCTGGGCGCAAGACGGTCATCGTGCCAGTGCCCAAAGATGGCAATGAGGATGTGCAGTCGACGCGGTCCGACCCGGCGCTGCTCAAGGCACTGGCACGCGCGTTCCGATACCAGAAGCTGCTGGACGGGGGGCGGTACGGATCAATCACTGAGATGGCGCGCGCGGAGAGAATTGAGCGCGGCTATCTCGGCACGCTGCTGCGGTTGACGCTTCTGGCGCCCGATATCGTCGATGCAATCCTCGACGGGCTCGACTGTGAGGGGATCACCTTGCCGGCGGTGCTTGAGCCGTTTCCCGGAGATTGGACGCGTCAGCAGGATCTTCTGTTGGCTCCTTAGCACCACGAGGCTTGAGTCGGCTCTGCGCCCAAAGCGGCCATTCGACGGATTGCGCACAAGCCCGAAACCGGCCGTTCAGCCATGCGGCTGTGATCGACGAGAGAGCCCGACCGGCCTTTCAGTGGCATGTAAGGCGCTCCTGAAAACCGCCGCGATGCGTGTTATGGTCGGTGGTTGAAGGGCCTTCAAACGCGCAAATCATCCCGCGGCAGCCGGCCAGTTACGTCAGTTCATCCAGGAAGCTTCTCGCTGTTCGCAAATCGCTCGTGAAGAAGCCCTCCGTGAACTTGCCGTAGGTCGAGTCCAACAGGTGCCGCGCATCCTTTGTTCGCCCGCGGCCATGCCACAATCGCGCTAGGCTCATCGTCGCCCGCAACTCCCAGGACAGGGCATTCTGCCGGCGCGCCCAGTCGAGCGAGTTCTGGAAGCAGGCTTCGGCCCGTGCGACGGACTCCGCCTCCACCCCCCGGAGGATAATCTCGCCCTTGATCCGCAGCAGCTCTGCGATGCACCAGTTCTCTTCGGAGCATTGGGCAACGTCGAGCGCTCGGTCGATCATCCCGAGGCCCGTCTCGACCTCGCCGGCGCGGCTGAGACCCTCGGCCAGCTCTCCCAGGAAGGCCGTGTGGCGCATGTAAAAGGCGTTCTCTGGAAATTCGGCCAGTGCGCCGCGCAGATCCGCCACTCCATTCCATAACTCGCCTCGCCTGATCCGCAGGACGGCCTGGTAGCTTCGGCCCCAGAGGCGCCATACCCCGACCGCGTGCTGCCAGGGATGGTCCACCAGCAGGGCCGAGAACCGCTCCGTCGCCTCCAGGTCGCCGGCATACAGGGCGACAGGACAGGCGGATTGCGCCAACGCGTAGGACAGCGAGATGGCGTGGTCGAGCCGTCTCGCCTCCTCGATGTTCGTACTGACGACCTGCATGGCTTGGTCGGGAAACCCTTGGAGCCACAGGACGCAGGCCAACGGGATGCGTGCCACCACACGCTGGTCGAACTGGTATCGGACGAGGTGGGGCTGGTTAGACCGGGGCGCATAGCGTGCGAGCATCCGCTCGACATGCTGCCGGGACCGGTCCAGTTCCCCCAGCAGATAGAGGGAATAGCCCTGCATCCGGTCGGCCACCAACGAGTCCGCGGGATCGTCCGACGCCGCCGCGATGCGCGCGGATCGTTCGGCGATCTCTAGGCCGCGCCGGTTCCTGCCCTGGCTCTTCTCGTTGATCCAGAGGCCCCAGAGGCAGCGGAGCTGGTAGTCCGTGTTTCCCATGCCTTCAGCAATCGCCAGGGCATTCTCCCAGGCCCTGCCAACCTCCGGTGCGGGGGCCCATGTGTAGGTGAGCGCCCCGCCAAGGGCCACCAGGAGCCGGAGCTTGTCGTAGGCGTTGCTGCTTTCGGCGGCATTGAGGCCAGACAGCGCGGCCTCGACGAAGGCGCGGCATTCCTCATTCAGCGAGAGACGCGTCCAGAGCGGAATCGCGGCGATGGTGAGGGCCACGCCGAGCGTGGCGTCGCCGGCCAGGGCGAAGGCCCAGTCGAGGGCGGAACGCACGTCGTCGATCAGGTCGGCTTGGACGCCCCTCCATTCCTGAACGGGCCTCGGCGCCCGCTCGGTCTCGGCGAGCTCGGCCATGCGGAGGCAGTGCTCCGCATGCCGGCGCGAGAGCGGCGCCAGCTCGCCGCTCTCGGCGAGCTTCCTCCGGGCATAGGCGCGCGTGGTGCTCAGCAGCCGGTAGCGTGCCCCGGTCTCACCGAGATCCGCCGCCACGAGTGACTTCGCGACCAGGCTGCCCAGGTGACCGATCACCTCCGGGGCCGCAACGTCGGAGCCCGACGCCACGGCGACGGCCGCCTCGAAGGTGAAGCTCGCAGCGAAGACCGCGAGCCGGCGCAGCACCACGCGCTCCGGCTCCGTCAGGACCTCGTGGCTCCAGTCAAGCGTCGCGTCCAGGGTCTGGTGCCGCGGCAGCGCGGTGCGGCGGCCGCGCAGCAGCAGGCCGAAGCGGTCGTTCAGCAGGCCGGCGAGGCCGGCGATTCCGAAGACGTCGACGCGGCTGGCGGCCAGTTCGATGGCTAGCGGCAGCCCGTCCAGCCGGCAGCAGATCTCGGCGACGGCCGGAGCGTCCGCGTCGCTCAGCTCGAAGCTGTCGCAGCTCGCCGAGACGCGATCGAGGAAGAGCTGCACCGAGGAGAAGGCAAGGGCGTCGGCGGCGGTCAGCCGCCGGCCCCTGGGCGGCAGCGCGAGCGGCGGCAGGCGCTGGACCACTTCGCCCTCGGCCCCCAGCGGTTCGCGGCTGGTCGCCAGGACGTGCACCTGCGGCGCGGCGGTCAGGATCCTCTCCGCCAATCCCGCCACTGCTTCGACGACGTGCTCGCAATTGTCGAGGACGAGCAGCATCTGCCTGTCTCTCAGGAAGGCGACCAAGTTCGGGATCGTGTCGTTCGTCAGGCTGGAGACGCCGAGGGCGGAGGAGAAGGCGCTCGGAATCGCCTGGGGATGGGCCACAGGCGCGAGGTCGACGAAGCAGGCACCATCACGGTAGGAGGCGGCCAGCGTCTGGGCGAGCGCGAGGGCGACGCTCGTCTTGCCGATACCACCTGTGCCGACGAGGGTGAGGAAGCGGCATTGCGGCAGACGGGCCGCGAGCCTGGCCACAATGTCGGCGCGGCCGATCATTCGCGTGAGCCGGACGGGCAGCTCCATGCCGCCGCGCTTGACGGGGGTCGATGGGGCGGGCCCCGCTGCTTCCGAATGCCGCGTCACCGGCGCGACGAAGCGATAGCCGCGCCCGGCCACGCTGGCGATATAGGGCAGGCCCGCCTCACCCTCTCCCAGCAGCTTCCGGAGGCTCGCGATGTGTACGCGGAGATTGGCCTCGACGACGGTCGTGCCGGGCCAGGCGCGCGCCATCAGTTCCTCCCGGCCGATGACCTCGCCCGCGCGCTCCACCAGCAGGATCAGGATGTCGAGGGCGCGGCTGCCGATGCGGACCGGGCCGTCTCCCCGCAGCAGCAACCCCCGGTCCGGGAGCAGCCGGAAGGGGCCAAAACCCAGCAGCTTCGCCGGACTGGCGCTCGGCCTTCGAGGCATCCGACGCTCCTTTACGCGGATTTACAGCCCATCTTGGGCGAGGCGAGGGCTGCTGCCAATCAACTTATTGAAATAACGCAACAAACATTTGCGGGCGATACGGGCATGGGCGAGGCGGCCGGCGCAGCGGAATCTGCATCGATTTATTCGCCCCGGCGCGCGGCCTGGCCCAGGATATGCCCCGGAGACGACTGGAAGAATCCCGATCATCTCCATCCAATCCTGGCATGGAAAAGTCAAGATGTCTCCGCGAGCATCATCTTCCGCGCATCATGCTGATATATCGGCCGGTGTATGGCATTTTCTACTTCCCCATGATTTGTGGAATGCGGCCAAGGAAGGTCGAAAGCGTCGGGGATGTATTTGCCCTATTGTAACCGATCACGAGGTCGATCGTAGGCGCCTCCCCCTCCAGCGGCCGGCTGGTCACGGACCACGGCAGGAGCTTCTCCGCATAGGCCGGCAGCAAGGCAATGCCGCGGGTCGAGGCGATCAGCGACATGGCCATGGTCAGATTATGGACCCGGTGCGCGGGCTCGAGGTCGAGCTTGTGGGCGGCGAGATAGGCCTCGATGGCCTCCTTCATGGGGCCGGCCACGCTCGAGGCGCCGATGAACACCTCGTTGGCCAATTCCCGCACGTCGAAGCGCTCGCGCTGCGCCAGCCGATGGTCGCTCGGCAGGATGGCGACGAAGGGCTCGCGGGCCACGGTCACGTATTCCAGCTCGGGCCGCCCTGGCTCCGCGCGCATGAAGGCGATGTCGAGACGTCCGCTCGCCAGCCCCTCCGCCAGATCGGGCGAATGCTCGCTCGACACGATCATCTCGATGCGGGCCAGCTCGGTCCCGAGGAGGCGCGTTGCCTCGCTCAACCAGGTGACCTCCTGGCCGCTCAGGAAGCCGACAGCGAAGCCCGGCTTACGGGGGCGGGCGGCCCGGCGCGCCGCCTCGCGCCCGGCTTCGACCTGGGCGAGCGCCAACCGGGCGTGGTCGAGGAAGACCCGGCCTGCCTCGGTCAGCTCGACGCCGCGGGCGCTGCGGATCAGCAGCTGGGCGCCGAGCTCATGCTCCAGGTCGCGGATCTGCCGGCTCAGCGAGGGCTGGGCCGTGTGCAGCCGCCGCTCCGCGGCGACCGTGAGGCTGCGTTCCTCCGCGACGGCGATGAAATAGCGCAGGTGCCGCAGCTCCATGGGCCATGCCTCTCGGATATGGGCCGGAGCCTACAAAGTCTTTTTCCGGCGGACAACGCGACCCTAATTCCTGGCGCACGGGAGCCGGGTGGTTCGGCGAAATCCCCATCGATGCGAGGCGCCTTCATGAACGGATCTGTCGGCACGATCACGGGCGCCCTCGGCGGCGTCTTCGGCCGGAAATCCAATGCCGGACAGGCATCGCTCCCCGAGCTGCGGTCGCGCGGCGCCAAGGCCGCCTTCTCCGAGGCGGATCTGCGGAAGGAGGAAGATGTCCGCTGGCGACGGGACGGTCGCCGGAGAGATCGCCTTCCCGGCCTTGGAGAGGGCCAGCTTCATCATCGGCGAGATCATCCGGACCAACGGCGCGAAGCCGGCCAGATGACCTCTCTCCAAACCCCAGCCCACGAGATCAGGACCATGACGCAGCACACGCATCAGACAGCCCCCACCCAATTTGTGGAGGCCAACGGCATCCGCTTCGCCTATCGCCGCTTCGGCCGGCCGGGCGGTGTGCCGCTCGTGTTCAACCAGCACTACACGGGCACCATGGACTACTGGGATCCCGCCGTGACCGACGGACTCGCGCAGGGCCGGGAGGTGATCCTCTTCGACAATGCCGGCGTCTCCAGCAGCTCCGGAGAGGTTCCCACTTCCATCGACGAGATGGGCGCCAACGCGATCGCCTTCATCCGCGCCCTGGGGCTGGCGACGGTCGACGTGCTCGGCTTCTCGATCGGCGGCATGGTCGCTCAGGAGATCGCGCTCCAGGCGCCGGACCTCGTGCGCAGGCTGATCCTGGTCGGCACCGGTCCGCGCGGCGCCGACATGGCGGCCAGCCGGTCGGCGGAGATCTTCGCCGGCAGCTATGACCCGCCCGAGCATCTCTGGCTGGCCGTGCATTTCTCGCCCTCGGTCGCCGGCCGTGCGGCGGGCCTCGCCTTCCTCGAGCGCAAGTGGCGCCGGACGGATCGCGACGCGGAGGTGACGGAGGAGGCCGCCGCGCGCCAGCGCGAGGCCATCGGTCAATACATCGATGGCGGCGTGGGCGCTCAGAGCCAGCTCGCCTCCATTCGCCAGCCGACGCTGGTCGTGCAGGGAAGCAACGACGTGATCATCCCGACGATGAACTCCGTCGTCCTGCAGCAGAAGCTGCCGGATGCGCAGCTGATCCTCTATCCGGACGCCAACCACGGCTCCTTCTACCAGTATCCGGAGCTCTTCGTGCAGCACGCCAGGCTGTTTCTCGACGCCTGACGGGCAACCACCCGAACCACAGAACCGGCGGCTGTCGCCGCGGACCGACAGGTCCGCGAACCGGCAGACACGCCCTCAGGAAAGGAACCGAACCATGTCAGGTTCAACGGAAGTCACTACCGCCAGGCTCTACACGCCGCTCCGGCTGGGCGCCCACCAGCTCTCGCACCGGGTCGTCCTGGCGCCGATGACGCGGCTGCGGACGATCCAGCCGGGCGACATCCCGAGCCCGATGATGGCCGAGTTCTACGGCCAGCGCGCCTCCCGGGGCGGGCTGGTGATCGTCGAGGGCACCAGCATCTCCGTGCCAGCGCGCTCCTATCTCGGCGCGGCCAGCTTCTACCATGACGGCCAGGCGGAGGGCTGGAAGGCCGTCGCCGACGCCGTGCACCACAAGGGGGGCCGCGTCTTCATGCAGCTGATCCATGGCGGCCGGCAGAGCCATGTCAACATGACCGGCGGCGTCGCGCCGGTCGCGCCTTCGGTCGTGCCCTTCGAGGGCGTCGCGCTGACGCAGGACGGTTGGGTGCCCGTCTCGCCGCACCGTGCGCTTGAGACCGAAGAGATCGCTGATATCGTGGAGGAGTTCCGCATTGCGGCGCAGCGCGCCAGGGATGCGGGCTTCGACGGCGTCGAGCTCCACGGCGCCAACGGCTATCTCGTCGACCAGTTCATCCAGGACGGCACCAACCGGCGCACCGACGCCTATGGCGGGCCGATCGAGAACCGCGTCCGCTTCCTGCGCGAATGCGTCGAGGCGCTGATCTCTGTCTGGGGCGCCGATCGGGTCGGCGTGCGCATCTCGCCCTCCGGGGAGTGGGGCGGCATCTCCGACAGCGACCCGGAGGCGACCTTCAGCCATGTCGCGAAGGTGCTCGACGGCTACGGGATCGCCTATCTCCACGTGATCGAGCCGCGCATCAAGGGCGACGACACGCTGCACGAGGGCCATCCCCCGGTCGCGTCGAAATACCTCCGGCCCTTCTTCTCCGGGCCGATCATCGCCGCCGGCGGCTTCGACCGGGATGGCGCCGAGGCCATCGTCGCCGCCGGCACCGCGGACCTCGTGGCCTTCGGGCGCCATTTCACCTCCAACCCGGACCTGCCCTACCGGCTGAGGAACCGGCTGCCGCTCACCCCCTATGTCCGCGCGGCGTTCTGGGGCGGCGACGAGCATGGCTACACCGACTTCCCCGCCGTCGAGCCGCCCATCCTCGCTCCGGCCTGACCCCGGCTTTCACACCCCATCCCCAGGAGAAATCCCATGACACGCAAGATCGAGTTCGCCATGCCCGGTGGTCCGGACGTGCTGGAGTTCGTCGAGACCGGGATCCCGGCGCCCGGACCGCATGAGGTCCGGATCCGGGTGAAGGCGATCGGCATCAACCGAGCCGAGGCCATGTGGCGGGTGGACGACTACATCGAGCCCGTGAAGTACCCGGCCGGCCTCGGCTACGAGGCGGCGGGCATCGTCGATGCCGTGGGCGCCGAGGTCCAGGGCGGCTTCGCCGTCGGCGACGCGGTCGACGTCATGCCCTCGTTCTCGATGAACGACTACACCACCTATGGCGAGGTCATCCTCGCGCCGGACTACGCCGTCGTGCGCCAGCCGAAGCAGCTCTCCTTCACCGAGGCCGCCTCGGTCTGGATGATGTTCACCACGGCCTATGGCGCGCTGATCGAGGAGGCCAAGGTGGGCAAGGGCGACTTCGTCGTCATCCCGGCGGCGTCGAGCAGCGTCGCCCTGGCCGCGATCCAGATCGCCAACCTCGCGGGCGCGACGACCATCGCGCTGACCCGCACCTCCGCGAAGAAGCAGCAGCTCCTGGACATCGGCGCCGCGCATGTCGTCGCGACGGAGGAGACCGACCTGCTGGCGGAGATCATGCGGATCACCGAGGGCAAGGGCGCGCGCGTCGTCTTCGATCCCGTCGGCGGCCCGACCTTCTCGACGCTGGTCTCCGCGCTCTCCTTCGGCGGCATCATCTTCATCTACGGGCTGCTCAGCCCGGGCGTGACGGCACTGCCGGTGCTGGAGATGATCGCCAAGGTGGTGACGGTGAAGGCCCACAACATCTGGCTCACCAGCGGCGACGAGACGCGGCGGAAGGCGGCGGTCGAGTTCATCCTGAAGGGGCTGGAATCCGGCGCGCTCAAGCCGGTCATCGACCGCGTGTTCCGCTTCGACGAAATGCCGGACGTGCACCGCTATCTGGAGCAGAGCGGGCAGTTCGGGAAGATCGTCGTGACGGTCGGCGATTAGGCCTGATCTCCGGGGGCCGGCTCCTTCGGCCGGCTCCCATTCCCCTTTCATCCGGCGCCGCGGCGGACAGGCACATCGCCGCCGCGGGGAAGGAGCTCGTGCCATGACATCGCTTTCTGGAAAGACCGCCCTCGTCACCGGGGCGTCCCGCGGGATCGGCCGGGCGACGGCGCTGGCCCTGGCGAAGGCCGGGGCGCAGGTGCTCGTCCATTTCGGCAGCGCGAAGCCCGAGGCCGACGCCGTGGTCGCCGAGATCCGTGGCGCCGGCGGCAAGGCCGAGGCCATCCAGGCCGATCTCTCGGCCGCCGAGGGGCCGTATCGCCTTGGGGAGCGGGTGCGCGACATCGTCGGCGCGCGCCTCGACGTGCTGGTCGCCAATGCCGGCATCTCCAGGCCGGCCTCAATCGAGGAGACGAGCCTGGCGGATTTCGACCGCCTCTTCGCAGTCAATGTGCGGGCGCCGTTCTTCCTGGTGCAGCAACTGCTGCCCATCATGTGCAAGGGCAGCAGCGTCGTCCTCCTCTCCTCCCTGGGGGCGCGCGCGGTCGTCGGGACCATTCCGGCCTATGCCGCGACGAAGGGCGCCGTCGACACGCTGGTGACGCACTTCGCCGCGGCGCTCGGCCCCCGCGGAATCCGCGTCAACGGAGTCGCGCCAGGCATCGTCCAGACAGACATGTCCAACTTCACCAAGACCGAGGCCGGCCGCGACTACGCGCTGGGGCTGCAGGCGCTGAAGCGCCTCGCGGAGCCCCAGGACATCGCCGGCGCCATCGCCTTCCTCGCCTCCGACGAGGCGCGCTGGATCACCGGCGACATCCTGCATGTCGACGGCGGCTCGAAGCTCTGAAGAAGGCCTGATCATGTCGACCTCTCCCCCCGCATCGCGCTGGGCGGCCGTCTTCTCGGTCGCGCTCAGCGCCACGGTCTTCTGCACGACGGAATTCCTGCCCGTCGGGCTGCTCCGCTACATCAGCGAGAGCCTCTCGGTCAGCGAGGGCACGGCCGGAATCATGATGACCGCGCCGGGCCTGCTGGCCGCGGTCTCCGCGCCGCTGCTCACGTTGCTGGCGGGCCGCTTCGACTGGAGGCGCGTCCTGCAGCTGCTCGGGGCCTTCCTCCTGGCCTCGAACCTGATCGCAATGCTGGCGCCGAATTTTTGGTTGCTCATTCTTGCCCGGGCCCTGTTCGGCATCTCCATCGGCGGCTTCTGGGCCATCGGCGCCGGCCTGGGCGCGCGGCTCGTCGCGGAGCCGCAGGTCGGCCGCGCGACCTCGGTGATCTTCGCCGGCGTCTCGCTGGGGATGCTGATCGGCGGGCCCGCGGGCGCGCTGCTAGGCGATGTCTTCGGTTGGCGCGTGGCCTTCGGTGCCGCGCTCGCACTCTCCGGCCTGGCGTTAGCGGCGCAGCTGACGCTGCTGCCGGCGCTGAGGGTCGAACACCAGGTCCGCCCGCGCGACCTGCTCGGCATTCTGGCGACGCCGGCCGGGCGCCTGGGGCTGGGCGCGATGGCGCTGGTGCTGTGCGGCCAGTTCGCCTCTTACACCTACGTCACGCCCTTCCTGGCCGATGCCGCGGGCTTCGGCGGCACGGCGATTTCCTCGATCCTGCTCGGCTATACGCTGGTCGGGCTGGCCGGGAACTTCGCCGCCGGTTCGCAGGGGGCTGCGCCGTCTTCGGGCCACGCTCCTGGCGGCGATCGTCTTCATCGCGGTGCCGATCCTGATCCTGCCATCGCTGGGCGCGTCCCAGCCGGCCGTCCTCGCGGCGCTGGCGGTCTGGGGGATCGCCTACGGCGCGCTTCCCGTGGCGCTGCAGATGTGGATGGCGGCCGCGACGCCCGGCCTGCGCGAGGGTGGCATGGCGCTCTTCGTCGCCAATTTCCAGCTTTCGATCGCCCTCGGCTCCTATGCCGGCGGGGTCATCCATGACGGCGCGGGCCTGTCCGCCGCGCTGCATGCCGGCGCCGCGCTGGCCGTGGCCTCGGCGATCCTCGTCGCCTTCTTCGGCCGCCGGACGATGCCGGCCGCTCAACTCGCCACCTCCTGAGGGGCGAGCCTTTCCCTTCTCAAACACAAGGATACCGAGCATGAAGCTCTATCATTCTAGCGGCTCGCCGAATTCCCGCCGCGTGCGGATCCTGCTCGCCGAGAAGAAGCTCGACATCGAGCTTGTCCCCGTCGATCTCGGCTCCAAGGAGCAGTTCTCCGAGGCCTATCGCGCGATCAACCCGCGCCAAGTGGTCCCGGCGCTCGTCCTGGACGACGGCACCACCATCGGCGAGGTGCCGGCGATCATGCGCTACCTCGACGAGGCCTTCCCGCAGATCCCCCTGCTCGGCGCGACGCCGAAGGAGAAGGCGCTGATCGCGATGTGGGAGCGCCGGGCGGAGCTCGAGGGCTTCGCCGCCGTGATGGAAGGCGTGCGCAACAACGCCGCGGGGCTGAGGGGCCGTGCCATCTCGGGCCCCCATGGTTACGAGCAGATCCCGGCACTGGTGGAGCGCAGCAAGCAGCGTGTCGCGGACTTCTATGCGGATTTCGATGCGCGTCTGTCGGAGGTCCCCTATATCGCGGGCGACGGCTACTCAGCAGCCGATATCACTGCGCTCGTCACCGTCGACTTCGCGACGCGCGCCTTCTCAGTGCCGCTGCCCGATAGCGCAACGGCGATGCGGAAATGGTACGACGCCGTGACGCACCGGCCTAGCGCGACAGCCTGAGCCCACTCAAAGTCCAGCTGTCAGCCGCGACTCCTTTACGACTCCAGTCCGAAAGCAGCTCAAGGAGAAAAGGCGCTGCTGTTCTCAGCACGGAGTGGCTGCTTTATCATCGCTCGAAGCTGGAAGCCGACAGGCTGCTTCCGGCCAAACTCAGACACATTGGCGACGCGAGGTTATCCGCAGCTCGCGCACGTCATCAGCCCACGCTTCTCCCGTGCCGGTTGAACCAGGCGTCCACAGCGTAGGCAGTTCGTGCCGTCGTCGTTCTGGTCGAACGGGTCGGCTGTGATCGGCGTCG
>NZ_JBXAQB010000032.1:0-11921 GCF_058806835.1 Roseococcus sp. GW821-FHT12F05
GCACGGGAGAAGCGTGGGCTGATGACGTGCGCGAGCTGCGGATAACCTCGCGTCGCCAATGTGTCTGAGTTTGGCCGTAAGCGGAACGGCCGCTTCCTGACGCTGCCATCGGAAAGCGGACCCCTCAGGAGCAAAGCTTCGATGTCTCGTTTGCGGCTGTCGGACGCTCCTTCCAGGAGGGAATGGGGATGACGATGCCCGATATGCCATAGCCCGCTTGGGGGCACATCTCTCACGCTTCTCGTCATCCCCCGCACGCTTCAGCCCGCGGTGCTCGGCACCGGCGTGTTGAGCAGCTGCTGCTCCCACAGATAGGCGATGCCGCTGCCGCCGGCATGCTGCGTGATCACCTCGGTCAGCTTGGCGGCAGTTTCAGCCCGGGCCCAGTCGCGCTGCCACTCGGCCGCCAGCGCCAGCCAGGTCATCATGTTCGCGCCGGCCGCGATCATGCGCTTGATGGCGACCTCATGGGCCTCGACCGAGACGCCACCGGACGCATCGGTGATCACCGTCACGTCCCAGCCCTCGCCGAGAGCCTGGATCGCCGGCATCGCGACGCAGACCTCGGTCCACAGGCCGGCGATGACCAGCTGCTTGCGGCCCGTCGCCTTGACCGCGTCCACCACCTTCGGGTCCTGCCAGGTGTTGATGAGCGTCCGGTCGATCACCTCCTGGCCGGGGAAGACATCGGCGATCTGGGGGAAAAGCAGGCCGCCCCGTGCCGCGATCACGGTGGTCAGGATGGTGGGGACACCGAAAGCCCTGGCGGCTTTCGCCAGCCCGGCCGTGTTGTTGATCACCATCTGCGGTTCGTGGCTGTTCACGTTCGCCAGCTGGTAGGGCTGATGATCGATCAGCACGAGTACGGAATCCTCGGGACGAAGAAGCGAAGCAAGGCCATTGCGAAAGGTCATGTGTCCATCCTCTGCCGCTGTTGTGAGCGAGGTGCTCGCGGAAGGACATGCGCCGACTGCGGCCACGTCCCGGGATGGACATTGTCGTTCCTGCTTGCGGTGCAGTAGCCCTGCACGGTGCTAAGCTGTGTCGCACATCGGGGAACGCCATCTTGGACATCGAGGATCTGCGGACCTTTGTGGAGGTTGCCGATGCCGGTGGAGTTTCGCCCGCTGCCCGGCGGCTTGGCGTCTCCAAGTCGATCGTCAGCCGGAGCCTCGTCCGGCTCGAGGCGGAGCTTGGCGTTCAGCTTCTTGCACGGACCACCCGCGGCGCCGCACTGACGGAAGCCGGAAGCACGTTTCGGGAGCATGCCGCCAAGGCGTGCGCCGAGATCGACCTGGCGAGGGAAACGATCCTGCCTGCCGGTCACCTCTGCGGCCGCTTACGAGTTGCCGTGCCGCTGACCTTCGGACCAACTCACCTCGCCCCCGTGCTCGCCGACATGGCACGGCGACACCCACAACTCCACATCCACGCATCCTACACCGATCGCTTCGTCGACCTCATCGCGGAGGGCTTCGATTGCGCGATCCGGATTGGCTATCTCCAGGATTCCAGTCTGATCGCGAGACACGTCGGGCCCATCTACGGCCAGCTTGTTGCCAGCCCAGACTACATCGAAGCGCACGGTTCCCCCGAGACGCCGGATGAACTCGTCGCGCATCAGGCGCTCATGCAGGGGACCGAAGCGTGGCAGTTCCTGGATGGCGACAAGATCATCACGGTTCGCCCGCAGGGACGCTTCAAGGCCGACAACGCCACCGCGCTTGCCGCCGCCGCAGTGGCAGGCCTTGGCATCGCCTGGATCCCGGACGGCATCGCCCAGGAGTATCTGGCCTCTGGCGCGCTTGTTCCCATCATGACGCGGTACCCGCCGCCTCCGGCGGGAGTCTACGTGATCCGGCCGCCCAGCCACCTTCCCTCGCGGAAGATACGGGTTCTCACCGATCTGCTGATCGTGTGCTTCGATCAGGCCTCGAAGCCTGACGGTGCGGATTCCAAGACAGGGATGGAGCGTGGCTCCACGCTCTCCGCGCAAAAGGGGAGGCGGGCGCGGTCAAGGACAGACCCATAGGGATCGCGCCATAACGATGCAGGTCTAAGGCCTCGATCGCGAAAGCTTACGTCCGCTGCCAGGAGGCCCAAGACGGCCCGCGGATGACCGGAACGGGCGCAGAGCCGACTCAAGCCTCGTGGTGCTAAGGAGCCAACAGAAGATCCTGCTGACGCGTCCAATCTCCGGGAAACGGCTCAAGCACCGCCGGCAAGGTGATCCCCTCACAGTCGAGCCCGTCGAGGATTGCATCGACGATATCGGGCGCCAGAAGCGTCAACCGCAGCAGCGTGCCGAGATAGCCGCGCTCAATTCTCTCCGCGCGCGCCATCTCAGTGATTGACCCGTACCGCCCCCCGTCCAGCAGCTTCTGGTATCGGAACGCTCGCGCCAGTGCCTTGAGCAGCGCCGGGTCGGACCGCGTCGACTGCACATCCTCATTGCCATCTTTGGGCACTGGCACGATGACCGTCTTGCGCCCAGCCTTCCGGCCGATCTCAAGCGGCACCCGAACGGTGATGCTCTCCGCCTCGCTCATGCTGCCGCCAGCGCATGCGGGCTGATGGCGCCCAGGTCGCGAACCAGGCCAGCGAGCCCCTCCACCCTCAACCGGATATCCGCGCCGGCCGGTCCGACGGTGACCCGCTCAACCAGCGCCTGCACGACCCGCGCCTGCTCCGCCGGGAACAGCTCGCCCCAGAGCGGATCCAGTCGCTGCAGCGCCTCCCGTGTCTCGTGCTCGGTCAGCCCAGGCGCCTCGGACTGCGCCGCCCGCCAGGTGCCCACGACGACCTCCGGCTGCCGCAGCAGCGCCCGCACCTGATCCATCACCGCCGTCTCGATAGCCGCGGCCGAAACACGACGCACGATGCAATCGCCGTCATGCACACCACCCTTAAGTACCCTCTGGGCCACGTAGTAGCGGTACAGACGCCCTCGTCGCACCGCATGCGTCGGCGACAGCGCGCGGCCATCCGTCCCGAAAATCAGGCCCTTCAGGAGAGCCGGGGCATGTTGGCGCGGCTGAGTCCGAGCGCGCGGGCTGGTCTGCAGGATAGCGTGCGCCTGATCCCATAGCTCGCGCGACACGATGCCCGGATGCTCACCAGGAAATACGTGCCCCTTGTGCGTCACCTCCCCCACGTAGGTCCGCAGGTTCAGCAGCTTGTAGACATCACCCTTATCGAGCAGCCGACCCGAGCGGCTGGTCACGCCCTCGGCCTGCAGCCGCCTGGCAGTCTCAGTGACGGATCCTGTCTCGACGAAAAGCCCGAACACCCGGCGGACCCGGGGCGCCTCGTCTTCATTCGGGATCAGCTTCCGATCCTTCACGTCGTACCCGAGCGGCACCTTCCCGCCCATCCACATCCCGCGCGCCCGGGAGGCGGCGAATTTGTCGCGGATTCGCTCGCCAATGACCTCCCGCTCGAACTGCGCGAAGGACAGCAGGATGTTCAGCGTCAGCCGGCCCATCGACGTGGTGGTATTGAAGCTCTGCGTCACGCTGACAAACGTCACGCCATGCGCGTCCATCACCTCCACCAGCTTGGCGAAATCCATCAGCGAGCGGCTGAGGCGATCAATTTTGTAGACCACAATCACATCGACCAGGTCGGCCCGGATGTCGCGCAGCAGGCGTTGCAGCGCCGGTCGCTCCAGCGTGCCGCCGGAGAAGCCGCCATCGTCGTAGCGGTCCCTGACCAAGACCCACCCCTCGGCCCGCTGGGACGCAATATAGGCTTCGCACGCCTCGCGCTGCGCATCGAGGGTGTTGAACTCCTTGTCGAGCCCTTCGTCCGTGCTCTTCCGCGTATAGACCGCGCAGCGCAGCTTCTTCGTGGTGGACGGCATGATGCCATCGGCGGGGAGCTTGCGGCGGCTCATGCGCCCGCCCTCCCCTTCAACCCAAAGAAGGTCCAGCCATTCCAGCGCGTGCCCGTGATGTGCCGCGCGATGGCAGAAAGCGATCGATACGGCCGCCCCTCAAACTCGAAGTCATCGGGACGGACGGTGACGACATGCTGCACGCCATCATGCTCGCGGATCAGCCGCGTGCCCGGCAGCGGCCGGTTGTCGGCGCGGATACGCCGCAGCACGACATTGCCGCCGTCCAGCTGCTCGCCAAGCGCCTCGAGGCGCGCCCGAGTCTCCGGCTTCAGCCCGCCATAGGCCAGTTCCTGGATGCGATAGGCGAGCCGGCTGGTGATGTAGCTGCGACTGAAGGGCGGCGGCTCCTTGCTGTAGAGCTGGCGCCACTGGTCCTTCAGCTGGGCGATCGGCGCGGTCTGTATCCAGGCCAGCCGGCCCAGCACCTCGTCTCTCGAGATGGCAGGTATGGTCGGCAACGGGGTCGCAGCCGGCGGGGCAACTCGGATGGTCATGGGATCTCCCTCGGTTTGGGAGTGACACCACCGCTCTGAAGCCGGTCGAAGTGTAGCGAAGTCTCTCCGTGAACCCCGAGGTCGCGGTCGAAGTCCTCGGCGGTGCGGCGGCGAAGCCGCACCATCCCAACCGCCAGGATCGAGCACACATCGCGCAGGTGTGGCGTCAGGTGGAGGTTGGGGGTCGTGGTCGGCATTGCACGAGCACCATTGCCCGGGCGGTCATTCCGCACACAACTCTGAATTCCACCCCTGCGAAGTCGAGCGAAAACAAAGGAACAGCAGAGTGACTTGCTGTGCTAAGTTGTCAGAGTGTGGAGGGTCGAATCGGGGGATCGGCCGCCGGGGAATTGAACATGACTCTCATCGATTTCTTACGCAGCATCAGCTCGGCCGACCTGATCGAGTATTTTCGGATCAGGCACATTTCGGTTCCGGACGACATTCCGTGGCAAGCGCCCGCCCAGCTCAAGGCCGATTGCTTGCAGACTGCTCTCGACACGTTAGGCGACCTCGCTGTTGCCCGCGTGGCCAATGATGCTGAGCGCGTCGATCACATGGCTGACGAGGCGGGCCAAACCGCATTGGAGTCCGTCTCGACCCAACCAGTCGAACTCGCGGCACGAGAAAGCGGGCGGGCGCGGGCACTCTGGCTTCTCCTCCACCATCCGGCGGAATTCGCCCGCGCTGAAGAGGCCCGCTACGCCGATGATCGGCGAATGGGACAGCGCTGGGACGGCTTTCTGACCTCGAAGGACGTGACAGTCCTGCGCTCGCCCGATGCGAGGGATAACCTGCGGAAAGCCGTTGCGGAGCATTTTGGCAGCAACCGCGCGATGGTGGAGATCTGCAACCGGACGCGGATCGAAGAGGAAGAGGCAAAAAGGCTGGTCCAAGTCGCCATCTATCGCGAGGGCCGTGCCGAGTATCGCCGCCAATTCAACGGGGAGCAGATCGAACATGTCCCGGATCGACCAGTCGTCGAGGCGACCGTCACGTACGAGCCCGATATCGGCCTGATCGAAGCCGTGGCACCGACGGCTGACCATCGCCTGAAGCTCGCCCAGATGGTCTGCGAGCACCTCCTGCAACAGCCGCTTTCCGGGGAACGCTTCCAGCTTCGGCGCTATAATCTCGACGTCCTTCGCCGGCCGTTCGAGTTCCCCACGGACCCCGTCGACCATATAGAGCGGGTGCAACTCAAGTCGCTGCGGCTGATGCCGTTCGACGCTCCCTCCGACAGAATCACGCTTGAGTGCATGAGAGGCTCGAAGCGCGACCTCTGGCAGTTAGCAGCCCAGCAATTTGGCGAGAACGACCCTCTGCTACGCGGCCACCGCATCACCCGAGCTTCGTTCAGCGTCCAGTTCAATCTCAAAGGGCCGAACGGCAAGCGGACAATGCCTGTGACCATCACTATGCCTGCCGGCTGCGACGTGAAGGATAGGACCAAGCGCGAGCAGCTCATCGGTCGGAAGTATCTCGCGCGCTGGGGCATCGTTGCACAAGCCTAACTCCCAAGCGGGCGGTCTCGGCGGGCCGGCGGTCCGGCTTGTGCTGGAGTTGCTGGAACTGCGACAGCCAGTTGTTTCTGCCGCCGCCATAGAGCTCATTGGTGCCGCTGCTTACCAGCTTAGGAATGCAGCGCTGCTCGTCGCGGAAGGCCACGAAGCCGTCGCGACTTCCGCCACGGGGCATGACGATGTGCCGTTGCCGGTCGTGCAGCTCCCAAACGGCTCCCCTGGTGTGTTCGATCCTGTGCATGGTCCGGTGGCGATAGAGCCTACGCAGTTAGCGATGTACCGCCTGGACATCACTGCTGCGCTGCAAGAGATGACGGCTGGTCTGAAGTTCGCGTTCCGTCAGCGCCCGCACGAGTTGCTTGCAGGAATGATTTGGGATCTTGGCTCAGTTCGGCTCCTCCGTAGTGCCGTTCACTCCCTCTGGTTTGTGAGGCGAATCAATCGTTCGGATGTTCAGCGAGCCATCGTACAGGCGCTAGATGCCCGGCCGACCGAGCGGGTGCGCGTGATCGTGACGACTAGCGAGCCATCCGGATTCCCGGAATCTCCAGCCGGCACGGTGGTCATGTCTCTGGGAGAGATCCTGCTCGCGCCTGATGGGCTTGCCGTGTCGCCGGAATTTCTGGCGGGCCGGCTGCGGAAATTCGGCGAGGTTCCAGCACCGGATCGGCCGCACCTGTCACCGGACGAAACTGCCCTCCAAGTCGGCTCCACCACGATCATGCTGCTCCGAAGCGGCGACAGGAAGGCGGCCATCCGAAAGCTGCTTGCGGCGTCGCAGGCCGGCCATTGGACGAAGTCGAAGGCCATTTCCGGTGATGGCTCTCTCAGGCGGTTCTTTGGCCCGGACAATTGGGCGAAGCTCAAACCCCTCCTCGAACAAAGTCCGAGCGGCTGGCGGTTCCGCCTCTGACAGTTCTTCGCCTTGTTGTTCGCTCTCTAGACGCCTGACTGTCCGCCGTGGAGGCGGGCCAGATTCCACGCATCGGTTCACCCTGTTGCGAGGATCATCGACGTGGCTATCCGGCACCTTCATCAACACGATCTCGCCGAGCGCTGGCGGATCTCCGAGCGTACCCTGGAGCGCTGGCGCTGGCTCGGCATCGGCCCCGTTTACATCAAGATCGGCGGCCGCGTCGTCTATGCGCTCGAGGATGTCGAGGCCTATGAGGCCCGGCAGCGCAAGGTGGGTGGCTGACCATGCACAGGCGCAGCCACAATCTGTCCAGGTGGACCGAGGTCGGTCATGCCTGATGGCTTCGACCGTCCCTCCGTCACGGTGGCCACTCTGTCCGGGCTGCCGCGATGGGTTGCGTGGCAGACCGAAGGTCGCGGACCGCAAGGAAAGGCGACCAAGGTTCCCTATGCACCTGACGGCCGAAAGGCCAGGGCGGACGCGCCAGCGACCTGGGGCAGCCGAGACGCTGCCGAGATTCGGGCTGCAAAGCTGCCACGTCCGTTCGGTGCTGGTGGCGTCGGCCTCGAGTTGGGCGACCACAATGGTCTTGCGATAGGCGGTATCGACCTCGACACGTGCCGATCGATGCCGACGGGAGCGCTGGCACCGTGGGCGTCGGAGGTCCTGGAGCTGTTCGCTTCCTATGCAGAGGTCTCGCCCTCGGGGACGGGAGTGAAGATCTTTTTCCTTTATGACGGAGCCGAACTGCCGACCCTGCGCAATGTCATGGGAACGGAGCACGGCAAGCAGTTCAAGCGGAAGTCCGGAAGCGACCATCCTCCCGCCATCGAACTTTATCTGGGCAACCGGTACTTCGCCGTGACGGATCAGAGGTTGGAGGGTGCTTCGGTCGAGCTGAAGCTCGTGTCGACTGAGACGCTGATCGACCTCATCGAGGTGATCGGCCCCGAATTTGTGGGGGCTGCGCCAGAGGAAAAATCCCGCTCCACCAAGCAGCCTGGCCAGCAGAAGCGCAAAGCAGCCGGAACCGATCGGTCCCGCAGCACCGTCGCCTTCAGGATCGCGTGCGAGACGCGCCGCGCAGGCGGCACCTTCGAGCAATTCGTGGCGGCGCTTGATGCCGACGCTGACGCCAGGGCTTGGAAGGAGGAGAAAGGCGACGACCGACAGCTGCAGCGCACGTGGGACGCCGCCGGCGATGCCATCAATGAAGATGTCCTCCTCACTGAGCACGGTGTGGCAGTCGCCTTCGTCACACGATATCGCGATCGCCTTCGCTACTGCCACAGCGCCGGCGCCTGGTACGAATGGACCGGCACCTTTTGGCGTCGAGACGAAAAGCACGTCGGCTTCAGCTTCGCCCGCCTGATCGTCGCCGACGCCAATTCCAACACGGAATTCAAGACGCAGGCGATCACAGGCAAGGCATCCTTCGCGGGAGGTGTGGAGAGGTTTGCTCAGCGCGACCCGGCGCTCGCGGTGACGGCGCTCGAGTGGGACCGCGATCCCTATCTGCTGGCCACGCCCGGCGGTGTCGTCGATCTCCGGACGGGCCAAACCCGGCCCGCGCAGCCGGCCGACATGATCTCGCGAATCACTGCTGTCGCGCCCGCACCGCCCGATGCCGACTGCCCGACATGGCGGAAGTTCCTGGGCGACGCGACGCAGAATGACGTTGCGCTTATCGGGTTCCTAAAGCGTTGGTGCGGCTATTGCCTGACTGGCGACACGAAGGAGCACGCACTTCTGTTCGGCTTCGGTCCGGGCGGCAACGGCAAATCCGTGTGGCTCAACACCATCGCGAACATCATGGGCGACTACGCGGCGGTGGCCGCCATGGACACCTTCACCGCGAGCCACAACGACAAGCATCCAACCGACCTGGCGATGCTTCACGGCGCACGTCTCGTGACGGCAAACGAAACCGAGGAAGGGCGGGCATGGGCCGAGGCCCGCATTAAGCAGATGACCGGCGGCGACCCCATCACGGCACGCTTCATGCGCCAGAACTTTTTCACCTATTGTCCGCAGTTCAAGCTCACCATCATCGGCAATCACAAGCCCAGCCTCAGGAACGTGGACGACGCGGCCAGGCGGCGTTTCAACGTCGTTCCATTCATTCATAAGCCCGAGAAGCCCGATCGCGAACTCGAGGCCAAGTTGCGAAAGGAATGGCCGGCCATCTTGGCATGGTGCATCGACGGCTGCCTGGCGTGGCAGTCGGGTGGCCTGATGCAGCCGGACATCGTGAAGGCGACGACGGCGGAGTATTTTAAATCGCAGGACCTCTTCGGCCGCTGGTTGGACGAGTGCTGTGACCTGCATGCCAATTGGTCGGCTCGTCCCGGTCAGCTCCTGAAGAGCTTCATGGATTTCTGCCAGGAGAACGGCGAGCCCACTGCGGACAACCGACGGCTACGCGGCTTGCTCGAGAAGATGCCCGCCATTCACTACACAACCATCAATGGCTTGCCCTATGTCCGAGGCATCAAGCTGTTGACGGATGCTGAGCGCCACGACCGCCAACAGAAGGCTGACCAGGAGGCGAACGCGAAGCCAGGGTGAGGGGTAGTGAGGGGTTCACCGGTTGATGCGCCACACGTGCGCGCGTGTAGCAGGAGAATCGGTAGACCCCCCACCACCCCTCACCCGATGGGCTTTCCACATTGCCGGCAGCCTCCCGTTTTCACGCTGGGCAGGGTCGCACCGCAAAACAAGGAACTCTATCGAAGTTCTGTCACGATGTATTCGCGCCGTGCATTGCTTAGATTCAGCGGGCCGCAACGGAGTGCCGCGCGTGCCGGCTCGCTGCTTCCCGACCTACAAACCGCAGGGCCCCGTCCATGGGCGCGCCTGGCTTCGCCCCGACGCCGGAGCAGCGTCGCATGGTCCACGCGATGGCCGGCTACGGCGTGCCGCAGGACGACATCGCGCTGGCCATCGGCATCACGTCGCACCCTGCGCAAGCACTTCAGGCACGAGCTGGATATGGCCGTGATCGAGGCCAACACGCGCGTGGCGCAGTGCTTCTTCAAGCAGGCGACGACGCCCGGGAACGTTGCGGCCAGCATCTTCTGGCTCAATGCGCGCGCCGGCTGGCGCGAGAAGCAGGTCGAGCAGGCGCCGCTCGTGCCCGAAACCAAGTCGCTCCCCGTTGAGATCGTCATCATCGATCCGGTGAATGCCACGCGGGAGAACGTTAACTGGAACCCGCCTGTCTTGGAGGGTCGCACTCGTGACGCCTGACATCGCCGGCCCCTCCCCCATCTTTCCGGCCTACAACCGGGCCCGCGTCGAGGATCTCGTGCCCTACGCGAGAAACGCGCGCACGCACTCGGCGGCCCAGGTCGCGCAGATCGCCGGCTCGATCAAGGAATTCGGCTTCACCAACCCGGTGCTGGTCGACGGCGACCGCGGCATCATCGCCGGCCACGGCCGTGTCATGGCTGCGCGCCAGCTGGGCCTGGTCGAGGTGCCGACCATCGAGCTGTCCCACCTCACGCCCACCCAGCGCCGGGCCTACATCCTCGCCGACAACCGCCTTGCGCTGTCCGCCGGCTGGGATGACGAGATGCTGCGGCTTGAGCTGGGCGAGTTGAACAGCGACGGTTTCGACCTGGCGCTCACCGGCTTCAGCGAGGACGAGCTGGCGGGCTTCCTGCTTGAGCCGACGACCGGGCTCACCGATCCGGACGAGGTGCCTTCGCCGCCCGAGATCCCCGTGTCGCGGCCCGGCGACGTGTGGGTGCTCGGTCGGCATCGGATCATTTGCGGCGACAGCACTGACGCGGCGGTGGTGGAGGCCCTCCTCGCCGGCGTTCGCCCGCACCTGATGGTGACCGATCCGCCCTACGGCGTGAACTACGACCCGGGCTGGCGGAACCGCGCTGGCATCTCCAGCACCGAGCGCACAGGCCTGGTCGAGAACGACCACCGCGCCGACTGGAGTGAAGCCTGGGCCCTCTTTCCTGGCGACGTTGCCTATGTCTGGCACGGCGCGCTGCACGCCACAACGGTCGCCGAGAGCCTGACCACCTGCGGCTTCGAGATCCGCGCGCAGATCGTCTGGGCGAAGGAGCGGCTCGTCATGGGCCGCGGGCACTACCATTGGCAGCACGAGCCCTGCTGGTATGCGGTCCGCGGCGGGGCCACCGGGCATTGGTCGGGCGACCGCAAGCAGACGACGCTGTGGAGCATCCCGTCCCGCGACCAGGACGCGACCACGACCCACGGTACCCAGAAGCCGGTCGAATGCATGCGCAGGCCGATCGAGAACAACTCCTCGCCCGGCCAGGCTGTCTACGAGCCCTTCAGCGGCTCCGGCACCACCATCATCGCAGCTGAGATGTCGGGCCGCGCGTGCCACGCGGTCGAGCTGTCGCCGGCCTATGTCGACGTGGCCGTGCTGCGCTGGCAGGCCTTCACAGGGCACCTGGCGGTGCTGGAGGCCGATGGTGCCAGCTACGAGGCCACGGCCGCCCAGCGGGCCGCTGAGGCCGCGTCCGACGCCGAAGCAGCGCCATGACCCAGGGCCTGTCTTACTGCCCGACGGAGGAGCAGCGGCGCACGGTGCGGGCCATGTCGGGCTATGGCATCCCGCAAGAGGACATCGCGACGTTCTTCGACATCGACGCCAAGACGCTGCGCAAGCATTTCCGCAACGAGATCGACAAAGGCTCCATCGAGGCGACGAGCAAGGTGGCCCAGTCGCTGTTCCGGATGGCCACCGAGGGCAAGAACGTCGCGGCGGCGATCTTCTGGATGAAGGCGCGTGCGGGTTGGCGGGAGAAGCAGCAGGTCGAGCACGAGTTCGCGCCGGGTGCGGTGATCAGCGGCGGGCACCCTGCGGAGGACCTCACCGATGAGGAGCTGATGCAGATCATCCGTCGGGGCCAGCATGCGGACGATCCGAGGAGGCCGCGCGCCGGGAGGTTCGCGATTGATGTCGCGCCGGAGATGACGGCTGAGGAATGGCAGGACCGATATGCGCCCAAGCCGTGACCGCCCTCAATCGCAGCATGTTCACGACCGACCAACGACCGTTGATCGGTGGTGAACAGGGCTGGCTGCAATTGGCCTAACATGGG
>NZ_JBXAQB010000033.1:0-10393 GCF_058806835.1 Roseococcus sp. GW821-FHT12F05
CCGTGGTGCTGGGCCGCCAGCGACAACGGCTGACCGTCACGCACGAGCCATAAGGGCCTCGTCGCCGCGCTTACGCTAGATCAGATGGATGCTGTCGTGATGGGCCTTACGGGTAGCTAGCCGACCCTACGTAGTTCCCCTTAGTGCGTGCCAGGCCATGAGTTCGCCCAGCATCGCCTCAACAAAGGGAGGCGACCAATGCGGCGGGTGATTTTGGCCATGGCTGTTGCTGGCACCTTCGGGTGGCGCCCGGCGAGTGCGAGCATCAACCGGGCAGTGCCAATAGTTGAGGCCTCTCAGGCCGTCGAGGTTGAATCTAGCTCAGGCCGGGCGCGGACCCAATCGGTGAGCGGCTACACCGGCGAGACGGCCAGTATGTGCCGCCGTATCGGTGAGCGCCGGCATAACATGTGCTTCGCCGCGGCGACCGTGAACGCGAGGCTAATGAAGAGTTCCGCCGCGAACACCCGCAATTGCGAGCGTGAGAAAACTTGCGCTCTGGCGGCGGGTATTCATGACGTTTTCCTTCCGCCTGAACGCCTGCCCAGCTGGAAGTGACCCCGCCGCGGGCCAGCCGCATTCGTCGGTGCTGACTGAAACGGCAGACTCGAGCCCTCGCTCGAGGAGCGCGCAACGCGCGTTCGGCCAATGCCGTCGTCGTCTCAGCCAGCCGTCGGAAACAACCACCCCCAATGCCGCGGTGCAACACGTTCTTCCGCAATAGATTCAGCCTCATGGAGGCTACCGATGTGAGCCCTCCAGCACAGTCGCCCTCGGACCCTGCGCGCACCGCTGCTCGCTCTGGTTGGCCTGTATTCTCCTGCTGGGTTGGCGCCCGACTTTCTTGGTTGTGCGATGGGGCCGCGGTGCGCCGATACGCTGGTCGTGGCGATCGGAACCAACAACCTGGCAGCATGACCGAGGTGCGAGCCAGGGCCTATCCGGCGCGCGTCGCCCAGCTAGCGGGCTGGTGGAAGCCGCGCAGCGCCGTCTGTGCCATTTCCGCACATCCGCCATGGTGCGGGGCCAACGCCTGGCTGGCGCGGCGGCTGAGCCAGATGGCAGGCTGGCGCTGCCTCATGGCCGGATTGCACGGCGGCGCGAGCCGATCGGGGCGACGGCCGTCTACGGACGCTGGGGCGGCCTGCGATCGGCTGCGCTGAAAAAAGAATCATACATGATGAGCAGCAAGGGCGGCCGAGGAGGGCCGAGCGCGATGCACCACGCTACTAGCTGGCTAGCATGCACTCGGCTCTGGCAGCGTGGCAAGGTCCGGAGGGCGAGCCTTGAGGTGCCGGTGCGGGCAGAATGAAGCCGAGTCGCGGGAAGTGCCTCTTGGGCGGAAGGTCCAGCGACGCTCCCGCCCAAGGCGGCGCCTTAGGGAGCCGCCGGAAACCTCTGCGAACTTCTTCCCGGCTTGATCTCGCTGATCCGACCAGGGTTCACGTCGCGTAACTCCGGGGCGAGCCCTTTTGGGAGCTGCTCACCATGATGGATTCCACAGCAGGTATGGCCGACTCCACAAGCGTCCGATAACCTGTTGAAAATAAGGAGAAGATTTCTCGTGGACCCAGACGCTGAACCCGCCTCAGAAGATGAGACAAAGCACGGCCGGCGAGACCCAAGCTGGGCTTTTGCTGTCGCGAATCAGCCGCCCCGTACATAGGCTGAGTGAGCTGATCGGGATCAACCGGGACTACGCCGGGCTATCGGCATTTACCTAGCCCGGCGACGAGTGATCTCGCGCCGGGCTTTTTGTCTGAGCCTTCAATCCAGCGCAGCGTCCGTCCGGCCCGCGGGGATGTAACCCCTCACGGCGCTGGAGATCAGCGTGCACACGGCCGTTTCACGGGACTGTTGGCCGCTTGCCTTCCACCAGCGGTCGAACGCCGCGGCATCTTCCCGGGTCAGCTTCACGGTGATGGCCTCCGGGGCATCGATGTAATGATCAGGCATGTTGTCTCCGTCGCGATGACGTGACACACGCTGCTTTTGACTTAACGACTGCGCAAGCCCCTCAGCAGTTGGTTTAGGCCGACATGGGTGAGGCAGGCACAGACATTGTGTGGCTACGGCGTCGTGGGTTCTTGTCGGTGATCGTGCTCGTGCGACAAGGTCCCCATCGACATGGAAAGGGAGGCAGTGGGTGCCCGACTGGGAAGACGATATAAGGCAGCGGAAACTTGAGGAAACGCTCAAGGCGCCTGCGACGTTGGCCGAAGTGAGGGACCTGTTACTTACCGTCCTAGCGAGGCTCGAAAAGATCGAACAGCGGCTCGGCAGATAGCGTATCTCGGGCCTTGCCTGCGGGCTGCGTGGTGGAAGAGTGCGCGCGACGCTCTACTGGCGGAAGGGTGCCAGCGTTTGCCGCTAAGCCAGGAAAAGGACTCTTGCCTCATACGAACCGTAGACACCTGAATCAGATTCCTACCCCCGGAAGCAACTTAGATTCAAAAATCCGGGTACGCTTTAGATGGCTGCAGTTGATTGGTCGGCTTAAGTAAATAGGACAGATTGCGCGGCCCTTTCTGTCTTGCTCTAACCTCAGCCACCTTGCACTAGAGGCCTGAATAAGCCTTGTCGGTCTTGATGACGCCGCCTGTAAGCGGAGTCGGCCTAGCCCAGAAGCAGACGCGTCCGTCTTTCTCGGTCTGGTGGAAGATCTGGTGGTCCTCCACCGTGAAGCCGGCATCAGTCAACATGGCTTCTACACAGGCAATGTTGGGGGACCAGAAATTCGTATCGTCATTGTTAAGGCTGCTAGCCGGGTGATAGCGGGCAAGCGGCTCCTCTCCCAGATCCATGGCGACGAGGGTTTCCAGAATTAGCTGCTCGCCGCAGCGCTCGCGCAAATTGTGCAGGCCGCGCACCATGTCCGGCAGATGATATAGGACACCCAGACATAGGACAATGTCGTATTTGGGGAGACCCTGCTCAGGCAGCCGGTAGATGTTGACTTGCCGGTAGTCGAAGGGTGCTCCGTGCAGCATCTCCATAATTGCGAAGCCGAGTTGTGTCTTCGGCAGGACGTCGCAGGCCGTGACCTTCGCACCGCGAATGGCCAACTGCTTCGTGAAGAAGCCATCTGCCGGTCCGATCTCGAGCACACTACGGCCGGAAAGGTCGGCAGAAAGCCGAAGCGCGCCCAGCGTGCTGCTCGGATCGTAGACACCAGGGGTGACGACGCCGGGATGGACCTCGAAGCGATGATACCACCAGGGGTGGCCAGCGACGAGCGCTCGCGCTTCCTCGCCCGTGTAAGTCCTGGTCTCGGCAGACATGTTCTATCGCCTCCGTTCGATTCGGCCGATGGCAATCTGTCACGTCGGCTGGCGGGTGGGAATTGGTGCCACTGCCGCCTATCGTCCCATTCCGGGCTGGGAGCCGGAGAGCGAGGCCTGGTGCAGGTAGGCCTGCACGACATGGGCAAGCGCGCCGGAGTGTCCGACGGGAGCCGTCCTAATCGCTGGCCGGCGTGGGGATCAGCCGCCGACGATCCGGGCCGCCATCCTTAGACCAATGGCGCGGTAGGAAAAATGGGTGCGGATGTGGCGGCGCGCTCGCGCGCCAATTTCCCGACCTAGCGCAGGGTTGTCCAGCAGACGCAGCATGGCGTCGGCAGCCTGTCTGACATCCGCCTCGGCCCAGACTTGGCCGGCCGCGAAGGGGTAGGCGCCCTCCGGCACCGCGACCAAGCGGTATCCGACGGATAAGAACGTCCCGGGCGCCATGAAGTCCATGTTCCCGCTGTAGCCTGTAGCGACCACGGGCTTGCCAAGGAACATGGCTTCCGCGAGGCCGAACCCGTAGCCTTCCGCGCGGTGGAGCGAGACGAATACGTCTGCTGTGAGATGAAGGGCCTTCACCTCGGCCTCGGGCAGGGTGCGGTCGAGCAGAATGACCTGGTCGCCGAACGGCTTCAGGAAGTCGAGGAACCGGTCGCGGTCGTCGGGCCGGGCGCGTGACGAGTTGAGCTTGATCACAAACCGAGCGTCAATTGCGGGCCGCGCCGCCGCCACGCGCTGGAAGGCCTCCAGGGCGGCGAAGGGGTTCTTCCGCTCGATGAAGGAGGTCAGGTCGAAGAAGAAGAGGAAGACGAAGGCATTTTCTGGAATTCCGAAGCTGCGCCGGCCAAGCGGCTGCACCACCCGCACCTCTGTAGGCAGGGGGAGGTGGTGCGCCGGCCGACGCGCCGCGGCGGAGACCGCGGCGAATGTATATTCGGAAGACGACCAGATCTCGTCGAAGCGCTCGAGTTCGCGCGCCCATTCAGCAGGATAAATGGGTAGCTCCCAGGCGGGATAGACGATCCGGTGCCCTGCCTGAGCCCGCTCACCGAGATGTGCGAGGATTGGCGCCACCTCATTACCGTTAATGCAGAACACGCTCGGCCCTGGGCCGACGCGGTCGGTCACGAAGGGGCGGAGTTCCGCCTCCCAGGCGGCCTCAGGCTCGTTAACGCCGTAGACGTCGAGTAGCCGCACCGGCACCCTCGCCGCGCGCAGCGCCCGGAAGGTCGCGCGCAGATGTTCGCCCATGCCGATTGCCGCAAAGGGATGGCCGACGAGGACCACGGGATGCTCCATCACACGGCCTCGTCGCGGCCGAGCAGGCGCGACTGGAGTGCGCCTAGCACCGCCTCTAGCCGGGAGTGCCCGAACAAGCGGTCGGGCTCGAGTTGAGCCCCTTCGGCCCACTCGTTCCAGGCATTGATGAAGACGATGCGCTCCCCCGGCGCGTTGTGCGCGCAAGTCTGGTCGATCGCGCTCTCCAGCCAAGCCTGGAAGGCACCGGGAGTCGCGCCGTGAAAGATGCTGGCTGTGTTCATGCGGCGGGCAGTGTTGTCCCAGCCCGGCATTACGGTCGGGAATCGCGGCCATGCGGGGAAGGGGCGCCCGCTGAAGCCAACCGCGGAGGCCTCATAGTCGTAGATGTGACCGGCGAACCCCGCATGGGCCGTCCGCCGGGTCACTTCGTCCGGGACGGGATCGCCGTGCGGGGGGAACTGCACACTCGCGTCCAAGCTGTACTCCGCGAAGGACGAGGCGGAACGCGAATGCTCGAAGGATTCGACGGCAGCCAAATAGATCTCGCCGATCCCCTCGGCGCGGCAGATGGCGCGCCACCGCTCTGCTGTCCCACGAAAGTCGGGGATCAGCTCGACCCGGTATACAAGGAGCAAGGGCTTACCGTTTACGCGGACATAGCGTGGATCGCGCATGTAACGGATGATATCGAGGATCATGGCCTCGCTGTCCTCGGGCGAGTGGCTCTGGCCCATGAGGATCTCGGCGTCCTGCCCATCCCATCGGCGCGTCCAGTTCTCATTCGCCCAGCATAGGAAGAAAGGGAAGTTGGGCTCGCCAGAGGCGAGCATTCCGTCCAGCGGCTGCTCCAGCAGGCGGTGCCCGCCGAACCAGTAGTAGTAGAAGCAGAAGGCCTCGATGCCGTAGCGCTGCGCGAGCTCGGCCTGCTTGACCATGACGTCAGGCAGGCGCAGGTCGTAAAAGCCCAAGGTCGAGGGCAGCTTCGGCTGCGGATGTCCCGGATATTGCGCGACCGCCCGCGTGACGTTGGACCATTCCGTAAAGCCGGTGCCCCACCAGCGGTCGTTCTCGGGGATCGGGTGGAACTGCGGCAAGTAGAAGGCGAAGAGCCGCACCGCGTTCATCTCGTCGATCAGCGGCTGCCACCGCTCCGCGACCTTCTGCTGGTTGGCGACGATCATGCGCATCTTCGCCTCCGTGCCGGTCGCGGCGGTAGAGCGGCTGAGGTGGTGCACCACCGTGGATCCCGCGACGTACCAAACGTCGAGCCCATTGCTCCGCAGCCGCAGGCACAGCTCGAGATCCTCGCAATAGGCCGGCGCCAGCGCCTCGTCGAAGCCGCCGAGCGACTCCCAAACGGCGCGGCGCAGCATCAGCGCCGCGCCGGAGCAGTAGTCGACGCGCCGGTTGAAGGCGTAGCGATCGAGGTCCGGGTCGTCGTTGAGCCCGATCAGGCGGCTCGACCCGTCGGCCTCGACACGCACACCGGCCTCTTGGAGGTGCCCGTTGGGGTAGAGGATGCGCGGGCCCGCGGCGCCGGCGAGTGGCTCGGCATGGAACAGATCGAGAAGCGGCCGCAGCCAGCCTTCGGTGACCTGGACGTCGTTGTTGAGCAGCAGGAGGAAGTCGCCGCTCGCTATCCGGGCAGCCAGGTTGCAGTTCCGAAGGAAGTGCAGGTTCTCTGGATTGCGGCGATAGACAAGGCCCGGAACTCGCGAAAGAAGCTCCTGCGTCCGGTCCGTCGAGGCGTCGTCGGACAGGATGACCTCGTACCCCACGTCGTTCCCGCTGTGGCGGCGGATCGACAGCAGGCACTCGACCGTGAGTCCGAGGTTGTTGAAGACCGGTACGATGATGGACACGATAGGCTTGTCGTGCACGGGAAAGGACAGGGCTGCTAGCGCGGCTTCCGCGCCTTCCTCTGTCACCTCGACAAGCGGCGCCGGCATGGGGCGGGCCTCCTCAAGGCGTCGGCGCTCCGCGTCGAGAAGGCGCGCCCTCATCGGCGCGTGAGTGGCCCATTCCCACCGGCCGTCGGGAAGCGGCGGCTCGGCCGCCGACGCCAGCGGCTCGGGGGCGGTGGCCACCGGCACCGGCGCCACGGCGGCACGCCGCGCCCGCAGTCGCGCGGAGATTTGGCCGGAAGCCGTCCACCAGACCAGCTTCAGGCCGCGCCGGCCGAAGCGCGCGAGCCAGGGCATTCGGCGCAGCAGCGCGCGCAGCGGCGCCGTGGCGCGCCAGGTGGTACTGGATAGGAGGGTGTCGAGGCTCGCGCTCAACGCCCGATGGCTCTCGCCGAGCGCCTGATAGGCTGCCTCGACCTCCTCCAGCCGTCGCGATTGCTTTCCGATCACCGCCTGCGCCTCGCGCTCGGCCTTCCGGGCCTTCGAGGCCTCCCGGGTGACGTCCTGGACCTGTTGCCGCTCCTCATCGAGCTCCTGCTGCTGCAGCGCCGCCTGCATCGCGAATCGCTGCTGTGCCTCGTCCAGTTGCTTCTGCAGCAGTTGCATCTGCGCCTCGACGCGTTGGCGCATCTCCTCCAGGTGCCAGATCAGCCGCGGCGTGTGCATCACGCTGCCCGGGACCTCTAGGGAGGCCGCCGAGCAGACCGCGATCAGGTAGGGCGCGTTCGGAACCCCCACCCCCCGGTCGAACAGCGTGCCGTCCGGGGTGTCGAATCCCTCGATCATCCCGCCGGGCCCGGTTTCGGCCGCGCGCAGGATCACCGAGCCGTGCAGTGCGCGCTGCTCAAGCAGCACCACCTGTGGGAAGTGCTCACGCATCAGCGCCAGGAATTCCCTCCGGTCGAGCTCCTTGAGGTGGAAGGGGTTCTCGTGATCGACCGCGTCGGAATAGACGGCGCGGTCGGGCGAGGAGACGATGAGCACGCCACCGGGCCGCAGCACGCGGCCGATCTCTCGCAGGAAGCGACCATGGTCGTTCAAATGCTCGATCGTCTCGAAGCTGACGACCACGTCCACAGAGCTGTCAGTGATGGGCAGCGCAGTGGCATCGCCCTGCCGGAAGGACACTCGTTCACTGAGGTAGTGGTCGTTGGCGAAGCGGACGCTCTCCGCGCTCACGTCCACGCCGATTACAGAGCGGGCGGTCTGTCCCAGCAGCGCGGCCCCATAGCCTTCGCCGCTCGCGACATCCAGCACGTCGCGGCCCTCGCAGAAGCTGAGGGCGAAGAGGTAGCGGTGGTAGTGCTCGCTCTGGATGTCGCCCAAGAGGCCGCTGACGTAGCGCTCACCCGTGGACTCCATGGCTGACGACGGGGTGGAAAACCGGAATGCCGACCGGTTGGAACGGTCGCCTCGCGACAGCAGGCTCATCCAGCGATCCGCCGGCGGAGCATCGTCGATGAGCTGGACAATTTCATGTTCTTCCCAATGTGTCCGAGCGTCCGATCCACATTGGGACCGGACGGGTTTCTAAGCCGCCTGGTGTCGCATGTGGACGATGATCTGCAGCGGATCGTCGAGGCTGTGATCGTAGGCCTCAATCCGCAGACCCGGCGCGGCCGCGGCCAGCCAGTCGAAGGTCATGGACGTGTCGCCGTAGGTGACGTCTCCCTCGATAGGCTCACGGTTGTGGGGGATGAAGGCGAAGCCCCTTTCGTCGTGATGGCGCAGCTGGGCAAGGAACTGGTCCCTTTCGGGACTAGCCGCCTGCGCTTCGCCCACCTGCTGCCAGTATTCGCGTGGACGGATGGTCACGACGAGAAGGCCGTCCTCCGCCAAATGGTCCCGTAGAGTCGCGATCGCCAGTCGCGTGGCCCGCTCGGAGAGATGGGTAAATACGGAAAAGGCGTAGATGAGGTCGAAGCGCTGGTGCTCGACCGGCAGCGAGCGGGGAAGATAGTCGGAGACGGCGAGATTGCCGAACATTCGGTCCTGCCGGCAAATGGAGATGGACTGATCCCAGGGGTCGACGCCCCAAAGGCCCCGGGCCGCGGCGTAGTAGGCCATCAGCCGCAGGATGCGGCCGTAGCCGCATCCGAAATCGAGGATCGAAGCCTCCTGCAGGCGTCTACCCGTGAGCTGTTGGTGGCGGACCGCGACCGAGCGGACGAAGGTCAGGCTTTGCGTCAGAAGCGGGTAGCCGGCATTGCCCGTCCAATTCCGCTGGACCTGCTCGTCCGCCATTTTCGGCAGAACGGCCGAGAGCGCCGGAAAGCCGGCATGCGGCATCTCCAGCAGCACGATGCCGAAATCATCGAGCGAAAGCCGGCGTAGAATCATGAGGGCGGCTTCGAGATCGCCGCCCAATGCCGCATTCTCCGCCTGGACTACGATCTCCTGCATGTGCGCGAACATCAATTTTCCTTCTCGTGGTAGCCCGTGAGGCCGGATCTCTGCCGAATCCGCCACGTGGCGAATATCTTAGAGCAGGGCGGTCGAAGGCGCGAAGGCACCATTTGCCTGAGGCCCGCGGCCGAAAGTGGCCGAACCATAATGCCCGGACGGAATCGGACACCTCATGGCTTAGTCGGGGCCGACCGAGCGCTCCAGCATGGGTACCCCCAGCAGTGCCCCCAGAAAACGGCGCGGATGTACGTCGAACATCAGCGCGTCGTGCACCCAATGGTGCTGCACGTGATCCACCTGTGTGCCTGAGGCGATGGCGGGGGTGATGCTGTAACGCCCGGGCGCGAGGTCTGGCATCGTGAAGCGGAAGCGCGCATGCGAAACGGTGCCAGCCCGGAGATCGAGCTCGGGCAGAACGCCCGGATCGTAGGTATTTTCGGAGAAGATGGGCTGCCCGAGACGGTCCCTCACGGTGAAGCCGGCGATTGCGCCTGTGATCTCTTCGATGGTCCTGATCCGAAGGGTAAGCATCACCTCGTCGCCGCCTTGGATGAGGCCGAGCGGCCGTCCGGCGGAATCCGTGAGGCTCAGCCCGACAATGCGCGCTTTGCCGGTGCCGAAGGCTGTGCTGTCCGCCCCGACCGGGACCAGTTCACCCGGGATCGGCTCGTCCGGCTCCGGCCCGGTCGGTGCCTGGCTCTCTCCTCCCGTCAGCGAGGTGGCCATCCGCACCGCATCCTCCGTAAGGCCCATTGAGGTCGCGGCAACGAACGCGCCGTAGGCCTCCGTCACCTCCTTGGCCGCCCCTTGCGCGCGGACCTCGCCCCGGTCGAGCCAAATAGCGCGGTTGCACAGGCTGATCACCGCGCCCGGGTCATGCGCGCAGAAGAGCACCGTGCCGCGCTTCTGGAAGCTGCGCAGCCAGCGGAAGCACTTCTGCTGGAAGGCGGCGTCGCCGACAGAGAGGGCCTCGTCGATGATGAGCACGTCGGCGTCCACATGCGCGATCACCGCGAAGGCGAGGCGCATGGCCATGCCGGAGGAATAGGTCTTCAGTGGCTGGTCGATGAACTCGCCAATATCGGCGAAGGCCAGGATGTCGGCGAGCCGCGCCTCCGTCTCTGCGCGCGAGAGGCCGAGCACGCTGGCGTTCAGGAAGACGTTCTGCCGCCCGGTGTATTCGGGGTTGAAGCCCGACCCCAGCTCCAGCAGCGCGGCGACGCGGCCGGAGACCTCCACCTCGCCCTGCGTGGGCGTCAGCGTGCCGCAGACGAGCTGCAGCAGCGTGGATTTGCCCGAGCCGTTACGGCCGACGACGCCCAGCGTCTCGCCCCGCGCCGCGCTGAAGGAGAGCTCCCGCAGCGCCCAGAACTCGTTGAAATAGGCCCGCGCCTCGACCGGCCGGCCGAGGGCGCGCAGCAGGGGCGCCACGAGCCGGCGCAGCCGCGGCACGATCGCTTGGCGCAGCCGGTCGGTCGGCGTCGGGTAGATGCGATAGGCCTTCGACAGGCCTTCCACGCGGATGGTGAGGTCAGA
>NZ_JBXAQB010000034.1:0-6120 GCF_058806835.1 Roseococcus sp. GW821-FHT12F05
CGCCAGGCGGCCCGCCTGCCGCGCCGCCGCCCGCTGGAGGTGGTGGACTGGCTGCGCCAGGGCTATCCGCCCGATGGACCGAGCACCACGCATGGGTGATGCCATTGGGCCTCTCATCCAGCCCAGGCAACGTGGTCAGTCAGCCGCTGCTTGCCCGGCCGGCTCTTTGCCGAGATTTTGGGGATTATGGGGATTTTGGGGAACGATCCAAAATCAAGAAACGCGGTCAGGCAGTGGCCGCCCTCTTCACCCGCTCGGCACCGCCGTGCCCAGGCCCCCATCGGCCGGCGCTCCTCGACCAGCGGGTCACGGCCTCAACTCAGCCACTCCTGAGCAACGGCAGCCCCCGCGACGTGTTCACACCCAGTGATCGTCCCCGCTCCGATACACAGCAGTCCGCGAGAAACACCGACATGATGTCCGCAGCCAAGGCAGCCGAACTCGACTACATGCCGGTCTCGGATGAGTTGAGACTGCTCATCGCCCGCGGAATTGAGACCCCCACCGCCAAGCTTCGGTCGCGCGAGCTGCTGGATCGGATGGAAGCCGTCCTGTCGCGGCTGACGGGCAAGACGCCCTGATGCACGGCAGCCGCCTCCAGCTGATCCTCATCATCCTCGCGGTAATCGCGTTCGCGCCGGCGATGGGAATTAGCCGGTACTAGGCCGGGTACTTTAGGTGATGATCCAGCCGAGCACGATGATCCCGAGAAGGAGGTAGCCCGTCGCCCGGGCCAACGCCCAGAGATCCCCTTTGCTCGATCCCTCCTCGGGCTTCGAAACCCGCAAAACCCGCTCTCCCGGAGATGGGCTGGTCGTGACTGGATCGGCCATGCTGGTTGTTCCTGATGGGGCGACCCTCGCAGGGTAGGGCATTCCCTTACTTGGAACACCTTACGTACTTTCCCTCAGTGCGCTGCGCCTCCTGGCCTGGCCGGGGCAGATGCTAGACCGATGACTTGGCAAGCAGTATCTCGCAAAGGTTGCGAGGGAAGCTTCGATGCCCGCCTTTTACGTACTACCGAAAATCCGTCCTTGATCAGATCGAGCAAGGCCACCTGGCGGCCGCCATGAAAGCCAGCGGCTTCGCCGGCACGATCAAGGCAGAGGATGGCATCAAATACCGCCTGCCGCCATCAATGTATCGATTGAACCGCAAGAGCGGCTCGAAGGATTCCGTACTCAAGGAGGTCGAGGAGCTCGTTAAGAAATTCGCCGCGGAGACATCCGTACTCGTGATTGAAGACGCAGGTACGGCATGGCTGGGGCTGGAGCCGAGTTAGGCCGACGGACTCGAACCATCTCTATCCCGCCATGACGGGCGGCCGGCTACCGAAGAGAAGCCCGGTCCTTTCGAAACCAACCGACCAGCGGCAGGCTGGACTTCGCTTCGACGATCGCCCGTCGGCGCACGAGCAGAGCGTCGTGCGCAACGGGATCGGTCCGGCGCTGCGCCAGTATCAGCAGGAGCGCTGCCAGAACGGCGTCCCCGGCCGCCACATAGAGGAAGGCGAGAAGACTTCCGTTTCGCTCGGCCAGCCAGATCCAGGCGGCGGCGTGCAGCAACCCCAGCACGATAAGGCCGAAGAAGCCGGCCGCCACCTGGACCGCCAGAGAGCGGGCCACCAGAGCGGCTCCCGCTTGAGCCGAAGGATCTCGGCCTCGGCGGCTATCCCAAGCAGCCGGACGCTGCGGGTCATTTCCGGACGAGCGCAGCAATAACGTATCCGGCCACCAAGCTGGCGGCGATGCTCGCCAAAGGCCGTTCCCGGATGCACGACGACACTTGCCCAAGCTGGTCGGTGGCCCGATGCGCGAGCTTCTCCGCCTGATCAGCGGCTGCCGCGACGGCGGGCGTGACTTGCTTGTTCATGAGCTCGTCCACCTTAGCGCGGAGTGCCGCGATTTGCTCGTGGACGTCGGTCACATCGGGCGGAATCTGGGGCAGGATCGGGTGGGTCATTGTTGCCTCTGCGTTGCTGACTGACGTCACAAACGCGGGACCGGGGCGGCGGCTGTCGTCGACTGGAGGGATATTACGCGGGCCCGCGCTCGCCGGTTCTGAAACCGGATCGGAACGCCGACGGTTCTGACCTCGCCGCCGCGGCCTCTCTCCTGGTTCGCGGTCGAGGCCCGCCGGAATCGCCGCCTTGCCGGCCCTACGCCGCTGAGGCCATCAACCAGAGAGCCAGTGACATGAGCATCTTCAGTTCCATCCTCAACAAGATTTTTCATCACGCGACCGGCGCCGCCACGCCCGCGGCCGCGACGCCTGCAACCAGTCCGAGTGCGGCGTCCTCCACGCCCACATCCTCGCCCACGCCTCCCGCAGACGCCCAGAACAGCGGCCAGGCCTCCTCATCCCGCGCAGCCCCAGCGACGCTCGGGCAGGCCGACGTGGAAGCGATTCTGAAGGATCTGGCGGCGAAGAAGGGCGGGGGCGGAAATTGGAGGACGTCCATCGTCGACCTCCTGAAGATGCTCGACCTGGATTCCAGCCTCAACGCGCGGAAGGAGTTGGCAAACGAACTGAACGTGCATGCGGGCGAGCACGGATCGGCCGAGCAGAATATCGCCTTGTCGAAGGCGGTGTGGCAGCAACTGGCCCAGAACGGCGGAAAGGTGCCGGAGAGCCTCAAGGGCTGAGCTGCACAGCGCCCGGCGGAAGACGCTCCTGCTGGGCGCGCTCCGCGCATCTCGGGCTTGCTCAACCTGATCGAGCCTATGCACATATTGCGCCGTAGGCGCTTCAGGCGAATAAAATCTCAGCCCCATGTGTATGCTATCGGACAGTACAGCAGCTCGCCGGAGAAGCGGCGCGTGGGTCATGCCGGTTGGACGAGGCCGAGCGCTTGGGGCGTCATGTCCCGCAGTCCAGCTCGCATTTCAAGGTCGCCTAAATCCTACTCCGCCCTGTAGGAGCTTCTCTCGACCCAGCCGGCGAAGTCCTCCTCGGACATGCGACCTTCCGCGACCTCGAGCATGACGCGCGTGGCCTCGGCCTCGGCCACGTCAAGCACGAGGCAGTTCATGTCCAGGATGACGAAGAGCGCCGCGAAGGCCACGCGCTTGTTGCCGTCGACGAAGGGATGGCGGATGCGGCAGACGCCGTAGGCCACGGCCGCAGCAAGGTGCGGAACCGAGGTCACGTTGCCGTAGACCGCCAGATGGCTGGGCCGCGCGAGCGCGGCATCCAAGGCTCCCGGATCCCGGATGCCCGCCGCGCCACCGTAGAGCGCGATCAGTCGCTTGTGCATGGCGATGAGGGTTTCGGTCGGCGGAAGCTCGATGCCGCCCTCCGGGCCGCTCACTTCGCCAGGGCGGCGTAGGTGCGGCCGTAGCGCCCGAGGGACCGCTCGAAACTCTCCATGGCCTTGGCATGCGGCGAGGCGGCCGGCGTGATGACGATACGGCCGTCCGTGGCTTCCACCACCACCTCGGTCCCGCGATCGAGGCCAGCGGCCTCCAGGACCTCGCGCGAGAGGGTCAGGCCGGTGCTGTTGCCCTGGCGGGCGAGGCGGGTGCGGGTGGCGACAGTGGTCATGGCATTTATGTAAGAACTTACGTAAGGACAGTCAAGGCTGGCTGCCAATGGCGGTGTCCCTCGGGAAGCCCGCGCCACATTTGCGCCCGCTGCATGGGGCCATGCGCTTTTGGTGGACCAGGTGGCCTCTTGAACCGCGGCGCTGCGAAAATAATTCGTCCGGCGTCGAGGCTCAGCGAGCTCGACCAGGCGCCGGTTGCGCCGGCGTCCGTACCCATATTGCTCAAGGAGGATGTGGATATGAGGACTGCTGATTTCGCCCCGCTCTACCGCTCCACGGTGGGCTTCGATCGCCTCTTCGAGAGGTTGGAAAACAGCATCCGCCCCGAATGGCCGCCCTACGACATCGAGCGCATCGACAACAACGCCTACCGCATCACCATGGCGCTTGCCGGCTTCTCCATCGAGGACATCGAGCTGACCCAGCAGGGCAGCGTCCTCGTCGTCGCCGGGAAGAAGGAGGCGGAGAACGGCCAGCGGAAGGGCATGCTCCATCAGGGGCTCGCATTCAGGAGCTTCCGTCAGAGCTTCAACCTCGCCGATCACCTCAAGGTGACGGGCGCCAATCTCGTGAATGGCATGCTCACCATCGACCTGGTGCGTGAGATCCCCGAGGCGCTCCAGCCCCGCCGCATCGCGATCGGGACCGAGAGCCCCCGCGAGCCGGCCGGCGAGATCGCCGCGCCCGCCGAGACGGGCGCGACCGCCCAGGCCGCCTGACGGACCAGCACGTGCCTCCCGGCCTCGCCGGGAGGCATCTATCACGGAGGTGGAGATGCCTTTCGAACATCAGGTCGGGCAGTCGCCCGATGCGCCGGCCGCCGTGCTCGCCAATCCCTCGGCGGGCTTCGCCCATCCGGAAGACGTCGTGGAAGACAACGCCATGACGCTCGCCGAGAAGCGCGAGACCCTCGCGGCGTGGGCGTCGGATGCAAATGCAGTACCGGATCGTCCCTGGCTGCGTCAGCTCGAAAGCGGGTTCCAGGTGCCGGTTCGCGAGATCGTCGAAGCTCTGCAAGCGCTCGACGAAATGGAGCACGCCTTGGAGATCCGGCGTCTCCTGCGGGCCCATCGTAAGCCCTCGTCGGATGATGACGACGACGACCCACCGCCAAGCCCGATTGGCGCCCGTCCGACACGTTGGGGCGGGCCGGGCGGGCCTCTTTGCCAGGGCGCCGCTGAACTGGTTCCGGCCGGAGCATGATTCACCAATGGTCCGCGCCAAAGGGTGCCGCGAAGTCCGCCGGCATCAACATTAACCTAAGTTAGTAACTAATAATCCTCGTATCCGGGCTGGTGAATCGGCAGTTTCCCCGCATAATCATCGTCGTCGATCAGGATCAGCCGGGATTATTTCGGTGTATCGACACTTGACCCGGCCGGAGAAATTCGAGCCGGGTCTTTTTATATGCCTGTTCAGGTAGACAGCGAGCTGACATCATGGAAAGACTGAGGTGGATCGATGCCCAATCCTTTCGACCCTCTTGGTACCGGCTTTTCTAACGTCCTTCAGGACCGAAAGGGCGATGCTTGGGACGAGGGTTCGTTGAGCGGATCTAGCCGTTCCCTTGCAACCTCGGCTTTGGCGGAAGCGGCGACGCCAGGTCCGGCACACAGGTGAGTGCCGTGATGTCCGCGGCTGTGCAGGACCTGATGTCGGGCCGCCCCCAGACGGTCGTGCTTCTCGTGCTGTGCACGGCACTCGGTATCCTTGCCGCTCAGGCGCTTCGACGGGCGGGCGAATCCCAACTCATCGTCTATGTGGCGGCTCTCGGCTGCACGTTGGCGGCCTTGGTCACCGCAATCCAACTCGGGCTGGGCTAAGCACGACGGGGAGCGTCGTCTCGCCAGGAGCGGATCTGGCGATGGGGCGCATGTCCTTCAGAGCTACTCCATGAGCGCTGACCGATATTAGCCACAAAATCGGACGTCCGGATTTGACATGTCCGGTCTATGTCGCCCGCTGAACATGCAGAGTTATGGACATGAGGCCTTCGACTGTTACCCTGGAGGTGTACGCTCGCCGTGGCGGGGTGCACGGACGGCAGTTTGACGGTCCGACCGTGATGCTCGGGAACAGGCCAGGCCCGTGCCGATTTTTCGACTGCCTCGGGCTGCCCAGACGACGTGCTACTTCACCACCTGCAGCGCCCCACCTACGGTCCGCCAGAGCGGCCGCAGCAGCTCCGCGTGCTGGTCCTCCAGCAGCTTCACGAGGCGCGCCAACGGCGCCGGCTTGATGGTGATCCCGTGCGCCCGCAGCTTCTTCCGCAAGCGCAGATGAGCGACGTCGCTGCGAAGGTTCTCCAGCGTTAGACCAGGCTCGATCTCGATCAGCAGCTGCACGAAGCCGGCAGCGTCGCGGTGTGTGAGCTCGAGCAGAGCCTCGAGTTCCGTCCCCTCGGCTCGCCTCACCTGCGCAACCACGTCCTCGAGATGCCAGCCCAGAAGGGGATGACCCTTCGGGTGCGGGGTAAGCGCGGTGCCGAGGCCCTTCTTCCGTAAGCGCGGTGCCGAGGCCCTTCTTCCGGCGGGTGTGTTGAGTGTGCTGGGTCAGCTTGGAGCGAGGGGACTTCG
>NZ_JBXAQB010000035.1:0-5696 GCF_058806835.1 Roseococcus sp. GW821-FHT12F05
GATTTTGGATGCGGGGACAGGATTTGAACCTGTGACCTTCAGGTTATGAGCCTGACGAGCTACCGGGCTGCTCCACCCCGCGGGGGTGATTGTGCGGGGGTGTGCCCCCGGAAGGATGTGTTTGAACTTTCGGTTGGGTGGCCTGGCGCTGACCGACTCTCCCGCCGCTTGAGCGGCAGTACCATGGGCGCTGGAGTGTTTCACGGCCGAGTTCGGGATGGGATCGGGTGTTTCAACTCCGCGATAGGCACCAGGCCACCGAACCGAAAGGGTTCAGGTGGTGTTGGAATGGTTGGTTTCGAGTGATGAATAGTAGCAGATGGGGTTTGGTGCTGCGTGCGGCGTTCCCTTTCGAGAACAGCCTGTGTTGTATGATGAGCCTATCGGGCGATTAGGACCGCTTAGCTGCGTGCATTGCTGCACTTCCACAGACGGCCTATCGACGTGATGGTCTATCACGGCCCTCAGGGAGACCTGGTTTTGAGGTGGGTTTCCCGCTTAGATGCTTTCAGCGGTTATCCCGTCCACACTTAGCTACCCAGCGGTGCCACTGGCGTGACAACTGGTGCACCAGAGGTATGTCCATCCCGGTCCTCTCGTACTAGGGACAGATCCTCTCAAGTCTCCAACACCCACAGCAGATAGGGACCGAACTGTCTCACGACGTTCTAAACCCAGCTCACGTACCGCTTTAATCGGCGAACAGCCGAACCCTTGGGACCTGCTCCAGCCCCGGGATGCGATGAGCCGACATCGAGGTGCCAAACCTCCCCGTCGATGTGGACTCTTGGGGGAGATCAGCCTGTTATCCCTAGAGTACCTTTTATCCGTTGAGCGATGGCCCGTCCACGAGGGACCACCGGATCACTAAGGCCGACTTTCGTCTCTGTTCGCGCTGTCACGCTCACAGTCAGGCGGGCTTATGCCTTTGCACTCAACAGCCGATGTCCGACCGGCTTGAGCCCACCATCGCGCGCCTCCGTTACGATTTAGGAGGCGACCGCCCCAGTCAAACTGCCCACCACGCAGGGTCCCGGCCCGGGATAACCAGGCTCGGTTAGACGCCAAAAAGGCACAGGGTGGTATTTCAAGGTTGGCTCCACCTGAGCTAGCGCCCCGGCTTCATAGCCTCCCACCTATCCTACACAGTCCCTTCCTGGCGCCACTGCGAAGTTGCAGTAAAGGTTCATAGGGTCTTTCCGTCTAACTGCGGGTACCCCGCATCTTCACGGGGAATTCAATTTCGCTGAGCCTATGCTGGAGACAGTGGGGAGGTCGTTACGCCATTCGTGCAGGTCGGAACTTACCCGACAAGGAATTTCGCTACCTTAGGACCGTTATAGTTACGGCCGCCGTTTACCGGGGCTTCAGTTCGGTGCTTGCACACCTCCCTTTAACCTTCCGGCACCGGGCAGGCGTCAGACCCTATACGTCATCTCTCGATTTCGCAGAGCCCTGTGTTTTTACTAAACAGTCGCCACCCCCTGCTTTGTGCCACCCACACCTGCTTGCGCAAGCATGGGTCTCGCTTATCCCGAAGTTACGCGAGCAATTTGCCTAGTTCCTTCAGCATAGTTCTCTCAAGCGCCTTGGTATGCTCTACCAGTCCACCTGTGTCGGTTTAGGGTACGGTTCAATGTCAGAGCTATTTCCCGGACCCATCCAGCCACCACCCCAATCCAATAAGGGATGATAGCACTTCAAGGCCGTCACTTCTGACGAGCTCAGGAATATTCACCTGATTCCCATCGGCTACGGCTGTCGCCCTCGCCTTAGGGGCCGGCTCACCCTGCGCGGATTAGCCTTGCGCAGGAACCCTTGGACTTTCGGCGAGAGGGTTTCTCACCCTCTTTGTCGCTACTCATGTCCGCATTCGCACTTCCCATACCTCCAGCAAACCTCACGGTTCACCTTCACAGGCCTAGGGAACGCTCCGCTACCACTGCACTTGCGTGCAATCCACAGCTTCGGCAGATGGCTTGAGCCCCGTTACATTTTCGCCGCAAGACAGCTATTAGACCAGTGAGCTATTACGCTTTCTTTAAAGGATGGCTGCTTCTAAGCCAACCTCCTGGTTGTTTTGGCCGTCTCACATGCTTTCCCACTTAGCCATCATTTGGGGGCCTTAGCTGGTGGTCTGGGCTGTTTCCCTCTCGACTATGGACCTTAGCACCCACAGTCTGTCTCCCGCCTATTACTCACCGGCATTCGGAGTTCGGTAGGGTTTGGTAGGGCTTTGGGCCCCCCTAGCCCTTCCGGTGCTCTACCTCCGGTGGTATTCAGACGAGGATCTACCTCAATAGATTTCGCGGAGAACCAGCTATTTCCGAGTTTGATTGGCCTTTCACCCCTAGCCACAGCTCATCCCCGACTTTTTCAACAGGCGTGGGTTCGGCCCTCCAGTGGGTGTTACCCCACCTTCAGCCTGGCCATGGCTAGATCACTCGGTTTCGGGTCTCATGCCGGCAACTGAACGCCCTGTTCAGACTCGCTTTCGCTTCGCCTACGCCTAACGGCTTAAGCTTGCTGCCAACACGAACTCGCGGACCCATTATACAAAAGGTACGCCGTCACACCTCAAGGGTGCTCCGACTGCTTGTAAGCGTCCGGTTTCAGGTCTCTTTCACTCCCCTCGTCGGGGTGCTTTTCACCTTTCCCTCACGGTACTTGTGCACTATCGGTCGCCAAGGAGTATTTAGGCTTGGAGGGTGGTCCCCCCACGTTCAGACAGGGTTTCACGTGCCCCGCCCTACTCGAGGACCCTCAACCACATCACGCCTACGGGACTATCACCCGCTCTGGTCAGCCTTTCCAGACTGTTCGGCTTATTGGTCAAAGGTCACTGGCCTGCTCCCCGTTCGCTCGCCACTACTAGGGGAATCTCTGTTGATGTCTTTTCCTCCAGGTACTGAGATGTTTCAGTTCCCCGGGTTCGCCTCCACACCCTATGAATTCAGGTGCAGATACCCTTGCGGGTGGGTTTCCCCATTCGGAAATCCGCGGATCAACGATTGCTCGCATCTCCCCGCAGCTTATCGCAGCGTGCCACGTCCTTCATCGCCTCTTGGCGCCAAGGCATCCACCGAACGCTCTTATCGCGCTCATCACGAACCACACAGGCCCGCACGCAGGACCAAGCCCCACGCACTTCTCTGTGCAGCCCAAACTAAAATGCCCAGCTACTACATTCACTCTCACGACCGCATCCCGACCGACCGAGCCGCTCGCGCGCCTCCATCGACCACGACGCCGTCGTGACCAACCATTCCGATTCACCTGTCAAACAACACCACCGCCCGGCTGGACCCTTCTGGGGTCTTCGCCGGACAGCGAAACCTGTCGTGCAGAGGCACGTGCGCGCCCCTCCAGGGAACGGCCATCAGCCGCTCGACCCTCGAGGCAAATCCAACACCCACTCACATCCTATGGAGACGGTCGGTATCGAACCGACGGCCCCCTGCTTGCAAAGCAGGTGCTCTACCACTGAGCTACGCCCCCGAAAGATCGGCCAACCCCCAGTCAAGCGGGTCACCTTCCATCCCTCAAGGGAATGGGCCAGGGAGGACTTGAACCTCCGACCCCACGCTTATCAAGCGTGTGCTCTAACCAACTGAGCTACTGGCCCAAAGACCAAGACCCGACCCAAGAGACCCAGAACCAGGACCTCTCCAGCCCAGCCGGAGCCCCCAGGCCAGGACCAACCCAGCCAGTCATCTCAACCAAGCGTCCTGGACCAGGATACGCGGTCGGCGCCCGGAAAGCTTGCGCCCTCCCCGGCATCAACAGCAGATCCGGTCAGATCGACCCGGCATCATCCGTCATAAAGCGCGTTCACAGGGTTCATTCGCCCTCGCCACAACCACCCCATCCGGGACAGCCAGGCTCAGGCCGGCAGGCATGAACAAGCAAATAGTCTTGTCGGAGCCCGACAATACCAGGACAGCGAACCATCCGTGATCGTCAGGCATCCTTGAAAGGAGGTGATCCAGCCGCAGGTTCCCCTACGGCTACCTTGTTACGACTTCACCCCAGTCGCTGACCCTACCGTGGTGACCGGCCTCCTTGCGGTTAGCCTAGACACTTAAGGTAAAACCAACTCCCATGGTGTGACGGGCGGTGTGTACAAGGCCCGGGAACGTATTCACCGCGGCATGCTGATCCGCGATTACTAGCGATTCCACCTTCATGCACCCGAGTTGCAGAGTGCAATCTGAACTGAGACGGCTTTTTGGGATCCGCTCGGCCTCGCGACCTGGCTTCCCATTGTCACCGCCATTGTAGCACGTGTGTAGCCCAGCTCATAAGGGCCATGAGGACTTGACGTCATCCCCACCTTCCTCCGGCTTGTCACCGGCAGTTCCTCTAGAGTGCCCACCCAAACATGCTGGCAACTAGAGGCGAGGGTTGCGCTCGTTGCGGGACTTAACCCAACATCTCACGACACGAGCTGACGACAGCCATGCAGCACCTGTCTTGCCGTTCCCTTGCGGGCACCAACGCATCTCTGCGAAGTCCGACAGATGTCAAGAGCTGGTAAGGTTCTGCGCGTTGCTTCGAATTAAACCACATGCTCCACCGCTTGTGCGGGCCCCCGTCAATTCCTTTGAGTTTCAACCTTGCGGCCGTACTCCCCAGGCGGTGCGCTTATCGCGTTAGCTACGACACTGAGTGACTAAGTCACCCAACATCCAGCGCACATCGTTTACAGCGTGGACTACCAGGGTATCTAATCCTGTTTGCTCCCCACGCTTTCGCGCCTCAGCGTCAGTAATGGACCAGCTCGCCGCCTTCGCCACCGGTGTTCTTCCCAATATCTACGAATTTCACCTCTACACTGGGAATTCCACGAGCCTCTTCCATCCTCTAGCTCACATGTATCAAACGCAGCCCCCAGGTTAAGCCCAGGAATTTCACGCCTGACTATGTGTGCCGCCTACGCGCCCTTTACGCCCAGTCATTCCGAGCAACGCTAGCCCCCTTCGTATTACCGCGGCTGCTGGCACGAAGTTAGCCGGGGCTTCTTCTGCAGGTACCGTCATCATCGTCCCTGCCGAAAGGGCTTTACAATCCGAAGACCTTCTTCACCCACGCGGAATTGCTGGATCAGGCTTTCGCCCATTGTCCAATATTCCCCACTGCTGCCTCCCGTAGGAGTCTGGACCGTGTCTCAGTTCCAGTGTGGCTGATCATCCTCTCAGACCAGCTACCGATCGTCGCCTTGGTAAGCCTTTACCTCACCAACAAGCTAATCGGACGCAGGCTGCTCCCAAGACGCCTCGCGGCTTTGACCCTCAGGCCATATGCGGTATTAGCGCCAGTTTCCCGACGTTATCCCCCATCCCAGGACACATTCCTACGCGTTACTCACCCGTCCGCCACTGACATTGCTGCCCGTGAGACTTGCATGTGTTAAGCATTCCGCCAGCGTTCGCTCTGAGCCAGGATCAAACTCTCAGGTTCATCACCTTCAGCCAGCTCTCGCCAACATCAGGCCAACCCACCATCCTAAACCCCATAAACCACGCCATAGACACCACGACACCAACCCAACCCAGACCAAAACACACAATCAACACCAACCAGGCTCTCACCCAGCAGCGCCAACCACGCATCCCAACCCAGATCAAACCAACGCCCAGTTACCCAAGACATGGCACCAATCTCAAACGCGCACATATCATCTGCATCAACAGATT
>NZ_JBXAQB010000036.1:0-5565 GCF_058806835.1 Roseococcus sp. GW821-FHT12F05
CAGAACCTGGCCCATAGCGCTTCCTTCCACTCCCGCGAAAAGACTGCACCATCAAAATCCGGGATCAAACACCTAGATCAGTTGAGCGCGGCCGCGCCGCCCAGAGTGTCAACCGGGACGTCCGCCGGCTCCGCGGCGGCAACTAGGTGCCCTTCGGGAACTCCTTGCGATAGCGTACCTTGAACTGGCGCTGTCCAAAGCGCGCGACGAGAACGGCTTCCGTCGCCTTGAGCTCCTGCCGCGCTTGGCCAATGCCGAAGCCTCGCTTCTTCGCCTCAATGAGCGCAAGTCGTTCACTGTGGAACTTGGCCATCAGGGTGACGTTGTTGAGAGCCTCCACCGTTCCACTTCCGCCGCGCCGGGCAGCTCCACGTCACATCAGGGAGTTAATCGCCTCAGCCAGTGCGAACGGCACAGCTTCGGGCTCGCCATCTTTCCAGATCAGGATGATCTTCACCCGCGCGTCGTTCCACTCAAGCGAGAACTCTCCGGTTGTGAGGATGCACGCCGCCCGAGCGACGAACCCCCAGGCATGAGATCTGCTGGCAAAACGGAACTTTCTTTCTATGGAGTTTCGCCCCTCTGGCCTGATCCATTTGAGAACAGGCTCATTCTGGTTTTCCGACATCTTGTGGTTTTCCGACATTGGTTTTCCGACATATTTTTTTGAAGCCATGATGCGCAATCTTAACCTCACAACATCCCAGCGCCAAACGCTGGTGACTAGCCCCACTGAACCGCCCCGGGTTTGTCGGAGGCTCCAACTCCTGAGAAGCGGGAGCGATGACTAGCAAGACGACGAACAAGTTTTCGCCTGAGGTTCGCGAGCGGGCGGTGCGGATGGTGCTGGAGCATGAGGCGCAGCACCCGTCGCGTTGGGCGACGATCCTGTCGATCGCGGCCAAGATCGGCTGCACCGGCCAGACGCTGAACGAGTGGGTGAAACAGGCGGAGCGCGACACCGGCCGCAGGCCTGGGCCGACGATGGAGATGGCGGCGCAGCTCAAGGCCCTGGAGCGCGAGAACCGCGAGCTGCGACAGGCGAACGAGATCCTGCGCAAGGCGTCGGCGTATTTTGCCCAGGCGGAGCTCGCCCGCCGGTTCAAGCCATGATCGGCTTTATCGATGATTATCGCAAGGTCTATGGGATCGAGTCGATCTGCAAGGTCCTGCCGATCGTCCCGTCGACCTATCGCGCACAGGCGGCTAGGCGTGATCCGGCGAAGCTTCCGTCCCGCGGCAGGCGCGATGCCGCGCTGATGCCCGAGATCGCGCACGTGTTCAAGGAGAACTTCCGCGTCTACGGCGTGCCCAAGGTCTGGCGGCAGCTGAAACGCGAGGGTCATGATTTGGCGCGGTGCACTGTCGCGCGCCTGATGCGCGGCATGCGCCTGCAGGGCGTCATCCGCGGCAAGCCGGTCAGGACCATGATCAGCGACAAGGCGGCACCTTGCCCGATGGACCACCTCAACCGGCAGTTCAAGGCACCGCGCCCGAACGCGCTGTGGGTTTCCGACTTCACCTATTTCGCGACCTGGTCAGGGTTCGCCCGCGTCGCCTTCATCGTCGATGCCTATGCGCGGCGGATCGTCGGCTGGCGCGTGTCGCGGACCGCGCATACGGGCTTCGTGCTGGATGCGCCGGAACAGGCCCTGCACAAGCGGCGCCCGCTGCATCGCGGCGGCCGCATGCATCACAGCGACAGGGGCGGCCAGTACGTCTCCATCCACTACACCGAGCGCCTGGCCCAGGCCGGCATCGAGCCCTCCGTCGGCAGCGTCGGCGACAGCTACGACAACGCCTTGGCCGAGAGCATCAACGGTCTCTACAAGGCCGAGGTCCTTCACCGGCGCGGCTCATGGCGCTCCCTCGAGGCCGTGGAATTCGCCACCCTCGATGGGTCGACTGGTTCAACCATCGGCGCCTGCTGGAGCCCATCGGCAACATCCCGCCCGCCGAGGCCGAAGCACTCTACTACGCCGCCCAGGAGAATCTGCTCCTGGCAGCGTGACTCAAACCAAACAGCCTCCGGCAAACCTGGGGCGGTTCAGTGCTCGATATCGTTGGCGATGCAGACGCGGTCGAAGATGTGAGGTCCAGGATCCGTCGACTGACACCGTCGCGGTTCTTGCTCGGGAAGGACATGCCGTTGTCAGTGAGAATGGTGTGGATCCTGTAATCTACCGGGCGGAGCCGAGGGTATGCATCGCCGAATCGGCCTCGCTGAGGATTAGCCAATCTCATCCAGGCCGACCCACGTTGTGCCAGCATCTTCCACAATTAGAACCGCAGCTTCCGGAACATTCTTCGAAACGATTTTGTTTATTTCTTCCAGTATTCTATCTCGGGACCACCCCTTCCGATTTGTACGAAAGGTTGTCGGAGGCAGCCGATATTTTTTTCCAGTATTTACCTTGATCGTGCCGAAATAGCCATTCGATTTCATGTCAGCCTTTAAATTATCCTCCATCTTTGCGGTGAGCTGTGTCTTTGAAAACACCTGCACGTAGAAAATGGGCATGTTTCCCTCAAATATTTTGCTAGATGGGCAGTTAAGCAAACGTCCAGCTGCCGGCATACCCTTGCATCAGACAGGCTGGCCGAAAGGCGGCGCCCTGCCGCTGTGCGAAGAGCCCTTTTGGAAAATCAGGGATGAGCGTTTCTGCGCAGTAGGATGGCGGCCATGGCGATGAGGATCAAGGCTTCGGAGACATCGAGGTGCTGCTCGTAATCGCGGACGAGACGGCGCCACCGGGTCATCCAGCCGAAGGTGCGTTCCACGACCCAGCGACGCGGCAGGATCTTGAAGCCCGGCTCGCTATCGCAGCGTCGGACGATCTCGACGGAGAAGTCGAGGAAGGCCGCTTCGTCCATGAGCTTCAGCCGGTCATAGGCGCCGTCGGCGAACATGTGCTTCACCCAGGGCCAGCGCTTGCGGATGCCGTTTAGGATCGTCTGGGCTCCGGCACTGTCGGAAATGTCGGCCGGCGTTAGGTGGACCGTCAACAGCGGCCCGTCGGTATCAACCGCGATGTGCGCTTGCGGCCCAGAACCTTCTTGCCGGCGTCATAGCCTCGCCATCAGCGCCCCCCTTTTCAGCGCCTGACCGAATGGTCGATAATACAACACCGTCCATTTCCACAGCGGCTTATGCATACGCTTGCCCCGTGAGTTCATCGCCGCGAAATTAGCGCATTAAGCGGCCCTATTTGGTTTTGTGGCGCATTGTCGGCAGGGGGAGCTGTTGGTATTTTCGACACGAGAAATGGGGAGGTGGCTTTATGCCAGGATGGTATGTGCGGGTTTCTATTCCAGCGACGTCGGACGATGTGGCGTCGACTGAGCTATACGTGGCGTGGATTGAAAATTCCGAATTGGCAACAAAGGCCGTCGAAGGCGACTTTGATCCTGCGGAAGGGCCTGTCGTTCATTGCGAAACACAGTTATCTGATGAAGAATTGCGCGGCCTCGGCATCGAGGCCGGGGAGGTGGCGTGGCTTAGAGTGGCGAATGACGGCAGCATTACAGCGGTCAAGGTCTAAGATGTGCAGTCCCTGGGAGTGGTGGTGCATTATCGATCCTGAGTCGTCAGGAGGAGGATGCCCTATGGCAAGTGTTTTTCATGGCAGCGCCCCGCTCGACGCCGCGTCTTCGAGCCGAGCTCCAAGCGTCGAAGAGAGCAGCCGGACCCTATGCTACCCGCACGGCTGAAGCCCAAGACGGTGTGCAAGTGACGTAAGCGGACCACGACAGCCGATGCCTCCAATGGGTCCGAAGGCCCCGAAGAGCACGGTGCTGACATCGGCGGAAGAGGACATCGTTGTGGCTCCGGCAGAAGACACTGCTGCCGCTGGACGACGTGCTGGGTTGCCTGAGGGATACCATCTCCAGCCTCAGCCGCAGTGCCCTGCACCGCTGCATCCAGCGTCACGGCATTTCCCGGTTGCCGGTCGAGGAGGCCAAGGAGCAGCGCAAGCGTTTCAAGACCTACGAGATCGGCTATATCCATATCGACAGTGCGAGCTGCGCCACGCTGACGGCAAGCTCGTCATGTTTCTGGCCATCGACCGGGGTCTCCAAGTTCAACCACGTCGAGTTCCATAACAGTGCTGGCAAGATGGAAAGCTCAGCCTTTCTCAGGGCCGTGGTCGAGGTATTCCCCTGCAAGATCCCCACTGTGCTCACCGACAATGGCATGTCCTTCCCGAGCAAGAACCGCGAAGGCCCCAGTCGACGCTTCCCCGGTCCGCACATCTTCGACCGCGTCTGCCATCGCCAACGATATCGAGCACCGGCTGACCAAGCCCTGCCATTCTTGAACCAACGGCCAAGCCGAGCAGATGAACCGGACGATCAAGGACGCCATGGTCAAGATCTTCCACTACGACGACCTGCAAAGCCTAAAGGCCCACGTCCTGGCCTTCGTCTCCGCCTACAACTTCGCCAAGCACCTGAAGGCCCTGCGATGGCGAACGCCCGACCAGGTTATCTGTGAGGCCTGGACCAAAGACCCGTCAATCTTCAAGATCAACCCGCGCCACCTCACCCCGAGACCACACACCTAGGTCCGCGGCCGGTTCACAACGCCCAGGATCACGAGGAACTCGTCTAAGACCGCGAAGGACGGAGCATTTTACGGTTTCCGAGAGTGACCCCCTGTTGCTGAAACCAGCGACGCAGAGTGTGGGAGCTAACGCCCAAATGCTCGGCGATGCGGTTTGGGTAGGTGCCGTGCAGTAACATTCGATTGGCGATCTCGCCCCTCTCGCCAGCGAAAAGCATCTCACGCTTATCGGCCCACGCTGCCCGCCTGGCCTCGCGTGCCCTCGCCCGATCCATTGGATCAGCCCAGGCCGCTTTCACGCGCGCACTGATCTTGGCGCGCACCTCAGGCTTTGCCATGCCATCCTTTCGCGCCGCGATCGCTTCTGCACGCCTCATCGGTTCCGCCTCAGCCCACGCCGCCCTAAGGGCGGCGCTTCGGCGATCCCACAGACTGTCCTTCGGTATCGCGGCACCCAGCGCCTTTAACGCTGAATACACCGCAGACCGCGATACCCCTTCTCGGTACGCAATCAATTTCGGATCCTCCCCACACAACACGGCCCTGACCATTCGCGCTTGGCGATCACGCTGCTCCTTGCGGGTCATACGGGCATTTCCCTCCGACACTTCCCTCAAAATTGCACACGGATAAGGCTTCCTTTTATAGCATTTTATCCACTCTTGAATAGGACAGCTTTTAGCCACGAACCGTGGAGACCGATCTGACCGGCCACCACCACAAGGTGGTCTGAGCCTGAGGGGCTGGCGCGGCGCCATGGGGGCGAACCCCAAGACGGTCACCAAATGGCGAAAGTGGACCTCGGTCGCTGACCGGCCAATCGGCCCTCGGGAGGCGCACTCCTACGCGCTGTCGACCGAGCAGGAGGCCATCATCGTCGCCTTCCGCCGTCACACCCTGCTGCCCCTGGAGGACTGCCTCTACGGCGCGACCTGGGCCGAGAGCCAGGCCGAGGGGTCGGCCGGCAGGGGTGCTTCGGGGCGGGCCCCGAGGCCGAAGCG
>NZ_JBXAQB010000037.1:0-5178 GCF_058806835.1 Roseococcus sp. GW821-FHT12F05
GGATCCGATGAAGCCAAAACCACCCGTGAGAAGAAGCGTCAAGGTGCCCCCGATAGTCATGGCCTGCGACCATCCGCAGGCTCCATGCGACCATCCGCAGGCTCCAAGTGAAGATCCCGCTCGCCTGCTTTCTCAAAGCTGGCCACATCGTCACCATGGATAACCTCAGCCGCCAAAACAGACCAGCTGAAGGACAAAATCGCCCATTGTCGCAAACGATGCATACGAACCAAAAAACTCCCCCATTGAACTCCAGCCTGGCGAATTATCAGCTTCCTAGTCGCCCGGCCTTAACCGAGCGACATTAGAAGCAAAATAACTTCCGGATTTCCAGAAGTAAGACAATCAAGTCAAATCTCTGGAATTGATGAAACTTTTGCCTCCCGAAATATTTTTTCATATTTGTTCAGCATTTCCGGATAAGTCTGCAGCATACCATAAACATCGCTTACGCTATTTTTCATATTTTTTCGATATTCATCATTCATTATGGCGCGAATACAGTTCGTTAACTCCCCGATGCGACCAGGAGAATAGAATATGGCATTATGATGTTCAACGACCTGCTCCGGTATACCCGAAACCGGCGTCGTAATTATTGGGAGACCCATTACAGAAGCCTCCAATATAACACGAGGATAGCTTTCAATTCGAGATCCACAGAAAAAAACATCAGAAGTTTTATAGAACAGCGCAACGTTTTCTGTTTGAGCCACAATATTTACGCGATCTCGAATAAATATTGGCATAGAGGCAACAAATTTTCGAAGCTGATCACAAAAAGCGTTATTTCGCGCCCCTACCAACACCACTCGAATCCGGGCTATTTCCTGTCGGTTTAATTGTATTAATGCAAGAAGTAAATCATGCTGGCCCTTGCGTGCGGCTATGGTTCCAACACACAACAACACGATATCATCGGCCTTATACCCAAGTAGCCGCCTCTCGCGATCTCGATTTATCCGATCAGCGGCGAGCAAAAGTCGGCTTGGATTCAACCCATTACGAATTAAATAAAAATTCTGAAATACATTAAGATTCTCCCAGCGTTTGTAACTGGCATTGGATACAAAAATTACCTTATAGGGCATTGAAAAACTTTCTAGTGCCGCAATTTCCATAGTTTCATTAAATTTTGCATAGTATTCATTCCAACTTTCGCCCTCCCGAATTATCCATACAGACGGAATTTTCGCTATTTTAGCCGCTCTTATTCCATAATGAGTTTCGGCCGTATTAGCACATATCAAATCATAACTACCCTCAGCAAAATTTTCTGCCAACCGTACTACAGCTTGATCGTAATCTGTCCGCTCCTTTGACCTTGACGCCTGCGCCAATAATGGGCTGAGCGAAACATTAATACCTCGTTCGCGGTACTGCTGAGCGAGAGGCCCATCCGAGGGGCTGATAACCGTCGGCAAAGCCACACCGCGTTCTTTGAGCCCGAGGCAGAGCTCAAAGAGACTATTCGGAGCGCCTTCGTGACTCAGATTATGCGATATAAATAAAATACGGAGCGGACGTTCACTTTTAGCTGCCAAATGCACGGTAGGGCTTATATCAATCGAAGAAGATCGTCGATCCCAGTTATTATTAAAATAAATATCTTTATAATCACGATATTTGTCACGAAACGCTCTAATTTCCGCTGGCTTATCTTGCTTCGGGCGACTTGAACCTTCGTGATGATATAGCTCCGCTTCCCCGCAATAAACGACACGAAGTCCCGAATCTCGAACACGAAGGCAATAATCTACATCGTTGTAGGCCACGCCAAAATTAGCCTGGTCAAATCCACCCATTTCATTAAAAAGTTCTCGCGAAGTCAGCATGCACGCCGCCGTAACAGCAGCTACATTTCTGGTTACCTTCGCATAAGATAAATATCCATTATCTGATCCCGACAGGCCACGAAACATTGTATATCCGACCTCAAGGGCGGGAGAGACACCCCCATGCTGAACACGACCATCACCGAATAACAGTCTGGCACCAACTATACCTACCTTAGGTAGCCGGGCCCATCCCATCATTTGACTCAACCAGCGAGCATTGATCACTTCAGTATCATCGTTAAGAAAGAGTACGAACTCCGTTGTGACCAGCTTTACCGCTTCATTATTCAAATAGGAATAATTAAATTGCCCTCCAGGACTTTCGATTCTGACAATATTATAAGGTGAATCTTTAAGTAAATTAACGGTTTTCTTTTCGGTACTTTCATTATCAATTATCAAAACCTCATAATTCCGATATGTAGTGTGCGGCAGAGATCGAATTAATCTCAATAGTTTTTGATAATTGTTTTTTGTCGGGATAATTAGGGTTACGGAAGGCCCATCATCCGGCATATTAGGCACGAAAATTCCGGCGTTTGATCGAACGGCCCAATCCGGACGGGACACCGTCACGTCCAGCCCTCGGCGTTTAAACGCTGAGGCAACAGCCCTAATGCCAGCGTCGAGGCTATAAGGCTTTTGATCCCCCCCAGCAGCCGTCGAACCAGGCAACGCCCTTCTGTGATATAGTATAGCGGGGATGTGGTGTACGTTATCTGAAATCTCAGCGATACGAAGGAACATGTCGTGATCTTGCGATCCCTCCATACCCACGCGTGTACCCCCTATGGAATTATAGGTCTCTGCACGTACAATTCTCAGATGCGAGATATAAGAATACGAAAGAAGAAGTTCAGGGGACCACCCCACCTTAAATCGAAGATTTTTTAGAATTTTCCCTGTCTCGTCATATCGAGCATCGTCACTATATATAAGATCTGCATCTCCAAACGCACTTATATGTGCAGCCACCACCGCTAACGCATCAGGCGCCAATTTATCGTCGTTATCAAGAAAAACTAAATATTTACCCTTGGCCATCTCCGCCGCGTCATTCGTGGCGTGGGAAATATGTCCGTTTGCCGATCGAAATTTGAGCTTAATCCTCTCATCCAAGGCGCCCAATTGTTCAAGTTCAGGGACGATAGCGGGGTTTGTACTTTTATCATCAACAATAATAAGTTCAAAATTCTGATAAGTTTGATCAAGGACACTGAATACTGCTTCTCGCAAGACCTCTAATGGAGGGTCATAAACCGGCATCATTATCGAAAAAAGCAGAGTTTTAGGCAGAGAAGCGGCCACTATGCTCGCCGCAATACGACGCGCGGACGTTGGCTTGTTGTAACGCGCCCACGCTGCAATTTTCGAATCGGGCTTTATTGGCACGAATGGGCTTTTCCGCGCAGATTTACCTACCTCGACTCGTAAATTTGGATTTAATGCTATATCAGAATTGGCTAATCCCTCCAAAATTTCAGCCGGTAAATTTCTTTTATGTTCAGTTTTTGCTTGTTCAATGTAATACTTCACGTCCACCAGAGGATGATAGGTCCTATCTTCCTTGAATCCATGGGTAATATAATGCCTAATAGGGTCTACATTAGCACGAATTAGGTCTGGATTTTTCTCAAGATAAAACGATGGGTCAAAAAACGGATGGATGCTAAGACCTCTATCTTGCCGGGCATCAAGATAATGCTTAAAAGGATCTTCCATTCCATCAAGATCGTCGTCGTCAAAATTGAGACGATACCATTGAGGGTCGAATAGAGGGTTTGGAGAAAAATCACCAAATCTCCCGATTAGCATATAATGAACAAGAGCATCGCTTCCATTCAACTTTGCCCCGTAATAAGTTGAATACCATTGCCGGTCAAAAAGTGAATGAGATGATCTTGCTTTGGGGTATTCGTGCAAATAGTACGAAACGGGATTCGCATTGAATTTTTGCAGATTCGCAGCCCCGACATTCTCTCGCATGAAGGCGATATCAAATAAATAAAATTCGAGTAAATTTTCCTCGATATACTTGTTGTCGACAGCAGATTTTTCGGAGCGAGAATGAGGGCGATTTTTTATGGTCTCATTGAGGTGAGCTTTATTTTTTTCGGAATTTTCTGCCGAAGACAAAATAGCGCCACCGCTATTGATTTCTTTTTTATCGACAATTTGCACAATCTTCGCTTCTGATTGTGCCGTAGTTGAGATTTCGCCCTTTGATGCGGAATTTTTGCTTCCACTCGGATTCGCAATCGCGGAAGGCACGGCCAGCATTTCACGCTTCTTTCGAGCAGGGCCTTCGGTAATCGTCAGTCGATTCATATGAGGTAGCAGGAATTCGTCCTCGATATCGTATACTAAAATCTGTTTTGGTGATATATTATCAGGAAAATCTCCAGATATCTCTATCTGGAACGCATATGTAATTGGTGGCGTTCCATTTGCAGGCGGCTTGCGCCGAATGTTCGCAAGACCTTCGCCTCTCGTTTCACCCGATATTACAACCTTGACTTTTCGAATGGCGTTCGGGGCACTTTTTTTTTGAACCCAGCCAAGAACTGTTAGTATTTTATTTGATAAATAAATCTGATCAACCGTACCAATCAGATCTTTTGTTTCAGGAGCCTTCATTTTGAACCTCTGGATCGACGTACATTGAGCCTATCTGGCTTTGACGCGGCGCACAAGAGACACGTCTAAATACACACCAAGCCCTCAAGTTCCATTGTGCTCAGCCAGCACGATGACGGAGAAAGCTCGCCAAAATGGATCAAATCAGCAATTCTCACACAATCTCGAAAATTCTCGTGCATTTAGATTTGTTCAAAAATTGATCATAACTGATTTTTAAATCTTACAAAATAAATTTGAGGCGATTTCGATATTAGAATTGATAAATGACAGTTAATTTAATATGATTTATAGAATTTATTTCTCTTTATTTCCGAATTGAACAGATGCATGTATTACAAGTAAGTGGCTAGCGGTAAATTTTAGATATATTATCACGAGCTCGTTACGATAATGATGTTACATCGCGCGATATTCCGAGATTGCTCGAATGTATTTACTGTAAAAATTTTTAAATTAATCCTGAATTAAGTATCATTAGTAAATTTATATATCGATAGGATGCACGTCAGTTAACGCGCTATGCTGATCCGACGTATCGTCCCCTGCCATAGAAGAGCTGCCTGATTGATGAGGTAGCTCTTTCCCCTTCGTTCTGCGATCATGGGAGTGAGCAATGAACCCATCCATGACGCCGCTCGCCGCCCATGCCGCGATCCGCTTCGGCCTCGGGGCCCGCCCCGAGGCGCCGGTGCCGTCTGAC
>NZ_JBXAQB010000038.1:0-4366 GCF_058806835.1 Roseococcus sp. GW821-FHT12F05
CTTGGCGCCCTGCTTGCCCGAGCCGACCTGCTTCACGCGCTCCAGCACCTCGACCGTGTGGCCCTTCTTCTTGAGGCTGGCGAAGAACCCACGGACCGTGTGCTGCGCCCAGCCCGTGGCCACCATCACCTGAGCGATGGTGGCCCCCTCCCCGCGCCGCAGTAGGGTCAGCACCGCCTCCTGCTTCGTGCCCTCGCGCGCCTTGCGCGGGGCACCGGGCTCGCGAGTCGGCGTCCGGCGGCCCAGGGCCGCCTTCAGGGCCGTCAGCGCCGCCTCCAGGCCGTCCTGCGCCTCCCAGGCCGCCACCACCGCCGTAGCGGCCTCTCGCAGGCCCTGGCGCGCAGACATGGCCGGCTGGGCCTCCAGCGCCCGCTCGGCCTCGTTCTCTGCGTCCAGCGCCTCCTGCTGCAGCGCGAGTTCCTCCGCCTCTTCCTCCTCGGTCAGCTCACGAAGCTCGGCGCCGAAGTCGCTGGGTTCCGCGGGCTCGATGCCGATGGCCCGCAGGCCCTCATTCGTGATCCGCAAGGCTATCCAGGCGCCATCGTCATCCCGCCGCCAGCCGAGGTGACGATGGTCGGTCGGTGCTGGCACCTCTTCCAAGAGGAGATTCTTGAGCATGCTGCGGAACACCGCTTGGCGCGCTGCGGCCGGCAGGTTCGCTGGCGCCGTCACGAGCAGCGTCTCGTGCCGGCTGGCCTGGGTGAGGATGATGGATTGGGTGTCGGAAAGCTTCGTCATCGTCGGGCTCCGGTTCGGCACCCGACCATCCGGGTGGTACCAGCCTGAGCCCCGCGTGCCGAAGCTCAGCGAGGCCGCGCGAAATCCTGCGCGTGAGAGGACCATTCGCTCTGTCCAGGAGGAAAGCCAAGCGAAGTCTGCGATCAGATTATTGCTATCGTCGCGTCGCTCATCATCCGCGCCACCCTTTGCGACGGCCTCGCCCCATCATAGGGGCGCGCATGCCGCTCCTGATCAGGACCTGCGCCACATCGCCCCTGCGGATCACGAACGATAGTGAGGAGGCGGTGGTACTGATCACTTCCACAGGCATCTAGATGCCGCCAGCGATGAGAACCGTGAGCCGCTCCTTCGCAGCACGCGCCGCGCGGATCTTGAGTAGGCATTGTCCGCGCCCCCCGGCGCATCCAGTCCATGCTCCTAACACGCTCGCTCCCGTAGGCCAGGAGGGTGTCGCCGTCGATCGCGTCCAGCGCCAGTGAGCCTGAGCCGGCGCGATGGAGGCGACGGCCGCGGATAGAGCCAGGGCGATAGTGAGCATGGGCGCGCTCTTATCTGCGAGATGAAGATTCGGTTTCCATGATTATCTTCCAACCGCGAAAAGCCGTGCCCCCACGAGCGCCGCCCCCTGCACCGCAGCTGGAGCCGCATCTGCCCCATCGTCGGCGTCCGGCTGCAACCTTAGTCGTGTAGACTGAGCGTCGCGCGGCGCGTGCAGGCGCAGATAACCGAGAGCCATTGCTGCGCCTCGGCCACCTCGCGCGGCGTCATGTCCTCGATGCGCGCCTCCTCCGCCGGTCCACTGGCCGCCAGGACGGCTGCCGTGGCTTGGCAATGGCGGCTGGCGACATGACGGGGTGATGCCCCATGCGACCTTCCAGGCCTCTCGCGCCATCCCTGGGCCACCCCTCCCAGTACGAGTGTGAAATGAAATGTCGCACACGCACGCTCTCCACTAAGGCCTGTGGGGAATTGGCCTCGGGCGTGCTCGGCGATGCTTTTCCGCGCCTGCCGCGTTGGGCTTGCTTGGCGATGAAACCGCATCGCCCACGCAAGCCCGCCTTGCAGCCACGAAAAATCACACGCCGATCACATCCCGGGGCCAATTCCCCACAGGCCCTAGGCAATCGCCGCATTACGCGACAGGGTGGTCACAGCTTGCCGCCACGCGTATGGTAGGCTGTTCGCTTCGGTGCCCGAGGAGACGCCATGAAGATCGCTATCATTGGCAACTGCCAGATCGCCCCGCTGCGCAAAATTCTTATGGCCATGTTGGACGACGCTGAGATACCGGGCCTGCCTGCTGTGCACCAGATTGAGGATCGCCACCGCGACTCGATTGAGGCTGCTGTAGCCGACGCCGACTGGGTGGTGGCGCAACTCATTACCGACGAATACCGAGTCGAAGAGGTTCGCACCGGCGTACTGCGGGCCCGATTCGGCGAGCGTTTGATTGCATGGCCCAATCTATACTTCACGGGCTACAATCCTGAATATAATGTTATCCATGATGCCGAGTATCGAAATTTTAGGGGACCGCTGCTCGATTACCATAGCGATAAGTTGCTTTATGGTTTCCTAAGTGGAATGAGTGTTGCACAAACCACGCGTTTTCTTCGCGAAGCGAGTGCTATTGACAAGGCTTGGTATGGGCGCGCGGTCGAACGCAGCCTTGCCGATCTTGAAAAGCGCGAGCTAGCGGCCGACGTGCAGATTGCCGACGCTATTCGCTCTGGGTTTCGCCAATCACGGCTCTTTTATGTGATGAATCATCCTGCAAACTCGCTGATAATCGAATTGGCCTGCCGCATAGTGGAGCGGATGGGCATCCGCATCTCGGTACGTCCTCAGCCCTGGCAGGTAGCCGACTGGGAAATCTCAGAAGTCTTCCATCACGAGAATCCCTTCATGCGCGAACAGCAAGGCTTCGAATTCCCCGAAACCACCCACGTACGTGGCTATCGCATGATCCCAGCCACCAACGTTCTAGGTACTGAGCCTGACCTCCGACGCCCCGTTCTCTTTTCACATGGCGACCTGACTGAAGCCTCTTTTCGCTTCTATGAACCACATGAAGCGCGGCTACGAAACAATGTGCGTATCCAAAAGATCATGGCACGCGCAGAGGCGAGCGATATGACAGCTGCATTTGCGTCAGCCTGACCTCATCCCATAATCGGCAGCAAATCGTCGCTGCAGGACAGTAGTGCTGGAATATGCTCTCGATAAGATGTAACAAGTTCGAGGAATCGTGCCTGGAGGAGAGCCTTATTTCCGGAGCGAAGTACATGCGTGAATACACCACTCATCAGTTCCGCCTCCCCTGAGGCATTCAAAAAAGCACCATTCCCTGGAATACGCGCCAGTCGTTCAAACTCCGCAAGCCCGCTAACCAGCCGGCAGGTCTCCGCGAACTCACCCAGTTGCCGTCCGACACCGAGATCCAGCGCCGCAGTCCGCAGCGCGTCCATGACTAGCTCGCCCGCCGCCGCCGTTCCGCCTCGAAGTCCGGCCAATGCCTGGAATACAAAAATTAGGCAGAGGCCGCGAATGATGTTGTAGGAGATGATGTTGCCATGCCGCCTTCGTAGGAGGACCGGCGCGGCTACCCGGACAAGCGAAAGGGCCTCGTGCAACTCATCATAGCGCCGAGTTAGTAGGGCCGCGTGCCAGCGTGCTGTAAGGAGTGAGGCATAGAGGCTGTACCGATCCTTACGGAACTCGCGATGTCCGGGAATGGTCGAAATTCGGTTCAGATACTTCTTGCAAAGTGCCATGCCTTGCAATGCTGCTGCCTCGTCCGATAAGTCAATGGCCCGATAGCACTGCACGACACTCATGAGGATGCCAATATGTGGTACACCCTCGAGCAGGTGTTCAGTCTGTGCCGCAATAAGAAGCTGGGCGCCTTCATCCGACGCACGCGAATTGCGCTGAGCGCCGAAGCGAGAGAGGTCATACTCTCGCTCGCTCTCAAATAACAACTGTCCCAAGGGATAGCCGCTTCCGCGGCGCGCAGGCGCCTCTGGCGTTCCGATAAACAGATCTATGGATTTCACCGGTGCCTCCAACACCGAGAGATCAAACTCGATTTCTGTGGGCCCTATTCGGCGGAGACCAGGCAGTTCGCCAACAAGGCCGGCAAATAACACCCGCTCTTCGATCCCTCGCGCCATAAGTCCGACCGCAGTTTGGTCCGCCACCGAATGATTGATGCGGGCGATTCTCCCGCGGATCGTGGCACGCTCAGCAGTAAATACAGCGGACATCCGGCAACTCCGAAGATATTGCATATTATAGCATATATCGTGCACGCGATATATGCTAGCTCCAGTGACCTAACGTCGACCGGGTAGGCAACGATTGAATCGTATCTGCCGGGAGGGGGACACGGCTCCGTGAGACCTCTGATTAAGGACCCCGACACAGGGAAGGATATGATTCCAGTGGGAGGCCTTCGGCCTTTCGTAACGCTGGAAGTTCCAGCATTTCTCGATCATTTTGAACCCCTGATCCGTGTCAATCATCGGCTCCGAAGTCATGAAATCCCTAGGTCAGGCGTGCAGCGCCTTCATGACGCGCTCCAGCCCCTGCTGCCATGTCGGCAGCGCCACGCCGAAGGTCTCAC
>NZ_JBXAQB010000039.1:0-4236 GCF_058806835.1 Roseococcus sp. GW821-FHT12F05
CGGCCTCGGCTCTTCCGTCGCCCCCATCGCTGCTCCCGTCACCAAGGAGCCGGCTGTGCCGGTCAAGAAGTCCGTCAAGCCCGATTACGTGATCTGCCTGGAGGACGGGAAGAAGCTGAAGATGCTCAAGCGGCACCTGCAGTCGTCCTATGGCCTGACGCCCGATCAGTACCGTGCGAAGTGGGGCTTGGCGTCTGACTACCCCATGGTCGCGCCGAATTACGCCAAGCGTCGTTCCGCGCTAGCCAAGGAAATTGGCCTCGGCCGAAAGGCGGCGTAGCGTCCTGCCACGGATCTGAGCATCCGCTACCGCGGCAGATACGCCACCGCAAATCCACAGGGAAAGGGCCGGCCCAGAAGAGCCGGCCCTTTGTCTTTACTCCCTGGTCATTACGAAGCGCTTTGATCGCACCGACGTAAGTCCTATCGCGGCAGGTACTGCTTCCGACCGATGCTGAAATCGTAAAACGCGCCACGCGGGCCAGCAGGACCAGCGAGTGTAGATGGAGATGGTGTCGAAGCCCTGTCGGCATAGCGGGCATCGGCACTTCACGACTGATCCCCGTTAATCCCTCGGCCACGCGGCAATGTATTTCTCTCCGATGTAGCGCGCTAGCAAATGGTTCGGAGTTTTCCCGTATTGCATACTATTAAATATTGATCACCAATCTGTAGCAGATGAAAACCTCTGCGGCTAGCTTCAGATTTTAACTGATCGAGATTCGCGTATTTTTTGACACTTTCTGCGCTGCGCCTGACAATGCCACCATTTATGGCAGCTTGCGCCGTAAATATGTCGGCAATCCACTTGTTGCTTTTTACGGCGGAAGGTTTGGCCGCAATACTTCTATTGGTATCCGCGATGGCTCGGATCTGATTTGCCACTGCTTTGAGATCGGCATGGGCCGCCCGAAATTCATCCGAGTTCCCGCCGTTTGCGGAGGCCGCAGCCCCCACAACCTCGAGCTTATCCAACAACTCTCGGTTAAGGCGCGCCAACTCCTCCCACAACTCAGCAGACAGTCTCCTAGGAGAAGCTGACATCACGGCTCTTTCCACGGCGGGGCTGCGTTGCCGTCTTCCTGGGCGCCACGGCGACGGCATCTATGGGCGCATGTACCTACAGATTGGTCGACCTTCCAGCCTTGCTGATCGCGAAGAACGAAGCCCCATCTAATGCCCTGAGGATCCGCTTCCCACAAAATAATGGATCAGCAACAGCCATCATCGCGGCCTAGACCTTCTTCTCGGGTTGGATGCGGTTCCCAGCAGCGCCCACCTGACCGCGCCCTAGGACATCATCGTCGCCAGGGCAACGCCGGCGTTGACCCAAGTGGCGATGAAGCGGCGGACGGGATGTGGGGTGGGCGCGGACATCAGGGCCCTCGGAGGGTCAGGCGGGATTGCTGCAGATTGAAAGCGACGATCACGGCTTTCTGGCAACGCGCTCCGCCTCAAGACCCCGGAATGATCCCTGTACTCTGGTAGCTGTCCCAGCAGATTGTGGTGACGCTGTTCCCGTAGCCTTGCCGGGAAAACCCCTCTGCAGTCGCCACAGTTGCATCAAGCGCAGAATACGCGAGCGGGGGAGCCGTCATCTGGCCGCGGGCCAAACATACGATGCCGGCCCGCTGGTCTCGCTCCTGCCTGCTCTGATCGTCGCAGGCTCCTAAACATACGGCGCGTCTCCGAGTCTCGAAGGGCGCCGTCTGGGGTTCGGAAGACTGTGGGTCCTCCTTCGGAGAGCAGCCCAAGGCGAGAAGTAGGGCCAAGACCATTGAGCGCCTGGCACTCGGCATTGGGGCAGGCTCCTGGGGCGGGACGCAACGTTGCTCTTCGGGAATAGATCGGTCCCGACTTCATCAAAATTCCTAACGCCGGGCGCGGCCGTTAGTTGGGCCGTAAACGTGGGTCTCAACTTCACCCTCGCCCCTTCGTTCCAGGACGAGTGACATTGCAGACGTCCCTATGGCCTGACGCCGACTAGCCCCGTGCGAAGTCGAGCTTGGCCTCGGACTACTCCACGGTTGCGCCGAATTAGGCTAAGCGTCGCTTGGCGTTGGCCAAGGAAATCGGCCTCGGCCGGAATTGCGGCGTAGCGTCCCGCCCCCACAACCCCGACGGATGGGGCGTTCGCCCCAGAACGGGGAAATTCGCCGGCAGCCGGACATATGTTGTTGGGATTTATGTGGGAAACCGTCCCTCAATATCCCGTAAAGTACCGGAATATCCCGTTAAGTGGCGGAGAGCGCCTCCGCCAGCCGGGCGTCCAGGCGGGGCAGGGTCATCGCGTCCTGCACGATGTCATGGACCCGCCGCCGGTCGAGATAGGCGGAGGAGCCGAAGTCGGGCAGGGGGGAATCGCTGGCCAGGGCCACCAGGTAGTGCCCGCGCGCGAGGCCGGGCGTGGCCTCGATCCGGTCCAGGCTGCGGCGCTCGTAGCTGCGCCAGCCGGGCCGGCCCTCGGCGGCGAGGACCGAGCCCAGGACCGGCCGCTGCACCAGCATGCTCACATGCGCGAAGCGGTCCTGCAGCAGGGCCTGGAACTCGGGCGGCGTCAGCTCGAGCACGTGGAAGGGGTTCGGGTCGGCGCCGGGCGCGGAATAGACCGCGCGGTCCGGCGTGCTGATCATCAGCAGGCCGCCCGGCCGCAGGACGCGGCGGATCTCGGCGAGGAAGCGCGCCTGGTCGGGCAGGTGCTCCAACGTCTCAAAGGAGACGACGACATCCGCCGAGGCGTCGCCGACGGGCATGGCCTGCGCGTCGCCGTTCAGGTAGCGCAGGTTGGGCCGGCCGTAATTCTCCGTCGCGTGCTGCACGCTGGAGGCGTCCAGCTCGACGCCGGTCACGCTCCGCGCGACGCCGGCCAGCAGGGCCGAGCCGTAGCCCTCGCCCGAGGCCACGTCCAGAACGTCGAGGTCGCAGCAGAAATCGCGGGCGAAGCAGTACCGGTGGTAGTGCTCGAACTCGATCTGCCCCTCGATGCCGGCGGTCATCCGTTCGCCGGTGAACTCAAGGGCCTCCCTGGGCAGGGGAACCGCGAAATTCCCATCGGTCCGCAGGGGCCGCCACGCCGAAGAATTGTCTGATGCCATCTCTCTCGTGTCTTCTGTCCGGTCCGGTGCTGCGCCGGCCATTCCGGGCGATGCGGCTGGCGGTCCCGCTATCGCGCGCCCGACATTGGTTGAAGGAATATTATGAAATACTCAGGGGATCGGTCCTGGATATTTGGGTGATGGCGTGGGATTGCAGGCCGAGCAGCGTTCCCTTCCAGTCGGGTGGCTGCATGGTAATGACAAGGGCCTCGTGAATCCAGTGGTGCTGCAGGTTCGCGTTCTGCGACCCCGATCCCACGGAGCAGGTCAGCGCATAATCGCCCGGCGCGAATTTCGGCAGGGTGAAGCGGTATTGGGCGACGCCCACCTCGCCCGCCTTCATCGTGACCGGCTCCGCCTCGGCGGCGGCGACGCTGTTGTCGCCGATCACCGCCTGGCCGAGGCGGTCCTTGAAGAAGAAGCCGGTGATGACGTCGCGGATGTCCTCGACGGCCTCGATCCGCAGCGTGAGCAGGACCTCCTCGCCGCCGGCATACCAGGGCGGCATCGTCCCGTCGGCGAGGGTGAGCGCCACATGGGTGAGGCGGGCGAGGCCCGAGCCGTAGCTCTCCTTGCCCGCGGTCGGGAAGAAGGCGGCGGTGCCGCGCCGCGCCGGCGAGGCGGCCCGCGCGGGGGCGGGGCCGGCGGCGTCGGGCGCCGGCCCGGGCTCCTGGACGGGCTCGGCCAGGCCCATGGCCCTGGAATTCACATGGGTGGCATAGGCCTCCGCCACCTCGCGCGCCGTGCCGTATTTCTGCACGACGCCGCCATCGAGCCAGATGGCGCGCGTGCAGAGGTTCACCACCGCGCCCAGGTCGTGGCCGCAGAAGAGCACCGTGCCGCGCTTCTGGAAGCCGCGCAGCCAGCGGAAGCACTTCTGCTGGAAATAGGCGTCGCCGACAGCCAGCGCCTCGTCGATGATGAGCACGTCGGCATCCACATGCGCGATCACCGCGAAGGCGAGGCGCATGGCCATGCCGGAGGAATAGGTCTTCACCGGCTGGTCGATGAACTCGCCGATATCGGCGAAGGCCAGGATGTCGGCGAGCCGCGCCTCCGTCTCCGCGCGCGAGAGGCCGAGCACGCTGGCGTTCAGGAAGACGTTCTGCCGCCCGGTGTATTCGGGGTTGAAGCCCGACCC
>NZ_JBXAQB010000040.1:0-2976 GCF_058806835.1 Roseococcus sp. GW821-FHT12F05
TCCGCCGTTGTCGTGCGTATTTTGGTGTGGTGGGTGTGTTCTCGGGCGTGGTGAACCTGCTTCAGCTGACGGTGTCGATTTACATGATGCAGGTGTTCGACCGTGTCCTGGCGACGCGGAACCTGGACACTCTGCTGTATCTCACGTTGCTGGCGTCCTTCGCCCTGGTGGTCCTTTCGGTCCTGGAGTTCTGCCGCGGCGTGGTGATGCAGCGGGTCGCGGCCTGGATCGAGGCGCGCGTCGCCCCCGAGGGCTTCGCCCGCGCCATCGAGGCCCAGCTGCGCGGCCTCCCCTACCGCATGGAGGCGCTGCGCGACCTCGGCCTGTGCCGCGGCTTCCTCGGCGCCCCCGGCATGCTCGCCCTCTTCGACCTGCCCTGGGTCCCGGTCTACCTCGCCATGATCTTCCTCCTCCACCCGCTCATGGGCGCCATCGCGCTCGCCGGCGCCCTCCTCCTCCTTGCCCTCGCGCTGGCCAACGAGGCGCTCACCGCCCGCGCCCTCCAGCAGTCCGGCCTCGCCGCCCTGCAGAACCACCGACGCGCCGAGGCCGTCGCCCGCAACGCCGAGGTCATCGACAGCATGGGCATGATGCCCGCGCTCACCGCCCGCTGGCGCCGCGCCCATCTCGACGCCCAGGCCCCCCAGGACCAGGCCGCCGACCGCGCCGCCGCCTGCCTCGCCCTCACGAAACTCCTCCGCCTCCTCCTCCAGCTCGCCGTGCTCGGCGTCGGCGCCTGGCTCGTCCTGCAGCAGCAGCTCACCGCCGGAGCCTCCATCGCCGCCTCCATCGTCATGGGACGCGCGCTGGCCCCCGTCGAGCAGGTCGTCGGCGGATGGAAGCAGCTCGTCCAGGCCCGACAGGCGCTCCGCCGCCTGCAGTCCTTCCTCGCCCTCCCCCGCCTGCGCCCGCCCGGCCTGCCCCTCCCCGCCCCCCAGGGCGCGCTGCAGATCGACCGCATCTCCTATGCCCTGCCCGGCCAGCACGCCCCCCTCATCAAGGGCGTCGCCCTCGCCCTCGCCCCCGGCGAGAGCCTCGCCGTCATCGGGCCCTCCGGCGCCGGCAAGACCACCCTGCTGCGCCTCGTCATCGGCACCCTGCCCCCCTCCATCGGACAGGTCCGCCTCGACGGCGCCGACGTCTTCCTCTGGCAGCGCGAGGATTTCGGCCGACACCTCGGCTACCTCCCCCAGGACGTCGAGCTCTTCGAGGGCACCGTGCTGGAAAACATCGCCCGCATGGGCGAGGCCACCTCCCCCGACGCCGTCTACGAGGCCGCCCGCCTCGCCGGATGCCACGAGATGATCCTGCGCCTGCCCCAGGGCTACGAGACCGAGATCGGCGAGGGCGGCGCCCATCTCTCCGGCGGACAGCGCCAGATGATCGGCCTCGCCCGCGCGCTGCACGGCAGCCCCCGCCTCGTCGTCCTCGACGAGCCCAACTCCAACCTCGACGGCGAGGGCGAGCTCGCCCTGGCCCGTGCGCTGGAGCACCTCAAGGCCCGACGAACCACCGTCGTCCTCGTCTCCCACCGCCCCGCCCTGGTGAACCAGGTCGACAAGGTCCTCGTCCTGCGCGACGGCGCCGCCGAGATGTTCGGGCCCCGCGCCGAGGTCCTCAAGCGCCTCATGGCGCCCGCCCACCCCCTGGCCAAACCGCCCATCGAACTGGTCCCCGCCGGAGCCCGCGCCTGATGTCCGCCGCCATCCTGATCGCCACGCCCGACGCCACGCCCGACCGGCCCCGCGCCGGCCTCGCGCTGACCCTCGGCCTCGTCACCCTCGTCGGCTTCGGGGGAGGCTTCATGGCCTGGGCCACCCTCGCCCCCCTCGCCGAGGCCGCCCTCGCCCCGGGCCTCATCAAGGTCGAGGGCACCCGCCGCACCCTGCAGCACCTCGAGGGCGGCCTCGTCCAGGAGATCCTCGTCCGCGACGGCGACCGCGTCCGCCAGGGCCAGGTCGTCCTGCGCCTCGACGACATCCAGTCCGGCGCCACCCGCCTCGCCGCCCAGGCCCAGCGCGCCGCCCTCCTCGCCCAGCAGGCCCGCCTCGCCGCCGAGCTCGCCCGCGCCACCGAGATCCGCTTTCCCCCGGACCTGCTGGCCGCCTCGGCCGACCCCCGCGTGGCCGAGGCGCTGGCCGGCCAGCGCGCGCTGTTCCAGGCCCGCCAGGCCGCCCTCGACAGCCAGCTCGCCGTGCTCGCCCACCGCCGCGACCAGGCCCAGGCCAACATCGCCTCCGCCCGAGGCCAGATGGAGGCCGCCCAGCGCCAGATCCTCCTGCTCCGCCAGGAAGAGGCCATGCGCCGCGACCTCGTCCGCCAGGGCCTCGCCCGCCTGCCCGAGCTGCTGGCCCTGCAGCGCTCCCTCGCCGGCGTCGAGGGCACCGTCGCCGACCTCCAGGGCCAGATCCGCCGCGCCCAGGCCGCCATCCAGGAGGCCGAGAGCCAGGGGCAGGGCGCGGTGGACCAGCGCCTCCAGGAGGCCAGCACCGAGGCCCGCGACGTCGCCGGGCGCCTCGCCGAGGCCGAGGAGCGGTTGAGGGCCGCGGCCGACGTCTCCACCCGCCGCGACATCCTCGCCCCGGAGGACGGGACCATCGTCAACCTGCGGGTGTTCAACCTCGGCGCCGTGCTGCGCGCCGGCGATCCCATCATGGAGCTGGTGCCCGCCCAGGACCGCCTCGTCGCCGAGGTCCAGGTCCAGCCCACCGACATCGACGTCGTCTATCCCGGCCTGCCCGCCGAGATCCGCCTGCCGGCCTTCCGGCAGAGGCTCGTGCCCGCGCTGCACGGGCACGTGACCTTCGTCGCCGCCGACGTGACCGTGGACCAGCAGACCCGCGCCTCGCATTACCGCGCCCAGATCCAGGTCGACCCGGATCAGATGGCGCGACTGCCGGGCGTCACCCTCACACCAGGCATGCCCGTCGAAGCCCATATCAGCCTCGGACAGAGAACCTTCTGGAACTACCTCGC
>NZ_JBXAQB010000041.1:0-2728 GCF_058806835.1 Roseococcus sp. GW821-FHT12F05
TCCGCGAGGTCGGGCGCGGCGGTCGGATGCCCGTGCTGGTCGGCCACCACGCGCAGCTCCGGCCGCGTGGCCCCCACGGCCAGCATGGTCTTCACGAAATTCTTGCCGACCGGGGCGAAGACCCAGGCGGTGCGCAGGATCACCGTCTGCGGGTTCGCGGCCAGCGCGGCCCATTCGCCGGCGAGCTTGGTGCGGCCATAGGCGCCGAGCGGGTTGGGCGCATCGGTCTCGACATAGGGCGCGCCCTTCAGCCCGTCATAGACGTAGTCGGTGCTGATCTGGATGAGCGGGATCGACGCCTCCGCGCAGAGTCGCGCGATCAATGCCGGCCCCAGCGCATTGGCGCGGAAGGCTCCCGCTTCATCATCCTCGGCGGCGTCCACGGCGGTCCAGGCGGCGCAGTTCACCACCGCCTCGGGCTTCAGCTCCGCGAAATGCGCGACGACCGTCTCGGGCCTGTCGAACTCGAATTCCGGCTGGCCCACCAGCAGCGCCTCGAAGCCCTTCGCGGGCAGGCTCTCCTCCAGCCCGGTGGCGAGTTGGCCGCCCTTGCCGGTGACCAGGATGCGCCGCATCAGACGGATCCCGCGGGGAAGGGCGGCGCGATGTCGGCGAGGCGCGGCGCCGCGCGGTCCTTGTCGGAGAGCACCGGCCCGCCCGCCGGCGCGGGCCAGGCGATGCCGAAGGCCGGATCGTCCCAGGCGATGCCGCCATCGGCCTTGGCGTCGTATTCGGCGTCGACCTTGTAGAGCACCTCGGTGTCCGGCTCGAGCGTGAGAAAACCGTGCGCGAAGCCGCGCGGCACCCAGAGCTGCTGCCAGTTCTCCGCCGAGAGCTCGACCGCCACGTGCTGCCCGTAGGTCGGGCTGCCGACGCGGATGTCGACGGCGACGTCGAGGATGCGGCCGCGCACCACGCGCACGAGCTTGCCCTGCGCCGAGGGCGGCCGCTGGAAGTGCAGCCCGCGCAGCACGCCGACCTCGCGCGAGAGGCTGTGGTTGTCCTGCACGAAATCCACCTCGAAGCCCGCCGCCTTCAGCGCGCTGCGCTTCCACACCTCGCTGAAGAAGCCGCGCGCGTCACCGAAGCGGCGCGGCTCGATGAGCAGGACCTCCGGGATGGATTGCGGCGTGACGTTCACCCGTGCTCTCCCTCGGCGATCTCGATGAGGTAGCGGCCATAGGCCGTCTTGCCGAGCGCCTTGCCGCGCGCGCGCAGCTCGTCGGCGGTGAGGAAGCCGCGGCGATAGCCGATCTCCTCGGGGCAGCCGACCTGCAGGCCCTGCCGCTCCTGCACCGTCTGCACGAAGGTCGCGGCCTGCAGCAGGCTCGCGGGCGTGCCGGCGTCGAGCCAGGCGCAGCCGCGGCCGAGCTGCTCGGCGCGCAGCGTGCCGTCGTTCATGTAGATCGCGTTGAGGTCGGTGATCTCCAGCTCGCCGCGCGCGGAGGGGACCACCTGGCGCGCGAGCTCGGTCACCCGCTTGTCGTAGAAGTAGACGCCGATGACCGCCCAGTCGGATTTGGGGACGAGCGGCTTCTCCTCCAGCGAGATCACGCGGCCCTTCGCGTCGAATTCGGCCACGCCATAGCGCTCGGGATCGGCGACGCGGTACCCGAAGACCGTCGCCTCGCCCTTGGTGGCCCAGTCGGCCGCGCTCAGCAGCCGGTCCGAGAGGCCTTCGCCGTAGATGATGTTGTCGCCCAGCGCCAGCGCGCAGGCCTCGCCGCCGATCCAGTCCGCGCCGATCAGGAAGGCCTGGGCGAGCCCGTCGGGCGAGGGCTGCTCGGCATAGGTGAGCGTGACGCCGAAGGCGCTGCCGTCGCCCAGCAGCCGCTTGAAGCTCGGCAGGTCGGCGGGGGTGGAGATCAACAGGATGTCACGGATGCCCGCCAGCATGAGCGTGCCCAGCGGGTAGTAGACCATCGGCTTGTCGTAGACCGGCAGGAGCTGCTTGCTCGCCGCCAGCGTCATCGGGTGCAGCCGCGTGCCGGAGCCGCCCGCGAGGATGATGCCCTTCATGCCTTCACGCCCCCCTGCCGCGGAGCGGCGTCAGTTCCGAGGCGCTGCCCCGCATAGGCCTTGTCGCGGATGGGCCGCCACCAGGCCTCGTTGTCGAGATACCAGCGGATGGTGTGCTCCAGCCCGGCCTCGAAGCCGTAGCGCGGCTTCCAGCCGAGCGCGGTCTCGGCGCCCGAGGGATCCATCGCATAGCGGAAGTCGTGGCCGGGCCGGTCGCGCACGTAGGTGATGAGTCGCTCGCGCGGGCCGGCGGGATCGGGGCGCAGGCGGTCGAGCACGTCGCAGATGCCGCGCACGACCTCGAGGTTCGTGCGCTCCTGCCGCGGGCCGATGCAGTAGGTCGCGCCGGGCTGGCCGTTCAGCAGCGCGAGCACCAGCGCCTCGGCATGGTCCTCGACATGCAGCCAGTCGCGTACGTTGGTGCCCTCGCCGTAGACGGGCAGCGGCTTGCCCTCCAGCGCGTTCAGGGTGACGAGCGGGATCAGCTTCTCCGGGAACTGCCAGGGGCCGTAGTTGTTCGTCGTGTTGGAGACGAAGGACGGGAAGCCGTAGGTGTGGTTCCAGGCGCGCACGAGATGGTCGGAGGCCGCCTTGCTCGCGGAGTAGGGGCTGCGCGGATCGTAGGGCGTCTCAGGCGTGAAGGGTGCGTCGCCGGGATAGAGCGAGCCGAAGACCTCGTCGGTGGAGACGTGGTGGAAGCGGAAGGCGG
>NZ_JBXAQB010000042.1:0-2681 GCF_058806835.1 Roseococcus sp. GW821-FHT12F05
GAAGTCCCCTCGCTCCAAGCTGACCCAGCACACTCAACACACCCGCCGGAAGAAGGGCCTCGGCACCGCGCTTACGGTGAAGCGGAGCCACTGGGAGAAGTTCGTCTCCAGCAAAGAGGCCGAAGCCACAACCGAGACGTATCTGCTTGCCAAGGGCTATCTGGCCCGCGTCACTCAAAGCGCCCGGGTCGTCGAAGAGACCGATGACCACATCGTCATGGAGCATGAGCCTTGTCCGAAATTCCGGATCGCGATCCCCCTCGTGCGGCCCTGGCTCGCTAGCAACTACGATGACCAGCGAACTGCCAACGCTGCCTGGAAAGAACGCATCGAAGCACTGGCCTCGGCCCTGAGCCTACGCCACGACCAGGCCTGCACCGACACATCCAGGCTCTTCTATCTGCCGCGCCGACTAGCTGCTAGCCCGCCGCCCGAGACACTAATCCTCGACGGCGCGCCGTGCGATCTATTTGAACTGCCGCCCGCTCATAGGCCAGGCGATCCGGCGCCATCGGGCAAACGCCCCGGCAAACGTCGCGATGTAGAGCCACTGGAATGCACCGACCCAAAGACGAGCGAGGCCATAGACCTGCGAGCATGGGATCGCGCAATCGGTGGTAAATTCGAGCTTGTCGCCGCTCTGCGCGAGCGACGGCCGGATGTCATGATTGGTGATCTTCGTCAGGGCGGCAAACAGCACATCCGCTGCGTGAACGAGGACGACCATACGCAGCTCGGCGCGGATGGCGCGACGTTCATCGCTAACGCTAGCGACAGCTCGTCGCGACGCTTCGTCTATCACTGCCGGCACGCGCATTGCGATGGTCGTAATCGCCTGGTGTTCCTGAAACAGATGGTGGAGCGAGAGTGGGTATCGCTTGAAGACCTCCGCTCACCGCGCTTCCAATCGCAAGTGATAGGCAATCGCCCCCTCATTCAGGTTGTTGGCGGCGAGATCGCCGACATCGTCGACCAAGCCGAAGCGGCCCTGCTCAAGGCGGATCTTGGCGTCTATCAACGCGCGACCTTTTTAGTGCGGGCCGGCCGCGTCACAACGGGCGTTTCGCGTGGACGCCGTATCACCTCACCTCGTATCGTACCACTCGGTGACCATGCACTCGTGGAAGCCCTGACACTCGCCGCGGTTTGGGAAAAATTTGACGCTAGGTCGGAAGCTATGGTGACGATCGACGCGCCGCTCAAAATCGCAAACACCCTCCATCAGCGCATGGGTAGGTGGCGACTTCCCTCGTTGATGGGGATTATCGATGCCCCGACCTTGAGGCCGGATGGAAGCGTCCTTTCCGCGGCTGGATACGATCCGGTTACCGGCCTGCTGCTAGAGGTTGGCAGTCTGTCGATGGGGGAGGTCCCCGATCTGCCCACACGGCAGGATGCCCTTGTGGCTATGGGCGAGCTGAAACACCTCATCGAGACATTCTCATTCGTCGACGAACCCAGTCGAAGCGTCGCCCTCTCCGCTATTCTCACTTGCAGCATTCGGCGCTCGCTTTCCACGGCACCGCTGCACGGTTTCACCGCACCCGTGGCGGGCTCAGGGAAGACGAAGCTCGTCGATATCTGCAGCGTCATTGCGACCGGCCGGGTGGCCAGTGTCATGGCCCAGGGCAAGAACGAGGAAGAGTTGGAGAAGCGCCTCGGGGCGATGTTGCTGGCTGGCGAACACGTCATTGCCATCGACAATTGCGAAGCGCCATTGGGCGGCGAGTTCCTCTGCGCGCTTCTAACGCAACGCAGTGTGCGGTGTCGGATCCTAGGTCTGTCGCAGATGCCAGAGTTGCCCACCAACGCCTTCGTGACAGCGACTGGGAACAACCTGGTCTTCTTCGGCGACATGAGCCGCCGCGCGCTCCTGTGTCACCTGGATCCCGCCGTCGAAAGACCCGAGCTTCGCAAGTTCGACGTCGACCCGGTCCTGGTTGCTCACCAGCAGCGAGGGCGGCTTCTTCTGGCGGCTCTGACCATTTTGCGCGCTTATCATCTGGCTGGACGTCCGGACGCCCCGGTCCCCCTCGGCTCGTTCGAAGAGTGGTCGTCCTGGGTTCGCGGGGCGTTGCTCTGGCTGGACTGCCAGGATCCGGTGGCGACTATGGAAAAGGTGCGGCGCCATGACCCGAAGCTGGCCGCCCTTCGAAGGGTGTTGGCGCAATGGCATCTGCACATCGCGGCTCGAGAAATGACCACCGCGCGCATCAAGGCGTACGCCTCCGAGCGAGAGCCCATGACGGATGATCAACACCAACCGCCTCAGGGCACTCTTCGCTACCCCGAGTTTCACGAGGCCCTGATGCTCATCGCCGGCAAGGATGGATCGCTTAACAGCATGCGTTTGGGCCGATGGATTGGCGACAACGTTGGACGCGTGGCCGATGGGATGCGCATCGTGCCGGCTCCCATGGCTGAGGGTGTGCAGCAATGGAAGCTTGAGGAGGCGAAGGCCGAGGTGGCCTAATTCGGTAACTTCGGCCGGTGGACTTGGTGGACTTAATGTCCTTCCCCCATACCTCGCGGGAAAACTGTCAGAAAAATCACCCTGCCCTGCGACATGTGTGATGACAGTTTTTATAGTTGGACTGAAAGTCCTTCGTAAGCGCGGTGCCGAGGCCCTTCTTCCGGCGGGTGTGTTGAGTGTGCTGGGTCAGCTTGGAGCGAGGGGACTT
>NZ_JBXAQB010000043.1:0-2674 GCF_058806835.1 Roseococcus sp. GW821-FHT12F05
CCATGACGCCGCTCGCCGCCCATGCCGCGATCCGCTTCGGCCTCGGGGCCCGCCCCGAGGCGCCGGTGCCGTCTGACCCGCGGCCCTGGCTGACCGCCCAGATCCGGCCTCTGCCCGAGGCGCCCGGCCCCAGCATCGCCGACGCTTTCGCCGCCATCCGGGAGCGGCGCCGCGATCCCATGAGCCAAGCGTTCGGTGATGTCTTTCGCGCTGAAGCCCAAGCCTGGGCAATGCGCATGTTGACTGCGGACGCGCCCTTCGCCGAGCGCTGGGCGAATTTCTGGACCAACCACCTCACCGTCAGCCGCCGCGCCGGCCGGACCACAGCCCTGCTGGGGAACTACCAGCGGCTGGCGATCCGCCCCCATGCCTTCGGCCGCTTCGAGGAGATGCTGCTCGCCGCCTACCATCATCCGGCGATGCTGTTCTATCTGGATCAGGCCAATTCCGTCGGCCCGGACAGCCCTGCCGGGCAGCGGCTCAACCGCGGCCTCAACGAGAACCTGGCCCGCGAGTGCATGGAGCTGCACACGGTCACGCCGGCCGCCGGCTACGGCCAGGAGGACGTGACCTCGCTGGCCCGCATCCTCACCGGCTGGTCCAACGGCCGCGGTGAACAGTTTTCCGAAGTCGACGGCTTCTTCTTCCGCCCCCGGGCGCATGAGCCCGGGGGAAAGCGCCTGATGGGCCGTGAGTTTCCCGAGGGCGAGGAAGGCGGCGTCCAGGCCCTGCGTTTCCTGGCGAACCATCCCTCCACCCATCGCGCGCTGGCAGCGAAGCTCGCCCGTCACTTCGTGGCCGACGTGCCGCCCCAGCCTGCCGTGGCGCGCATCGAGGCGGCGCTGCGCGACAGCGGAGGCGACCTCGCCGCCGCCGCCCGCGCGGTGATCGCCACGCCGGAGGCGCATGCGCCGCTGCGCAAGGTCCGCAGCGGGCAGGACTATGCCATCGCCGTGATCCGCGCCCTCGGCCTCGGCGCGGAGGCCGCCCCCTTGCTGCTCGGCACCATCGCCCGGCTGAACCAGCCGCTCTGGACCGCGCCCGCGCCGATCGGCTGGCCCGACGAGGCCAGCGAATGGGCCGCGCCGGAACAGCTCATGCGCCGGCTCGACTGGGCGGGCGAGGTCGCCGGCCGCGCCGCCGCGTCGGGCGGCGTGGAGCCTGCGATGCTCGGCGAGACCCTGCTCGGCCCCCTCGCCCATGCCGAGACGGCCACCGCCGCCCGCCGCGCCGGATCGGTCCGCGAGGGCATCCTGCTGCTGCTCGCCAGCCCGGAGGCGCAACGCCGATGAGCCTGAACCTGCAACGACGCTCCTTCCTCCTCGGCCTCGGCGGCGCGATGGCGCTGGGCGGCTCGCGCCTGGCCTTCGCCGACGGCCCGCCCGGCGAGAAGCGCCTCGTCGTCGTGCTGCTGCGCGGCGCGATGGACGGGCTCTCCGCCGTGCCCGCCTATGGCGATCCCGACTTCGCCGCGCTGCGCGGCCCGCTCGCCCTGCCGGAGCCGGGCCGGGAGGGCGGCGTGCTCGACCTCGGCGGGCGCTTCGGGATGCATCCCTCGCTGGCGAAGCTGCATGCGCTCTATGCCGCGGACCAGGCGATGGTGCTGCACGCCGTCGCCGGCCCCTGGCGGAGCCGCAGCCACTTCGAGGCGCAGGACCTGCTCGAGAGCGGCGCCACGCACCGGCTGCAGGATGGCTGGCTCAACCGCGCGCTCGCCACCATGCCGGGCGAGCCGGCCGGTAGCGCGCGGCGCGGCCTCGCGGCCGGGCTCGACGTGCCGCTGCTGCTGCGCGGCCCGGCCCGCGTCGGCAGCTTCGCGGCGCAGGCGCGCAGCCGGCCCGATGCCGAGGCGCTGACCCTGCTCGCGCGCTGGCACGCGGCCGACCCGCAGCTCGGCCCGGCCTTCGCCGAAGGGCTGCGCGCGCGCGGCTTCTCGGCCGAGGTGCTGGCAGGGCAAGAGCCGCCGCCGCGGGGCGCGAATGGCTTCGTGACCCTGGCGGGATCGGCCGGGCGGCTGCTGGCCGATCCGCGCGGGCCACGCGTTGCGGCGATGGAGCTGGGTGGCTGGGACACGCATGCGGCCCAGGCGCCGCGGCTCGCCAATACGCTGCGGATCCTCGATGACGGGCTGGACGCGCTGCGCGGCGGGCTGGGCCCGGCCTGGTCGCAGACGGCCGTGCTGGTCATGACGGAGTTCGGCCGCACGGCCCGCATCAACGGGACAAACGGCACCGACCACGGCACGGCAGGCGTGGCCTTCCTGCTGGGCGGGGCCGTGCGCGGCGGTCGCGTGCTGGCGGACTGGCCGGGCCTCTCCCCCGATCGGCTCTTCGAGAACCGCGACCTCGCCCCGACCATGGACCTGCGCCGGGTCGCGAAGGGGCTGCTGGCCGGGCATCTCGGGCTGGAGGCGGCGGCGCTGGCCCGCGCCTTTCCCGAAAGCGCCGACGCCACGCCGCTGACGGGGCTCGTCGACCGCCGCGCCTGACCCGGCGCGACCAACGCGACAAAGCTGATCGCATTTCGACGCATACAATCAAGGGGCGGCGTGCCATGGTCCGGCCGCCATGACGCCGGCCGCCGCCCATGCTGCGATCCGCTTCGGCCTCGGGGCCCGCCCCGAAGCACCCCTGCCGGCCGACCCCTCGGCCTGGCTCTCGGCCCAGGTCGCGCC
>NZ_JBXAQB010000044.1:0-2490 GCF_058806835.1 Roseococcus sp. GW821-FHT12F05
CGTAAGCGCGGTGCCGAGGCCCTTCTTCCGGCGGGTGTGTTGAGTGTGCTGGGTCAGCTTGGAGCGAGGGGACTTCGAGCGACGTTATGGATAGCGTTAACGATGACGCGAAGGGCAGCGTCTATCGCCGGATCGAGGTTCTGACGGGAGCTGGCCGTCGGCGGAAATGGTCGGACGACGACAAGGCGAGGATCGTCGCCGAGACGGCGCTGCCGGGCGCGATGGTGACCGAGGTGGCGCGGCGCTGGCAGGTCACGCCGCAGCAGGTTTTCGACTGGCGCCGGCAGGCCCGCAGGGCGCTGGCGGCCGCGTCGGCCTCGGCTGAGCCGGCCTTCGTGCCGATCGTGACGGCAGCGTCGACGCCGGTACCTGAGCCTCTGGCTGCACCGGCGCGGACCCCGCCCGCGATCGAGGTCAAGCTGGCCGGTGCGGTGCTGCGCGTCGTGCCCGGCACGGACCGCGAGTTGTTGACGACGGTGCTGCGCGCGATCCGGGCGTCGGCGGCATGATCACGCCTCCGGCCGGCGCGCGGATCCTGCTGGCGACGAAGCCTGTCGATTTCCGCAAGGGTGCGCACAGCCTGGCGGCGCTGGCGGCCGAGGTGCTGGGCGCGGATCCGTTTTCGGGTGCGGTGCTGGTGTTCCGTTCGCGCCGCGCCGACCGGGTCAAGATCCTGGTCTGGGACGGCAGCGGCCTGATCCTGGTCTGGAAGCAGCTGGAGGGCAGCGCGTTCCGCTGGCCGCCGGTGGTGGATGGCGTGCTGCGTCTGACGCCGGTGGAGTTCGCCGCGCTGTTCGACGGCATCGATTGGCGTCGCGTTCAGGCGACGCGGGAGATTCCCACGCCGAGCGCGCCTGCGTAGAATCACCGCGCGATGCGCGCCGCGGGAGACAACACGCCGACACTGCCGGAGGATCCTGCCGCGCTGCGCGCGCTGCTGCTCGAGACGCTGGCGCAAGTCGACACGCTGGTCGCCGAGCGCGATGCACTGGCGTCGCAGAACGAGCACCTCCAGCACCTCCTGCTGAAGCTGAAGCGCCGGCAGTTCGGCACGAAGTCGGAGCGTCTCCCCGAGGGGCAGTTGCTGTTCGCGTTCGAGGAGATCGAAGCGACGCTGGCCGGGAACGCGGCGGAGGCCGGCAAGGCGTCGCTGGCGCTGCGGGACAACCAGGCGAAGCGTCGTCGGGCCGGACGTGGCCGCCTGCCGGCGCATCTGCCGCGGGTCGAACTGGTGCTGGCGCCCGAGGCGACAGCCTGCCCCTGCTGCCGGGGCCCGCTGGTCGAGATCGGCGTCGATGCGGCCGAGCGGCTCGACGTGATACCGGCGCAGTTCCGCGTCGTGGTCACGAAGCGGCCGAAGCTCGCCTGCCGGGCCTGTCCCAGCGTGGTCCTGCAGGCCTCCGCGCCGGCCCGCCTGATCGAGGGCGGCGTGCCGACCGAGGCGACCGTCGCGCATGTGCTGGTCTCCCGCTACGCCGACCACCTGCCACTCTATCGCCAGTCGCAGATCCTGGCGCGCCAGGGGATCGAGATCGGCCGCGAGGTGCTGGCGGACTGGACCGGCACGGGGGCGATGGAATTCGTCGCCGTGGTCCGACGCATGAAGGAGATCCTGCTGGCCTCGCCGCGGCTGTTCGCCGACGAGACCACCATGCCGGTGCTCGATCCCGGCCGCGGCAAGACGAAGAAGGGCTATGCCTGGGCGATCGCGCGTGACGACCGGCCCTGGGGCGGGGCCGATCCGCCGGCGGTGGTGTTCCACTATGCGCCGGGCCGCGGTGCCGAGCACGCCAAGGAGTTGCTCGCCGGCTACCAGGGCATCCTGCAATGCGACGGCTACGGCGCCTACAAGACGCTGGCTGCGGCGGGCGACGGCATCACGCTGGCATTCTGCTGGAGCCATGTGCGGCGGGAGTTCATCGAGTTGGCGAAGGGCAAGGCGGCGCCGATCGCGCAGGAGACGCTGCAGCGCATCGCGGCACTCTACGCCATCGAGGCGGAGATACGGGGCAAGCCGCCCGACATCCGCCGCGCCGTCCGGCGGGCGAAGAGCCGTCTCCTCGTCGAGGCGCTGTTCGCCTGGCTCTCGGAGCAGCTCCCGCGCCTGCCCGGCGGAAGCCCGACGGCAGGGGCCATCCGCTACGCGCTGAACCACCGCGAGGGCCTGGTGCGGTTCCTCGACGACGGCCGGATCGAGCTCGACAACAACACTGTCGAGCGCGCCATCCGGCCGATCTGCCTCAGCCGCAAGAACGCGCTGTTCGCCTCCGGCGACGATGGTGGCGCGCGCTGGGCGACCGTCGCCTCGCTGGTGGAGACGTGCAAGCTCAACGGTGTCGACCCGCAGCGATACTTCACCGACCTGCTGACACGCCTGGTCAATGGCTGGCCCAATCGTCGTATCGACGAACTCATGCCGTGGTGCTGGGCCGCCAGCGACAACGGCTGACCGTCACGCACGAGCCATAAGGGCCTCGTCGCCGCGCTTAC
>NZ_JBXAQB010000045.1:0-2276 GCF_058806835.1 Roseococcus sp. GW821-FHT12F05
CCATCGGGCGGATAGCCCTGGCGCAGCCAGTCCACCACCTCCAGCGGGCGGCGGCGCGGCAGGCGGGCCGCCTGGCGCCGGGCATAGACCTCGTTGAGAAGCACCTCCCCGCCGGTCAGGCGCTGCAGCGTCAGTCGCCGGTGGAAGGCCTCGGCGGAACCGGGATGCTGTCCGATCACGACGATCGCGGCCCCAGGGAGCCGATTCCCCATCAGCCGCAGCAGGGCATCCGCGGAAGCGGGATCGAGCGCGTCCGTCGCATCGCCCAGCACCACCCAGGCGGGCCGGAGCAGGATGAGCCGCGCGAAGGCCAGCCGCTGCTGTTCCGCGGCGTTCAGCAGGGCGGCCCAATCCTGCACCTCCTCCAGGCGCGCCGACAGGCCAGCGAGGCCGACCGCGTCGAGGGCCTCGGCAATCCCCGCGTCGTCCGCGCCCTCCGGCGCCTCGGGCAGGGCCAATGCGCTCCGCAGGGTGCCTTCGGGCAGATAGATCTGCCGGCCGATCGCCACCATGCCGGCATCGGCCGGAAGATCGACCCGGCCGAAGCCCCAGGGCCAGATGCCGGCGAGAACGCGGAACAGGGCGCCCGCCGCGTCCGCATCGCCGTCCACCAGCACATGCTCGCCGGGCTCCACCCGCAGCGTCAGGCCGGACAGCATCGCAGTGCCGTCGGGTGCCGCCACAGAGAGATCGGAGACGCCGAGCCAGGGTCCCGGCGCGCGGTCCAGGTTGATGGCGGTCTCGCCCGTCCTGGCGGCCTCCAGCATCGCGACCTGCACCGCCTCCTCCAGCGCCAGCACGCGCTCCACCGAGGCCCGCCACTCGGCGATGCGTTGCAGATTGTCCACCGGCCAGGACAGCGCCGCGGTCACCTGCTGGAACGCCTGCGCCGACTGCATCAGGCGGCCGAGCGTCAGCACGCCCTCGAGGAAGCGCGGCGTCCCGACCAGGATCGGGAAGACGGCGGCCAGGGCGACATAGCCCGAGGAGAAGGCGATCAGCCGCCCCAGCCCCACGGACTGGCTCTTCCAGGCCGCGGCCATGGCCTCGAAGCCCCGGGCGAGCCGCCCCCGCACCCCGGCTTCCGCGCGCGCCAGGGCGATCGCCTCCGCGCTGTCGCGCGCCCGCACGAGGCCGTAGCGGAAATCCGCTTCCCGCGTCTGCCGGAGATTGGTGGCCCGGACCAGCGGGCGGCCCAGCACGAAGGCGACCACCGCGCCCACCCCCGCATAGACGAAGGCGAGCAGGACCAGATGGCCGGGCAGGTCCACGCCCGCCACGCGGACCCAGCCGGAGAGCGACCAGAGGATGCCGATGAAGGTCACCAGCAGGAGCACGCAGTAGAGCAGGGTGCTGGCCAGATCGACCGCGGCTTCCGCCATGACGCGGATGTCCTCCGCGATGCGCCCGTCCGGGTTCGCATGGTCCCCCGGGATGAGGCCCGCCTGGTAATGCCGCGCATCGTCCATCCAGGACCCGATGACCCTGGCCGTGAGCCACCGGCGCCAGTCGAACTGGAGATGCCGGCGGACGACCAGATGCGCCATGTTCGTCGCCATGGTGCCGAGCAGGATGACGGCGAAGACGCCGATCTGGGCCATGGCGTGCTCGGTGGAGCGGATCTCCAGGGCGTCGAAGAGGTCGGCGCTCCAGAGGTTGAGGCGGATCACCAGAGCGATCTGGCCCAGCACCAGCAGCGCCAGCAGGCCCGTGAGCAGGCGTGGCCGCCACTGCCCCTTTCCGGTCCAGTACGGGGCCGTGAGCCTGCCGAAATCCCGAAAGAATTGCGGTGGTCGGGCTATGATGGCGAGGTTGCTCATGACGCGGAGGATATCGCGCCCATGCTTTGGGGACGATGCCCGCCCCCCCGAGCCTGCCTAGATGACGCATTGGGTTCGCGACTTCATAGCCCTGAGGGCTGCGCGGCGGGCCAACGCGGATGGGGCCGGCGGCCACACCACAATGGCGGGGCTGCGTTGATACTGACCCGTTCGCTGCGGACGAGGCGTCCAGAGCCTCTTTCGCAAGCTCAGGGGCTCTCAGACCGCTACACCGCTACATCCCAGGTTTTCTGCGGGTTTCAGCCAGAAATCGGGTCGCTACACATTTTGGCATGTAGCGGGTCGAAATCGTGCTGAGAGCCAGATTTTCCGCGGGTTGTAGCGCTGTAGCGGCTTGGAAATGGCCAAATGGCAGAATCGGCCCCCTTGGACGCGCCTGCGCCCCGCTGCGGCATAACCGCACGCCCTCCTTTGCGATACCATGGCAGGTGAGGT
>NZ_JBXAQB010000046.1:0-2111 GCF_058806835.1 Roseococcus sp. GW821-FHT12F05
ATCGCAGCATGTTCACGACCGACCAACGACCGTTGATCGGTGGTGAACAGGGCTGGCTGCAATTGGCCTAACATGGGTAGGCGCGGTTGGAACCGGCACGGCCTAAACCGGCAGAATGAACATCGAAGTCTCAACCGTGCTCGGCGCGGCCGCCACGGCCGCTTCCATCGCCAGCTTCACGCCGCAGGCCTGGAAGATCATCAAGACCCGTGACACATCAAGCATCTCGGCTGGGATGTACGGGCTGAACGTAACGGGCTTCGCGCTCTGGCTGACCTATGGCGCGATTCTCGGACGGTGGCCGATCATTATCACCAACGCGATCTGTCTGCTGCTGGCGGCCTTCATTCTGGCGATGAAGCTTCTGCCTTCGGAAAAGAAGAATGCCGTTGCGGACGCGATTGATCCGCACGCATGAATCACTATTTGATGCTCATGAACGCAATCACATCGACGGCAGCGGCTTCGTGGCAGCCGAAGCTTCAGCTCGTATCGGGTACTGCGCGGCTCGATCTGATCGCGAATCTCCTCGATAGCCGGTGGCGCATACCGGGCACCAGCATCAAGTTCGGGGCGGATGCGCTCCTCAGCCTAGTGCCTGCGGCAGGCCCGGCGATATCTACCGCGCTGTCGGGATATCTGATCTGGGAGGCTCACCGCCTTGGTGCGTCGCGCAGCTTGCTTGTACGCATGATCGCCAACGTCGGCATCGATGCGGTGATCAGTTCGGTGCCCTTTCTTGGGGTGGTCGGTGATGTGTTCTTCCGGGCCAACCGGCGCAACATGGCCCTGCTGCGTCGGCATAGGCTGCGTGCGGAGACATAACGTAGCTAGATTTCCGTTCGGAGCCTTGCGGTGATCCCCTCGGGCAACGATCTCGCGTATCCATGCAAATACTCAAATTCGCGCTAGCGCTGTTCGCGCTGCTCTATCTGCTGCCGATCGGAGTATCGGCGCTCCTTTACCAGTGGACGGGCATCGGCCCTGGTTGGTGGGATGCCGATCGTTCAACTATTTCCAACCTGCCCCCGCCCGACCTTCACCAAGCAGCTGTCGTTCGGGTGTTTGCAGCACCGACCGTGAGTTGGCGCGGCATCGTCGCGGTTCACAGCTGGATCGTCCTCAAGGCGGAGAGCGCCACCGGATACACAAGGTACGACTACACGGCCTGGGGCGATCCCCTGCGCGTCAATGGCTTTGTGGCGGATGGTCGCTGGTTTGGGCGCGCGCCAGAGGTGGTGTTTGCGGCCGATGGGGCGGCGGCCACAACTCTGATCCCGCGCATGCAAGCGGCTATCGATGCCTATACCTGGCGCAATCGAGGCGATTACCGCGCATGGCCGGGGCCGAACTCCAACACGTTCATCACTGCCGTGCTCGATGCCGTTCCGGAGGTGGCTGTCGTCTTGCCACCCACCGCGATTGGCAAGGACTACCCCTACGATGGCAGGTGGCTGCGCCGGACGGGCTCTGGAACCGGACTGCAGCTGACGCTCGGCGGCTACGGAGGTGTGACCATCGGCTGGGTGGAAGGCATTGAGGTGAATATCCTCGGTGCAGTGGCGGGGCTCGACATTCGTCGTCCCGCCCTGAAGCTCCCTGGGCTTGGTCGGCTCGGTGTGCCGGCCGGCGGCATGGCGTGACCAGGCATGGACCGATTATGGCGCTTCCATGCGCGCCAGTACGCGAGCAACTGTCGTGTGGGTCCATTGGGTGGCCTTGGCCGGAGTAGGAATTGCGCGAGCCGATAAAGCACGCGCGAGGGCAGCCATTCCTATTATGCCCTCTGCCCGCAGACTCTCCATCTCCAATGCCAGCCGATGCGCCGTCCGATCCGCCTCCTGTTGGCGAGCCTGGACGGCGATAGAGGCATCGGGGCCCTTGGCTGGACGATGCCCCCTGTCGCCCCCCAGCACCGTCCCCCTCGCCTTCGCTGCCGCCAGCGCAGCCTTGGTCCGCGAGCTGATCAGCTCCCTCTCCTTCTGCGCCATCGCCGCGTATATCCGCATCATCAGGTCGTCCGCGCCCGGCATGTCCGCGGCCCGGATCGAAACGCCGTCCTCCAACAACTGCGACAGCGTGTGCGCCCGGCGCGTGATGCGGTCGAGGCG
>NZ_JBXAQB010000047.1:0-1972 GCF_058806835.1 Roseococcus sp. GW821-FHT12F05
CCCATGTTAGGCCAATTGCAGCCAGCCCTGTTCACCACCGATCAACGGTCGTTGGTCGGTCGTGAACATGCTGCGATCATTCTTCTTGGTCGTCGGACGGCTCCCTAAAGCCGCTCACGATGCGCTGGTAGGCGCGGGCGGCTTCAGCTGGATCGTCGGTCACGATCCCGATGCCGGTGATGGCGCCACCGTCCTTCCCGCTGATCTCGATGTCGTGCTTCTCGCGCCAGCCAGCGCGGGCCTTCATCCAGAAGATCGCCGCCGCCGTGTTTTTGCCTTCCGTCGCCATGCGGTAAAGGGACTGCGCGACCTTCGTCGTCGCCTCGATCGCTCCAAGGTCCAGCTCATCGCGGAAGTGCTTGCGAAGCGTCTTCACGTCGATGCGGAGGTACTTTGCGATATCGGCCTGGGGGATGCCGCAGCCAGACATCATCTTCACCAGGCGGCGTTGGTCGTCGGTCGGATCAAAGCGCTCGCCCTGCGCCACGTCATCCATCCACAAAGCCAGTGGGGACGCTGGCGGCCTCGGCCTCGTCGTAGCTCATGCCGCTGCTCTCTAAGACCGCGGCTTCGCCCGTGAAGGCCTGCCACCGCAACACCGCAACATCGACGTAAGCCGGCGACAGCTCGATGGCATGGCACGAGCGACCGGTCTGCTCTGCCGCGATGATCGTGGTGCCGGAGCCACTGAATGGCTCGTAGACCGCCTGGCCCGGCGAGGAGTTGTTCTCGATTGGCCGGCGCATGCACTCCACGGGCTTTTGAGTGCCATGCGTCGTCTCAGCGTCCTGATCCCGGCTTGAGATCTGCCACAGCGTGGTCTGCTTGCGGTCGCCGCTCCAACGACCGGTCGCCCCCCCGCGGACAGCGTACCAGCAGGGCTCGTGCTGCCAGTGGTAGTGCCCGCGGCCCATCACCAGGCGCTCCTTGGCCCAGATGATCTGGGCACGAATCTCGAAGCCGCAGCTGCCAAGACTCTCGGCCACCGTCACGGCATGGAGCGCCCCGTGCCAGACGTAAGCGACATCGCCGGGGAAGAGCGCCCAGGCCTCCCGCCAATCCGCCCGGTGATCGTTGAGCACCTTGCCCGTGCGCGCGGTATTCGATCCAGGCAATGCGGCGTTGCGCCAGGCAGGATCGTAGTTCACGCCGAAAGGCGGATCGGTGACCATCAGGTGAGGGGTCACGCCGGCAAGCACGGCCTCGACCACGGCAGAGTCGGTGCTGTCGCCACAGGCCAGCCGGTGCCGGCCCAGCAGCCACACGTCGCCCTCGCGTGAGACGGGAACCTCGGGGACAGGCGGAATCTCGTCAGGATCGACCAAGCCGGCGTTGGGATTGGCGAGAAAGCTCACGAGCTCCACATCGTCGAAGCCGGTGAGCGTCAGGTCGAAACCCTCTGCGCCCAGCTCGGTCAACTCAAGGCGCAGCAGGTCCTCGTCCCAACCCGCGGATAGCGCCAGACGGTTATCGGCCAGGACGTAGGCGCGTCGCTGGTTCGGCGTAAGGTGGGAGAGCTCGAGCGTCGGCACCTCGGTCATGCCGAGCTGACGAGCAGCGAGGAGACGGCCGTGTCCCGCGATCACGCCGCGCTCGCCGTCAATAAGGATCGGGTTGGTCCAACCGAATTCACGGATCGAGGCCGCGATCTGTGCGACCTGCCCGGGGGAGTGCGTGCGGGCATTTCGGCCGTACGGAATCAGCGACGCGACCGGCGCGAGTTTGTAGGGCGGGAAGGTAGCGTCCGCAATTTCGGCCAATGGTCAGATCCTCGGGAAGAACACATTAGGACCTGCTAGCCCGGCTTCGGCTTTGCAAGAGCGAAAATAACCATGAAGCCAAATTAAAGCTCTGCTCCCGTTCCAAAGTGCACTTGATGGACTATGAGAAGGACTGTAAGCGCGGCGACGAGGCCCTTATGGCTCGTGCGTGACGGTCAGCCGTTGTCGCTGGCGGCCCAGCACCACGGCAT
>NZ_JBXAQB010000048.1:0-1351 GCF_058806835.1 Roseococcus sp. GW821-FHT12F05
GCGCGGTCCGCGACGGCCGCGCCGTCTACCTCAACGGCCAGCTCGTCCCCGACGTCACCACCCACCCCGCCTACCGCAACGCCGTCGGCTCCGCCGCCATGCTCTACGACCACCAGGCGCGCCCCGAGAACATCGAGCGCATGACCTTCGACCTCGGCGGCGGACGACGCGTCAGCCGCGCCTGGCAGCTCCCGCGCTCCTATGCCGAGATGGTCGAGCGCCGCAACGCCCTCGTCGAATGGGCCGAGCTCACCTGCGGCTTCCTCGGCCGATCCCCCGACCACGTCGCCTCCTCCGTCTCCGGCCAGTTCATGGGCGCCGAGGTCTTCGACCGCCACGACCCCGCCCGCGGAAAAGCCTTCCGCGACTGGTACGAATACGCCCGCTCCAGCGACCTCTTCCTCACCTACGTCATCAACAACGTCCAGGGCGACCGATCCAAGGCCTTCGGCGACCAGGGCGAGGGGGCCGAGGACATGATCGCCCGCATCGTCGACGAGGACAGCTCCGGCATCACCATCCGCGGCGCCAAGCTCTTCGCCACCTCCGCCATCATGGCCAACGAGATCTTCGTGGGCTCCGGACAGCCGCTCAAGCGCGGCGAGGAGGACCTCGCCTTCTCCTGCGCCCTGCCCATGAACGCCAAGGGCATGAAGCTGCTCTCGCGGCGCAGCTTCGAGGAGGCCGCGCTCAGCGAGTACGACCACCCGCTCTCCTTCCGCTACGATGAGAACGACGCGCTGGTCTTCTTCGACGACGTGAAGGTCCCCTGGGAGCGCATCTTCGTGTACCGCGACACCGACATGTGCCGGGCCCAGCTGCACGACACCTATGCCCATGTCTACCAGAACTACCAGGCGCAGATCCGCCTCTCCGTGAAGCTGCGCTTCCTGGCGGGGCTGGCGCGCGGGCTGGCCGAGACCATCGGCACGGTGAACTTCCCGCCCGTGCGCGAGCAGCTGGGCAAGCTCGCCTCGCAGGCCGCCGTCATCGAGGGGATGGTGCTGGGGATGGAGGCGGGCGGCCAGATGGTGGGCGAGTACTACCTGCCCAACAAGCACCTGCTCTACGCGGCGCAGGTGCAGTCGCAGGAGATGTACCCGCAGGTGATCCAGTCCATCCGCGAGCTGGCCGGCGGTGCCATGCTGATGCTGCCCTCGTCGGTGGCGGACTTCTCGCATCCCGAACTCTCTCGCGTCATCCGGGCGACGCAGATCTCGCCGGCCATGACGGGCGAGGAGCGGGTCAAGCTGATGAAGCTGACCTGGGACGCGGTGGGGACGGAATTCGCGTCCAGGCACCTGCAGTATGAGATGTTCTATGCCGGCGGGCAGTATGTCACGCGAGGACA
>NZ_JBXAQB010000049.1:0-985 GCF_058806835.1 Roseococcus sp. GW821-FHT12F05
GAAGTCCCCTCGCTCCAAGCTGACCCAGCACACTCAACACACCCGCCGGAAGAAGGGCCTCGGCACCGCGCTTACGAACCAGCTTCCTGCACGTACCCTTCACCGGCTCGGCGCCGGCGGTGCAGGCGGTGATAGCCTCCCAGGTCGATGTCATGGTGGTACCGGCAGGGAATGCCGCCGCCATGGCGCGCGACGGCGGCACGCGCATCCTGGCCGTCGCCGCGCCCCAGCGCCTGCCGTTGATTCCGGAGGCGCCGACACTGGCTGAGCTCGGCCTGCCGCTGACGCTCAGCCTGTGGCAGGCGGTCTATGTGCCGGCCCGCACCCCCATGCCCATCATCGCCCAACTCAATGCCGCGCTGCGCGAGGCCATGCGGGCACCCGGCTTTGTGGAGGTCATCCGCAGCCAGGCCGGCATGCCGGAGCCGGGCAGCCCCGAAGAGCTGGCCGCCTTCGAGCGGGGCGAACGCGAGGCCTGGAGCGGCGTCGTCCGACAACTCGACATTCGTCTCGAATAGATTTCGTCGCGCGAAGTCCGGCCGTCACACGATCGGACACGACCCGCGCCCGCCATGATGAGCCTTCCAAGGTTTACCAACTTGAATCACATCCCCGCCGCGTCGCGGAATCCCCTTCGTGAGTCACTCCCCGCAGGAACTGGTGTAATATGGGACAGCGATCGCGCACGCGAGCGGGCGGGAAGTGGTCGGCGATGCTTCCTTGGCCGGGCCTGCGTTCCGCGACAGCGCGGTCTGGGAGACCGCATCCTTCCTCGCTCAGGAGAAGACCTGGCATCTTGAACAGGAGGCCTTGACGCCACATGCGCCTTTGGCGGGGCCCTCCACGCCAAAATCGGATGCGGCCAACTCAAACATCGAAAGCCCGCCGGCATAGCCGGCGGGCTTTCTGATTTTGGATGCGGGGACAGGATTTGAACCTGTGACCTTCAGGTTATGAGCCTGACGAGCTACCGGGCTGCTCCACC
>NZ_JBXAQB010000050.1:0-928 GCF_058806835.1 Roseococcus sp. GW821-FHT12F05
ATCTGCAAATGCTGGACAGCCGAGCCTGAACGATTCAGCCTCGATCCAACCCATCAAATGCCGGGACTAAACACCTAACCTGGCTTCGTCCTGGAACCAGACCTCGATCCGCTCGGCTTCCGGGTGGTCAGCCGCGATCTGCGCAAGAGCTTGCGCAAAGCCCCCTTTTTGAACCGCTCCTGGGCGGCGTGGTCAGTCTCGGCAGGACGGGGCCGCGGCGTTTGCCGGGACAGATCGAGGCTGTGCATCAGCTTGCCCATGCCGCCCTCGCTGTAGGTCACGCCGAAGCGCTCCTGCACGATCTGGCAGAGGTCGACCAGCCGCCAGGTCGACACGTCATTTGCTTCGGGATCCGGCCCTTGCAGCACGATCGCCTTCAGTGTCTCCTGCTGGCCCTCCGTCCGCCGCCAGGGCCGACCATCGCCCCAGTGATCCGACAGCCCGGCTGGCCCGCCCCGATTGTAGCGGATGACCCAGTCCCGCAGGTTCTGCCGGTCCATTCCCGGCCACGCGCGCCGCCGCCTCCCGGCTCAGGCCTTCCAGCGCCGCTGCGATCGCCAGCAGGCGCCGCGCCACCCGCAGATCACGCTCCGCCTTCGCCAGGCGGCGCAACTCGCCAGGCGGCACGTCTTCCCGGATCATCAAAGCCGGCATGGTCCGCTCCACGAAGCCATCCCCGCTGATGAAGCACAGCCGCCCGCGTCGCCTCAAGCCCAAGAGTCAGCCGTTCGGTCGTCGGATATTAGTCCAGAGAATGTTGTCGTCTCGGTTCCTATCGCTGCTCCAGTCTTTCCCCGAACAAACTTTCTCTCATCGGTTGGCAGCGCGCTAAGGCGCAGGTTTGGCCGAGGTCCGCGGAACTACCTTGATGGTTCGATGCCGGAACGGAGACCATTTTCTCTCTCCGGAGGGCAGACACTCTCCAAAC
>NZ_JBXAQB010000051.1:0-839 GCF_058806835.1 Roseococcus sp. GW821-FHT12F05
CTAGGCTCAGGACCTATTAATTCGGATGGTGTTGTGATTCACAGTCTCTGACGAGGAGGCTGTGATGGGTGCATTGTTCCTGTTGAGCGAGCGGCAGATGGCTCGAATTTCGCCATTCTTCCCGCTGGCCCATGGCGTGCCTCGGGTGGATGACCGCCGCGTGGTGAGCGGCATCGTCTACGTCATCCGCAACGGGCTGCAGTGGAAGGATGCGCCAAAGGACTACGGTCCACCCAAGACGCTGTACAACCGCTTCATCCGTTGGAGCCGGCTCGGCGTCTTTGACCGTATATTCGCAGGGCTTGCCGGCGAAGGGCCCCGACCCGAACGGATCATGATCGACGCGACCCACCTGAAAGCGCACCGAACGGCGGCCAGCCTGCTCAAAAAGGGGCTGTTCCCCGCCGTATCGGGCGAACCAAAGGCGGGCTGAACTCCAAGCTGCACACCGTCTGTGACGGACAGGGCCGGCCGATCATCATGCTGCTCTCCGAAGGCCAGATGAGCGACCACAAGGGCGCGAGCCTCGTGCTCGAGGCGCTGCCGCCGGCCCAAACCCTCATCGCCGATCGCGGTTACGACAGCACGGCGTTTCGCCAGGCGCTCGCCGCCAAGGGCATCGAGCCCTGCATTCCATCGAGCCGAAGCCGCAAAATCCCTTACCCCTATGACAAAGGGATCTATCGGTACCGCCACAAGGTCGAAAACCTCTTCGCCAAACTCAAGGACTGGCGGCGCATCGCCACCCGTTACGACCGATGCGCGCATACCTTCTTCTCAGCCATCTGCATCGCAGCAGCCGTCATCTTCTGGATCTAATCAATGAGTCCTGAGCCTAG
>NZ_JBXAQB010000052.1:0-698 GCF_058806835.1 Roseococcus sp. GW821-FHT12F05
CGCTCCAACCGACGATCCCCCATCTGACGCGCTCGTCGCTGCATCGCTGCTTGGTCCGTCACGGGATATCGAGGCTCCCCGACGTCGACGGCGACAAGCCTGCGAAGAAGCGGTTCAAGGTCTACCCGATCGGCTATGTCCACATCGACATCGCCGAGGTCCAGACTGCGCAAGGTAAGCTCTACCTCTATGTCGCGATCGACCGCACGAGCAAATTCGCGGTCGTGCGACTGGCGACCAAGACTGGCAGAACTTCGGCGTCGGCCTTCCTCGAGCACGTGATCGAGGTCATCCCGTACAGGATCCACACCGTCCTGACTGACAACGGGATCCAGTTCACGTTCCCACCGCGATACGCCGGTGGCCCAACCGCTCGGTACATGACGCACATGTTCGATATGCGCTGCCAAGAGAACGGCATCGAGCATCGCCTCACAAAGGTGAAGCACCCCTGGACCAACGGCCAGGTCGAGCGGATGAACCGCACCATCAAGGACGCGACCGTTAAGCGCTACCACTACGACGATCACCAGCAGTTCGAGATCCACCTCACGAGCTTTATCGATGCCTACAACTTCGGCCGTCGGCTCAAGACACTCAGAGGCCTCACACCTTACGAGTTCATCTGCAAATGCTGGACAGCCGAGCCTGAACGATTCAGCCTCGATCCAACCCATCAAATGCCGGGACTAAACACC
>NZ_JBXAQB010000053.1:0-607 GCF_058806835.1 Roseococcus sp. GW821-FHT12F05
GCTGATCCTGAGCCAGGCCAGCTACGTGACCAAGGTGGTCTTCCCCATCGAGGTCCTGCCGCCGGTCGTGGTGCTGTCGAGCCTGGTGAACGCCGTCATGACCATCGCCATCGTGCTGGTGGGGCAGCTCCTGCTGAACGGGGTGTTCCACTGGACGGCGATCTTCTGGCCCGTGGTGGTGGCGCCCTACCTGATCTTCGTGGCCGCGCTGGTGATGTTCTTCGCCGCCTGCGGCGTCTTCCTGCGCGACCTGTCGCAGATCGTCTCGCTGCTGATCACGGTGACGCTCTTCCTCACGCCGATCTTCTATCCGCTGAACGCGGTGCCCGGCGCCTTCCGCACGCTGATGCGGCTCAACCCGCTCACCTCCATCGTCGAGCAGTCGCGCACCGTGATCGTCTTCGGCGGCCTGCCGGACTTCGTCAGCCTCGCGCTCTACACGCTCTGCTCGCTGATTGCGCTCGCGCTGTCCTTCTGGCTGTTCCAGCGCCTCCGGCCCGGCTTCGCCGATGTTCTCTGAGCCGATGTCCTCTGACCTCACCATCCGCGTGGAAGGCCTGTCGAAGGCCTATCGCATCTACCCGACGCCGACCGACCGGCTGCGCCA
>NZ_JBXAQB010000054.1:0-597 GCF_058806835.1 Roseococcus sp. GW821-FHT12F05
TTGAACCAGGCGTCCACAGCGTAGGCAGTTCGTGCCGTCGTCGTTCTGGTCGAACGGGTCGGCTGTGATCGGCGTCGTCTCACTGGCGACTTTACGCGGCCGGCCACGACGCTTCGCTTCGGCATGGAGCGCAGAGGCGATCAGCGCCTTCTCGTCCACAATTTTCCGCGGTCGGCCTCGGCGTTTCGGTTCGGGGAGCGTCGGCTCGGGATCAGCACGTGACGATTCCCACATCGGCATGACGTGGACGGCGGGCTGCCGCGGCTCGATGGGAGCCGACAGCTCAACTGGTGATCGATTGGGTGCAGGCTTGGTTGGGAAGCCTTCGGACCACGTGGCGGCGCGCACGCCAGATTCCCGCGGACGTTGGTCCTGACCCTTCGATGAGGCTCCTGATCGAACGTGCACGACTTCGACGGTGCGGCTGCCGCTAGACGGCCCACGACGAGGAATGCTCAGCAACTCTCGCTGCGGCTGTGAGGCGGCGTGATCGTCGTGAAAGCGGGCAAAGACATGATCGATGTCGGCCATGAAATTCCTGGCGTGCTGCAAGAATGGAAGCGCCTGACAACGTTTGGTCGGGCGCTGATGGAACTC
>NZ_JBXAQB010000055.1:0-570 GCF_058806835.1 Roseococcus sp. GW821-FHT12F05
GCCCAAGGGTGCCCGTCACGCCGCCCTGCTGGCTCTCGACGCGATTGGGCAGGAAGGCGCTGCAGAGGTCATGCGGCGGGTCGTGGAAGGCGCGAAGGGCGGCGACATGCGGGCCGCCGAGCTTCTGCTGCGGCGCCTCTGGCCGGAGCGCAAGGGGCGCCCCATCGAACTGGAGCTTCCGGCGCTCAACACGTCAGCTGACGTGGTGGCAGCGACCTCCGCGATCGCTGCAGCCGTGGCTGCCGGCGAGGTGTCGCCGGAGGAAGGCCAGGCCGTCGCGGCGATTGTGGAGACCCATCGGCGGGCCATCGAAACGGAAGATCTGGAGCGGCGCCTTGCTGCTCTCGAGGCGGCGCAGAGAGGAGGCGCGTGATGGCGAACCTGGAACGGCGTATCGAGCAGCTGGAAATGAAGGGCTCGGGCAACTGGCGGGCGTGGGCCGGCGTGCCTGCCGATCAGTGGCTCGACGAGGCGCTGATCGCCTACCTGAAGGAGACGACGGGATTGGATGTCGGGCCGTCCCTCGCCGATCTCAACGAGGACGTGGTGCGCTCCATCGCGGAGGGCGCG